>JABXIQ010000023.1 GCA_013373015.1 Kangiellaceae bacterium
CAAAACCAATAATGGTTTTACAACAAATCAATGTCGGGCGACTCTCATCTGCTCGTGCTTGCTCTATAGCCACTTTAATCGCTTCTGGATCATGTCCATCGACTGCCGGAATCACTTGCCAACCATAAGCTTCAAAGCGCTTAGGTGTATCGTCTGAGAACCAGCCTTCAACTTCACCATCAATTGAAATGCCATTATCGTCCCAAAATACGATCAGCTTTCCTAAACCCAAGGTTCCTGCGAGTGAACATACTTCATGCGAAATACCTTCCATCAAACAACCATCGCCCATAAAGACATAAGTATGATGATCAATAACCTCATGGCCAGGTTGATTGAACTGAGCAGCTAAAGTTTTTTCTGCTATAGCAAAACCCACAGCGTTAGCAATACCTTGACCTAATGGGCCAGTAGTAGTTTCTACGCCTGGCGTATAACCATATTCAGGGTGGCCTGGGGTTTTAGAGTGGATTTGACGGAAATTTTTAATATCGTCAATCGTCACATCATAGCCCGTCAAATGCTGGATCGAATAGACCAACATCGAACCATGACCATTCGACATCACGAAGCGGTCACGATTCACCCAGCTAGGGTTCGCAGGATTGTGAGTAAAATAATCACTCCAAAGAACTTGAGCGATATCCGCCATGCCCATAGGGGCACCTGGATGACCAGATTTGGCTTTTTGTACTGCATCCATACTCAAAGCACGGATGGCATTGGCTAGCTCGAAACGAGACGGCATCGGATCTCCTAAGTTAGCAATAGTTAGAAGGGAATTTTTAGGCCGCATATTGTCTCAGACGCGACCTGTTCAATCAAATGATTTGGCTAAATTTTACCCATATTTAACCCTTTATTCATGCTTAGACCTGAGCCAAGACACTGCAAAAGATCAAATATCAGCTTTTCTCCAGCCCATCAAACTCCAGTAGCACATTATTCAGATTGATTTCTGGATCACTGAGCATCGCCTCCATTTCCCAAGGAGGCACAGGCTTACTAAATATAAACCCTTGAATTTCTTCACAATTCATAGATTTTAACGCTTCAACTTGGGATACGGTTTCCACCCCTTCGGCAACCACTTTAATGTCCAGATTATGAGCAAGAGTAACGATCGAAGCCACTAGGTTGCGATCCCGCTCTGAATCTTCAAGATCCCAAATGAAAGAACGATCAATTTTCAAGGTATTGATAGGGAAGTCTTTAAGGTTACCCAATGAGGAATAGCCAACCCCAAAATCATCAAGAGCAAGACTAATCCCCATATCTTGCAAGGTTTTCATTTGACGGATCGAGTGGCTCAAATCTTCCATTACCATCCCTTCGGTTATTTCAAATTCCAATGAATCAGCCTCAATCTTGGCTAAATGCAGAGCATTTTTAACCGTTTCCCATAAGTTTTCATGGTAAAACTGTATTGCCGACAAATTCACCGCGACCTTTCCATCAAACAATCCGCGATTTTGCCAGTCACGGATCTGCAAACAGGTTTTTTCAATTACTTTCTGGCTAATCGGAATAATAAACCCAACTTCTTCAGCCAAAGGAATAAACTCATTTGGCAACACCAAACCACGGTTAGGGTTACGCCAACGCACAAGCGCTTCCATACTGGTGATTTTTCCCGTCTGTAAACTCACCTTTGGTTGATAAAACACCACAAACTCATCTTTTTCAATGGCTTGGCGCAGTTCATTTTCTAGAGATAAGCGCATTTTCGCCTGTTCATTCATCTGACGAGTGTAGAATTGATAAGTATTTTTACCTTTCTTTTTAGCGTAATACATGGCGGTATCAGCATTTTTTAGTAACTCTTCGGCACTTTCACCGTTTTCTGGATACATCACAATGCCAATACTGGGCGACACCACAACCTCTGCACTGAGCAACATCAACGGGCTAGTAAAACGGTCTAAAATTGCTTGCGCAATTTTCGCAGGCTGATTCCACGTTTCGACGTTTTCTAGCAAAATTGTAAACTCGTCACCACCCAATCGCGCTACGATTCCTTCACTGCCTTGTAGCAAATTTTCTAAAATTTGCGCTACGCTTGATAACAACTCATCACCTACTCCATGCCCAAGAGAATCGTTGATACGCTTGAAGTTATCTAAATCAATAAACAATAAGGCGTGTTGATGATTGTCATCAGAATTCTGTATCAATTCGGCAAAATATTGTCTAAAGCTACTGCGGTTACGCAAACCTGTGAGCTGATCCACCGTCGCGAGACGACGCAACTCTTTCTCCGCTTTTTTGCGGAAAGTAATATCAGAAAAGACCCCCACATAATTAAGAATGTTGCCGTCATTATCGCGTACTACATCAACATTCAATTCAATGGGATAGACCTGTCCATTCTTACGAATAGCATCCAACTCACCATGCCAACTGTTTCGGTTGGCTAAACTTTCTCGCAACTCATCAAAATAAAAACCCGTTTCTTGCTGAACCGCATTAACCTTCATGGTCTTACCAATAACTTCTTCCTCTGTAAAACCTGTGATTCGAGTAAAGGCCTTATTAATCGCTATGTAGGTAAAATCATCATTTAAAATCCAAACCGCGTCCGAAATATTATCAAAGGACTTCACAATAACATTCAGCTGTTGCTCAGCACTCTTTAGTTCCGTAATATTTTTAATGGTGCCTGCCATACGCAAAGGTTTATCATTGGCGTCACGACTCACGACCTTGCCACGATCCAGAACCCAAATCCAACCGCCTTGTTCATCGCTAATTCTATAAGTGCTTTCAAAATGGTGAGATTTACCGCTTAAATGCGCCGTTAAAGCTCGTTTGACATAAGGAAGATCATTACTATGTATATTGGAGTTGGATTCAGAATAACCGCTACGAATACCATCGCGTGGGAAATCATATTGCCATTCATTGGAAAGGTGTAAAGCTCCTGAATGGATCTGCCAGTCCCACAGCTCATCACCACTGCCCCATAATGATAATTTTAATCGTTCTTCACTTTGCGCTAATTGGGCAGCTGAAAAACGCTTCTCCCTCGCTCGCATCCAAGCCAAATAGGCAAAAGACAAGATAATTAAGCCAAGAATAAAACCGTATAAAGCAAATGCACTCGGTGACAGCCAAGAAGCTGTTTGCACTTCAACTTCAACAGTTACGGGCAGTTCGCTCCAAATACCGTCTTTATTGGCTGCTAACAACTTAAACTGGTAAGTCGCTGGGGATAAATTAGAATAATTGGCTAAACGTAATTTAGAATCAGCCTCTATCCAATCTTTATCATGCCCTTCAAGCATATAGCGATAACGATTATTTTTTGCATTAGCCAGATTTAATGCGGAAAACTCAAACGTAAAACTAGAGTCATCAGGCATCACTAATAATTTTTTAGCCAGATGAGGCGAGGCTTTTAGTCGAGAGTTCGATGTTTGTTCAACAACAATTGATTTATTGTTGATCAAAATATCCGTAATCACAGGTTGTGGGGCACTGCTATCAGCTTGATAGTCTTTAGGATCAAAAACAATGACTCCATTCACCCCCCCAAAGAGCAAGCGTCCATCAACACTTTTTTCCTGCACAGCACTATTGAATTCGTTGATCGGTTGACGCTCACTACTGGAAAAATGGCTAAGCGAAAAATCTTTTGGTTCAACACGATACAAACCTTTGCCAGTACCAATCCAAAGAGCACCCGCATCATCAGCTTGCATTGAATAGACGGTGTTATTGAGGCCGCCCACCAAACTATTCAATTCTGTAACTTTTTGCTGGGTAAAATCAAAAATTATTGCCCCATTACCGTAAGTTCCTAACCATAACCGCCCCAAAGCATCAAAAACCACACTAACCACAGACTCTTCAGCTTTGCTAGGAACACCGTCAAATAGCTGCGACAGTTGGGTATATTTTTTATCGATTAGGTTAAAACGGAAAACTCCATGCTCAGTTCCTAACCACAGCTCATCTTTGTCTTGCTTCAGATATAAGGTATTAATGAAATTATCTTCGATGGGCTTTATTCCCATCACCTTATATTCTTGTGCATTGCCTAGCTCATCAATAGCCAACAACCCTGTGCTGGTTGCAACCCACAGGCTCCCCTTGTGATAGATGCTCGATAAAAAGATTCTTGAAGATTTTTCAGGTTCGCTGTACCAAAGATCAAGCTGTTGCTTCAATTCATCATAGAGCCAAACCTTTTGCTCTGTCAGAATCATAATACGACCCGCACCAATATCTTTAATGCCATAGATAGCTGTACCATCAATTTCATTTGATGACATGTGGGCAATTTTCTGCGGTGAATTGTTTTTTATTAATTGATAAATACTAATGCTGCCATCTTCTGCGCCAACCCATAAATGATTTTTATTGGTTATTCCTAGGGCAAAAGTGCTCTCAAACCCTAATGAGTATTCAGCGCTCTCATCACTCAGATCTTTATATAAATAATCAAACTTGAGTTGTTTAGGGTTGATTTTATTTAGGTACGAAGAAGTTCCAACCCAAATTACTCCAGAATTATCCTGATAGATTGTGTTAATGGTATTACTAGCAATAGAGCCATAAGCCCCATACTGATAGTGGGTGGAGCTTTTTTTCTCTAAATCTAAGTTATAAAGACCACCTTTTAAGGTTCCTAGCCACAAATGCCCCTGCTCATCAAACAAGATAGAGGAAGCCTTATAATACTCGTGGCGCATGGCAAAAGTTAAAGCTGCAATTTTTTCGAACCGTTGCTGTTCAGGATAATAAACAATAGCGCCCTGATCTGTTGAGGCCAACCAGATATTCCCGTCAGGCGCATCCTTAAGATCCCAGATATTACCAAACTTTTCTGAGCTGACGTTTTGTACTAACTCGAAACGGCCGCCTGCTTGATTAAACAGAGCCAGTTCTCCACGTGAATTGGTTAACCAAACACGTTGTTGTTTATCTACCAAAATCTGGCTAACTTCGTTAACCGTCGCTGCCACCCTTCGATTAATCATGACTGGGTAAGTTTTGAAGCCCCCAATCGTTGGATCGTAATAGGATGGACCTGCGTAGGTAGCCACCCAAATACCGCCTTGATCGTCCTTGGCTAAACTCGGCACATAATCGTTAGCTAATGAAAAAGGCTCGTTCGGATTATGATGGAAAGTTTCAAACTGGCCTGTAGCTTGTCGAAACACGCTGAGGCCATCATAGGTTGCCACCCACACATCGCCTTGATCATCAGCCAACAAATCGTAGATCATATTATTTGATAAATGGCTATTTTGAGTATTGAAAATTTTTATTTGATAACCATCAAAACGATTAAGACCGTCTTCTGTACCGATCCATAAGAACCCGTATTTGTCTTGAGTGATTGCAGTCACAACGCTTTGAGACAGCTGATCTTCAATACCTAAAGAATTTAATGATCGCTCATGAGCAATACTCGAGTTATTAACCAGAGCAGCAAAACAAACAACAGTAATAATGACCCAAATGAAACGACTCAGCATCAAGTATCCTATGAGTGCTTTATTATAATAACGCGCTAAATCGAGCGACGACTTTAATAAGGTTAAGTTTCGGTTAAATCCAACAAAAAATCAAAAAAACTTCCACTTTGTTTCATCAATCGGAGTATATTATGATCAGTTATTGGCTAACCAAATGCTTTTGTAGGATGATATATGAAAAAAGTTGCCGTTATTCTTTCTGGCTGTGGTGTATTTGATGGTGCTGAGATCCATGAAAGTGTTCTCACCTTATTAGCCTTGGAACAACACGCGATAGAATATCAATGCTTCGCTCCCAACATTGAACAACTTCATGTTATTAATCATTTGACGGGCGAAGTCAGTGCTCAAGAAAGACGAAACGTGCTGGTTGAAGCGGCGCGCATTGCACGCGGTAACATTGCCGATTTAGCACAGGCACGAGCCGATGACTTTGATGCTGCTTTCCTACCAGGTGGATTTGGTGCGGCAAAAAATTTATCCAACTTCGCTATTAAAGGAGCTGATTGTAGTGTTAACTCTGAGCTTAAACAGTTTCTCTCAGCGATGGCAAAAGCACAAAAACCTGTCGGTTTTATCTGTATCGCACCTGCTATAATCCCACTGATTTATGGCAAAGGAAGCATTGCAACTATTGGTAATGATGCTGATACCGCTTCAGCTATTCAAGCCATGGGCGCTGTGCATAGCAATTGCCCTGTGGATGATATTGTGATCGACAGTCAAAATCAGGTCGTAAGCACTCCTGCTTACATGTTAGCAGGTAATATCAGCGAAGCCGCCAGCGGTATCAATAAACTGGTTGCTCAAGTTATATCAATGATCAAATAGCTCAAATTATTTTTGGTGACTACGTGGACTTATCTTTTTTACCTTTAATCGACTGGTTAGCATTATTCTGGTTTCTCAGCTGCTGGATTGGATATACCTTTTTTGCCAAGTCCCAACAAAGCAAAAGGCCTAGTATCGCCAACCAACTGGCAGCTAACCGTAGCGAATGGATTGAAAACATGATCCATCGCGACGTACGCATTTCAGATGTCACCAGTTTAGGTATCTTGCAGCGCAACGTAACTTTTTTTGCTTCAACCTCTATTTTCATCATTGCAGGTTTATTAACAGTACTTGGCTCAACCGATAAAGCCGTGCGCTTATTATCCGACCTACCTTGGATCGAAGTAGATTCGCGCGCTGCTTGGGAAGTTAAAATTATTGTTCTGGTGGTCACCTTTGCTTATGCTTTTTTCAAATTCACCTGGTCTATGCGACAATACAATTTTGCGGTGGTGTTATTTGGTGCTGCTCCGACAAAGGATGCTGAAGCCGTTGAAAAAAGATTGTTCATCAAACACTCTAACTGGCTATTAACTCGCGCTACCAACTCTTTCAATTACGGTTTGCGTAGTTATACCTTTGCTATAGCTGCCTTGGCGTGGTTCGTTAATCCATGGGTTTTTATTGGCTGCACTAGCGTGGTAGTAGCGGTGTTATATCGCCGTGAATTTCGCTCTTCTACCCTAGCGGCATTGTATAATGCTAGCCACCATAATAGTGAAAAGCCTTTGTCCGATTATTCTGATTAAATGGCAGTATTGGTTTTATTAACCCAAACTCCACTAATCTAAGCAAAAAAAGCACTCGTAATGCAAGGTCGAACCCTTTCTGGACTTTTCTGTCATTCCCGCTTTCGCGGGAATGAGCAAATATCTTTTTGAAGAAATCGAAAAACAAAAATTAAAAAACTCTTTAAATAAAGAGCTTTTCATTAGTTACTAAAGCCTAGAAGTCCAAATTTGGTGAACTCCTTGCTCATAATGAGTGCTTCTTTAGTGAGTGCTTTTAGTAAGAGCCCACTACAGTTGTTTCAAATATGCCAACACATCCTTAAACTTCTTAATCGTCATGGTATGTCGCGCATCCGTTGCATACTGCCCTTTAACAACGACTGTCGGAGCATATTGAATATTATAATTTTTCGCCAACGCTACCGCTTCTGCAACTCGCTTAAACAATTGCCTATCTTCTAGTGTTTTATTCAATAACTCTTCATCAACCTTTTCTTGAACAGTGGGTTGCTCTAACAACCATAAGCGCATTGCTTCTAAATTGGTTGGATCCAACTTAGCCTGCTCAATATCAATTAACAACTGTTGACGCACTTGCGGATCAATTTCTAACATTTGTAGAACATAGAATATCTTGGCCGCAGGTCGCCATTCAGGTCTTGCAATGAGCGGCACAATTTCAAAACCCTCTAATTCTGCGGCAAGTTGCTGCTCTATCGTTGAACACGATGAACACCCAAACCATGTAAAATATAAATTATCACTCGTTGCAGGCTCAATACCTTGCACAGTTGGGATCGCCCAATAATCCTTATCTTTTACAGGTTCCGCCGCCGCCAGCCAGCTCAAAAACAGTAGCACACCAGATGCAAGAATTCGTTTAGTATCCATATTCGCTAAATCTCTTAGAGTTTATATCACTTAACTATTGCTTTTATTGTAGCAATAAAAAAGGCGACTGATGCCGCCTTTTTACCTTGATTTACAATCAAAAGCTAATCTTAGTGTAAACCTAACATGAAGTTGGCCACAGCTTCGATTTGTTGCTCAGACATACGAATTGCTATGTCACGCATTACCGCTGCTTCGTCGTTATTGCGCTCGCCCGCAGCAAACATTTTCAATTGCTTGATCGCATATTGCGGATGCTGTCCTGACACTGATGGATATTTTGCTAAATTCAAGCCTTGGCCAGTTGCTCCATGACAAGCTGCGCACGCTGGAACGCCACGCTCAGCATCACCTTGGAAATAGATTTTTTTGCCTAATTCCAAAAACTCGGCTTTTACTGCGCCCATTTGTGTTTCCTGAGCCATATAATACGCCGCTAAATCCTGCATATCTTGTTCACTTAAGTTTGCAGCCATAGGAGCCATCGAAGCTTCGTAGCGACCTTTAGTCTTATCTGCCGCGCCAACTTTGAAATCCATCAATTGCTTAACGATGTATTCTGCGTTTTGGCCTGCTAATTTTGGCCACATTGGCGTCGTGCTATTACCATCTTTACCATGACAGGCTGCACATTGAGCTGCCAATTGAGCGCCTTTGGCTTCATCGCCAGCTTGCGCAGATACGCTTGCGCCTAATAAAATCAATGCAAAAATAGCTAACTTTTTCATTCAAAAACCTATATTTAGTGCTAAATAGTCAATTTCGGTCAATATTTATACCCAAACTGACGGATAAATCGGATTAAACCCAAAAAGTACGGTGAATTATAGGGAACTAACCAGTAAAATGCCATCATCTGATTGAAAAATCTATTGATTATTAACAAACCAACTCGGCTCAATAAGCACAATATAAGAAACCTTATGAATTATAGACAAGCACAATATTTACTCGGCGCCGCAAAACTTGACCAACTACCGCCTGATCAAGGTATCGAAGTTGCTTTTGCTGGCCGTTCAAACGCAGGTAAATCCAGTGCTTTGAATACCCTCACGCAACAAAAATCGCTGGCACGTACCAGTAAAACCCCTGGCCGCACTCAATTGATCAATGTATTTACTCTCGATGAACATCGTCGCCTAATTGACTTACCTGGCTATGGTTATGCCAAGGTTCCTGAGGCTATGAAACGCCAATGGCAAGCTGAGTTATCGCGTTACCTGCAACAACGCCGCTGCTTGCATGGCATGGTGTTATTAATGGATATCCGTCACTTCCTTAAAGATGCGGACGTGCAGATACTAACATGGGCAGCCGAAGTTGAATTACCCGTGCATTGCTTATTGAGCAAGTCCGACAAATTAAAATCAGGCGCCAAGTCCAAAGCGGTAATGCAATGTAAAAAGCAGCTCAAAGAATTGCACCCTAAAGCGACAGTGCAGGCTTTCTCTTCACTTAAACGTGAAGGGCTTGATCAGCTTTATTCTCGACTCGATAATTGGTACGAACCGCCAATGCTCGATTAAGAGCAGCAATTAGTAACTAGCAGAATTCAAGAACTGAACATGAACCAAAACCAAGCCAAAGAGTACCTACTGAGCAAACCAGAAGCTATCGAAGATTTCCCTTTTGGCCCAGAAGTCTCTGTCTTCAAAGTCAAAAATAAAATGTTTGCCACATTGGCGCTCGGCACAGGCAACGAAAAAGACACTGCAGGCAAAATGGCGGGGCATTGGTGCATGAACTTAAAATGCGCTCCTGAGCAAGCCGATGCCTTGCGCAGTATTTTTCCCAGCATCATTCCTGGCTATCACATGAACAAAACCCACTGGAATACCCTTATTCTGGATAACTCCATTCCAAAAGGTGAAATTGAACGCTTGATCGACCATTCCTACACCCTAATCGTCAAAAGCCTAAAAAAATCTGAACGCGACCATCTTGAACTGCATTATTCAAAAGAAGAGTTATATCAATAGTTCATGCAACTCTCGCATTTTCATTTCAAATTTCTGAATACAGTTATTTCAACTGATTTTTTGCATTTCTTAATCAGTAAATTTTTTTAGTACGAGGCGTTTTGATAAAGTGAGAAACGGAATTACCTTTATGGTAATGAGTATCACAACTTTCAAAAAAAACGAAGTAATAAAGGAATTTAATACTAAGAATAAAAAAAGGGGTGGCCTGAGGGAACATAGTACCACCCCAATACACAGCCCAGCTTGGGGAGGCTGAACTGCAAGTCCCGCAAGAAGGAGGGAGTCGCGGGGAGCGCATTCATTGCACTCATTATTAAAGACAGCTCATGCCACAGTTTGTTGCACTAGATTTTGTCAGTTTTGTGTAAAATTGAATTGCACAATGTTAAATCAAGAACTTAGCTTTTATGTTACTCATACAACTAATGTGCCTGATCCCAGTTATCACCAACTCCAACATCGGCAATTAATGGTACTGATAACTCTACAACCGAGGCCATCAGTTCTGGGATTTTCTGTTTTGCCAATTCCAATTGATCTTCAGCCACCTCAAACACCAATTCATCGTGCACCTGCATAACCATTTTGATACCTTCTTGATCTTGTAGCCATTCATCCACTTTAAGCATAGCGAGCTTAATGATGTCGGCGGCGCTGCCCTGCATTGGTGCATTGATCGCGGTGCGTTCTGCGGCTTTACGACGCAAGCCATTTTTTGAATGGATTTCTGGCAAATACAAACGACGACCGTACAGGGTTTCCACATATCCCAACTCCGCCGCTTTCTCGCGAGTGTTGTTCATATAGCCTTCGACCCCTGGATAGCGGGCGAAATAGGTATTGATATAATCTTGCGCGGTATTGCGATCGGTATCGATTTGTTTGGCCAGTCCAAAAGCTGACATGCCATAGATCAATCCAAAATTAATGGCCTTAGCATTGCGACGTTGGTTAGTGCTTACTTCTCCTAGTGGCACTTCAAACACTTCAGCTGCAGTTGCGGAGTGGACATCCAATCCTCTAGCAAAAGCATCAAGCAAACCTTGATCTTGCGACAAATGCGCCATGATGCGTAACTCAATTTGCGAATAATCCGCTGCCAAGATTTTATAACCTTTTGGCGCGATAAATGCGGTTCGAATGCTGCGGCCTTCTTCGGTTTTGATCGGGATATTCTGTAGATTAGGATCGGTCGAAGACAAACGCCCCGTTGCCGCTACCGCTTGATGGTAAGAAGTATGCACTCTCCCTGTGGTTGGGTTAATCATCAATGGTAATTTATCGGTATAGGTTGATTTCAACTTAGATAAACTACGGTGCTCAAGGATCAATTTCGGCAATGGATAATCCAAAGCCAACTCTTGTAACACTTCTTCTGCGGTCGATGGCTGCCCTTTTGGAGTTTTCTTAAGAACGGGCAAGCCTTGCTCTTCGTAGAAGATGGTTTGCAGTTGTTTTGGTGAACCTAAATTGAACTCTTTTCCCGCAATTGCAAAGGCTTCTTTCTCTAACTCCTGCAAACGTACTGCGAACTGTTGGCTTTTTTGGGTTAAAAGCGCGCCATCAACCAAAACCCCATTACGCTCTACTTTAGATAATAAACGCAATAATGGCATCTCAATATGCTGAAAAACTTGAGTTGGCCCTTGGCCTTCTTGTAACTCAGGCCATAACTTTTGATGCAATCGCAAAGTAATATCCGCATCTTCGGCGGCATATGGCGAAGCTTTTTCGATTTCGATTTGGTCAAACGTCAGTTGATTCTTGCCTTTGCCCGCAATTTCTTCGAATTTGATATTGGCATGATTCAGGTGGTGCAATGCCAAAGTATCCATATCATGACGACTGGCAACACTGTTCAAACAATAAGATTCAAGCATAGTATCAAACTCAATGCCGCCTAGAATTATGCCATATTTAGCCAAAACGCTCATGTCATATTTCAGATTCTGGCCAACTTTCTTATGTTGCTCACTTTCCAGCAAAGGCTTCATTTGTTGTAACACAGTATCGCGATCCAATTGCTCAGGCACGCCCATATAAGAATGTGCCAATGGCAAATAAGCCGCTTCGTGCTTGCCTTCTTCATCGGCAATAGCAAATGACATACCGACCAATTCTGCTTCAATGTAATCCAAGCTTGTGGTTTCAGTATCAAAAGCAAACAAGTCGGCTTTTTCTAATTTTTTCAACCAGTTATCAAGTTGCGACTGCTCTAAAATGGTCTCGTATTGGCTACGGTCAATGCTGTTTTGTTCACTTGGCTCATCGCCATCAGCAACCTCTTCACCACCTGCTTGCAGCACTTCGGTCAACCAACGACGGAACTCCATCTCACCATACAGTTCCTTTAGCTTAGCGACATCAGGCTCATTTAAGGTCAAATCTTGCGGTTGCTGCTCAAGCTCACAATCTAACTTAATGGTTGCTAATTCATAGGATAATGGTAGCTGTTCGAGTGCATTTCGTAGATTTTCACCGATCTTACCGCCTACTTTATCAGCATTATCAATCACGCCTTGCATAGTTTCATATTCAGCAAGCCACTTCACTGCAGTTTTTGGGCCACATTTATCAACCCCGGGAATATTGTCTACCTTGTCGCCAACCAGTGCTAAAAAATCAATGATTTGCTCAGGTTTCACGCCAAACTTCTCAATCACCCGCTCACGATCAGTTATCGGATTACTCTTATCCATGGTATTGATAAGAGTGACATGCTCAGTCACCAATTGCGCCATATCCTTATCGCCTGTCGAAATCAGGGTTTCACGCCCTTCGCGACTGGCTTGATCAGCCAAAGTACCAATCACATCGTCAGCCTCAACCCCATCAATCACCAACAATGGCAAACCCATAGCTTTGACGATTTCATGGATAGGCTCGATCTGCTGACGCAAATCTTCGGGCATCGGTGGACGATTGGCTTTGTATTCAGGGTATAAATCATTACGAAACGTCTTACCCTTGGCATCAAATACCACCGCCATATGGCTTGGATCATATTCCTTGATCAAACTCTTCAGCATATTGATTACGCCATACACAGCGCCCGTCATCATGCCTTTTGAGTTGGTCATACGCTGCAATTGTGGCACATGATAAGCGCGAAATAGGTAAGACGAACCGTCCACCAGAATAAAAGGAGCTTGCTTGTCAGACATAATAAAGTTGTTTTAAGAATTTATTTTATGGGTACAGTGTAACCTATGCGCCCGTTAGACAGAAGTGAGTAAATACCGATAATGATAGGTTAAACTGATTGGTAACCATTATCTGAAATCTATACCTTCGTTTTTTTGACCGAATATTTTCGTTATCTCAGAACATTTTAATTAATTTGCTTGAATTGAATGTTATATATTTTTAAGCTGGTTGTTCAACACAAAGTGATTTAAGAATACCAGTACCATGAAGGATTCAAAACAGTTCTGGGATAAAAGAGCAGAAAAATACGTTAAAAGCCCCATCAAAGATAAGACTACATATCAGCAAAAGCTAACAATCACTCGAGAATATTTAAATGTGGAAAACCAACTGCTTGAATTTGGTTGCGGCAGTGGTGGTACCGCTATTCTTCATGCCCCTTTTGTGCAGAGCATTTATGCGACAGACATCTCAGATAAGATGATTGAAATTGCTAAGCAAAAAGCAATTGAAGCTGGCGTTGAAAATATCAATTTCCAGCAGGGCACACTGGATAGTCTTAATGCCCGAAACGAAAGTTTTGATGTGGTTTTAGGGTTAAATGTACTACATCTTTTGAAAGATGTTGATGGTGCTATTAATAAAGTCCATCAATTTCTTAAAAGTGGTGGTTTTTTTGTATCTAGCACCTCTCTCATTGGAGAAGTTAACATTGTTTTTCGCTGGCTGATTTCTGCTATGCAATATCTTCACCTAGCTCCACATGTTACTAATTTCACTGAAGAGCAACTTATTCATAAGTTAGTTAAAGCTGGCTTCAGCATTGAACGAAAATTAAGAACAAGCAGTGAGTCGGTATTTATAGTAGCTAAAAAAGTTTCTTAAAAAATTTAAACCAACGCCAGCGAACGCGCCAATTAAGACGCTCGTAAGCTTTCGCCTATGACTTTAATGTCAAAACATCACCTTATGCTTCGGCTGATATTCATTGACCAAGTTGTTGAGCATATTGATAACACCAAACATCGCCCCCATCATGCCCTTAGAATTGGTCATGCAGTTGCAACTGCGGCACATAATAAGCACGGAATAAATAGGAAGAGCTATCGACTAGAATAAAGCAACTTACTTGTCAGACATAAAAGATTATTGAGAATTATTTGATGGGTACAGTGTAACCTATGCGCCCGTTAGACAGAAATGAACTGCCGCTTAATACCTCAATTTATAGTCATTACTAATAATTATTAGAAACCCAACCTATTGATTTTTATAGATTAAATATAGGGCAAAATACCACTTTTATTGGAAAACCAACTTTTTTGACACTGCAAAATTTTTTCTTTTAAAATTAAAGTGTTAGAATCGAATTCACATATTACTATGTTAAATTCAAGAGAGGGATCGAGTGAACATCTACTTTTCAGACTACTTTGGGGTGTCAAAAGAAGATCTTGATGATTATGGCGCTTTTAATGTATCCCTCATTAACGACCTCCCAGTCTTTATAGATCCCTTTCTTCTTTTCAGCAGTGAGAAGGATCAATATCAAAATCTGCACCAAGAGATAATCAGATATATTACCTTTCTGCGCGAGATGTCAGATAAAGGAGCAATTTCTAAAGGCTTGATTAGGCATTGGTTTCTATTCCCCGAGGTGAAGCAAAACTGGCTTGGCTACAGTAAGGTCGGAAATGGTGGCTCAGGATTAGGGACAAAGTTTGCTACTGCTCTAAATGAAAATCTAAGCTCAATTTTTAATAACTTTGGCAATGAGCAGATTACTAAAAGTAGTCACTTAGAAAAATTATGCCTGATAAAGGATGGGGTTGGGAAAGACTCAATCAGCGATTTCACGACAAACTTAATAAAAGGGTATCTATGTGAATATACTCAGAATTTCGCAAATGCTCATTTGCACAAGTCAAGGTGTAAAGAGGTAAGTGTAAAGCATGCTAAGTTCGATTATAAAACTCGCAGGTGGGTCTCAAAGCGGTACAATTTGCCATATATTGACGGTGATTTTGTCCTTTTAACGCCAAAGGATATCCTTACCAAAGACGAAGCTTGGATTAACAAGCATGACATTATTGGCGACTTTGATGAAATAACTGAGTCCATACCAAATGTCGAGCTGCGCGCCCAAATCAATGAGTATTTACTCAGACAAATTCCTGAGCGAGCAAATCAAAGAGAAATCAATCAGGCTATTTCCAGAACGCTTCTCAAGTTCCCAGCCCTTATCGATCATTACATTAGATACAAAGAAGACCATGGAAATGAGGCTGTTGCTCTAAGCGAGCAAAAAGTAAAAGAAACTGAAGCTGTCTTTATTCGACAGGTTACTAATCTAGTTGAGATTCTTCGGGCGCAAAAAGTATTCTATTCACAAAAAGGGGATACTTTCGAGGAGGCATATAATCGAGTCGCATTTCTGAAGCAAGTAATCGAAAGTAACGATGGCTATCGCCTGTTCTACGTTAACGGAGAGCCAGTAAAGCGGGAGTCTGATCTACAGCTTATATTCCGTCTTACTTGGTATGCAGCCGAAGAGGACGTTAATGCAGAAGTTAATAACGGTCGAGGGCCGGTGGATTACAAAATATCAAGGGGTTCTAAAGACAGTACCCTCGTTGAATTTAAGCTGGCTAGCAATAGTAAACTAAAGCAGAATTTGGCAAAGCAGGTAGAGGTGTACAAAGCTGCCAATCAGACCAATAAATCGATAAAGGTAATACTTTACTTCACAGATTCCGAGCTAGAAAAAGTACTCAAAGCACTTAAAGATCTAGAATTGAGCCAGGGCAAGGAATTAGTTTTAATCGATGCAAGGGCAACAAATAAACCGTCGGGGTCCAATGCAAAATGAATTTAACAAACGCGTCAATTAGGACGCTCGCAAGCTCGCGCCTATTACGCGGGCGTTAATCTCTATGTCCCTAACTATCCAAAAAGCTCAACCTGAACATTACCAATCGCTCGGCTCGTTATTGGTTGAGGTCTATTCGCAACTTGATGACTTTCCTAAACCTGATGAGCAGCCAGCTTATTATCAGATGTTGGCCAATATTGGCGATTTCAGCAAAAAAGCTGGCGTTAGTTTATTAATAGCTTTGCACAATGAAAAACTTGTTGGCGGCGTGGTTTATTTTGCCGATATGAGCCAATACGGTTCTGGAGGATTGGCTACTAAAGAAAAGAATACTGCGGGTTTTCGTTTACTCGGCGTGAGCCCGAAAGCTCGCGGCTTGGGCGTGGGCAAGGCTCTTAGTCAAGCCTGTATTGATCTGGCAAAAGAGCAAGGCCACACTAAACTTGCGATACATACCACTCAAGCAATGCAAACCGCTTGGGGTATGTACCAAAAGCTTGGCTTTGTGCGCTACCCGAAGCTCGATTTTGACCAACAAGGATTAGCTGTTTTTGGCTTTAAATTAGAGCTAGATAGCAACAAGGCTGAAATTGATCTGCTGATACAATCGTTTTTCCACTTCTTTGATAATCGCTCGGCAGTTGATTTTGAAATTAGCAGCTTTAAACAACTGTTTATCCCGCAAGCGATTATCGTTAAGAACTCAAAGGATTTGACGGAAGTTTTTACCCTATCGGAGTTTCTAGCTCCAAGAATAGAAATCCTGACGAATGGCACTTTGGTTGATTTTCATGAATGGCCGACCTCAGGCACAACTGAGGTGTTCGATACTATTGCCCAACACCAATGCATTTATCAGAAAAACGGCGTACTTAATGGCGAAAATTACTCTGGTAGTGGTCAGAAGCTGTTTCATTTAGTAAAAGCCGATGGTCAGTGGAAAATTAGCTCTGTCGTTTGGCAAGATAATGAGTAGTTTCGATTAAAGCCATAATTCATCATTTTTGGTTTATATTTTTTAACCTTTTATTTGCTATATTAGATTAATAATGAGTCAACAAGGTCTATTAACTTATGAATTCAATTAGCCAAAAATCCAGTCGCGTGACCACTACAAAATCTTTTTTTGCACTTTTCATCATAATGGCTTTAATACTTTCCATTCCATTAGTAGCAATGCAATTCACCGAGCAGGTTAATTGGAACTTGATGGACTTTCTCATCGTCGGATTCTTGATCTTTGCCGCTGGTTCAATTTTTATTCTAATCAGTCGTAAACTGGGTTCTACTATTCTCAAATGGCTTGCAGGAATTGTGATCCTTGGATTATTACTGCTCACTTGGGCCCATTTGGCGGTTGATTTATGGTAAATTTCTGTTGCCTGTCCATCACGGTTATAATGGTTATCATCACCATTTCCTTATTTGGACTTTGCCTTGCCCAAACTCGCTAATTTATTTACCGAATCTTTAGTTGCTGATCCCGAAGTGGGGAACTTTACTCGTCAGGTTGCTGATGCCAGCTATTCCTTTTGCCAACCTGTGAAACCAAGCGCTGCCGAACTAGCAAGTTATTCACCAGAAATTGCACAATTATTAAATATTAATTCTAGCAATGGGTTATCAAAAGAGTGGCAGGCCATATTGTCTGGTTCGCACATAGCAGATGGCTCAAAACCTTTTGCCATGCGTTATGCCGGACATCAATTTGGCAATTGGGCTGGTCAATTAGGCGATGGTCGCGCTATTAATCTTGGCAATCTAGAAATTAATAATCAATCTTTTGAGTTACAACTCAAAGGCGCAGGGCCAACCCCTTATTCTCGCCAAGGCGATGGCTATGCCGTATTGCGCTCGTCAATTCGCGAATTCTTGTGTAGCGAGGCCATGCATCACTTGGGTGTTCCCACCACTCGCGCTCTATCCTTGATGACCACTGGTGACATGATCACCCGCGATATGTTTTATGATGGTCATCCTGAGCAAGAGCCTGGCGCTATCGTCTGTCGCGTTGCACCCTCCTTTATTCGTTTTGGTAATTTTCAAATTCATGCCGCTTATCAAGAACTCGACCTTCTTAAACAATTAGCTGATTTCACCATTAACAATTATTTTCCTCATTTAATAGAAAAGCCCGCTAACCAAAAGAATATTACTAAAGAAATCTACATTGCTTGGTTTGAGCAAATCTGTCGTGACACAGCGGATATGATCGTGCACTGGCAGCGAGTTGGTTTTGTGCACGGCGTGATGAATACGGACAATATGTCCATTCATGGACTAACCATTGACTATGGCCCTTATGGCTTTTTGGATAATTTTGATCCTGACTGGACACCCAATACGACGGATGCACAAGGCAAGCGTTATCGCTATGCTAATCAACCTTACGTTGCCCATTGGAATCTGGTCAAATTGGCAGAAGCGATTTATCCATTAATCGAGGAGTCAGAACCGCTTGAAGCTATTCTGAATGATTTCCCAGTATATTATGAACGCCAATGGCAACGCATGATGGCTAATAAACTTGGCCTAGCTGACATTGAAGTATCAGATAAAAAGCTGTTTCAAGATCTTGAGCAATTACTTGCCGCGGTTGAAACTGACATGGCCATTTTCTATCGTGAGTTGGCGAAATTTGATGGTCAGTTGAATAGCGTTTCGCAACTTTGTGCTGATGCTTATTATCAACCGAACGCGCTTTCAAATGATTATATTCAAATGCGGAATCAATGGTTTCTAGCCTACGCTGAGCGTTTGCAACGAAACTCGTTTGATAGTCAGCAAAGGATAGCTTTAATGAACAGCACCAATCCTAAATATATTTTGCGCAATTATTTGTCGCAAGTTGCTATCGATAAAGCTCATCAAGGCGATTATTCTGAAATTGATAAGTTGCTAAACATCATGCGTAAACCCTATGCTGAACAGCCTGAGTATCAGGATTATTACAGCAAACGCCCCGATTGGGCACGCCATAAAGCTGGTTGCTCTATGCTTTCTTGTAGTTCATAGAGCTATCTTTTGCCTGTATTGCTGGTAAAATCGAACTAATTCATTAACACAAGGCCTTCTTTTGACTAATAACGACATTCTACGCAGACTTCGCTACACCTTCGATCTTAACGATGGCAAGATGGTTGCTGTTTTTAGAGAAGCTGAAGCTCAAGTGACTCGAGCCCAAATTAAAAGTTGGCTGTTGAAAGATGATGATCCTAGCATGGTTCGGCTTAAAGATGTCGAGCTAGCGACTTTCCTTAATGGTTTAATTAGTACCCGCCGAGGAAAAAAAGAAGGCTCAAGCCCTGAACCAGAGCAAAAACTCACGCACAATATGATTTTCCGCAAACTTAAAATTGCCATGAATTATATTGATGACGATATTTTATTCTTAATGAAAAGAGCAGGCTTTAATATTAGTCCGCATGAACTGAGTGCTTTTTTCCGCAAACCAGGTCATCGCAATTATCGTGAATGCAAATCACAAATCTTGCGCAACTTCCTTACTGGTTTGCAAAAAGAATTACGTCCTAAAACGGATACGGAAGAAACAACTACAGAAAGTGCTGTAGCCTCTGAATCTAAACCTTCTGTAAAAAAACAAACTTCAAAAAAGCCTCAAGCAAATAATAAAAATGCAAAAATCTGGAAAAAATAATGCCGCCTTACGCGGCACTATTCCCCATTCTAATTACTTTATTTTTTAGTCATTACATTAGCTTTGCCGTGTTGGGTAATCACCAATTGTGATTTATCTTCTTCAAATTCGATGACTATTCCCGCCAAGTCAAAACTAAATTTGCGATCTGCTTCGGCTTTCAGCGGAAACTCTGGTTGACCTGTTGCTTGGGCAAATAATGCTTCATCTTTTAGTTTAATTTCGATGTCCAACGGGAAGCTGTCGCTGGCATACACTCCAACAAACTTTTCTAATAATTCCGTAGCGACTTTTACTTGCTTAATTTCTGTTCCTTTTAAGGTAAAAATATCTGCGCGAGGCCCTTGTTTGATCACAAACTGTTTGTTCTTAGGATCAAACTTCATTTCAATGCCTGCCGCTGGAAATTCAAAAGTGTCCACATCGACAGCTGTTAAGGGAAAAGCACCTTGGCCGGATGCTTGTGCCAATAATTTTCCATCCTTAACCATGACGCTTATATCTAGTGGGTGCGTATCACTACTATAACCACCTTCATATTTCTTTAGCTCATCTTCTGTTAACTCCAACTCTTTGAAAGTTGGAGTCTCAATTTCAGAACCAAACGCCGCTCTAAGTAATGTTTTATTCACTTTACCTAAATCATAGCTAACTGCGTTAGACAAATATGTAACGCCTATTTTTTGTTCAGGAAAATACAATATATTAGAGTTAAAGCTTTCAATGCCACCACTATGGCCATAAGCAATATATTCCGTTCCATCTGCATCAAGCTCGCGCTTGAAGATACCATGTCCATAAAGATCTTGCTCACTAATCATAGTTGCTAAAGATTCTTTGCTAATAAGTTTAGTATCAAATAGCGCCTTAAAGAAAATATTTAATTCTTCTGTGGTTGAGACTAAAGCTCCAGCAGCATCAGCAACGGACATTTCCCATTGATCCACCACTTCCCACTTATCATCATTCAAGAAATAAGAATAGACTTCATTCTTTTCCGGCTCTGTTTTCTGTTCCAAATAGGTTGCTTTCAAACCAAGTGGTTTTGCAATTCGCTCCGCGATCAAATCACCATAATCTTTGCCACTAACTTGCTCAAGAATATAACCTAATAATAAGTAGTTGCTGTTGCTATATTCTGCACGCTCGCCGGGCTTAAATGCGGGTTCTAATTTTTCGATACGCTCTACCATTTGTTGGTTGGTTTGAGGATCTTTAAAATAATCGCTGAAGTCTTCAGCGTTAGTAAAGTTATAAATACCTGAATGGTGGTTTAGCATTTGCTGGATACTAATTTCTTTTGCATTGGCAATTCCAGGGAAGTACTCTGACAGCTTAGTGTCAAGACTCAACTTTCCCTGTTCAATCATTTGAAAAATCAGTACCGTCGTAAAAGTTTTTGAAATAGAACCAATCTTATAACGATAACTCTGGTTAGAATCGACCAAATGATCGTCTTTTACAATAATTGCTTTTTCAAATAGTGGCTTTCCATCTTCATATATAGCAATTGATCCTGCAAAACGGTTATTGTCTTTTAGTGCATCAAAATATTGCTCCAATTGTTTTTTATTGTTTGCATCAAATGACTTTGCGCTCACTGAAGCCGAAGTGGCTAGCGTTAATGCGACACCAATAGCTACTGGTAAAAATTTATTCTTTTTCATAGTTATCCCTCAGTTTGATTTTCTTTTACTGTAATGAAAGCATGCTAGAAATACTCTTTCAAATTGTTACGTTTTATGAATCTAGTACTACAACACAGTATCTATACAGGTAACGATTAATAGACCATTTTATTCCCTTGTTTGGATGCAATTAGTGAAAAGATTAATTATTTTTACTCATATTTTCTTAAACATGGATCTTTGCTTAGCTTTGCAGTACATTAGGTTTCCAATAAATGGGGAAGGTTATCCACAGCCTTAACATTTCTGTGGATAACTTTGTGCAAACTTTTTTCACCTATTTTTAATAATAAGGTAATTATTAAACACTGCCATTCTACAGCAATCATCAGATCTTATTAACTTGTTATATTTCAACACGTTATAAGCATCTTCAAAAGTGACTTGTTAGCTAAATCGGTCATTCTTTACTCAGAAGCAGTGTGGATAAGGTTTACTGAAAAGTCCCTTCAAGCTTGTTTAACCAATAAATTACAGTGTTCATGAAGCAAATAATTTTTAATTTAGTCAATTTTTTTGAATGGGTTACCGAATGGACAGGCAAGTTGATTGCTTGGCTGACTCTTTTTATGGTTTTGGCAGTGGTCAGTGTTCTGATCCTACGTAATCTATTCGAAATTAGCGCAATAGCTCTACAAGAATCCGTTAGTTATATGCACGCTATGGTATTTATGCTCGGTGCGGCTTTTACCTTAAAACACAATGATCATGTGCGAGTTGACGTTTTTTACCATAGATTTTCTGACAAAAAGAAAGCCTGGGTTGATAATCTTGGCTTTTTGCTACTGCTACTACCCGTTTGTATCTTTATTTTCATCTATTGCAAAGACTATGTGATGTTCAACTGGGAACTTAAAGAAGGCTCTAACCAACCAGGTGGTTTACCTTACCTCTATATGCTCAAAGGACTATTGCTGGCGATGCCGGTGGCAGTGATTATTCAAGGACTTGCGCAATTCCTAACTAACAGCATGTATTTATTGGGTTGGCGTGAAAGCCCTTATGCCAATAGCTCTCCTGATACTACGCAAGCCATAAAGGAGGCCAGTCATGTTTGAGTTAATGCCTCTGCTACTATTTCTTGCGGTTTGTCTGGTACTACTATGGGGTTATCCTGTCGCGTTTTCATTAGCAGGCGTATCGCTATTATTTGCTGGTATCGGCTTTATGACTGGCATGATCGAGCCAATCCAACTCAACTTTCTTCCTGGCCGCTTATATAAAATTATGGAGCGTGGCACGCTGATAGCCGTTCCTCTGTTTATTTTTATGGGGCTAATGCTTGAACGCAGTAAAATCGCTGAAGATCTTCTCGAATCCATGGCAACCATGTTTGGCAAATTACGTGGCGGTATGGGCATCGCTGTTACGCTAGTCGGCATGTTGTTAGCGGCCAGCACTGGTATCGTTGGTGCAACGGTCGTAACCATGGGGCTTTTATCACTTCCAGCCATGCTCAAGCGTGGTTACAAACCTGAATTAGCGACCGGCGTAATTTGTGCCTCAGGTACCCTTGGACAAATTATTCCACCATCCATTGTGCTAGTTTTGCTTGGCGATGTGTTAGCCAATGCAATGACCGAAGCTAAAGGCCAAGGTCTACAAACTGAGCAAGTGGCTTCAATAGGCGACCTCTTCATGGGCGCGGTAATCCCAGGCATGATCTTAGTTATTGGCTATATGATCTACGTTGCATTTATTGCATGGCGTAAGCCTGAATATGCTCCCGCGATGGAGTTTGATAAAGTCGATATGAAAACGGCCATGTGGAAAGCTCTTAAAAGCCTTTCTTTGCCATTAATTCTGATCGTGGCAGTATTAGGTTCTATTTTATACGGTATAGCAACACCCACCGAGGCCGCTGCCATTGGAGCCTTGGGTGCAATTCTATTAGCAATATTACGCCGTCAATTCACCTTAGCGCGACTGGTTGACGTTATGCAGTCCACTGTCAAAACCACCAGTATGGTCTTTTTAATATTGATTGGTGCTTCAATTTTCTCACTCGTATTCCGTATGTACGGTGGCGATGAAATTATCCGCGAGTTTTTCACAGGCTTGCCCGGAGGTCTTTTCACAGCGTTGCTAATTATTATGTTAGTGATGTTTTTATTGGGTTTTATTCTCGACTTCATCGAAATCACTTTCGTTGTAGTGCCGATTGTTGGCCCTGTATTATTGATGATGGGCGCCGATCCCATTTGGCTTGGGATCTTAATTGCCATTAACCTGCAAACATCATTTTTAACACCACCCTTTGGTTTCGCACTATTTTATTTGCGTGGCGTAGCGCCACCAGAAGTTAAAACCGCACATATTTACCGCGGTGTTATTCCATTTATTGTGATACAAGTTATAGTATTAGCCATGATTGCAGCTTGGCCTTCTTTAGCCACTTGGCTGCCACAATCCATAGGATAAAAAGGTTAGAGTGTAAGGTGTCACAACAACCCATTGGTATATTCGATTCAGGCGTGGGTGGTCTTTCGATTCTGAAAGCCATCCAACATCATTTGCCCAATGAAAATTTGCTCTATTTTGCCGATTCAAAATATGCACCCTATGGCAAATTGGATCAAAAAATTCTACATGAGCGTTGTCGCTTTATCGCCCAGTTTTTTGTAGAAAAAAATGCAAAAGCTCTCGTAATTGCCTGCAACACTGCTACTGCAGTAATGGCGGATTGGTTACGCGCAGAATTTGACTTACCCATTATTGCGTTAGAACCTGCCATTAAACCTGCAGCAGAAATCACCAAAACCAACAACATCGGTGTCTTTGCTACAGAAAATACTTTACACAGTGAACGTTATTTATCTTTACTACAAAAGTATGCCAAGGATAAAAAAGTATTTGAAAGTTCTTGCGCGGGATTTGTTGAACAAGTGGAACTTGGTGAATTAGCAACACCGAAAACCCTGTCGCTCATTGAAAACTATCTTAATCCCATGCTAGAACAGAATATCGATGTGCTTGTATTGGGTTGTACTCATTATCCCTTTTTAGAACAGTCTATTCGCAAAATAGCTGGCGAACATCAACTTGAAATTTTGGATACCGCCGATGCGGTTTCTTTGCAGCTAACTAGAGTGTTGGCGGAGCATGAGTTGCTTAATTTTGATGGGCATCATCAAGATTTGTTTTTTACCAGCTCTCAATTACAACAAGCAAAGCCAGTGTTCTCCAAATTACTTAATACAGATATAACTGTAGTGGAAGTTTCTTAAACAATATAAACATCCCCTATGATCAAAGCGTCCCATCTAAGTGGAAGCGAGAAGTTAATTAAAGCTCACTTATGCGTTTCCACTTTCGCCTAAATTAGCACGGTAACTTAGAAAGACATCAAGATCTCGCCGAATAATAACTTTGCTCAGAAACCTTATGCCATTCTCGGGCTTGGTCGCGGAATGATTTGAACGAGTCTAATATTCGTTGATCTAAATCGGTCTTCACCTGTTCTTGCAACATATTTTCAGAAATTGTCGCCAATTCCTGCAAAACATCATCAGGTAATTTACGCAAATCTACCTTGTGCTTAGTAACCAAGGTGTTTAGCGCGTCATTATTTTTTGCAGTGAAGTCGGCCAACATATCAGCATTGGCTGTTCGACAGGCTTGTGTAACGATTTGTTGTAAATCCTCTGGCAATGCTTCATATGCTTTTTTGTTGATCAAAGCTTCTAAAGTTGTACCTGGCTCATGCCAACCTGGGTAATAATAGAATTTGGCCGCTTTAAATAAGCCGAAGGCTAAATCGTTGTAAGGCCCTACCCACTCAGCAGCATCAATCGCCCCCGTTTCCAGCGAAGTAAAGACTTCACTGCCAGGCATTAATACAGGAATACCGCCTGCACGTTTCCATACTTCACCGCCCAGGCCAGGAATGCGCATTTTCAAACCTTTAATGTCTGCTAGGGAATTGATTTCCTTATTAAACCAACCCGCCATTTGCACACCAGTATTACCCGCTGGCTCAGGAATTAAGTTAAAACGCTCATACAGTTCACGCCATAACTCAATGCCACCACCATGTAAAAGCCAACCATTCATCTCTTGAGCATTAAGACCAAAGGGCACCGCAGCAAAGAATGGTGCCATCGACAACTTTCCTTTCCAATAATAGGAAGCGCCATGACCCATTTGTGCTGCACCGCTGGCGACCGACTCAAATACCTGCAACGCTGGCACTAGCTCACCCGAGCCATAGACTTTGACCTGCATACGGCCGCCACTCATTTCATTAATCAATTGAGCAAGATATTCTGCGCCCTCACCCAAGCCAGCAAAGTTTTTAGGCCAAGTGGTCACCATAGTCCATTTAATTTTCTTGCCTGAGAAACCTTCTGCTCCAGCAGTAGCGCAATCGGTTGGCTTTGAACCGCATCCTGTTAATCCTGCTACTGTAGCACCTGCTCCTAAAGCTCCTATTGCACCGACAAACTTTCTTCTTTTCATAATGCTCTCGATCTTCTAACTAAATTGATTATTTCACTACTACTGTTTGACCATTTTAATTCATTGTTTTATCAAATCAGTAGGTTACAAAAAACTACTGGCAACAATGTACCTACTATAATAGGCTATGGCAACTTATGTTACCAAATACACTATAAAATCAGGGGTAGAAGTGATGTCTAGCTTCATTAATATTTATGAAAATGCACTAGACGCCGATTTTTGTCAGCGTTGTATTGAAAAATTTGAACAAAGTCCAAACACACATCAAGGCCAAACCGGGCATGGTGTGGATAAAATTAAGAAAAACAGTATTGATATTACTTGTACTAACTTTCCAGATGAATGGACGGAAGAGATGTTACATCTTCAAAATGTGGTACTAAAAGGCATGTTGCATTATGTTCGCCAATATCCGTTTCTTTTAGCAGGCGCCATTTCTTTGATGTATCAAAACGCTGAAGGTGAAATGGAGCAATTAAGCTATGTTGACGTTGAAAAGATGGATGATGATACCTTGGCCAATTTTTTACGCGCGGTTTATCGTCTTGGCTCGGTCAATATGCAAAAATACGAAAAAGGCCAAGGTGGCTATTTCCATTGGCACTCGGAACATTACCCACACCCTACGGATCCACATCAGGATAGCTTGCATCGCAATCTAGTATGGATGTTCTATTTGAATGATGTTGAAGAAGGGGGAGAAACAGAGTTTTTCTATCAAAAAGTACGCTCTAAGCCCAAGCAAGGTTCTTTAGTTATTTTTCCAGCAGGTTTTACTCATACTCATCGCGGCCAAAAACCTGTGTCTAATGATAAATACATCTTTACTAGCTGGGTGCTCTATCAAAGAGCTCAAGATATGTACGGCTCTCCACAACAACAAGAACCTCAACCTAAACCTCAAGAGCAACCATAAAATATATTTTCAAAGCAAAAAAGCCCAGCAATTTGCTGGGCTTTTATTTCCACTGTCAAGTTATTAGAATTTAACTTCGTTACTGTATCCAGAGTCGCCAACTGCATTAAATGCTTTCACTCGATATTTCACAGTTCCATCAGGAACTGAAGTATCGCTGTACGACGCTGAAGTTGTTGTTGCGATTTGCGCAAAGTTACAACTTTTATTTTTCCCTTTACCTGTTTCCACACAACGCTCTACAGCAAAGCCATCTTCATTGTTTGAGTTATCGGTCCAACTCAAATCAACAGAAACAACCGTTGCATTTTTGCCCTTACCTTGTTTTACAGCATTACCAGCAAGGTTTGTTGGGGCAGCAGGAGCACTAGGTTGTGAACTGTCGGTAACCGTTACGGATTGAGTTGCAGTGTCGCTGGCACCATCATCATCAGTTACAGTCAAAGTTACAGAATAAGTGCCTGCACTGGAAAAGCTATGATTTACATTAGCGCCTGAACCACCGAACGACCAAGAATAGTTTGTGATTGTGCCATCGCTGTCGGAACTGCCTGAACCGTCAAAACTACAAGCCAAATCATTACAGCTATAACTAAAGACCGCCGTTGGTGCTTGGTTTGCTGGCGGATTGCCTCCACCAATTGCCGCTATCGCAGCTGCTGCGTCAATGATACCCGTCCCACAAATGCTGGTGTTACACGATGAGCCGCTTGGAAATGCTCTAGTTGAATCTTTAAGCGCTTGTTCAATTTGATCAGGTGTTGCGCTTGGATTAGCTTCAAACATTAGTGCTGCAACGGCTGCAACGTGTGGAGCTGCCATTGAAGTACCTTGATAATATACATAATTATCTGCGCCTGGCGTTGTTGTACCATCGTTCAAGGTTGAAGCAATACCTTCTTGGCCACTGCCACCTGGTGCTGCAACGTCGATGTTAGAGCCATAGTTTGAATAGGTTGCACGCTCGCCTTGACGGCCAGTTGCAGCAACATTGATCACACCTGGGCAGTTACCTGGACTGTAATTGGTTGAGTCTGCATTACTGTTACCCGCCGCTACAACCACTACTGTACCGTTGGCTTTAGCTGTATTGATTGCATCAATTTCAGACTGGGTACAAGCACCAGACCCGCCCAAGCTCATGTTTATCACTTGCGCGGGGTTAGGATTTGCTGGAACACCACCGACACTACCACCAGATGCCCACACCATGCCATCAACGATATCCGAAGTGTAACCACCACATTTGCCTAACACACGAACAGGCACCACCTTGGCATCATAAGCCACACCTGCCACACCAATACTGTTGTTGGTAACTGCTGCAATTGTGCCTGCTACGTGAGTACCGTGCCAACTTGAATCTGATGCGTTAAAATTTGAACCACACTCAAATCGCGCATACCAATCACCTGGATCTTGCGCATCACTGTCGCGTCCATCACCATCATTCGACACAAAGGTGTCTTCGATCATGTCATAACCACCAACGATATTAGCGGCCAAATCGACGTGTGGACGGTAGCCTGTATCTAATACGGCAACTTTCACACCTGCACCTGTCGCACTATCCCACGCGGCTTCAAGATTAATACCACCTGTTGCCTCATGATAATGCCATTGCAAGTTATAGAATTGATCATTTGCTGTAGCAAAAGGTTGTTTAATGCGATCAACTTCTACATAAGCCACATCTTTATCTTGCGCTATTTGTCGCATCAGAGCCTGCAATTGCTTTTCGGAGCGCTTGCCATCAAGCTTCACCACTTGCGCTTTATTAAACATAAACTTGTTATGTTTCATGCTTTGAGCAGTGCGAGCACTCAATACAGTCATAGCCCGTGACGATGACTTTGCTGAAATATCAACACCTTCTTTATATTTAATAATAATGCGATCTGAAACGTTTTCTGCCGAGACAGCTGTTGACAAACCTAAACCTACCGCGAGTGCGATAACGGACTTTTTCATATTCCTACCCCTCAATCCTATTGTGTTTATTACGATAGAGCCCGTTTCTAAAGATTCCTTTTATGAGTAATTATTATGCAGAAACCCTTAGAAACGGGCTCCCGAATGTTATAACAATTGGTTGTTTCTTATGCAAATGACACTTGTCAAAGTTGTTGACACTATTCACCTATTAAATTGAATTTTCTTTTAAAATCAATCGCTTGAAAATTGTATCAATTTGTAGCAATGTGCAGTTGTTCATTTTTAGCCATAAAAAAAGCACTCCGAAGAATGCTTTAAATACAATTACTATTTTTTATTATTATAAACCGCTAGCATCCAAGAAATCTTCATCATGCGGGTCGCCAGAAGTATTACTCCAGTTCGCTGTGCTTTCTGCAGATTGCAATAATGCTGAGCGAGTATTTAAGAACGCATTACCATTAGCCTGTTGTGGATGAGACGCTAAGTATAACGCTGCTGCGCCTGCCACGTGTGGAGAAGCCATTGAAGTACCGCTCATAGTAGTAGTACCGCCACCAACACGCAGTGATAAAATGCTACCGCCTGGTGCTGCGATTGCTACTGGCGCAGAGTTATTGCTTGTCCAAGAGGCACTGTTGTTACCCCAGTTAGAGAAGCTGTTCCAGTCGTCTCCTTGGCGTGCTGAAGAAACTGTAATCACCGTATCATCATAACCAGCTGGTGTGTAGAACTCAGCATCATCACTGTCGTTACCTGCTGCAACTACGATAACAGCACCAGCATTACGTGCATTACACAATGCTTCGTGGTAAGAGTCATTGCCAGTGAAACCATTGTTAGTACAAGAACCTGTTACGCTACCAGAACCACCGATAGACATATTTACAACAGCAGCTTGGCCGCGGTTAGTGATTTCGGACGTTACCCAATCCAATGCAGCAATTGTGCTTGAATTAGGGCAAGAGCCGCGAGAAGTACAGATTTTACCAGCGTGCAAAGTCACTTGTGATGCTACACCAACTACATCGATGTTGTTATCGATGGCACCAACCGTACCACCAACGTGAGTGCCGTGACCGTGATCGTCATCCCATGCAGTGGTACAGGAACGACCTTTGCATTGCTCGGCAGCAAAACCATTACCGATATTGCCGGCTAAGTCAGCATGGTCTGAATCTAAACCTGTGTCTAAAATATAAACGTGTACACCCGCGCCTTCATTATTATTGCTGTCAGCACCAGTGCGAGCAATACCCCATGGCGTAGTTTGCGATGTGCTGCCACCGCCACCGCCTGGTTTGCCCTTAAATAGACGGTGCTCACGATCCATCTCTACGCTCGCTACCATGTCATTTTTTTGTAATTGCTTTAATTGACCCGGAGAAACGCTTGCTGAGAAACCTAGCAATGCTGAACCGTAGGTATGCTTTGGATTAATACCCAAAGTGTTGGCAAAGCGTTTCGCCTGGCCTTTGTTCAATGTATGATCACTTAAACTGGCGCTATCTTTCAACTTAACGATAACGTTCATATTACCATTAGAAGCTCCAGCTGTTGCTACTAAACCTAATGCTAAGGTTGTAGCTGCACAAATTGTTTTTAATTTCATATATCTACCCCCAGCTAACCTTTCGTTAGCCATTCCTAGTTAAATAATTTTAATCTGCTTATCATTAGCTAAACTAATTAAAGCGGTTTATTTTATATCAATTTATTTATGGAAGTTCAAATAATAATCAATAAATTACTATCTGGTCATACCTAACCTTTTTTTTTATACATTTAATCAATCTGTAAGTATAAAAAAAGCACTCCGAAGAGTGCTTTATAGTTCTAATAATTTATTAGTAATTATAATGTGATAGTGTTTGAACAAGCAGTTGTTGAACCTGTCTCACATACTTGGAATGTGTATGTAGAACGCTTGTTAACATTATAAGTTACAGAACCATCATTAGCTGTACTGTTATTGAATGAACCATTCACATATACATCAACATTTGTACCCGTTGCACCAGTCCAATTGATAGTCGCTTTGCGATTACCGTTAGAGCGGTATCCTGATAAAGTAATATCTGCCACTGGAGGCTCAGATCCATCAGTTACTGTTACATTTTGAGTTGAAGTATCAGTAGCACCTTCATTATCAGTTACTGTTAGCGTTACTGAATAAGTGCCCGCAGAACTGAATGTATGGTTTGCTGTAGAGCCTGAGCCACCGAATGACCAAGCGTAAGAAGCAATTGAACCATCACTGTCAGAAGAGCCTGAACCATCGAAGCTACATGCTAAATCTGTACAGCTAAATGTGAAAGAAGCTGTAGGAGCTACGTTTGATGGAGGATTGCCACCGCCACACGCTTGAGTTGCAAGATAATCAACTGCTGCTTTAGCTTGAACTAGACCATAACCTGTTTTGTTGTCACGACCTGCTGTATCTAAGTCTAGCGCTGTTGTATTCAAAGCATCACGAACTTCGGTTGCCGAACAACCAGTATGATGGCTCCATACCAATGCTGCTACCGCACTTACGTGAGGAGTCGCCATGGAAGTACCGTTATAGTATTCCCAGTCTTGATTTGCTACTTTTGACATCGAAGCAGATTGACCAACTTTAGCTAACAAAGCTTGGCCAGTTGCACGATCTACTGAAGCTGTCGGAATGCCGCTGATTTTGCCGTTGAAGTCAACCATGAATGGTGCTTGAAGACCTGGGCGAGCTGCATTTGAATAAATAATAATACCCTCTGCACCAGCATCAGCACAGGCGTCTGCTGCGCGGTTTTCAGGATAGTTGTTTGCAGTAGAACTTGTGTTATCACCTTGGTTCTCGCCACGCTCAACTAAACAAATTTTACCCGCCATGCTTGGGCAGTTATATGAAGTGCCAGAAGTCGTACAAGCACCTAAAGCACCAGAAGCTGAACCATCAGTATCTGCTGGAGCATAAGATAACGAGCTATTGTAGTAGATATGAGGAACAACGCCGTTAGCGAAGTAGTCAGTTCCACCCACGTCTAACTGAGCTAAACGACCATCACCAGCTACCGATGATAATACCGCTTCACCAGGAGCAGAAATTTCTACTTGGTTAGTACGCTGAGAGAAATTCGCATGTTGGTTGTTGCTATCTACCGCTGCAACTGACACCACCGCATCATAAGAGGCAGGATAAGAGTGCGATGTGTTACCATCATTACCTGCTGCTGCAATACTTAAAACACCTTGCGATTGGATATTGTTAAAGCCGTTCCGCTCGGTAATAGAGCTACCGCCGCCGCCAAGGCTCATGCTAATGATATTTGCACCTTGACTGACACACTCGTTGGCTGCATTGATCAAAGAAGACGAGTATGCCCAGGCACCATTTTCATCAAACACTTTAATAATGTGCAGTTGGATGTTGCCGTTTGGCATAACACCGACCACACCAGAGCCATTGGTCATGCCTGCGATCGTACCCGCAACGTGCGTTCCGTGTGAACCACCTTCCAGTACCGAACTCCAAACACCCGAACCTGAATCATTAGTGCCATTGACATTATTGCCGCTCAAATCGCTGTTAGTAATATCATAACCAGAGTCGATGATACACACTTTGCGATTACCCGCCTGAGTGTCGGCCACTTGGTCTGCTTGCACTTTAGCTAAGCCATAAGGCGCTACTTCAGTGTTGTTAAGATTTGTTGCCAATAACTTACGCTTAAGATCCGTTTCAACATATTCAACGTTAGGATTATTGCGTAAACCGTTTACTGCGGCCGCAGGCATTTCAACCGCGAAAGCATTTAAGCTAGCAAGATCCACTTTCAATTCACCACCAGCTTTCGCTGCTGCGGCTTTAACCGATGGGCCTTTGCCATCTTTGAATTTTACGATCACTCGCTCTTGAGTGGCATGAGCAGAAACGCCCATGGCTAATAAGGTGGCTGCGCATGCCAACTTCATTTTAAGTTTCATATTTTCTACCCCCAGCTAATAAAAATTAGCTGTCCTAGTTATAGTGTCTAAGATAACTTTCTTTAATTACAATTAGTTATAGAAAGCAGCCAATTTTATATCAGCAGTTTTGCCTTCTATCAAGCATTATTAATGCTTTTTCGTAAAATTTTACAAATTAGTTTTTCTAATCAATTAGAAATCTTCAAACTGGCACAATTTACTTTTTTGGCATAAAAAAAGGCAGGTATTACACCTGCCTTTTTTATCTTTCTAGTCAGTGATTAACCACACTTTCTAGGACCACCTTTACATGGCTCTGGCTCTGGATCTGTACCGCCACCATTATCACCAGTACAACCATTAACTGTTAAGTAATCGCTAGCTGCTTTAGCTTTTACGATACCATAACCGAAGTGAACGTCATGGCCTGGATCACCAATGTCTTGAGCTGAAGCTTTTAATGCTGCTCGAATTTCTTCACCGCTACACGATGGGTGATTTGACCAAACAAGAGCTGCTGCACCAGCAACTGTTGGAGTTGCCATAGAAGTACCCGAGAACACAGCATAGTCACCAGCTGTTGCATCAACAGTTACGTTTGAAGCACCAATTAAAGTTGCACGGTCTTCTTGCGCCGCACCTACAGCTGGGATAGAAGTAGTTACGCCTGTGATGTCCATGTAAATCATACCTGGCTCATTGTTGATAACAACCGCACCTACACCACCTGAAGCGCCACAGTTATTAATCTTATCTGCAAAAGAAATGTTACCACGGTCGATAACACATACTTTACCGTTAGCACCTGAATCTACCGCTTCAGCTGTACCCATGTGATAACCAGCAGCATTCGCAAAGCCCGTGTTTGTAGTTGAAGAAGCAGCAACACCAGCGCCATCAGCAGTTACTGCAGCTACAGCACCTGTACCAGCTGGAACTGTTGACAATACATCTTCACCGCCACCTGAAATTTCTACACAGATTCTTTCGTTAGTAGTAGCATTTTTACCACGACCTGAAGTACAAGAAGGGTATTGAGAAGCAGCATATTTACCGTCATCTTTATTTACGCCACCAACCATCATTGATGCTTCATAACCCGCTGGGTATGAACGAGTAGTATTACCATCATTACCAGCAGCTACTAAGACTAAACCACCGTTATTTACGAAGTTAGTGATAGCATTTTCTTCGATAGAGTTAGCTGCACCGCCGCCTAAAGACATATTGATGATGTTTGCGCCTGCTTGAGCACACTTGTTCACCGCTTGAGCTAAATCAGAAGAGTAGCCCCAACCAGCGTCGTTGAATACTTTAATGATGTGCATATCAACACCTGGAGCAACACCAATGATACCAACACCATTGTCCGCTGCACCAATAGTACCTGCTACGTGAGTACCGTGGGCGCCGCCGTCACGGAACCAATCGCCAGTACCTGAGTCACTGTCACCAGTAATTACTGAGAAATCAAAATCGTTGTTACGACCACCAGTTTCGCCCGTATCACGCGCTAAACCAGAATCAACAACACACACTTTCATGCCTGCGTTTTTGTTTAACGTTAACTGGTCGCCTTGAGCTTGCAGATAGTTGTATGGAAGAACCTGAACGCTGTTAGGATTACCAGCGCTATCCGCAAAGCCCATCAAACGACGCTCTGCGTCAACTTCCATTGCTTTGAAGCCTTTCTTGCCGCGCATCGCGCTTTTGCCATTCTCGTCTAACTCAACCGCGAACCAGCCGTTGCCGTCAACAAGAACTTTATGACCTTTTTTAAGACCTTGGCCATTTGAATCATAAGAAACGATCATACGCTCAGCGTGAGCCGCTGAACCTAGAGCTAATAAAGTGGCTGCGCAAGCCATTTTTACTTTAAAAGACATTTACCTACCCCTCGTAGTGTCACTACATTAAGAATTTATTCGTCTGTGCTCAATATTTCATTAGCACAAAAAACCCCATTTGCTATGGATGCAAATTTCTCAATTCTTTCCATAGCAAATGAGGCGAGTTTGATTAAACAAAAAGATCTAGAGCAGATCAAGGATTATTTTAATTAATTCTGTGAATTAGTTAAATTAATGTGAATGTATCAAGAATCTATCACTATTGTATCAAAATGTATCAATTTAGATCTTGTTGCTAGTAAGTTTCGGTACAAGCTAGATCATTTTGTGAACTTGATCACATCTGACCTGTTGAGCAGTGTAAAAACACCTGACAATGCACATTTGCATTTTATTAGAAATAATTATGTTTAATGATTAGCTTGCTGGCTCTAGTTTGGCGTAAGCCAACATTAATTTCTTAAGTCCTTGTTTTTCAAAGTTAACTTGAACTGATGCTTGCGGTCCGTCACCTTCGTAATTGATGATAATGCCGCGACCAAACTTTGGATGTTGCACCAACTGGCCTAAATGGAAGCCATCTGGGCCTTTAGGGCGGATCGGCGACTGTTTAACAAAGGCGGGACGCGATACTTGAGTATTGAGCCTAACCTCACTTAGCAATTCGGAAGGAATTTCACGCACAAAACGCGAAACCTGCGGATAAGTTTCTCGACCAAATAAGCGGCGTTTTTCTGCGTATGTCAGATAAAGCTGTTGCATAGCGCGAGTAATGCCCACATAAGCTAAGCGCCGCTCTTCTTCTAAGCCACCAGGCTCATCCAATGACATTTGATGCGGGAAGAGTTTTTCTTCCACACCAGCAATAAACACTAATGGAAATTCCAAACCTTTGGCCGAGTGCAATGTCATCATTTGAACGGATTCTTGATATTCTTCTGCTTGGGTATCGCCTGCCTCTAACGAAGCATGTGATAAGAAAGCGGTTAATGGTGTCATATCGGGTAATTCTTCAGGCACCACCTCATCAGGATCAAACTCACGAGTAGCATTGACTAACTCCTGTAAGTTCTCTTTACGCGCCTGACCTTTCTCACCCTTTTCTTTGCCATAATGCTCAAGCAAACCTGAGTGTTCAATAACAATTTCGGTTTGCGCCCATAAATCAAGTTCTTGAGTGCTACTATTAAGCTCATTGATCAGGCCTAGAAAGTTAGCCATTGCCGTACGCGCTCTTGGTGGTAATAGTTGCTCCACCACCATTTTATGCGCAGCATGCCATAACGAAGTTTGATCTTGTCGCGCTTGGCCACGAACGAGATCCACAGACTTCTCACCTAAACCTCTGGTCGGTAAATTGACCACTCGCTCAAAAGCTGCATCATCATCACGATTGGCCATTAAACGCATATAGGCTAAAGTATCTTTAATTTCCGCTCGCTCGAAGAAGCGCAAACCACCATAAATACGGTAAGGAATACCGCGATACAGCATTGATTCTTCTAAGATCCGTGACTGAGCATTGGAGCGATACAATATGGCGATATCATTATAACTATTACCCTGTTGTACCCAATCTTCAATACGTGCAGCTATAAAACGAGCTTCTTCTTGCTCATTAAAGGCCGCATACAAGGCAATTGGCTCCCCCTCATTACCTTCGGTCCATAAGTTCTTGCCCATACGTTCACTATTGTGAGCAATCACCGCATTAGCCGCTTTCAGAATAGTTGAGGTGGAGCGATAGTTCTGCTCTAAGCGAGAAACTTTGCAATCTGGGAAATCTTTTTCGAACTGTTGAATATTTTCAATCTTAGCGCCACGCCAGCCATAGATAGACTGATCATCATCTCCAACGATAGTAATTCGATTGTTGTCATGGCATAACAATCGAATCCAAGCATACTGTATGGCATTGGTATCTTGAAACTCATCCACCAGAATATGCTTAAAACGCTCACGGTAATGAGCCAGCAAATGTGGATTGTTGGCCCACAATTCATAGGCTCGCAGCAACAGTTCGTTAAAATCGACTAAACCCGCCGTTTTACAGGCTTCTTCATAGGCATAATAAACTTTAACCATGGTGCTAATAAAAAAATCACCATGATGATGAATATCTTTAGGTCGCAAACCCTCGTCTTTCTTGGCATTGATAAACCACTGAGCTTGCTTGGGTTGCCATTCGTTTTCATCAAGATTGAGTTCTTTCATCACGCGTTTGACCACGCGCAACTGATCTTGTGAATCCAAAATCTGGAACCCTTCTGGCAAACCCGCATCTTTATAATGAGCACGCAATAAACGATGAGCAATCGAATGAAAGGTCCCGACCCACATACCGCGCGCAGGCATGGCCAACATATCTTCAATGCGCCCTAACATTTCGCGTGCAGCCTTGTTGGTAAAGGTTACGGCTAAGATCGCATGAGCCGAAATTTGCTCCACTTTAACTAACCAGGCAATACGATGAACCAACACTCGTGTTTTACCCGAGCCAGCACCTGCCAACACCAATAAGGCTTTGTTAGGGGCGGTTACAGCTTCTTTCTGTGCGTCATTTAACGCTTCAATGATGTGTGAGGGATCCATTTAGGGTATGCTTGGTTTATAAGATTTATCGGACCATTGTATGAAAAAAGCGCTGTTATTTTTACCCTTTTTATTAATTTCTTGTAAAACGGTTAATAATTCATCAACCGAGATCGATTCAGAGCCCGTTGCACGTGCCTATTATTTACAAAAACAAGCCGTAGAACAGCAACTCGATCAAGATAGTATTATTGGCTATAAAGCAGGATTAACCAGCACTGCAGGGCAACAAAAATTTTCCGTCAACGAGCCTGTGGCAGGGGTATTGTTTAAAAGTGGACTTGCTTTTGAACGCAATGTTTATCAACTCGAACACTATCAAAAACTGATGTTGGAAACGGAAATCGGCTTTATATTAAGCCAAGACATTAAACAAACTGTCATTCAATCTAACTTATCCGATTACATTGAGCGTGTCGTCCCCGCCATCGAGCTTCCCGACTTGAACTATCCTGATTTATCAAAAGTTACGGGACAAATCCTTATCCAGACTAATGTTGCCTCAAATCACGTATTGATCGGCAAGGGCAAACCTTTTTCAGAGGTTTCATTGAACGGAATAGCAGCTAAACTTACTCGTAATGGTAATTTAGTCATATCAGGTCATGCCAATGATGCAATGGGTGATCAGCTTGTTGCATTAGAATGGTTGATCAATCGTTTGCTTAAAAATGGTTATTCGCTTAAAAAAGGCGATCTGTTAATCACAGGCGCGCTGGGAAAGATGATTGCTGCTGAACGTGGCCAGTATGATGCTGACTTTGCTCAGCTCGGGAAGTTAGCTTTTTCTATTCGCTAATTACAACTGTAAAAAAGTACAAGTTAATAAGATAAAACTATGAAAGCCGTATTATTAGATGCCGATACACTAGGTCAATGGCAAGCCGATCAAGATATTGAAACCAATGTTAATTTGTTACCACTAAGCGAATGTTTTGAACAGCTCGATATTTATGGGTTAACAAAGCCAGAGCAGGTTATAGAACGCTGCCAAGATAAAGAGGTTATTATTACTAATAAAGTGGTTATTGACCGTAGTCTAATGCAGCAATTGCCACAATTGAAAGTGATTCAACTTGCGGCAACAGGTATGAACAATATTGACTTAATTGCCGCTAAGGAAATGGGCATTCAATGTTTTAACGTGGCAGATTATTCTACCTTTGCCGTTGCTCAATTAACCCTATCTTTTATCCTGAATGCCGCTAACCGAACCTGCGAACATCATCTACTAACTAAAAGTGGCGCTTGGCAACAAAGCCGCATGTTTACGCTGACCAACTACCCCACTATGGAAGTTGCTGGCAAAAATTTACTGCTGATTGGATACGGTAATATCGGAAAGAAAGTTGAGCAACTTGCTCGTGCTTTTGACATGAAAGTTCAAGTGGCCAATATTCCTGGGCGACCCTTTAGAGAGAATCAAATTGGTTTACAAGAATCCTTACCTCAAGCCGATTTTGTATCACTGCATTGTCCGCTTACTGATGAAACCAAACATCTGGTAAACTCCGATTTTTTAAGACAAATGAAATCAACGGCTCATTTGATCAATACTGCTCGTGGCCCGATTATTGACGAGACTGCTTTAGCTGAAGCATTAATTAACAGGCAAATCGCCGGCGCAAGTTTAGATGTCTTATCTCAAGAACCGCCTAGCCCCGATAATCCATTACTGCAAGACAAGGTACCCAACATTATTATTACCCCGCACATTGCATGGGCAAGCTTCGAAGCAAAACAAAGATTGATCGAAGGAATGGTTAATAATCTTAAGTCATTAAATAACGTTGATTAAATTTTCTATATCGCTGACATGAATTTCTAAGTGCTGACAGCTAGCGGCAATACTGCTTTGGATATCGGTTTCAAAACTATCCCCAATATGCAGTAGTTGTTGCGGCTCTATTTGCTCTAATTGACACACTTTATTTAGCATTTCTGGAGAGGGCTTAGCACGACCATCTATACCTGCAATAAAATGTTTCTTGAAATAATGACGAATATTCAATTGATATAAATTTGAATTACCATTACTTACTGCGTAAAGAGTATATTTTTTTTGTAATTTTCCTAGCAGATCAATACTGATGTTTGGAATGTCAATGTGATTACGCCAATGATAGAACACTGCAAATGCAGGGTTTACTAATGCTAAGTCTCCAGCGGTTTCTTGTAACATATGTTCAATAACATGCTTGCGCAAGACCGTCATGTTTTCTAAATGTTCTTGCTCAGTGGCAATTAATTGATCTGATAGCCGCTGCATAGATTGCACTGTAAAGTGGTGCTTTATTGGCTCATGTTTATCACACAAAAAATCATATAACTTCTGATTGCAACGCTCAATGACTCCTGAGTTATCCCACAAGGTATCATCCAGATCAAAACTAATGACCTTTATTTGCTGCCAGTTAATATGATTAATATTCGAAGTCATCTATTTTATTTTTTCTTTTTTGCACGAGGATGAGCAGCATCATAAGTTTTGGCTAAATGCTGAAAATCTAAGTGGGTATAAATTTGTGTAGTTGAAATACTTGCATGACCTAACAACTCCTGTACCGCCCGTAAATCACTGGAAGATTCTAGTACATGGGTTGCGCAAGAGTGGCGTAGTTTATGTGGATGTAATCGGTCATTTAGTCCTAACCTTTTCCCCCACTCTGTTAAACGTAATTGAATTGCACGATTGGTTAAGCGCTTACCTGTTTTGCCAATGAACAAAGCTTTTTCATTATCATCTTTAAGCAAGAGGGCTCTTTCTTTTAACCATTTACGCAAAATACTTTCAGCTGATTGACCAAAAGGCACTTCGCGCACCTTATTACCCTTACCAAGCACTCGCAACGTCGTATCAGAAAAACTCACACTATCTAAATCCATGGATGATAATTCTGATAAGCGAATGCCTGATGAATAAAATAATTCCATAATTGCTTTATCTCTTATCGATAAAGCATCTTCTTCTGGCACTTTATCGAGAAAGTGATTGAGGCTATCAACATCAATATTTTTTGGTAGCCGCTTAGCCTTTTTTGGACCGCGAATACCTTTCGCTGGATTTACTTTTATGATTTTTTGACTAACTAAATAGTCAAGAAAACGTCTGCTCGCTGATAACCGCAAACCTATGGTTGCTGGCGAGGCTCCTTGTCTATGACTTTTTGCAGTCATCATACGAATATCTTGCGAAGTGAGTTGCGACCAATGACTATAATTTTGCTCAAGGCAATACTCCAGCAACTTCAATAATTGACGTTGATAATTATCTACGGTGTGCTTTGAGTATTGCTTCTGGTGTTGCAATAGATCAAGATATTGTTGAATAGTTTGGCGCAACGAGTCGCTCATTAGTCTTGATAAGAAGCTAGGCGAGCTTCTGTAACATCTCCAATTAAGCTTAAAAACAAAGTACCCATATCAGCAGTAAACAGATCCACCTGCTTGCTTCCAAGCACTATCACTCCATTTTCAGCACCTTCACCTAAGGGAATCATAGCGTAGGATTGCAATTCATTATCGCCACCGAATAATTGAGCAATGCTTTCGGTGACACGTCCACACACAGGATCATGGTTGATAAAACGTTGATCGGTTAGTTGACGAATAGTATCTAAATCCGTGTAATTCACATGACTTAGCGTTCCATTGTCATCACACAACCATAACTGACAATTGTCTACGGCAAAATGATAGGTCAACTTTGCTAATAAAGTATCAACCATCTGTTGTTGCGATTGAGCTCCTATTAAACTGACACACAAATCCGTACACTTATTCAAAAGCTCACTATTATTGCCAGCATTCGCCACCAACAAGTTGAGCTTCTTTTGCATCTCATCCGAGCGTTGGCGTAGTTTTAATATTTGACGCTCAACCAAAGATACTGAACCATAGACTTCATGAGTCAATTTCATCTCATCCAACAATTCTGGATGACGATTAAAAAAATCTGGGTGTTGTTTTAAGTATTGAGCAATCTTTTGCTCAACCGATTGATTATTTTGCACAGTATTTGTGCCACTTGCCCCACTCATTACCACTAAATCTCCACCTGCCCCTCAAAAACCCATTTAACTGGGCCAGTCATCAAAACATTTGCCTGATCATCTGGCCAGCTGATCCATAAGTTACCACCTGGTAAACTTACTTTGACTTTCTCATCGGTTAATTTATGCAACCGACTCACCACCATTGCTGCACAAGCTCCCGTGCCACAGGCTTGTGTTTCCCCTACGCCGCGCTCGAAAACTCTTAATCGAATATGATCGCGCGCAACGACCTGCATAAAACCTACATTGGCCTGCTCTGGAAAATAATTATGCTTACTTAATGCTGGGCCAATTTTTTCAACTGGCGCACTATCAATATCTGTCACCGCTAATACGCAATGCGGATTGCCCATGGAAACCGCACCAACTGAATAACGAATACCATCGACCTCTAAGCCATATTTATCGGCCCGCGAAGCATAACGAATGGGCACCTGAGCTGGCTCTAATCGTGGCCGCCCCATATCAACACTAATTAAACCGTTGTCTTCTAACGTTGCTTGCATAGTTGCAGTATTAGTTGAAAGTTTTAGTTCTTTCTTCCAAGTTAAGCCTTTTTGCCGTACATATTTTGCTACCGCGCGAGCACCATTACCACAATGTCCAGCCTCACTGCCATCTGCATTAAATATTCGGAAATGAAAATCTGAATCTGGATGTTGTGGCGCTTCGATAATCAATAATTGATCAAAACCGATTCCAGTATTACGATTTGCCAATTGGCTAACTTGCGCTTGATTCATATAAATCGGCTGCGATATGGCATCCACTACCATAAAGTCATTGCCTAAGCCGTGCATTTTACTGAAATGTAATAGCATCTATTGCGGCTCCTGCTCAACTTCACCGTCTTCGATAACAGCTTGTTCCTTTTCAGCTTTCACATCCTGTGATTCATCCATTACAGCCTGCGTCTGTGGCTCTGATGGCGCTAAATAGAGATCGCCTTTTTGCCCACAAGCAGCTATCAATGAAACAGTAAATAGTATGATCAGCAGCTTCAACTTGGATCGTGTCATTATAATAGTCATGTTAGAAAGTGGCGTTACGGTATCGCCAATGCTTGATAATATGCTCTTATCTTCCTATAGCTTGCCTGCAATGGCAAGCTCTGGCTAGTTACTCTCGCTATCAGTTATGGCACAATACAGTTATTATCGAATGACTTAATCTGTAAGTATGAATGATTCACAATATAATCAACTGATCGAAGATACTTTAGCCGCTATTGAAGATGCTGTTGAAGACTTGATCCAAGAAACTGATATGGACCTAGATTATGAGTCTGCTGGCGGTATTTTAACCATCAGCTTAGGGGCTGGTGGCAAGTTAATCCTTAATCGCCAAGCACCAGTGCAACAACTATGGTTAGCAGCTAAAAGTGGCGGCTATCATTTGGATTGGGTTGAAACTGAAGCGGGCGGCCAATGGCAAACCGATCGCGACGGCGAATCGCTTAACACTCTTTTCAATCGCGTCTTTAAAGAACAAACAGGTATCGACCCTAATATCCAGTTATCGATTACCGCTCAATAATAATTATAAGGTTTTATTATGTCTGAATCACTTTCTAATGAATTATTACCATGCGTTACTGTTGCTGCAGCTGGTGAGCATAAGGCCAGTGTCATTTGGCTGCATGGCTTAGGAGCAGATGGCCATGATTTTGAGCCAATTGTGCCTGAACTCAAATTATCCAACGAGCTTGGAGTAAAGTTTATATTCCCTCACGCGCCAGTAATACCAGTGACGATTAATAACGGTTATCCGATGCGTGCGTGGTATGACATTCGTAATGCCGACCTATCACAACGAGAAGATGAAGAAGGGGTACGCCAGTCTGCGCAGCAAGTTTTAGCACTAATTGAACAGGAAATCGCGCAAGGCATCCCAGCCGAAAAGATTATCCTTGCAGGATTTTCACAAGGTGGAGCCATTGCATTGCACCTAAGCACTCGCATCGAGCATAAACTTGCGGGCATTATTGCTTTATCGACGTATTTAACAGTCCCTCAAAAACTGTCTGACGAAAAATCTAACGCTAACTTGGAAACCAGCATCTTCATGGCTCATGGTTCACAAGATATGGTAGTTCCTATGCAAAGAGGTCAATTCAGCGCTAAAACATTACAAGAGAATGGCTTTTCAGTGAACTGGAGTGACTATCCTATGGCTCATGCAGTGTGCTTAGAAGAGATCCAAGCGATTGGTCACTATATTGCTAACGCCCTTAGCTAAGCCAAACAAGTCCTTAGCTAACTGTTTAGCGCAAGTCTTTGATTGTCATAGACATTTAAGCCGTTTTGCGCCACCATTAGGCTATGAAAAGGTCAACAAAACCAAATAATAGCTCTACATCTAACTCTCCAAGCTCACCTAGCTTGGGGAGTATGCCTGATTTTTGTCAGCCATCGACCCTCTACTTAACTATTATTGCTAGTGTTTTATTAGCTTTTTTGCTCAGTTTTGTGGCTCCCAACTGGCAACTAGAGTTTTGGTATAATCTTAGTTTATATGCTTTGTTTATCCTTTGGACTTCGTTAACCAGCCTTGGCCTCCTATGTTTAATAAAAAAACAATACCAGCGGCTTTCCTTAAAGCGTTTTTCTTGGGTCGCCATCAGCATTATTCTATTGGTGACTTTGGCCTATAGCTTGTTGGTTACCACCTATTTATCCGAACAAATATCTTTCTGGTTTTTGCTGCGCAATTTATTATTAGCAGCCTTAGTTAGTGGTATATTTTTTCGTTATTACTTTTTACGTCAAGATAGCCTGATGCGAGTACGCTCAGAAGCTGAGGCGCGTGTTCAAGCATTGCAATCACGGATCAGGCCTCATTTCTTGTTTAACAGCCTCAATACATTGGCCAACTTAGCGACTACCGATCCCGAGAAAACAGAGCATTTGATTTTAGATATCGCCGATATTTTTCGCGCCAGTATGCAACGCTCAGATATTTTAATACCCTTTCATGAAGAACAGAGCTTATGTCAGCAATATTTAGGCTTGGAAAAACAAAGGCTTGGTGACAAGTTACAGTTTCAATGGCTGACAGAAACCATTGACCGCAATCTGTTAGTACCGCCATTACTGTTACAACCGATTATCGAAAATGCTGTGTACCATGGCGTTCAGGCACGCCCTGATGGTGGTTTGATATCTATTAAGGGCGTCAGCTATCAAAAGCATATTCAGCTTGAGATTACCAATCCTCTGCCGCCTGTAAGTGCTGAATTACACAAGGGAAATTCATTAGCGCTGAAAAATATTCGCCAACGCTTAGAAGTCTTATACACTAATAAAGCAAGCCTAAATTATCATCAAGCTGACGGTAAGTTTTATTGTATGATAAAAATTCCCAAGCAGCTGTAGCGCTACTGGAAATGATAAAAGGTTACTAATTGAGTAAAACATGAATTTACGAGTGATCATAGTTGATGATGAACAACCAGCCAGAGACAGACTGGCACGTTTATTATCAGTCTATCCCACCATCGAAATCATAGCCAAAGCTAGCGATGGTCAACAAGCGCTTGAAATGATCAAGCAGCAGCAACCTGACCTTATCTTTCTTGATATCTCAATGCCAGTGATGAATGGTATGCAACTTGCCGCTATTTTGAGCGAAACGTTTCCTCAATTACAGATAATTTTCACCACCGCTTATGATGAATATGCTTTACAGGCTTTTGAAGTCAATGCTCAAGATTATTTGCTCAAACCTATTCGCCCAGAAAGACTTACACAAGCATTAAAAAAACTAGCACCTGCCAAGCGACAACCTGAATATCTAACCATCAAAGACCGCGACGTCACAAAACGCATTTTAGTCAGCGATATTATTTGCCTGCACGCCGATCAAAAATATACGGAAATTCATTTAGCATCTGAGACTTATCTCTGTGTGGATAGTCTAAAAGAGCTAGAGCAGCGCTTTGCCGATACTTTTATGCGCCTGCACCGCTCTACTTTGGTCAATCGCAATTATTTAATGGGAATTGAGCAGCAACACAATGGCAGCTTGGTTGCGCTGATCAAAAACTGCTCACTCAAACCTGAGATTAGCCGCCGCCATCAACCCGAAATCCGTCAATTCTTGCAAAACGGCAACTAACTCTCGCAACCTTTATAAGCCTCTATTAAACGATCCTAACCCTTAATTGTGTGGTAAAATCCTGCGCTATAATACTTTGATTTGGTCATAATAAAGCTGACCAAATAATAATCATTACTGGATTTAAGCTTTTATGAGCATCACAACTTTGCGCATTGCAACTCGCCAAAGCCCGCTTGCATTATGGCAAGCTGAATACGTACAAGACAGATTGCAACAATTGCACCCTGAGTTAACGGTGGAACTGGTACCAATGACCACCCAAGGCGATAAAATTTTGGGCACTCCACTCACAAAAATTGGCGGAAAAGGTTTGTTTGTCAAAGAGTTAGAGCAAGCTATGCTGGATGGGCGTGCCGATATCGCAGTACATTCAATGAAAGATGTGCCCTATCAGTTTCCAGCAGGATTAGAGCTGAAAATTATTTGTGAGCGCGAAGATCCGAGTGATGCTTTTGTGTCCAATAAATACCATTGTTTAGACGATCTTCCTTGTGGCGCTGTAGTCGGAACTTCAAGCCTACGCCGCAAAGTACAATTATTGAAAGCACGCCCTGATCTGGTGATCAAAGACTTGCGCGGCAATGTTGGTACCCGCTTATCGAAACTAGACAATGGAGATTATGACGCGATTATTTTAGCTTCTGCAGGCCTTATTCGCCTAGATCTTGAGTCTCGCATTGCCAGTCGTTTTGACAGTGAATTAATGCTACCCGCTCCTGGCCAAGGCGCAGTGGGTATCGAAGCTCGCACCAATGATCCTGAGCTAGATGCTTTATTAGCACCGTTACAAGATGAAGCCACTGCTCAACGCGTATTAGCAGAGCGTACTATTACCGAAACCCTACAAGCCAGTTGTCAAGTGCCAGTCGCGGCCTTTGCCACTCTTGAGCAAGATGAAGAACAAACGACTTTACACCTCAAAGCCCTCGTTGGCTCAGAAGATGGTCAATTGATAGAAGCCCAAGCTCATGGTTTAGCCGAAGAGGCTTTAAGTATTGGACATCAGGTAGCGCAGCAATTGGTTGAACAAGGCGCTATGCAATTGATTGAGCAGTTGGCCGAATAAGTCAGATCTATGAATCAACATCACGTCATTGTTACTCGTCCTTTGCCCTATGCACAGGCGTTGTGCCAATTGCTTGATGAGCATGAGTTTCATAGCTTGTGCCACCCTTTGATTGAGTTTGTGAATAACTCAGATCTTTCACCAGAGAAAATATTTCACCAATTAGCTGCCAGCGACACATGGATATTTATCAGTCAACAAGCGGTCAATTACTGCCTGCAATCCTTTGATAATCAACAGTTAGCGCAACTCAAACCCAAAACTATCATTGCCGTCGGTGCCGCCACTCAGCTCAGCTTAACCAAATTTGGCTTTATCAGTCTCATACCGCAACAATCAAACAGCGAAGGCGTTTTGCAACTAATTAACCACTGCAATATCACGCAAAACAGCACCATCACACTCGTTCGCGGCAATCAAGGACGCGAATTACTTGAGCAACAACTTGCCCAACAATTCCAGCTTAGCCCTTTAGAAGTCTATTTTCGACAGACCGTTACAACCAATTGGCAACACTTAGCCAACATTTCTGGTCAAAAAGCTATCATTGCCAGCAGTGGGCAAATTCTTGAAATCAGCCATCATTTGCTAAATTGTGCAAAATTACCGCACAATAACTTTGCCATTATCAGCGCAAGCGCCAGAATAACCGATATCGCGCATAACATGGGCTTTAATAATTGTTATACTGCTTTAAGCGCAAACAATCATGATTTGCTTGCAGCATGCCATCAATGGCGACAAGCGAATAGCTAAACAAAAACATTTTTATAAGTAATAACCGTCATATAGGTAATCACAATGGGTCAACATGATAAGGATCTACACGATAATAATGAACTCAATAAGGAGACTCATGATCTTGTAGAAAATATTGATTTAGAGACTAATGATACAGAAAACAACGATTCAGCAGCAAGCATAGGCCAGCGATCTAAACCAATCAAGAAAAAAGGAAGCGCCTTGAAGTGGCTAATAAGTCTAATTTTACTTGGTGCGATAGCTTATGCAGCCTATTATGGCTGGCAACAATGGCAAACCTATAATGCTGCCACGGAAAAAGCCGATCTAGTCAGCAGCCTAAATCAGCAACTCAAAGCCCAAGATTCACGAATTAAACAATTGGTTCGTGAAAAAGAACAACAATCTGAACAGATTGACGATTTACGAGCCGAAATCAATCGACAAGTTGCGTCTATGCAAGAACAGCTTCGGAATACACAGCGTAAACTACAAGCCTATTCAGACAACTCTGCCAATCAACAAAATGAATGGATGTTAGCAGAAGCAGAGTATCTTATTCGACAGGCAGCTCAGAAGCTTCATTTTAGTGAAGATGCTCGGTCTATTGTCGCTCTATTGCAAGCAGCCGATCTGCAATTGCAAGCTACCAACGATTCGAGTCTAACGCACTTACGCCAAGCCATCAGCAACGATATAAACAGTGTGCGCTCCAGTGGCAATCTCGATATCGAAGGCGTTTCTGTTCATTTAGAGACTCTTAAACAATCTGTTAGCCAATTGGAATTGGCAAGTGTCAACTTAAAAAGTGTTGAAGCTGATAAGAATGATGAGCAAACTGAGTTAGAACTTTCTCGCTGGCAACATTTTAAGCAATCAGTGTCTGATGCCTTAGGCAAGTATTACACTGTGCACGAATACAATGAGTCAGTAAAACCCTTTATTAGCCCACAGCAAGATGGCTTGTTACGTCAAAATATTTTATTAAACCTACAAACTGCTCAGTTAGCTGCCATGCAACATAATCAGGCGAGTTATCAAGCAGCTTTGCAAGAAACCACTTTATGGTTAAACGAATACTTCAAACAACAATCTCCTAATACTCAAGCGTTTCAAGCTCAACTTGAAGAGTTGTTAGCGCAAAGTGTGCAGCTTGATTTGCCAACACAGCTTTCTTCTCAGTCAGTAATTAGCCAAATCTCCGAGCGCAAAGTACAGCAATGGTTAGAGCAAGAACCAGAAAGCAGGCAACAGCAATCGCCAGAAGAGAACATAGACAACAATGCTGATAATTCTGAGCCAGCCCTCGAGCAGGAGAGCTTAGAGATTGATGAGCAAACAGAAGAGGATAACTTACTATGAAACTAAAGTGGTGGTTACTTCTTGGTTTGTTTGGTGGCCCTTTAGTCGCCTATTTAATAAAACAGGTTCCGGGTTCAACCTATATCGTACTCGACCAAACAGCCATTGAATTTCAGAATAATTTTGCCATTGCCTTGTTGATCCTAGCTGGCCTTGGCTTATGGCTTTTGTGGTTATTGGTTCGCTATATTTTACGCACCAGCAATTTAACTGTTGGTTGGTTTGGTGATCGCGGACTACGTAAAGCACAACAAAATACCATTGATGGAATGATTGCCTTAGCGGAAGGACATTGGAAAACCGCAGAAAAGCTGCTCACCAAAGGTGCACAAATTGACGACACCAAACTGATCAACTATCTTGCAGCAGCTCGTGCGGCTCAAGAGCAAAACCTCGACAAAAATCGTGATGATTATTTGAAAGCTGCCGCACAAGCGCAGCCAGAAGCCCAAATTGCGGTAGGCTTAACGCAAGCGCAATTACAACTGCAGCACAAGCAGTATGAGCAGGCACTGGCAACCTTAAACCATTTGCGCAGCATGTCTCCGCATCACCCTTATGTACTCAAGTTATTAAATCAATTATTCAATCGCTTACAAGATTGGCAGCAAGTGATTGAGCTTTGCCCTAAATTACGCAAAAACCGAGTACTAAGCTCTGAACAACTTGATGCTAATGAAATCAATGCTTGGTTAAAACAACTTGAGAAAGAAAATGCCTTGTCAGGATTTGATGCAGCTCAACAAGTTTGGAAATCTTCACCTAAGATTTTTACCGCCTCTTCTGAAGCTCAATTAAATTTTGCCAAGATTCTAGCTGAACACCAACAGCAAGAACTTTTAGAAAGCCATATTAAAAACTCAATGAAGCAGAGCTGGCAAGATGAACTTGCCCAATTGTTTGGAGATATTCATAGCGAGCAACCTGCGAAAACCCTCGCTAGCGCTGAACAATGGTTAAAGCAAAAGCCTCAAAATGTGAGCTTATTGACTGCATTGGGAAAATTATCACTGCAAGCACAGCTATGGGGTAAATCGAAGTCTTATTTAGAGCAAAGTATTCAATTAAAACCCTCTGCCGAAGCTTACTTTTATTTAGCTCAGGCTTTTGAGCAGTTAGGACATCCGATTAACGCCCAAGAACAATATCAATCGGGATTGTTACACCAGGTACAGCCGAAACAACAATACGACTTATTGGCGGATTTGACTCAAAATTATAATCGATAGGCCGTATTTCTTTATAACACTTCTTTAACGTTAATTTGCTGGATTGCACCGTTTGATCCAGCATCTACATTCTCTGGATACATTTTTTCTATAAAATCGCACTCCGTACACTCTCGCACCATAATATGGTGTTCGGCAGCATTGTGTTGGCCGATATCTTTTTCAAAATAGCTTACTGTTGTATCCATTTTTTGACAGTTTGGGCAGCGAGCTCCAGCAATGAAGCGTTTTACTGTTTGATTGACTGTGGCCATAATGCTTTATGCCTCTTTAATACTTATCCGCAATAGCTAAATGATTGAATTTATTGAGCGCTTGCTATATGGTTTCAAACACACTTTTACTGAAACCTTAAACTATGTCTTGGCTTAGTATTCTACCACCAATCTTAGCAATTGCAGTTGCAATCTGGAAACGCGAAGTGATTATCGCTTTATTAGTTGCTATTTTCTCAGCGGAGATGATTTTAGTGGGCGGCAATCCTATCGCTGGATTTACTCAAACCGTTGATCGAATTGTGAATGTTTTTTCAAGTGGTTATAACACCCGCATTCTAATGTTCAGCTTATTGATTGGCGCACTCATTCAATTGATAAAAATCTCTGGCGGTGTCCCCGCGCTGGTCAATTGGTTAACAGGTCGCGGCATTGTGAATAACCAGCGCAAAGCAGGGCTATTACCAACCTTGCTAGGTTCCAGTATCTTTATTGATACCAATATGAGCGTGTTGACCGCAGGTTTATCATCACAAGATTTATTTGATAAATTCAATATGAGTCGAGCGCGTTTGGCCTATATCATCGACTCTACCTGCGCACCAATTAGCGTACTGATTCTACTTAATGGTTGGGGTGCAGCAATTCTTGGTCAAGTTACTGAAACGGGCATTGCCGATCCTACATCCGTGATGATTAACAGTATCGCGCTCAATTTCTATGCCATCGTTACCCTACTTATTGTTTTTTATACAGTTTTCAGCACCAAAGTTTATGGTCCAATGAAAACCGCAGAAACCAAGCAAACGCCAACAGTTTCCGAAAAATTATCTCAAGCCACTAAGAAGCGCTATATGCTAATCCCATTAGTTTTTATGGTGCTTAGCATTCTGTTATTTATGTTTATCACTGGCGAGGGCGATTTGCGCAAAGGCTCAGGCTCACAATCGGTATTATGGTCAGTCATCTTATCAACTCTATTGATTTTCTTACTACTTCGTTATGACGCCAAACGTAAAACCAAAGAGCTTATCGAAGAATCTTTCAAAGGATTAGGCAATTTATTACCGCTGGTGACATTAGTCTTATTGGCTTTCGCTTTATCTTCTTCTATGGGTGATCTCAAAACTGGAGAGTTCGTTGCAAGCGCGGTAGGCGAGCATTTACCCAACTGGATCATCCCTGCATTAATTTTTGTGCTAGCAGGTTTTATATCCTTTACCACAGGTACCTCTTGGGGCACCTTTGGTATTCTAATACCAATTGCCATTCCACTTGCTCAAGCCTTAGGCATCAATCCTAGTTTAGTATTAGGAGCTGTACTAGGCGGCAGTGTATTTGGTGACCATGCATCGCCTATTTCCGATACTACGGTGATATCGTCACTCGCAGCAGGTTGCGACTTACTGGAGCACGTTAAAACTCAATTACCTTACGCGCTAACCGCTGGTGGCATAAGTATTGCTTTATACCTAGTGGCAGGCTTTCTGTAGGACTGTTGGTTAATACTTAAATACTTAAATACTTACGATGAATAGACCATTACGTTATGCCGTTGTTGGCAACCCGATATCACACAGTATGTCGCCTAAATTGCATCCGCAATTTGCCCAGCAATTCGGTATTGATATTAACTACCATAAAATCTGTCCTACAAAAAAAGGGTTTTATCGAGTACTCAATGACTTCTTTTCCAGTGGCGGAAAAGGATTAAACATTACCGCTCCCTTTAAAGAGCTCGCCGTTGAATACGCCGACATCATTACCGAGCGCGCTCGTGATGCCAATAGCGTTAATACCCTGGTCTATTCACCAGATGGAATTATTGGTGACAGCACTGATGGCATTGGCTTTTTACGTGACCTATATAATAAACAAATATTCTTTCAAAATAAGCGAGCGGTACTACTTGGTGCTGGCGGCGTTGCTCGCTGTATCGCATCTGCTTTGTTATTAGATGGCTTTGAGGTTTATATCATTAACCGTACTCAATCTAAAGCACACAAACTTGCTGAAGACTTATCACACCTTGGTCATATTCAAATTTATGATAAACAGGATCATATCGATCTTGTAGTTAATTCCGTTAGTAAAAACGGTGAACGCTTTTTATCTGAAATATTTTTTGATCTTAACGCCACCGCCTATGACTTAAACTATGGCGACAAAGCACAAACCTTTATTCAAGCAGCACAAGAGTTTACTACTCAACAATTTGATGGTTTAGGAATGTTAATAGAACAAGGGGCGGAGTCTTTTGGGTTATGGACTGGGAAGTATCCTGATACCTTAAAGATTCATTTTTGATCGTTGCGCGATAAACCAGCCTAAAACGGTTGCCAACATAAATTTTAATACTTCTTGAATAAGCTCACTAATCAATAGCATTAAAGATGTAACTCCAACTATTTCTAATTTTATTTGATCAAGAATAACTTTACCAAACAGCAAAGTAATAATAAAACTTAAAACTCCTAGTAATAATCCATTTGCTAATAAGTTGCTCTTAGCAAAATATCCAATAATTAGCCCAGGTATTAGCCACCTGAATATATCTAGCCATCTAGTCCCCTCTGATGGCCATGGGTTGAAAACTCCCTTTTCATCCAGAATATTCAGGCTTAAATAATATGATAAGCAATATATGCCTATAGATAAAAGAACTGCTATTAATATTAATTTAATCTTCAAAAGATTTCCTTAGTTAGGTTATGAGCGCAGCTAGTACGCGGCATTTAGTATCGCAAAAAGCGGAGTTTACTATGAGTAAATGAGCATTTTTAAGATACTAAATAACAAAGTAATAGCAAGCGTAATAGTTATTTACTTGAAATTGGTGGGTGATGAATCATTTGCACTCGATTCCCATCCGGATCACTACAATAAAAACTGGTCGCACCATCTCGATGCAAACGAGGCTGCGTAAACATCTTCACATCATGTTCTTTTAAAAATTCATACCACTGATACACTTCTTCAGCAGTGTTCATAATAAAACCCAAATGATCGAGCTTTTGTCCACCAGTAGTATCTAATTCAGGCTGCTTGCGATGCAAGGCCAAGTTATCATGCCCTTGCGAGCTTAAATACACATTATCGGGATCAGGGCGCCATTCAACTTCCATGCCAATTAAGTCGGTATAAAACTTTTCGGTTGCTTCAAAATGCTCGACAAAAAGTGCTAAATGGCGCATACCTAAATGATTTGCGGGTCTTTTCATAACAGTAGTTTTTTCCTTACCGTTTTCTTGATTCTTTTCCGTTCAAGCAGGAACAATATCAAATGTAGCTGTGATCGGCATTTGCTTATCTAACGAGTGCATCACCGAACAATATTTTTCTACTGATAAATCAACCGCCTTTTGTACATGCTTAACCGATAAATCTTCGCCCGTTACCACAAAATGAAGATTAATCGCGGTAAAACGACGCGGTGGTTCATCGGCACGCTCAGATTCCAGCTGACATTGGCAACCTTTAATATTTTGGCGGGCTTTTTCCAAGATCATTACCACATCAATCGAAGCACAAGCCCCCACCGACATTAATAGGGTTTCCATAGGCGAGGCATAATCTCCTTCCCCGCCAAACATTACCCGCTGTCTTTTGCTATTTTTTCCAACGAAATTCAGTGATTTATCTTGCTGCCCAACCCAATCTACTACGACTTTCATATCTTTGTGCCTAATTTTGTGATCCAGTTAAAATTTCTATAGGGTATATAGTGCCACAACTAATTTGATTTTGAAGAGGCACACGACTAAGATTTCATGCTATATTTTGATATAAGACAATAAATTAGGAAATTTATATGGCGTTACCTTATCATTTGGCACAAGACGAGACCATTCAGTGGTTTTTAAATCATTGCCAGCGACGTCGCTTTCCAGCTAAAAGCACATTAATTTATGCTGGTGACTCTTCTAATACCTTATATTTCCTACTTGAAGGTTCTGTAACCGTCCTGATTGAGGATGACGAAGGCCGAGAATTGGTACTTGCTTACCTAAATCCTGGCGATTTCTTTGGTGAAATGGGTTTATTCTCTGATGAGCATGACCGCACGGCATGGGTTCGCACCAAAACTGAGTGTGAAGTTGCTGAAATCAGCTATGAGAAATTCCGCCAACTAACTAAAGACAATCCTGAAATTTTGTTCAAATTAGCCACTCAATTGTCGAGCCGACTGCGCAATACTTCACGTAAAGTTGGAGACTTGGCGTTCTTGGATGTCACTGGTCGAGTTGCACGTGCATTATTGGATCTTGCTAAAGAACCAGACGCCATGACTCACCCTGACGGTATGCAAATTAAAGTTACCCGCCAAGAGTTAAGTCGTATTGTTGGCTGCTCACGTGAAATGGTTGGCCGAGTGTTAAAGGCACTGGAAGAACAAGGTCATATACATGTTAAAGGTAAAACTATGGTTATTTTTGGAGCGAGGTAACTCGCTATTGTCATTCCCGAGAAAGCGGGAATCACTTTCATTTTAAGCCTGAGTTTATCTCAGGCTTTTTTATTTATAGATATTGTATTTTATTGTTCATTTTCTTTGCTTGTCCAAAGAAAACGAACCAAAACAAAAGACACCCCATCGTTAGGTACTACGTACTTCCTTCGATAATTAAATTTATAACGTAAATTTATTCATCCTCAGCTAACTCACAGGGGTGTTAAAAACGCAGTTATTCTATAAACTCATTTTTAAAATTCAGATTTTTATTCTTAGGCGAGGCTTTAGTAATTTTAAAATGACGATTTTACTTAATGTAAATGAGGAAATTTTCAAATTATTGATAACGAAGCATAGGGATAAAAAGATAATTTTATCCCTTTAAGAAATTCTCTAATATCTGATGCCCATGCTCAGAAAGGATCGATTCTGGATGAAACTGCATTCCTTCCAGCGGCAATGACTTATGCTTGATGCCCATAATGTATTCCAGTTCACCCTCTTGATTTTGCGTCCAAGCAGTTACTTCAAATTCATAGGGTAAGGTTGACGATTTTACCACTAGCGAATGGTAACGAGTAGCATTAAAAGGATTGGGTAAATCTTTGAACATGCCCTTGCCATGATGATAAATTGGTGAAGTTTTACCGTGCATCACTTGCTCTGCGCGAATCACATCTCCGCCAAAAACCTGCGCCATAGCTTGATGTCCTAAGCAGACCCCTAAGATTGGGTACTTGCCTGCTAGTTGCTCGATAACCTGTAGCGACACGCCCGACTCATTAGGAGTACAAGGTCCTGGTGAAATCACGATATAATCAGGTTTTAGTGTTTCTATTTCGGCAATACTAATTTCATCATTTCGTTTAACGATAACTTCCACGCCTAGCTCACCAAAATACTGCACCAGATTAAAAGTAAACGAGTCATAGTTATCAATCATTAATAACCGTTTACGCTGCCCTTTTGTCTTATTATTTGCTTTTGGGTCGCCTATAAATACACTCGCCAAAGCTAATAATAAACTGACCGACAATGCGATTATTAAAGGTTTGTGGTTGGCAACAAAGTTTTTGGAACCTTGGTAACTTTCTTTTTGCGAGCAAAAGTCACTGCTGTAGTGAAAACTACCACCATCGTCTAAACAACTGTCGATAGCAGCTTGATCAGTTAAATAATGCGCCACTGTGGCCAATACCATCAAAACAGCAATTAACCACCAAATTTTACGCACGTCTGACTCCTGAAGTTATCTTTTCGCCTGCGCTAACAACCGCGTGAGTTATTGGCATTCTGCTTCATCTGACTAATCACCTGTTGATAATCATCGGCATTAAATACTGCAGAACCTGCAACAAAGGTATCAGCGCCACACGCGGCAATTTCGCCGATGTTATCAGCCTTAACACCGCCATCAATTTCTAGCCGGATATCACGACCGGTATCATTAATGAGCTGACGTAACTGTTGGCACTTACGTAATGTTGAGGGGATAAAACTTTGCCCACCGAAGCCCGGATTAACTGACATTAACAGCACCATATCCAGTTTTTCAATGATATATTCTAGTTCATGTAATGGTGTCGCTGGATTGAGTACCACACCAGCTTTACAGCCATGCTCTTTGATCAAGCCAATAGTGCGATCCACATGCTTTGAAGCTTCCGGATGGAAAGTAATGTAACTTGCTCCAGCTTTGGCAAAATCAGGAATAATGCGATCTACAGGCTCTACCATCAAATGAACATCAATTGGTGCTGTAATGCCATAATCACGCAATGCTTGGCAAACCATGGGGCCAATCGTTAAATTCGGCACATAATGATTATCCATCACATCAAAATGCACCCAGTCAGCACCTGCTGCAATAACATTCTCAACTTCCTCGCCCAAACGCGCGAAGTCAGCGGATAAAATAGATGGTGCAATTACGATATCTTGCATAATTCAGCCTTATATTGTGGAAAATGGTGAGCTTGTATTTTGTTCATTGTACCTAAAGCCTGAGCTTGGATAAACGTTCGATCAGAATCCCAATCACTAAAGCCATGATTAAGGTAGTAATATCGGGTTGTTTACCACTAAGACACAATTGTAACCCAGTCATTAACACGACCGTGAGAAATAAAATGGCCGCTGACGTACGATAACTGTTTAACCAACGGCCAAAAAAGTAAGCTATGGACGCTAGTAACAGTGACTCACGCAATAAAGTGCTCAAGTTATACCAAGTGCTCCCCTGTAAAAAGCCCTTGAATGGCACCCATTGAAAACCATTCAACTCTTGTTGCCACTGCCATGGATATAGGTTTTGCCACAATAATGCCATCAGCGCACCTAAAGCTATCAAGATACTTCGCAGACGCTCTGAGGTAAGTTGATGGATTAATAATGCCAAGGGTACTGAGCTCAACTCGCTCCAGCCGAGCTGCGAGCGGAACATTGATAATTTGATGATCAGAATAAAAACGCTCAACGCAATTAACAAACCCAAGCGATAACTTTTTTGCACGACACGTTGCAAAACATAGAAAAAAACCAACCAAAACAATAAGTTAAGCAACCATGTGTGTAGTGACCATTGGCTATTGACGATTCCGCTCAGACCTTTACCAAACTGTTTACCCTCAAAGACAGGGATATAGGGGAAGAATTGCCAGCCTAACCACAGCACTAACACCACTAGTGCAGGAGTTAATCGAAAACGCAATCGCTCTGGGATTAAACGGTTGATCCGTTGGCTGTTGGTATAGGCCGCCAAGGCAATACCGATCAAGATCCCGATAGAATTAATGGTAGCGTCAGCAGCATGTGGCACTCGCGATGGTAAATAAAATTGCAATAGTTGCAATAATGAAGCAAAAACTACACCACCCAGCAGCATTAATACTATTGATAATAATGGATAACGACGGGTTTCTTGCTGAATGGTTAAAGCGCCAAAAAATCCAAACGGAATAAAGAGTAAAACATTGGCGATCACATCGCTGCGAATGGTTCTTTGTTCCCAATTCAGTAACCAAGCCATTAAGTCGTCGGGGATTTGCCGCGAAAGGTCAAAATTGAACGGATATAAGGAGCCGTAAGCAATAAAGAAAATGACAATGTACCAAATTAATCGCATCGAATACTAAAATTCCGTGTTTGCGGCGGTATTTCAGGCCGTTTATATAGTTGTGTAAAACTTCTGGCTAACAGCTGACGTGTTTACTTGAAAAAGCTACAATATCAGCAACTTAATGATAACGGAATCACTATGTATTGCCAGCTTGATGCTATTGTAACCTCGAGCGTTAGACACTTTGCTGACAAAATTGCCCTGGACGACAATAAGCAGCAATTAACTTATGCTCAACTTGAGCAGTCGGTAACTCATCTATCAAGCGCCTTCATTGAGCTTGGACTTGAAGCTGGCAGCCGCATTGGGATCTATTTGCCAAAGCAGGTAGAAGCCGTTATTGCGACTTTTGCCGCCAGTCGTGCAGGTTTGGTGTTTGTTCCAATCAACCCACTATTAAAACCCGCACAAGTATCTTACATTGCCCAAAACTGCAATATTCAGTTATTGATCACCAGTAGCCAACGAGCCAAATCACTCGATGAAGTGTTTTCTGATTGTGCAGATTTAGAGCACTTATTATTGGTTGACGCCAAACCATTCACAGGAAATATCCATATTTATCAATGGGATAGCTTTATTCAAGCTGCGAACACCATTCAATCACGTCAAGCCATTGATCAAGATCTGGCAGCAATTTTATATACCTCTGGTTCTACTGGTCAGCCAAAAGGCGTTTGCTTGTCACATCGCAACTTGATCGCTGGGGCGCAAAGCGTCAGCCATTACTTGAATAATGATGAGCACGACAAAATTCTCGCAGTTTTACCGTTAAGCTTTGACTATGGCTTTAGCCAAGTAACCACAGGGTTATTGACTGGAGCAACGGTGGTATTGATGGAATATTTATTGCCGCGCGATGTTATTCGGCAAGTTGAAAAGCACCAAATCACTGGACTGGCCGCAGTTCCACCATTATGGGTGCAACTGGCGCAATTAGAATGGCCAGAAAGCTGTAAACAAACATTGCGCTACATTACTAACAGCGGTGGCGCTATGCCGAAAGCGACTTTAGCAGCATTACGCGCAGAATTACCCAATACCAAACCCTATTTGATGTATGGCCTAACAGAAGCCTTCCGCTCGACCTTCCTTGAGCCTGAACAAGTAGATATTCGTCCAGACTCTATTGGCAAAGCCATCCCTAACGCGCAAATTCTAGTGCTGCGTGATGATGGCTCTGAGTGTGACGCTGATGAAGCTGGGGAACTGGTACATCGCGGAGTCCACGTAAGCCTCGGTTACTGGAATGCTCCTGACAAAACCGCCATTCGTTTTAAGCCCATTGCAGGACGTGATGACTACTTGCCTGAATTGGCCGTTTGGTCTGGTGACACCGTTAAACGCGATAATGAGGGATATTTGTATTTTATCGGTCGCAAAGACGATATGATAAAATGTTCAGGCTATCGTATCAGCCCTAGTGAGCTTGAAGACAGCCTATATTTATTGGACGGTGTAGCAGAGGTTGCGGCCATTGGTGTCAGTGATGAACAACTCGGCCAAGCGGTGATGTTGATTATTAAGCGCGACAATGGCAAAAGCACTTCGCTCGATGAGCAAATGATAAAAAAATATTGCCAGCAGAACTTGCCTAATTTTATGCAACCAAAATACATTGAGTTTATTGAGCAACTACCGCGCAACCCCAATGGCAAAGTTGATCGTAAACAATTAATGCAACGCTTCGGCGAAAAGCCTAGAAAGAAATAGGAGTTGACCGTGAGCCAAAAAGCACATGCCGCTATGACCCAGTTTTCCATCAAAGATGGCGAACTGGCGATTGCTAATAAAACTGTTTCTGAGCTAGTACAAATCGCAGGTCAAACTCCTTGTTATATTTATGACCGAAACGTTATTGCTCACAATATTGAACAGTTGCGTGAACATTTTCCACGAGTCAGTTTACACTACGCAATTAAAGCCAATCCCTATCAACCGTTAGTATCATTTGTTGCCAATTTAGTTGATGGCTTAGACGTAGCATCTGGTAAAGAATTGCGCACTGCTCTAGCCACCTCTATTTCTGCAGATGATATTAGTTTTGCAGGGCCAGGAAAATCAAGCACAGAACTATTGATGGCAATTGCTAGTGGCGTGACCATTAACGTTGAATCGAAAACTGAATTAGAACGCATCATCACCTTAGCGCAAGCCAATAATACATCGGCTAATGTAGCACTACGCTTAAACCCTGATTTTGAATTAAAATCATCAGGAATGAAAATGGGTGGTGGCTCGCAGCAATTTGGCATTGATATTGAGCAACTTGATCCAATTTTTGAATTGCTCAAAGCTGATGGCGTGAGTTTCAAAGGATTACATATTTTCACAGGATCACAAAACTTAAATCCGCAATCTTTGATTAGTGCGCACGATAATATTTTTGCACTGGTACAAAGATTACAGCAGCAATATAGTTTTGTGTTAGAACACTTAAATATTGGCGGCGGTTTCGGTATTCCTTATTTTGCCGGCGAGCAAGTTCTCGACCTAGAGCCTATCGCAGAAAACTTAAATAGTTTGTTCGATCAATATAAAGAGCTTGTTCAAGACTGCGAAGTAATTCTTGAACTTGGGCGCTATATTGTTGGCAATTCAGGGATTTATGTTAGCCAAATAACTGATAAAAAAGTCTCGCGTGGTCAAACGTATTTGATCACTAATGGCGGTTTACATCATCATTTAGCCGCCTCAGGTAATTTTGGTCAGGTAATCCGTAAAAATTATCCTGTTGATGTTGCCAATAAAATGATCAGTAACGACAAAGAAATTGTCAATGTTGTTGGACCCTTATGTACTCCCTTAGATATTTTAGCTAGCAAAATGGAGCTGCCCGTTGCTGATATTGGCGACTATATCGTAGTGTATCAATCTGGTGCTTATGGATTTACGGCCAGCCCAAGAGATTTTTTAAGCCATGCTCACCCTGTTGAGCTGATGCTTTAACATTATTTAAGATAGAGAAACTTCATGTCATTTTCTTCTTCATTAAAAAATATTTCCATTGTCTTATTGCGCTTGCCCTTAAAGCTTTTGGTTCGCGAACTAAGAGCACCTTCTGATCCTAAAAATGAATTGGCTTTAGACAAAGATGACCACATTATTTATGTGCTTAGAACAAAATCTATGTCATCCATTGAGTTGCTACGGCGACAGGCCTCTTTAATAGATTTGCCGATTGCTAAACCCACAGATTATAAGCTGGCTATTCCTGAATCGGGTAGCTGTCTGTTCATCAACAATCGCCCAATGATTTTTAGTAGCAATCGTACTTTATCTTCACACAAAGAGGCACTTACTAAATTAATTCAAGCACAAAAGACCAATCCTGAAAAAAATTATAAGTTAGTACCTGTTTCTATTTTTTGGGGTCGCAATCCGGGTAAAGAAAAATCTTTTCTTCGCTACTTTATGTCTAATATTGAAGAATCTGGTCGGCTAGGAAAATTATTTATAATCTTATTACTCGGCCGTCAATGTTTCATACAATATGGTCAGCCCATTGAGCTCTCTTCTGATGAAATTAACCTTGATAATCCTGCAGAAAAAACTGCACAAAAATTAAGTCGAGTTTTGCGTGTTCACTTCAATCGTCAGTGGGTTGCTACTATGGGGCCTCGAACTGAAAACCGTCGCGATCTAATTGATGGAATTGTTGCATCTGACTTAGTACAAGATGCTGTTGCTAGAGAGTCTGCAAAAAAAGGCAAGTCAAAACAGCAAATTGAGCAATTAGCTGGAAAATATGTGAAAGAAATTGCAGCAAACTATAGCCCAAGAACCATTCGCTTTTTATCAACAAACTTAACCCGTTTGTGGAATAAAATTTACGCAGGTATCGAAGTCAATAATATTAAACAAGTTCGTCAATTAGCCAAAGATTACGAGCTAGTTTATGTGCCATGTCATCGTAGCCACACCGACTATTTATTGTTGTCCTATCAGCTATATCATGAAGGGCTAGTACCACCGCACATAGCTGCTGGCATTAATCTCAATTTTTGGCCAGTAGGCTCAATTTTACGCCGTGGTGGTGCTTTTTTCTTGCGCCGAACCTTTAGTGGCAACAAACTCTATACTGCGGTTTTTAATGAATATCTTTACCGTTTATTTAACAAAGGGGTGCCCGTCGAATATTTCCAAGAAGGTGGTCGCAGTCGCACTGGTCGTTTATTAACTCCTAAAACAGGTATGTTGGCAATGACCGTGCAAAGTATGTTGCGCGGTGTTCGTCGTCCCATTATGTTCATTCCTGTATATATTGGCTATGAGCGTATGTTTGAGGGCAAAAGTTATGTGGGTGAGTTGCGCGGCAAAGCCAAAAAGCAAGAATCTTTTGGTCAGCTATTAGGCGTGCGCAAAGCCTTAAAGCGCTTTTATGGCAAAGTTTATTTGAATTTTGGTGAGCCTTTAGATCTTCAACAATATCTCACCCAACAAGGACATGACTTAGAGGCAGCATCGGCCAATCCTTATGACCGCCCTGACTGGTTGCCGAATACTGTCACAGAACTTGGTGACGAAATTAACCGTCGTATTAATTCTGCGGTAAGTGTTAATTCCGTTTGCTTAGTAAGCTTGGCGCTACTTGCTACACCACGCCAAGCCATGGATAAATCTGAACTGGTCGCTCAACTTGATTCACTGCTCGCTTTTGCTAAAGCAGCACCTTACAGCAAGCATATTAACATTTGCCATGAAGACGGCTCACAGTTACTGGATACTGCATTGAAATTAGGGATGGTCCAAGAAATATCAGATCCTGCCGGAGACGTGATTTCTATTGAAGGTGATGAAGCAGTTTTATCTACCTATTATAGCAATAATATTCTTCATGTTTTTGCTTTGGCTTCACTTGTTGCAGCAATATTCCAACGCCATGATGATGTTTCAAGACAAGACATTATGGATTTTGTTAAGAAAGTCTATCCGTTTCTACATCAAGAACTCTATATTCGTTGGGAGCTTGGTGACATTGAAACTCGTGTTGATAAACTATTAGATACCATGCAAGAGCAAGGATTGTTACTCAAACAAGATAATGAATATTTGGCACCCGATACTGAAGATCCAAAATGGTCACGCTTGATGTTATTAGCCCAAGCGGTACAACCTGCTTTGCAGCGTTATGCGATAAGTTTAACCATGCTTGATAGCTTGCAAGATGATCAAGTTATACATCGCGCAGATCTGGAGCAAGAGAGTCAAAAGCTAGCTCAAAGGATTGCTGCTTTATATGGCATCAATGCACCTGAGTTTTTTGATAAACATTTATTCCGTAATCAAGTTAAAGTGCTCAAGCAACAGGGTTGGGTTATTCATAAAGAAGGACAAGGGATCAGAGCCGCAGAACACTGCCATGATTTGTATGCTGCTATTCTTAATTTACTCAGCATCCCAGTTCAGCAAGGTTTGCAGCAAGCATCTCGGAGCTTGCGACTTGCGCAACGAAACTCAAGCAAAGTGGTAGTGAGCGACGATTCCAAAGAATAACACCATTCCGACATAATTATTATTTAAGAAAGCATTAAATAGCTGCTGACGCTCTCTTCGTCGGCAGCGCCATAATTGGCCAATCACCAACAACACCGCGAATACCCAGCCGATATAATAATAAGCGCCAAATTCTAGCTGTTGCCCCAATAAATACATTCCTATTAAGAATAAGCCTTGGATCGTTGCCACCATGAGCAAATCCATTTCACCAAATAAAATAGCGGTAGATTTTAACCCTAAGCGCATATCATCATCTCGATCTACCATGCCATATAAGGTGTCATAAGCTAAAACCCATAACAAAGTAGCGGTGTAAACCACCCAAACAATTAAAGGTATTTGATTCTGAATCGCAGCAAAAGCCATTGGGATTGACCATGCAAAAGCAGCACCTAAGATTACCTGTGGAAAATAAGTGTAACGCTTCATAAAGGGGTAAGTTGCCGCCAGTATAACCGCTACAATACTTAAACTGATAGTAAACCAATTAAGCGTCATCACTAGAGCAAACGCTATCGCGATGAGCAAAAAAAACAAGGTCAAAGCTTCGCTTGAACTAATAAAGTTTTGTGCCAGCGGGCGATTGCGTGTGCGCTGTACATGGGCATCAAAATCCCGATCTGCATAATCATTAATGATGCAACCAGCCGAGCGCATTAAAAATACCCCCAAACAAAAGACTATTAAAATCCATGTTGGTGGAATACCTTCAGCGGCAATCCATAACGCCCACAAAGTTGGCCATAACAACAACAAGGTTCCGATAGGTTTATCCAATCGCATTAAACTCGCATAATGCCGCCAACTTTCACGATCAAACTTTAGTCGTATCCCCATAATCAACTCTAATCTTTATCTCTATTATTTTAATAAAGCGGCGAGTCTGGTAAAAACACTTCGCACACCAGCATTGCTATCTGTTTATTTTCGTTATTTGCCCACAATGAACGTCGTGCCCACAATCGGTCTTGCTCAGCTACAAAAGATTGCGCCCTTTGATATAACCAATCTTTTTTTTCTAATTGTTTCACTTGCAAAAACTGTCTTCGCAAATGGCTACCTGAAAATAATATGCTACCTAACGGTTTATCACCAAGCGAGTCAATGAGATGACTTGCTGAATCTGGCATAATAGTCCGAGCAAAGATCCACGGCTGCTTTGGCCCATGTAAAATAACTTCTCGTATCCGCGCCTCAGTACCCTGATCAAGATTTAATAAAGCCTCTTCTTCTGTCTCTGCAGCTTGGCTATTTTCTTGCAACACCTGTAATTTTACTTGCTTAACATGGCGCGCCAACTTTTCGGTTAAAGAACCAAATTCAGCTAACCACTCTGCAATATGGTAAGGTAGTTGTTGCAAAGCTTGATCGTCAGCGCTACGCCAATGGGTAAAGTCCATCACAGTCAAATTTGTGTTAACTCAGTTAAATTTACACTATTGTACTGGATTTGATTTGCAAACCCCAGCCTAGCATGGCCTAATATCAACAAGTGTGCCAATCCGTAATCGTCAATAATAGCAAGAGGAAAGGATATGTCGTTAGTGGTTGTTGAAACCTATACCAATACCATGCAAGCCCATATCGCCAAAGGCTTATTAGAATCACATGGTATCAATGCTGTCTTGATGCACGAGCAGTTCCATTCAACCTATGCTTTTGCTTTAGGTGAAATTCCCTTGATGGTTGATGATGAAAATTGTCTGCGTGCCAAAGAAATACTAAGCAGCGAGTTAATTGATGAAGGGCAAGATAGTTTCTCAGCCTAACCCTTATCTTTTAAGATTTTTCTACCAGATTGTTAAGCTTCCAAACTTCAAACCCGCCATCCATGCTATACACCTCTTTAAAACCTTGCGCAGAAAAATACTGTGCTGCGGGTTGACTACTATGCCCATGATAACAAACCACAATTAAAGGCAGTTCTTTATCACTGTTTTCAACAAATTCCGCAGCATTTTGGTTATTAATATTTTGAGCTTGTGGCATATGCCCCGATGCAAATGCCATAGGATCACGAATATCGGCAATCGTGACATCACTTTGGGCCAATAAATTTTTGGTCTGCTCTACACTAATTCTAGTAAACATAGATGATTATAACGCCTTGATTTTTGCAGTAATAAAGCCAATAACGCCACCTACAATCAAACCAAATAGATGAGCCGCGTTAGCAATATTTCCTAAAATTCCTGTAAAACCTAACACCAGCCAGATCAGCATAAATTTCATAATGCCATCATGAATTCTCACAGGGAAGAAAGGATCAAATTTACGTCGCATAAACAAAAAACCTAGTAAACCATAAACTACTCCTGACATACCGCCAAAAGTGTGGAAGGTACCGATAATACCTTGCATCATATAATCACTAAAATATTGCCCTACATTAGACAAAACCCCAACAATCAACACTATTACTAATAAATACCAAGGCCCTTTGGCCTTTTCTAATGAACCACCCAAGTCCCACAACCACATCATGTTAAACAATAGATGGATCGGCAAACCTGCAATCATAAAATGTAAAAAAATTGGGGTAATTAAACGATGCAGTTGCCCTTGTTTGATCAACTCCCAATCAAAAGCAAAGTAATAAGTACTGGGGTTTTTGCCAAAAAAGGTATAAATAGAAACGGCTGTACTAATAATGACCAATACTTTGGTCATCCAGCCTGCACGCGCCAAAAAATCTTTAACCACTGTATTAGCCATCTTCTAATCCTTATGAGCTTTATTTGTGTTGAAAGTTCTTATCATTCCAATGTGCGGAATACCGTCTTCTAAATAGCTTCCACCAATTATTTCAAAACCAAAGTCTTGATAAAATTTTTCTAGATATTGCTGCGCACTGATTTTTATATTTTTCTTAAAGTGCTGATCAGAATAAGCCAAAGCCGAAGCAACTAATTGCCTACCCAAGCCCTGACTCCTCGCGCCTTGCGCAGTACACACCCTACCAAACGAAGCCATACCTTGGTAAACCTCAAGCGTTTCAAACAACCGCAAATAACCCACTAATTGGCCATCTTGATAAGCCAAAAGATGCAACGCCTGTTGATCTAGAGCATCTAAATCTTGATAAGGACAGTTTTGTTCAACTGAAAAAACAGCAAGGCGTAGCTGAATAACATCATAAAGCTCCTGCTTTGATAACTCCTGCCAACTACGCCAAAACATCTCTATACCCACATCTGTCACATTATTCCCAACTTAAAACCACTTTACCCGATTGGCCACTTGCCATGGTTTCAAAGCCTTGTTCAAAATCATTAATGCCAAAACGATGAGTTATGATTGGCGATATATCCAAACCAGATTGCAACATGGCGATCATTTTGTACCAAGTTTCGTACATTTCTCGTCCATAAATTCCTTTCAGAATCAAACCTTTAAAAATAATTTGATTCCAATCAATCGCCATATCGCTGGATGGAATACCAAGCATGGCAATTTTGCCACCATGATTCATGGTTTTTAACATCGACTGAAAAGCAACTGGAACGCCGGACATTTCCAAGCCCACATCAAAGCCTTCAGTCATGCCGATTTCAGCCATCACATCTTCAAGCTTTTCTTTAGTGACATTCACGGTACGTGTCGCGCCCATTTTCTTTGCTAAATCAAGACGATAGTCATTAATGTCGGTAATGACCACATGACGTGCACCAACATGCCTAGCAATCGCTGCGGCCATAATCCCAATTGGACCCGCTCCAGTAATTAAGACATCTTCACCGACTAAATCAAAGGATAAGGCGGTATGCGCAGCGTTGCCGAATGGATCTAAGATGGATGCCAATTCGTCAGAAATGTCATCAGGGATTTTGTATGCATTTTCTGCTGGAATAACTAAGTACTCACCAAATGCACCAGGGCGATCAACACCAACACCGGTGGTATTGCGGCACAAGTGACGACGGCCTGCGCGACAATTACGGCAGAACCCGCAAGTAATATGTCCTTCACCAGAAACGCGATCGCCGATTTTAAAACTAGTAACCTCTTGACCAACCTCTTCAATCACGCCGACATATTCGTGGCCAACGGTCATCGGGACAGGGATAGTATTTTGCGCCCATTCATCCCAATGATAAATATGCATATCGGTGCCGCAAATCGCGGTTTTTTTAATTTTTATAAGTACATCATTATGACCCAAAGCAGGTTTGGGCTGATCTACCATCCAAATGCCTTTTTCTGCTTTAGCCTTGCTTAACGTTTTCATGAGTCAATTCCTCAAACTTATTATGCTTTTAAGTAGCTTATGCTTGTTACGCTATTACGCCCAACTCACGACCCACTTTTTCAAACGCCGCCACGGCACGGTCAATATGTGACGTATCATGTGCTGCAGACATTTGAGTACGGATCCTCGCTTGACCTTTCGGTACCACTGGGAACGAGAAGCCAACCACATAAATACCTTCTTCAAGCATTTTATCGGCAAACTTTGAAGCCAAGGCAGCATCGCCCAACATCACTGGAATAATTGGATGCTCACCTGGCACTAGATCAAAGCCTAGTGCTGACATTTTTTCACGAAAATATTCACTATTACTGCGCAATTTGACACGCAAATCATCGCCTGCCTCTAGCATATCTAGAACTTTCAAGCTGGCCGATGCAATAACTGGTGCTAAAGTATTTGAAAATAAATATGGGCGTGAACGCTGACGTAGCCATTCTACAATTTCTTTGCTGGCCGAAGTATAACCACCTGATGCACCACCAAGAGCTTTGCCTAAAGTGCCAGTAATAATATCGACGCGCCCCATCACATCGCAATACTCATGCGAACCTTTACCTTTTTCACCAATAAAACCAACTGCATGAGAGTCATCAACCATGACTAATGCATTGTATTTGTCAGCCAAATCACATACAGATTTCAGATCTGCAATGATGCCGTCCATTGAAAACACACCATCAGTTACGATTAATTTATAGCGCGCACCATCTGCATCAGCTTGTTGCAACTGCTGTTCTAGCTCTGCCATATTGTTATTGGCGTAGCGATAACGCTTAGCTTTACATAAACGCACACCATCAATAATTGAAGCATGGTTCAAGGCATCTGAAATGACCGCATCTTCAGCTGATAACAAAGTTTCAAACAAACCACCATTTGCATCGAAACATGATGAATAAAGAATAGTATCTTCCATACCCAAGAAGTTGCTGATGCGGCTTTCTAACTCTTTATGTACCGTTTGCGTACCGCAAATAAAGCGCACTGACGCCATTCCGTAACCAAACTCATCGAGTGCTTTTTGACCAGCATCAATTAATTCAGGAGCATTAGCCAAACCTAAATAGTTATTGGCACAAAAGTTGAGTACATCCTGACCTGTAGTTACGTGGATATCGGCCGCTTGCTGCGAATCAATTACCCGCTCAGCCTTATACAGACCAGCTTCTTTTACTTCATCAATTTGTGATTGGATATGGGCGTTAAATTTAGAGTTCATGCGATAAAGCCTTTTAATAATATCAGCAATAAATTGCCAACTATTCTAGCATCAAAAGGTGGTAATTATCAGTGATTAGAGGTAAGACTTGTATTATTTCTTTGTCTTTGAGTCCATAAGATATTGCGATACCCAAACCGCCAAAACAGCACCTGCAATAGTTGCCACAATATAGAACCATAAATGTTCTAGGTTGCCAGAAACAACCGCAGGAGCTATGGAACGAGCAGGGTTCATTGAAGCATTAGTCACAGGGCCAGCAAACATGGCTTCAAGCCCAACAGTCGTGCCAATTGCCGCACCTGCCATTAAGCCTTTTTCTTTCGCGCCAAAAGCCACGTGCATAATCACAAACATTAAAATAAAGGTCAGGATCAGCTCAATAACCAATGCTTTTTCTGGGGTAACAGTTGGAATGGTTGAGCCTAAAGTTCCATGCTCTGGAAATAGCCAGGCAAGAATAAGTGATGCACTAAATGCACCCGCTAATTGAGCAATAATATAGGGAGTTACTTCTTTAACAGGAAATCGTTTGGCCACAGCAAAACCAATAGTCACTGCAGGGTTGAGATGCGCACCTGATATATCGCCAACGGAATAGATAATGGCAGCAACGATCATGCCCCAAGTCAGCGCTACCCCTACATGAGTAATGGCACCGCCTGATACATCATTAATAATCATAGCTCCAGTACCAGCAAAAATTAGCATAAAGGTACCAAGATATTCAGCAATATAGTTGCGCATTTTATTTGTAGAAAATAATATTTAGTCGCAGTTTGCCAAAATCTACTGCAAATCTCTAGTTCAAACTGCTAACACTACCATTGGAAATCAATATTTTTTACTTTCTGTATCAAGATGGCCTGCATGGCTTGCGCATTCTTTAAATTTAGATAGGGGATCTCAATATGATGTGCGCCCAGTGCAGCACCCGCTGTATCTACTTGTAAAGTAGCCATTTGGTGACGTCTATCAAATGGATTTTCTTTTATTTCAACAGTTTGAATCTTTGGCAACCGCACATAAGTCTCTTTTTTGAAGATCACACCACTTTTATAAGCAATCACATCATTTGCTAAATAATAACCAGTATTTTTTACATACAACTTACCATAGATAGCTGACCAAGCACCCGCCAACAGCCATAAGGTTGCAAATAAATAAGGTGAATATGCATTTGTAATTAACAAGCCCAACGTCCACAACACCCACGAAACTTTAAAAACACGCTTCCATGCTCGTGGCTCAACAAGTGTCCAATTGACTGCTGTCCAGTCCACATCTTTTTGCACCTGCTGCAAATAGCTTATTCGCAGCTGTTTAGGCAACACAGGGGCAATATGCTTCATAGTTACCCCCTGCTGCTCAGTATTAACGCCGCCGGCAGTTTCTATAGTCACGCCAATTCGTTTAAACCATCGATGCAACAATGAGTTGTGAACCGTTAGGCTTTGTATTCGCGACATGGGAATGGTTGCTTGCAGTCGCGTTAACAACCCCATAGTGGCCGAAAGTTTTTGTTTCTTTTCTAGCAGTTCAAAATCATGAAATTTGAACAAAGCCAAACCGATAGACAGCAGCCATAAGCAAATTAGTGCAACAAAAAGGAAGGCTATCGAATATGCAATTGCTGAAGCCACACCACTAGAAGCTACAACACTGTCAACTGCTCCCTCAACCGTGTTGACCGCGCTCTTAATACTGCTCTTGATTAAACTCTCATTAGGGCCATCTAAAAACTGCGAAAGAAAACCGAAGAACACTGCCACAACCACTAATCCGCGATTGGATATAATGCCGTAACGTGCTATTTCTGCAAAGGGTAACGTCAAGATGGCTGTTTTTTTATTTTCTACTGACGCCTCATTCGCTTCCAACTCTTCATGTTCATCATTAAGGCGTTGTCGTAATAACTTTACCGCCTGCATATCAATAACATTAATCACTGCTTCTGGCTTGCCGCCTGATGCGGATTCAAGTTGTACTTTGACCACTCCAAAAATTCGATGTAAAGGGTTCTGAATAAGATTCAGATTTTGAATTTTATTATAGGGAACTTGCCTTACATTACGGAAAAGAATGCCCTCTTTAACGCGAATTTGTTTTTCTTCAAGCCAATAACGATAAAAATAATACTGAATAATCGAACCAATACTCACAAATGCCGCAATTGCTAACGCAATGTATTCCCAATAACTTCCTCGCGAACTCACAAGCGCTAAAAATGCTGGGAAAATTAACTTTTTAATATTATCGAACAGAATAAATAGCGGAGATGTTTTGTGTAAACGGTATTCTGTTGCCTGCAATTGTTCGTCATTACTAGACGGCATCAGACATTTCCTCGTCTAACAAATAACCACGCAATTCATTAGCAATATCAAAGGCAATCCCTGACAAATCAACAGAAGCATCGCGAGTACCCGCCGTATGCACTGTTAACTTTGCTAACTGATACTTTCGCTCAAGAGGTCCTTGCGAAACATCCGTATGCTGCACCCGATTTTTCGGAACCAACGTCTTTTTACGCCACAAAACTCCTTTTTGAATATACAAACCTTCATCAGCCAGCCAATAATAGCTATAGTCATAAGATTTTTTTGCATAGACAAATGAAACCATAAATACCAGAAGCGCAACTATAGCACCAATGACAGGCACCCAGTAATTACCACTTGCCACACCAATAAAAATTGAGACCCCCAAAGGAATTAGTGCTACTAATGAACCTGTGATTCTTGATACTTTAATCGAATCTGGATGAAGTCGCTGCGCGTTTTCTGGAATATTATTGATTAATGGCATATGGCACTTTTTATTGTTGAAATCCCTGTTTATTCTTTGATTATACTAATATTTCTGAACTGGGCTAGTATCAGCTTGTAAGTAAATATATCCTCATTGCTAGATTAATTTGCTCACTCTTATTTCGTAATCAACTTACTTTCTATGCCATGCCGCTATACCACCTTGCAAACTATAAACACAGCTAAAATCGGCTTGTACTAATAAGCTGGCGGCATTAAAACTTTTTTGCCCCACCTGACAATAGACTACAACAGGTTCATCAGGATCAAGATGGTTTATCGCACTCGCAAACTCCGTAATTGGGATATTGATCCCACCAAGGTTGCTTTGTAGGTGGTCTTCCCTATTTCGCACATCAATAAGAATTGGCTTTTCATTTTGACTTAGCCAAAGAGTCAACTCAGCTGGATAAATGAACTGAACTTGCTCTGATTCTTTTGCACTAAAAATTGTCATGAGTTATTGGAGCGTGTGTTTGTTTATCAATTCAATCATTTGCTGAGCAGCTAACTCTGGTTGCTCTGCGTGAGTAATTGCCGAAATCATTGCAATACCAGAAACACCGGTGTGCGCCACTTCTGTTATCTTTTGCATATCAATCCCGCCAATAGCAACCCAAGGATATTCAGACATGGTGCTTTTCCAATAAGATAAGTTTTCAACTCCGTGCGGAATCCACGGCATTTGTTTACTATCGGTATGGTACACAGGCCCACAGGCCAAATAACTAGGTTGAATAGCATGTGCTCGCGCCACTTCATAATAGCAATGAGTGCTTACACCTAACCTTAACCCCGCCTTGGCAATTGCAGCAATATCCGCATCATCTGAATCTTCCTGTCCTAAATGCACACCATAGGCTTGATGCTTAATCGCTATTTGCCAGTAGTCGTTAATAAATAACCGAGCACTGTACTTTTCTGCAATACTAATAGCATTAACTATTTCTTGTTCTAACTCGTCACCCTCAAGATCTTTAACTCGTAATTGAATGGTTGTAACACCTAGCGGAAGTAAACGCTCTAGCCATTGCGCACGATCAACTACCGGATATAAACCCAAAGGTTCTTCTCCACAGTTAGGGAAGTTATAAAACTCTGTATGCAAATTTTTTGTTAAGCGAGGCATATAGTCTTGCTTGGCAGGCCAGGATAAAGGTTTTAACGGACCTTTGCCCTTACCAATTCTATAACCATTTTCTATAGCCTGATTGATTTGCATTTTACCAATAACAACTGCATCTTTTAGAGAATAGTTTAATGACCAAGCAGAGGCTATAGAAGCCGCTAACACACAACCTGTTCCGCGCGTATTGTCATTATGAAGACGATCATTGATAAGCCAAAAAGATTCACTTACTTCACTCACCGCATCACTACAAAAATAATCTGCGCAGAAATCTTCATTAGCGTGCCCACCTTTTACTAACACCGCTTTAACACCAGCTGATAAAATATCATCTACTGCAAACTCAATATCTTGCAACTTTTTAATTTTACGTTGCGTCAATAGCTCTAATTCTGGGATATTCGGCGTTAATAAATCAATTTTATCAAACAATGTTTTGAAAGCTTCCTGCGCAGCTTGATCCATCAACTGAGCACCAGATGAGCTGATCATTACGGGATCGACGATCAATTTTCCGTGATACTCTTTTAGAAAATCTTTTAAGGCATTAATAGCATCTAGTGTTGGTAATAATCCGACTTTAATTACGCTCGCAGGTAAATCTTCTTTTAACGCGTTAAACTGCGATCGGATTTGCTCTTCATTTAAGGGATTTATCGCTAACACTTTACGTGAATTTTGAGCTGTTACTGCCGTTGTGATCATGCATGGATGAGCACCTAACGCTTCAATCGCCCTAATATCTGCTACTTGGCCTGCTAAGCCAGAACAATCTGAACCAGCAACTGACCATACAATAGGTTTATCTTTAATAGAATGATTCATTTTTAATTTAATGGATTAGTCATTGTGCCAGAATGGAGTACCCACAACAGGCGTACTTGGCTTAGCTAAATCACGTTTGGGAATTGCACCTGCTTGATAGGCTTGATGACCAGCAATAACTGCATTTTTGAACGCAGAAGCCATCATAACTGGATCCTCTGCTTGGGCAATTGCCGTATTTAATAAGACCGCATCATAACCCATTTCCATTGCCTGCGCTGCATGAGAAGGCAAGCCCAATCCTGCATCAATAATCATGGGCACATCAGGTAGGCGCTCTCTCAAAATTTGCAGAGCATAGGGATCCGTTAAACCGCGACCGGTTCCGATTGGAGCACCCCATGGCATCAAAATATTACAACCTACATCCAGCAATTTCTGACATAGCACCAAATCATCGGTGCAATATGGAAAAACTTCAAAACCGCGCTTAATGAGTTCTTTTGCTGCTTCTACTAACTGGAAAGGATCCGGCTGCAAATTATAATCGTCACCAATCACTTCCAATTTTATCCAATCGGTCTGAAAAAGTTCTCGCGCCATTTCTGCGGTAGTAATCGCTTCTTTTGTGGAATGACAACCGGCAGTATTTGGTAGCCAATGGCAATCTAACTGATTAATTTGTTGCCAAAAATTTTCACCACCTTGCCCTTGTCTACGCACAGAAACCGTTATTACTTGTGACTCTGAAGCTTTTAAAGCATCCAACATAATTTGCGGCGATGGATATAAAGCCGTGCCAACAAATAATCTGCTTGATATTTCTTTACCACCAATTTTCAACATACGTACTCATATACCTTAATTTGCTAGTGCTTTTGGCTAAAAATTCATTAACAAAGTAACTTTAACAACAAAGTTTCTAGCCACCTTGCATTGGTAAAACAATTTCAACTTTATCAAAATCACGAAGATAGGTTTCGCTATAAATTGATCTTGGTACGAATTCCATATTAACTGCTATAGCAAAATTTTCTTGTTCCAAATAACCCTGATTTCGATACCACTCGATAAACTGACTGATACTCAAGTTATCTTCAACGATCAGTTGTTCAGCATTAACTGTTAATTGCATAATGTTTCTCGTTATCAATTATTGCTTGAAATGATGTCAGTGTTTTTTCTACCAGCGCTGGCGCCAGTAAAATCCCATGCCTATATAAACCATTAATTCTGCCCAATCCTTTTTCAAGCTGAACCAGTGGCAAATTATCAGGCAACGCTGGCCGGCAATTGACAACCGATTTAATGATGCGAGCTTCGCCAAATCCTTTGTGCACGCTATAAGCGGCAGATAATAGTTCCAAACTTGAGCGTACCGAGACAGGAGAAAAATCTTCTGATTCTATTTCTGTAGCCCCAACCAAATAGATATTATTCGGACGAGGTACAATATATATTCGATAACGAGGATGCATTAGACGTGTTAAGTGTTCAATATTAACATCTGGAGCCTCTAACCATAACAGCTCGCCACGCACAGCTCTTAACGGCAAATCATTTTTTGCACCAACCCCGCGGCAATCGAATACCCAATCAAAATTATAACTACCTTCCTCAGTTTTTACTTCGCCTGCATTGAGTTCTGTTACCAAACAGTTGTCAATCCATTTGCAATCGGATAGCTCTTGTTTAAGTGCCGTCATCAAACCGATAGGATCTATTTGGCCTTCAGTGGACAAAAATAAACCTTCACCTAACATTTCCAATTCAGCTTCTTTTTCAATAATGCTTATTGGCCTAACATATTCATCGCAATTTTTAAGTTTTCTCTTAATCACATTATAAAAATGCTGCAATTCTACTCTATCATTTTTATGTGCCGTAACTAATGAACCCAATTGCCTAAAAAATACTTTTTGAGAAAGCTCTTTTAACCATTGCGGATACAGCTTCATAGAGCGGTTACCAAGCTCAAAAATAGTTGTTTCAGCCATTTCCAGTTCGGCTAAAGGCGACAAAATTCCTGCTGGTGCAAACGAGCAAGCCTCTTGGCTATTGCAATCTTCTTTATCAAAGATTGTTACCTCATAACCAAATTGCTCACTCAACTTAGATAAACGCCATGCAAGCATTCGTCCGGCAATGCCAGCACCAACTACCGCTAGTTTCATTCTGTTGACTACTTCACTTCAATATAAATTTCGCCGCCTTGCTTTTTAAACTCAGCGGATTTTTCTGCCATACCTTTTTCCATCTTTTCTTTTTCATCAGCATAATCACGAACATCTTGGCTAATCTTCATTGAACAGAATTTAGGTCCGCACATTGAACAGAAATGCGCAACTTTAGCTGAATCTTTTGGTAAAGTTTCATCGTGGAATTCGCGAGCGGTATCAGGATCTAGCCCTAAGTTAAATTGGTCTTCCCAACGAAACTCAAAACGTGCTTGTGATAATTGATCATCACGGTATCGTGCGCCCGGATGGCCTTTCGCCACGTCCGCTGCATGTGCTGCTAATTTATAAGTAATGATACCGGTTTTGACATCATCTCGGTTAGGTAAACCTAAATGCTCTTTGGGCGTGACGTAGCACAGCATCGCACAACCATACCAACCGATCATGGCTGCACCAATACCTGAAGTAATATGATCGTAACCAGGCGCAATATCCGTCGTTAATGGGCCTAATGTATAGAAAGGCGCTTCATCGCATACTTCCAGTTGCTTATCCATGTTTTCTTTAATCATATGCATTGGCACGTGACCAGGGCCCTCAATCATCACTTGCACATCATGTTTCCAAGCAATTTTTGTCAGTTCACCCAAAGTTTCAAGTTCACCAAATTGCGCTTCATCATTAGCATCGGCTAACGATCCTGGACGCAAGCCATCACCTAACGAGAAACTCACATCATAGGCTTTCATAATTTCACAAATTTCTTCAAAGTGCGTATATAAGAAATTTTCTTTATGATGAGCAATACACCATTTCGCCATAATCGAACCACCACGCGACACAATACCCGTCACACGTTTCGCCGTCAGTGGTACGTAACGCAATAACACGCCTGCGTGAATGGTGAAATAATCCACCCCTTGCTCGGCTTGCTCGATCAAAGTATCGCGAAACACTTCCCAAGTAAGATCCTCTGCTACGCCATTTACTTTTTCTAACGCTTGGTAAATCGGTACAGTACCAATTGGCACTGGCGAATTACGCAAAATATAATCACGAGTTGCGTGAATATTTTTACCTGTCGATAAATCCATTACCGTATCGCCACCCCAGCGGGTTGACCAAACTAACTTCTCTACTTCTTCTTCGATACTAGAAGTGACTGCTGAATTACCAATATTAGCGTTAATTTTTACTAAGAAATTACGCCCAATGATCATTGGTTCTAATTCTGTATGATTAATGTTGGCAGGAATAATGGCGCGGCCTTTTGCTACTTCATCACGCACAAATTCAGGCGTAATTTTTTCTGGAGTATTGGCGCCAAAAGAATGACCTTTTAAACGGGCTTCACGCTCTTTATTAGAAAATTGCTCAAATAATGCTTCACGTTTTTGGTTTTCGCGGATCGCAATATATTCCATCTCAGGAGTAATAATACCTTGGCGAGCATAATGTAGTTGAGTAACATTTTGACCGGCTTTTGCACGCATTGGCTTACGTTGTAAATCAGGATTATGAGTAGCAAATGCTTTCTCATTACCTTCGTCATAGCCATTATCAATCGCTTTGATTTCACGCCCTTCATATTCTTCAACATCACCACGAGCCACAACCCAATCACGACGCACTTGATTGATACCCTTTCGCACATCAATCTCAATATTGGGGTCGGTATAAGGACCAGAAGTGTCATAAACCGTCACTTTCTCACCGTTAGTCAAGCTAATTTCACGCATTGGCACGCGAATTTCAGGATGTAATTTCCCTTGAACATAAATCTTTTCAGACTTAGGAAGTGGTTCACGAGTGATCGTATGTTTGCTTAAATCAATTGGGTCATTTTTCGCCATGGCGATGTCTCCAGCCTATCTTGGTAAAGATCACTGGCACGGCGTTGCTAAGAAAAGGTAATGATATCAATGAGTTGTAAAACCCATTAGCTAGAATTACTCTTCCCTACGCCGATGCTAGTCGGATCAGGTTATACGGGTTTGCATACGCATCTCAGCCCTTTTCTTGCCTTGACAAAGGTGGGCACCCCGAGAGTTGGTTATATTGTAGTTTTTTTATTCAACAAGTTCCAGCAATGCTAACCTTCAATAACCATTAATTGCTCAACGAAGATCAGTTCGCAAGCACCATCGCCAGTATCCTTTCGGGTTAAAGAGCTTTGCCAGCGCCAGTTTTGCTCTTGATCTTCTACTTTGACAAGCTGCCCTATGATCTGAATAATTTGTCCTGCTTTTACCTTGTTGATTTGCTTTTCTACATAACTGTTGGCAGGTATCAGATGCATGTTGGCGCTATGAGTTTGAATTTCTTGTTGTGGAATTGGGGCATTTTGATAACGATAGCGATACCACCGACCTGATTGGGAAACATCAAGATGCTCTAATACCGCTTCATCCGACATTCTTCCCCAACCTAACGCCAAGTCCATGGGTGAAATGTCTGCCCCTTTGTCAAAACGATAATCTTCCCGCCTAATCACTTTCGCTTTAATGTCAAAGTCAGCTAACGGGGTCATAACATAACCTTTGAAATCAAAAGGATTTGGCTCATCAATGGCAGTTTGTACTGGCTCTTCTTTGGCTTTAACTCCTGCGCCAAGCACCACAGGCTGGCGAGCTTTGATAAATATCGCAAATAAGACGATTGATAGAGTAATTAAAAGTATTTTTTTCATCACAAAATCATACAATTATCTTAGTTTTAAGGCTATGAATAAAAAAATGGCGACTTTCGTCGCCTGGGGTATGTTAGTAGAGAGTTCTCTGGAGAGAGATTGCTTTTTAGGCTTTTTATTTTTTTTAGTTATTAATCTTATCTATAGTTTCTCTGTTTTTTGCTTATGATTAGTTAATCAATCGTAAGGCAAAGGGGTATTTGTAGTGCTCACCTTCATTGGCTTTAATTGACGCAATGACAATTAGCACGAAGTGGAACAATAACAGTAGTGGCCACAATACTAATCCTACTAATACGATGATCAGAACCGTTGCAATCACGTAGCCCAGCAACATCGTTATATTAAAGTTCAAGGCTTCTTTAGCATTCTCATCAACCAGCTTCGATTCGTTTTTCTTAAACAACCAAATAATTAATGGTCCTACGATCATCCCGATCCAACCTATTACTGGTATTAAGGCAACCAAAGCCGATAAGTGCGCCAACATTGACCAGGTCTTTTCTTCGCTCGTAATTTCCTCAGTTCCTAATACTTCTGCCTCACCTTCGTACACACGACCAGAATCCTTCTCTGCGTTGTTCTCGGTATTACTCTGTGTAGATTTCGCTTCAACTTCTTCAGCTTCTACTTTTTTATTGGTTTCATCAGTCATGCGTTTTATCTCCCGCTTCATTAACTTACGAATCCAGATTAGCAAAAAAAAGTATTTCAGAATGTTACTAATGGTGATATCAATTAACGAAGAAAAACTACTTCCATTTATGCTCTTGTATATACAACAAGCTTCATCTAACCCATTGTTTTTATAGGCATTAATTTTAACACTTTACTTTCGAACAAAATTTAACCATGTGTAAGGATAAGCAGACGTACTAATAAAAACACTATAAGCTATTGATATTAAAGAATAATTTTATTTGAAAATTTTTTGCAGGGCATGAACAAGACCCTGAACATAGATTAACTTATTGAAATATAAAGAAAAAAGGTTGTGGATAATGTATAAGTTGAATGTTTGAGCCTAATAATTACTCTTCATTAATGATTTTTTCCACAGCAATTTCCGTGCCATTTACCGCATAAGCACCATGATCATTAGTGTTTAATGTGACCTTAATACTATGTTCGCCAGCACCAAGTTTAGGTAGATGGTGCCAATGGCCATACAAACGGCCAATTTTTTCTCCATTCACGTACAAATGAGCATGACCCTGCCCATGCACATGCTTTTTATTGGCATTTTGAGGTGCAAATTCAAAATTATGGGTTTTGATCTGCAAATTCCAGCCAGCGGTGGCATCAGGTGTTACTTCGACATCAACGCTTGGAATGTTTGGCTGTTGACTTACATCAACCAGTTGATGTTTGTGGTGATGTTTATGATGCTCATTATCACCAGAAGCCAATAAAGGCGATGAAATCATTGTAGCGCTGGCCACAACCGTCAAAGCAATAAAAGTAGTTATTAATTTCATACATTCTTTACCATAAAATTACGCTTATAACCTATTCTAATGAAACCTAATCAATATTACATGATGAAACTGTAGCGATTTATTGCAAAATTGACTTATTTTGACAAGTGTCTAAGAGTCTCGGCATTTTGCTCCCAGTTTCGACCATCAAAAGGCTCAATTACCACATTGGCTAAATCCACATTCAAACATCTAACATTCACACTGATACCATCTGGATTGCTGCGCGGAACATAAAAAGACTTCACGCCGCACGTTTGACAGAAATAATGCTTTGCCACTTTAGTGTTAAATTGATAGCAGGCTAAATTAGTCTCACCTTGTGTTAACCGAAACTGCTTTTTTGGCACGATCAAGTGCAAATAGCCGACCCTCTGACACATGGAACAATTACAGGCATGTGCAATAAATTGTCGCTCAGCATCAACTTCAAATTGAATCGCTCCACAGTGGCAACCGCCCTGAAAAGTCTTTAATACATTATTTTCCATTAAACAAAAACGTGATCTTGTTTTTTCAACGTAAGAATTGCTGCAGCCAAATCTCGCTCCTTAACTAAGATATAATCTGTATCAAACGTTGAAATGACAAAAATTGAGATTTCTGCCTGCGCCAAACTCTGGCTTAATTGCGCAAGCACTCCCACCATAGAAAAATCTAAAGGACCAACAACTTTGATCGCTTTCCAGCCATCTTCAATCTTCATAGTTGATGATGGCGTTTGCAAAATTTCACTCGCCACCACAACCGATAATTCTTCGTCAGTACGAGTAATAGATATAAAATCTTGCTCAAGCCAATTTGAAAGAACACCCTCATCTGGCTGACAACGCACAATCGATAATTCTTTATCTAAAACTGTTAATCGCATAGCTTATACATTCACAATTAGATTTGGATCAAAATTTCTATAGCGCTCAAACAGTTGCTCTATTGTTTCATGATTTTCATCAATACCCTTTTCTTGCAAAAAGTCCGAGTTATACAATTTCGAATAGGAACGATCGCCCACATCACAAGCGAAAGTCACAATGGTTTTGCCCTTTTGCCCTTGTTTATCAGCTTGCGCCGCCACTAATAAAGCACCAGCCACATTCAAAGCTGAACTACTACCCAGTACAATTCCATCAGCATCACGCACCGCCCGTGAAATAGTCACTAGATCTTGATCGGGCAAAGTTATCGCTTTATCAATCTTTGCTTGGCGGAAATTTTCCACCGTTCGCATAATGCCAATCCCTTCGGTAAAAGAACTACCTTGTGCTACATACTCCCCACTTTTCAAATAGTGATAAATTCCTGAACCATCAGGATCTACAAGCCAAACTTCAACCTCAGGATTTTGCTCTTTCAAATATCGTGAATTGCCCGCAATCGTACCCGCCGTTCCACACACCGACACTAAAGCATCAACCTTTCCCTCTGTTTGTCGCCAAATCTCTGCCCCCGTATGCTCATAATGCGCTTTGGCATTGCTGGTATTTTCAAATTGATTGGCCCACCAATAATTATCATTCTCTTCTGCAATACGGCGTGCTGTGTGGTAGAAATGGTTAGGATTAGCAAAAGGACAAGGCTCGACCAAATGCAGTTTGGCACCATGTAACGCAATCATGCGCTCCTTCTCAGGCGTTTGACCTTTTGGCATCACAGTCAACATCTCAAAACCCAATGCATTTGCTACCAAAGCCAAACCTATCCCCGTATTGCCAGCCGTTCCTTCAACGATAGTCATGCCCGGTTTCAGATCGCCATTAGCAATTGCATCTTGCACCATTTGAAGTGCCGCTCGATCTTTTATCGAGCCACCAGGATTTTGAAATTCACATTTAAGCAAAATATCCGAACCTGATAATTGGCATAACGAAGGAATCTTCAGTAGATCCGTATTACCGATCAGCTCTGCAATGTTGTTATGTATCTGCATAATGTCTTATATAAATGATAATTTTTTAGTCTAATAGATTTATTAGCTGTTTTTAAGCAAAACTCGATCCCAAACTCCAAAGCAACGCCTAAGACAAGTTTTGTGCCAGCCAACGATCCAACTGATTAGCAAACTTTTGTCGATCTTGATGGTTTAGCGCAGCGGGGCCGCCGCTTTGAATGCCACTGGCTCGCATAGTTTCCATAAAATCACGCATCGTCAGCCGCGCCTTGATGTTTTCCTTCGTATGCAACTCACCCCTTGGACTCAAAGCGACAGCTCCCTTATCAATCACCTCAGCCGCCAACGGAATATCGCTGGTAATCACTAGGTCATTAGCCGCAACGCGTTTGACGATTTCATTGTCCGCCACATCAAACCCTGATGCTACCTGCTTAAACCTCACGCTCGGATAAGGCGGAACACTTATGGCATGATTAGCCACTAAAATTGTCTCTATTCCTGTACGTTTGGCCGCTTTGAACAGTATTTCTTTGATCACCACCGGACAAGCATCTGCATCAACCCAAATTTTCATCTGTTTTATTTACCACTTATCATCAAAATTAGCCCTATCGACAAAGGGGTCACAACCGCAGAAATAACATTCATCGCCAAATAAGGTATCATTTTTGTCACCAACTCTAACTTCCTAATGCCGAAATACACCACCAAGCCTAACATCAATGGAAATAACGCAAAATAAGCTGTGACAGGTAGATAGTCCACGCTAATAGTCACAATCAACACACATACGGCTAAAATCGCAAACAACAGATAAACCTTATATGTCCAGCTTAATCCGTAGCGGATTGGAAAATGGTTTCGCGCTACTATCTTATCGGCCTCTATATCAGGAATTTGGTTTAGCAATAATAAATTATTTGCTAAAAAGAAAGGTATCAGCGATATCCACAATGCAGACTCATGATATTGCCCTGCAAATACGATATAACTGCCAACCACCATAATCGGCCCAAAGGCTAAGCCAGGAGCCAACAAACACACCCAAGCATGCTTATTAATCCATTGAGTATAACTGGCGATTATTACCACACCAACCAAACCCATCATCAATAAAGGCCAGCCATGTAAATACACAAAATATACACCAATCAATGAAGTTACGATTAAACAAACAATGCCAATCACTAAAACTTTAGATGCCGCCTGAGGCGCCTCAACCAGAGCCCCGCTACCACCACTAAAAGGGGTTCTCATAGTATTCATATCTAGTCCGCTCTTGAAATCCAAATATTCATTCAAAGCATTAACGCTAATATGCGCACTAATCACCGCAGCTAACACCAATCCAATGCTCAACTTATCCACCTGATAGCCTTGCGATAACGCCAAGCCCAAAGCCAACAAAGCACTTAGCGGTGACAACACTAAAAATGGCAAGCGTATTGCCTTTAACAATGAATTCATATTCCTCTAACCCTCTAACAATTTCGCTCAACAAAGCTAATTTTTATTTCTAATTTTCTTTTTTTGCAGTATAAATCATTATCTAACAGTTTCCTGAGTTTTCTGCTTGAGCCCACTAGACAACACCAGTTCAAAACATTCTTTTAACCAAAAATCTGGCAATGATTTTTTTGATGATGATATTTTTGCTCGAATTTGTACCGCAATCGCCGAACAAGGCTATATTATTCTGCCACAAGCATTACCAGATCCATTACTGAATAACTTATTGGTTAACCTTATTGAACTCAATCCCCATCAATTCGAACGTGCGGGTATTGGGCGTGAAGACGATTTCCATAAAAACACTTTCGTTCGTCAAGATGCCATTTATTGGCTAGATCCCAACATGGAATTTGCACAGGCTTATTTTGCATGGATGGAGCAATTACGTTTACGAATCAACCAACAACTCTTTTTGGGACTATTTGACTATGAAGCCATGTTTGCCCATTACCCCGAAGGTGCTTTTTATAAACGCCATCTGGATGCTTTTAAAGGCAACACCAACCGACGATTAAGCACTGTTTTATACCTTAATCCGCAATGGAATCCAGAAGATGGTGGTGAATTACTGATGTATCACAAGCGCCAGAAACAGCCTTTTGAAAGTGTATCACCGACTTTTGGCACCATGGTTATTTTCCTTAGCGAACAGTTTCCACACGAAGTACTGCCAGCACAAAAATCACGTTTTAGCTTAACAGGCTGGTTTAGAGTGAATGAGCAGAATTTGTTTTAACGCCGTTGTCAGGCGCGCTTTGGCTGAAGTGGAGTTTTGGGGTAAAGTGGCAAAGCCACCCCAAAACGAAACGTAGGCCAAAGCGTCGCCTGCACAACTTTGTTAGGTATTTTATTTTTCGTAATCAGCTTCGAACCCATATAGAGAAAGGTTTTTAAGAAAGCTATTTTCACCTACACAATGCAACGCACCGACTACAAACAAGGTTGGTGTTCTATCAACCATAAACTTCACAGCGACAGGACCCCATTCTTTATTTCTCTGAAATACTAATTGGTTGAATATGTCAGGGAATATTTTAAGCTTTTCATCTAATATTTCGGCGAGCTTTGTAACATTGCTTGTCTTCCAAGCGTTAAAAATATCAAACAGCTCTGTTCTCGATGTATGGATATTGTCGATCAAATGCTCAAAAAATCTCAAACAATCATAAGGTTCGCCACATGATTCGAATACGTCGAATCCACGACAAGGGGCTTCGAGGTACCCTACCTCCAATCCTTTATCCTTTGAATAATTATGCAACAATGCTTCAACGCCATTTGAAAAAGATATGCCGTTTTTTTGCATTAACATAGCCATAACGAAGAAAGTTGCTTTCCACGGACGTAATCCATCAAATGGCTCGTCAACACCAACAGACTTAAGCAATGATTCTGCACGTGAATATATACCTTCGGCGCCAGGATAAACTAAATGTTTTCCGCTAATATCGACGCCAGCCTCATTAACAGACGGATCAGTATGATCGGCTTCAAAAATGATACGCTCGATGCCTTCACAACTTTTTTGCACCCAAGTCGGCATTGCTGTACCGTCAGGTAAGAAATGTACCGACCCTATAACTTTATGTGGTGTTTCTTTAATTCGCCATAGCATAAGTTCTGTATACCTAACGCCTCAAACACCGGCGGAGCGTAGCGACGTCCGCGTGCTTTGACTTGTTAGCTTTTTATTCATTCCCAACATCAGAAGTAGGAATTCTGTGAGAAAAACTTGGATAAGATTTATCTAGGTCATCCAATATAGAATTAACCAACAGGCAAGCATCTGAAATTGTATCGGGTAAGTTTTGTTGCTTCGGATAACGATGGAGTCTATGAAGCGGGTTCCCGCATGTTTCGAAGCAAGATTCGCGGACTGGCCCCCATGTTCCATGTGAGTACCCAGAAGTCCATGAATAGTGAACGTCATATGCATCCTTAACGCCTGCTTTATCGCTAAGCTTTCTGAGATCCAAACCGCTCCAGCTCCCTAGCTCTATGTTTAAAAACTCTTCCCAGAGGTCTTCGCCAGCTATTGCCTCAATGGTGCTCTGGTTAATATGCTTGGGCGGATCCATTAGCTCATCAAATCGCAGAGCATTTAATTTCGCTTGTCCCGATCCATAAGCTCGCCATTTCTTCCATAATTCAGGATCATCTTTATCCAACAAATACCTTAGTGATATGTGAGCCTCGAGGATTGTTCTGAGGCCGAGCCTACCAAGAATACCCGTTCCAATACCAATACCTAGCATTTCGTCGAGGACTCTTACCACATAAAAAGCTACGCCAAATACAGCATCGTGTCTCGCGTCAATAGCGGTTGTAGAATGTGTATGAGACCAATGCGATTCGATTTCATTAAGGAGTGACGTTACATTACCCCGAGAGACAACAGATACTTTTGCGCTAGCTGGTTCTTTTTCTTCCATAAGAGCCAAACAAGGTGAGTTTTTCCACGCCTCATCCCAGAAGGCGTTAGGCCACGTCAAGTCTTTCTCCACAAGAGGATTTTCCGCCATTTCTGAGGCTCGAATAGATGGTCGTATTTTTTGTAGGTCACCTTCATACGGATAGCCAAACCACTCCTCTGCCATTTCTTGCGGCACATGAAATTTTCCAGAAATCACCTGGGCCATCAATTTTAGCCAGCGACAGTCCGTAGCTTCTTGAGACTGATGCGGCAGGTTGAAACCCACAGCATCCATCAAAATCGATATATCGGGTTCTTCTTTGGGTAATAACTTAACCCACGTTTCCCTAGCAGGTAAATTATCGAATAAAGTTAGAACAACTAGAGCTGATGCAGTGGTTTTATTCTCCAAGAGAAACCCGATGAACTGCTCTCTCAGCGACTCAGAGAGTTTTGATATCCCAGTTATAGAAATATCTGAGAACTGATCTTTTTCACCGTGTTCGCCAATGAATGAGAGTATTCTTCGAAATTCTGAAATAGCGTAATCTTGGTCATCAATCACTCGAATGATAGCTGCCCAGATCATCTCTGGAAGTCTCTCATTAGACCAAGATGAAAAAGTGACTTTATCAGCTACTACAGCAAAGCCCGACTGTAGTTGTTTCCCAACTTTTTTGTGATTTTGAAGTGAAGTCCTATTTTTACCACTACGGGACTTCTTTCTCCTATTTTTACTTTTCGGCATTCAATTTTCGATCCATGTTGATGAGCGGCAAGGAAAGCTAACGCCCATGGTAACGGGCGTTCAACATGGAGCGGCTGCTCGCGCAACAATGCCGAAGGCATGCGAGAGCTGGCGCAGAATGTTGAACGTCCCAGTGAGCCGCAGGCGAACGAGTTGACCTACTTGTTATGTGATTACTCGCCATTAAACTCTGCCAGCATTTCTTCTCGCCAAGCGCTTACCCCTGACCACTTTTCATTCGTTGCTCCGTTGTGCGACCAGAACACCACCTCACCCGATTGATTGAGGCAGTAGTAATCGCCGTTGTCTTCGCAAATTGGAAGAAGGGATGTTGGCAGGTTGAAATACTTCCGAGCGTTTTCAACGGCCTCGTAAATATTGACATGACTCGGGGTATTTGCGATTTCAAGCGCTTCCATAGGAATATCACCAAGATCGTAGCCGGACTTCAAAAAAGTGATGTATTCGCTGGGAAAAGCAAAGCCGAGTTCTTGCTGGGCTTTGTCAATTTCTTCATCGGTAGGTGGATTAAAAGCAGAGGTTTCCATTTCTTCCAGAAGTCTTTTTACACATAACAGTGGAATATGCGACATCGAATATAATTTATTGATTTACCTGACATTTATTCTTTAGATCCCCTTTGGTCTTAATTATCCCTATAAAGCGAACAATTTGGTTCCCGTAGTATTTTCAGCATTTCTTACAAAACTTGTCGGAAATGGCTTACAGG
>JABXIQ010000016.1 GCA_013373015.1 Kangiellaceae bacterium
ACTCCTATGCGGTACCACCCCGTACTCCTATGCGGTACCACCCCGTACTCCTATGCGGTCTACTGCATACTACTCGTATCAACTAATATTTAACTACTTATAGCTTTATAAGCTCTATACTGACCTAGTGTCTTTTTTTAATACAACGGCTTTGCTAATATCAGGTTCAGGAGCAAGTATAATATTAAATCTATAAGGATTAACGATGGCACAAGGTGTAATTGCTGATAACTGGTCTTTGCAAGATATTTCAACTCTTTTTCTTGAGGGTCTAGACAAAGAGAAAGCTGGTGAAATAATCATTGATGAAAATCAACATTCCTATAAACCAATTTCAATTGCAGTAACTCAAACGGAAGCTCTTTTTGACTTTATTACTGATCTAGTCTTACGAGATGAAATTTTAGTTGATGAAAGGTTCGCCGATGCATGGGAAGGTATGGATAGCCCAATACTTAATGCGAAAAAGCTTGGAGTTGTTCGAGCATACCCCTTTTTGTCCAAATCAGATGAAATTGCAGAAATAAGGGAAGAAATTTCCGATCGTATTTGTTCAACAGAGTCATTAAGAGTAGCGCATAAAGAAAATGTTGATGGCTGGAACTTTAACAAGAAGTCGCCCCATAAGCTCTTGTCACAAACTTTGTGGGGAGGAGCTGGTATGTGTGCAAGAAGCTATGTATATGAAAAGAGCTACACCCCACACCCCCTACGAAAAAGGCTATTCATAAACTCGGGCTTTATGCTTCCAGCCGGTGATGCTGTTCACCAAGTATCTAGTTTCTTGAATGACCAAAAGGTAAAAGTCTCAGAAAAGTTACTTGGTAACGATAAGCTTTTTTCAACTTACATTAATATTCCCGCTATCCCAATAAGAATTCTCCAAGAGTCCCAATCAGCTGAGCAAATGATTTCTATTGCATTACAAATGAGAGATGACTTCCAAGGCCTTCGTGATTGGTTAAAGATGTTCCAAAACGCTATAAGCGAAGAGGATACAAAAGCCATGATCAAATATAGAAAGCAACTAGATTCAGCAAGTCAATATATAGATAAGAAGATAGGATATGGCGCAAGCTCCAGTCCTGTATCTATGGAGGCTGGTATAGGAATTTTTAAGATTGCCATCAAAGGAAATCCATTAGACAGCTTAAAAAACCAGTTTGGGATACGAGCCACACTAAACAAGTTAATTTTAGGAAGCTCTGGAAGAGAGGAAATTAGAAAGTACGTTAAAATGTTCGGCGTGGACGGCTCTGCCACTGGCTATGAGATTGAAAACTCTTTTATTGTGAAAGGTTAATTATACCAGTAATAATAGTGGGACAATTGGGACATCCTTTTTACATCAAGATATTAAGTAGCCCCATTAAAGTTAAACCTTATGGGACATATGGGGCAGATGTCCCATATGTCCCGCTTTAGCTTATTATCTGGGGACAGCCACAAAGCGACTATTCACTTAAAAGTCCCATTAGCCCCATCTTCCCCAGCTCTAATACCTTCAAGCTCATCAAAACTTAATATAGAAGCTGGGACTGAGTAAAACCTTGACCTTCTTTGTACTCCATTAATATAAATTGAGTGCTTAGACTTAAGCCTATTGCTATCGTTTATCTGCAAGAAGCCCATTTCTTTTAGATCTTTAGCAACTTCATTAATGTTTTGGCCATTACAAACTTCAGCAAAGCCATTTGTAGTAAATAAGTATAACTTTTGCTGATGCCCTCCAACTGTAGCCTCGTGAAAATAACCCAACATATCCTTGGGAGGCACATCATTTACGTTATTAGTAAGCTGAAAGCGGCTTTGGTTTCGTTCGATAGCTTCTCTAACCATTCGGGTATTAATGACTTTTCTAGGCAAATTAACATCATCACTAAGCCACAAGCCCACTACATACTTTATTGAACCGATTATTTCAGACTCTTCTAGGGGCAATACACCTAGTCTTGAAGCTAAAACTCCTGCAGTAGCCACCAAAGAAAATCTTTTTAAAGCTCTCTGCTGCTCCCGCTCCATGTTTGGAAGCAAAAGCTCTTTATAAATTTGGTTATTCAAATCGTTGATATGCTTCCGTGCATTGGCTTGAGTTTCAAACTCAATAATTATTTGGTCTATAAATATCGAGCCAGCCACTCCAAAATACTTAGAACAGTTATTTTTTAACCGATCGGCGAATTCTGCATAAGAATAACCTTTAGGCTCTTTAATGATTTCATCGTTAGCCGGTATATCTATAAGCCTAAGAGCTTGTCCTGAGTGCACATTTTTTGAAGTTTGTAAGATCTTCTCTCTAACAGATTGCTCACCTGAAGAAAGTATCATTGAACGCCATGAACGTGACTTTTTAATGTCAGCATCTTGGCTTAACCGTTGCTTTCCTCGTCCTCCAGACAGATTGTAAACCACTCGTCCAAAGTCATTATCATTGCATGTGTGTATTTCATCTAAACACAACAATCCGTCATTAGATGATGATGCTAATGCTTCAAGAGCGTTTGAAGTACTGTTCCACGTTAGAACATAACTTTTTGAGGGATCGGCACCTGGAGCCGAGCCATTACCCACTACACTTGCAGCGACCTGTAATACTGTTGTCTTGCCTCCTGAGCTACGACCATAAATATTAAAGCCCCCCGTTTCTATATCTGAAAAGTGTAGTAATATTCCTGAAAAACCAAGCGATAAACCAAATACAAGCATTGGGTTTTGACTGCAAAAATGAGCAACATGTTCTGTCCAGTCATAAAAGCCACCGCTTTCATACATAGCTTGGCCAGCATAGGAGTGTTGTTCGGGTTGATATATAATGTCCTCTTTACAGTACCCAGCCCCTATTACTCTAAAGGGTAAAACGTAAGCTAACTCCTCATTTCCCTCTATCCATCCTAACTTGGTAACTGACTCTACAAATGGCAAATTACCAAGGAAACCAACTAAGTACCGTTTAAGACTGCTAGTTTGACTTGGGTCAATTTTCACGCCCGAACGGCCTAAATATTTTATGAAGTCAGAGCCAGAATCATAGAGATAATCCATTGGAATAGCCCTATTTCTTAGGTCTCCCCTTAAATCTATCCAATTTAAAACAACTCCATTAGTTTTATCTTCTGTATCTTCTGTAACCGCTGTAGCCCAAATAGGGCTGGAGACCAGCTTCCCTTCTTCATTATTAGAATTAACTAGGAATACTCCTCGGTCATCCAACTTGAAGCCAGACGGAGCTTTCATCATTGCTTGAATGAAGCTAGAATCATTGATGGAAGCATTTTCTAGTTCTGTGGTAAGTACTTGAGAATTATCTTCTACCCTCTCGGCAGTTGTAGCTGCTGGGAGGGAATCTATTTTACTTCCCTCCATGCTACACCTCCGTTGTTGATGTCTTTAGCTGAGAGTCAAGATACTCATTCAGATCCTGTAAACGGTATCTGATAGCTCTGGCACCAACTTGGATATACGGAATACGCGCTCCTACATAGCGGTCACGCTCTAAGAATTGTTTGCTGACACCCAGATAATCAGCTGCTTCTTGGGTAGTTAATAAATGTTTTGTCATATATAGACCTCATTGCTATTGAATTGAGGTCTATAGTTTTAATGGGTATTAATAATTATGAATATGTTCCAGCATGTTGGTTCATGCTTTTTCTTTAATTCTTTTTAAAACTTCCCGACGAGAAAGTTTTGAAAACTGTCTCAGGTCTCCCCCGAACTCTTTAAATCTTTTCCAAAGAGATATCCATCTAGCAAGAGAGTCACTATAGTTTTTACCTTCTGGATTATTAATCTCGTACAGCCTTTCAGGATCATCCTTTAACTCAAGGTCAATTAATTTAGCGGCTTTACTGTTTGATAAGTTTTTATATGATTTTTCATAGAGTTTAAGGCACTTCATTAAAAATTGTCGCTCTTTGCTCTGTGACGCTATACCAGCCTTTTTAGTATTGTTTACTATTGCTGTTTCAGCTGCATATAAACCTTCAGCAAAGCTTATAGACTCCAAGGCTTCAAAAGCTGAAAATATATAGTCATCTTTGTATTTCTTTGCTATCTCAAGCCTTAAATCTGATAGCTCAGGATACTTACTGGCTCTCCTTAAGAACTTCGTTACGCAATACGCCTCCTCTATAGTTAAGCATGAGTCTATTACAAACAGTTCCACCCATGAAACATCATTGTCACCGAATATAGCTACTTTTTCTTCGTGCTCCATTAAATACCTTAACTTTGAGCAATCAGAGGGCCCAAACGGCTGCATCCATGAAACATGCTCAGTTGCTTTCTTAAAACCCAGCTCTCTAATGTTTTTATTTAAATAACCCAAAGCAAGAAAGTACATTTTCCTTAAGTAACGTAAATGTTCTAAGTCATTTATCCCCAGCTGAAAAAGCAAGTCCCGACACCTTAATGAAGCATTAACTAAGTACTTAGGAAACTTAAATATATTTTTACGGCTATAAAAATCCTCAAGGGGGTTATATGATCGGAAGTTATAAATTGAGTCTTTGATTTCTTCCTCAATTTCTAAAGCTTTAGCAAATATCTCTAACCGTTCTACCGCCTCTGACATGACTTGCTTTTGCTCTTTAGTTAACATGTTCAACACCAGCGAACTCTAAAATTTTCCCTTCTACTTTTTGCATAGGCTCAACGAGTCTAGAAACATCACTAACAACATAACCAGCAGTAACATCTTGGTTAGTTTTATGGTTGAGTAGCTTTTTCAAAGCAAAGTAAGGTATATCAAGACTTTCGGCTATAGTGGCAAATGTTCGCCTTAAATCATGAAGCGTGAAATCTACACCTGATAGCTCTGCCACCTTGCGAACCTGTTTTACTGGCTCTACTAAATGACCTGTTTTACTTTTGCTCGGGAACAGGTATTCATTAAAAGTCGAATCTATACGTCTTTTAACGATTGAGTATAGGTAGTCTCCCATTGGTAAAATATGGGGTTCGCTGTTCTTTGTATCAGTAACGGTGAGTGTTCGCTCCTTCATATCAATGTCTGAAACTTTGATTTTCATAGCCTCAGAGCGTCTAAGACCCGTAAATATGATCAGTAGTAAATAGTCCCTTATAACCTCTGTATTGCTATTGGGGTTTGTATTACTAAGGTTTAACACCGCATCAAACCACTTAGGAAGCTCATGGGGCTTAATTACTGTTCTTCTTCGGTCTACCTTGTACCAAGATTTAGTGTTAGAGAGCCTTTGTACTGGGTTAAGCGCAAATATTGAGTTTCCTTGCTCATCTGAGTACTGTTCTGCAGCAAAATTGAATAGAGCTCTAAGTACTCGCATTGCATTATTTGCTCTGGCTTGGCTTCTTTTACCGTATTCGGTGTGAACCTTAGCTACAACATCTCGGTTAATTGTGGCTAATGGCTTATTTAAGTATTTGCCAAAGGCATCATTAATGGCTTTGCGGTAATCTTTGATGGTGCCTTCTTTGAGGGACTTTCGAGCTTTTATGTAATCCTCTAATACCTGCTCTAAAGTTATTCTATGCTGAACATCCTTATTCCTATCGTCCTGCTTGGCTTTGTTGATGTCTTTACCCAGTGACATTTCACCTAATGCCATATGAGCCTGTTTCCTAGCTTGTGCTACCGTAATTTGAGGGTAACGACCTAGTGTAGTCCTACAAGTACGCCCATTAACTCTTTTTTCAGCAATAAAGCTTTTAGTTCCTGACTTAGTTACTCGAAGTGCAAAGCCCTGCAACAAATTGTCTCTTACAATCAGTTGATCCTTATCTGGCGGAGGCTGTATATTGTCGACCAGACTTTTTGTGATCTTGTTCATTTCCCCGAAGTCTCCATGTAGGCGCTATGTAGGCAAGCGGTTTAAAAACCAATAAAACTCATAACGCTCTATTAAAAGATAAAACCTACTAATTTCAAGCCTTTATTAGTGGTTTATGGGTTATTAAAACAGATTAAAACTTAATAAAAACTGAATTATTGAGACTGTTAATCCATATGTCGCTGGTTCAAGTCCAGCAGGGGGAGCCATATTTTAAAGGCCTTTCAGCAATGAAAGGCCTTTTTTGTTTTCTGCACGCTATTTGACACTTGCACACATTATTTCCGACAAGTTCTCCGATAAATATCAGGCAAAAAAAAGCCAAGAACAAGTCTTGGCAAATATTCCCATATAGCTGAAGGAAATCTTTCGCATGCCTTATGCTTAGAGGGCTAAACATAAATTAATGTCATCATGCTAAACCAAAGCCTTAACTTTTGTCTGTAAACTGCTACAAATAGTTACTTTATTTGTGGCTAAGTCTATGATACAAATAGGATATTAGCTTTCGTTAATAAACAAATGGTAATGCATAAATACATTACCGTCAATGCAAATTTGCATTAAGAAGGTACTCTATGAGCGAAATCATACAACAATTAAAAGAACTGATGCGTAATCTTGGGGAAACGGATTACTCGATGCAAAGTAAGGCTCATATCAGTCAATCAACCATTTATCGTATCTTAGAAGGCAAGACATCTGATCCTGGCGTACATAAGATTGATGGGCTTGCTCGAGCTTTGGGCTACCGGCTGGCACTTGTACCAATGAGTGAGTATTACTCGCATGTGGATTATGCCAGCGAAGTTGACACTTTAACCCGGATAATCACCTTAGTTGAGTCCCTGTCATCTACTCGCGGCGTTGAGTTAACTCCTGAAGAAAAAGCCGAATTAATCTTGTCGAACTATAAGGCTAATGCCAGCAAAGAAGAGCTGGGGATGCGCGTAGCTAACTTGAAATAGTTGATTAGATTAGACAAAAAAGCCAGCAATAAAGCTGGCTTTTTTTATACTTTCAATGCCTTGCATATTAGATCTTAGTCAGATGTCCACTCTTAGACACTTGCAATTGAACAGGTTTTAGAAAGCCACGCGACTGAATAATCTTACGATTTTTTTCCTCATAGTCTTGCAACTCTTTATTCCAGATTACGATTTCTTTTAATTTATCACGCTCTGATAAATTGCTAGATTCTATCCGAGAATACTCTTGCAATAGACGCAAGCCGTCCATATCCGCTCGTCTAAAAGCAGATAAATCAATAACGTTTTCTTCAGATGTGTATTCGCTCTCTAGCGAATAATCATCATACGATACGTCGATTTTTCCTTTGTAGGCTCGAAGAATCAGCCAAAACAGTGCTACTGCGAACACTGCTAACACTAATCCGTAAGCCAAAAACAGTAATGCCATTTAGTTTTCTTCCTAAAGCTAGAAGCCCATCTAATAGAACTGGGGCTAAAAGCGACAAAATAATACAAATATTAATTGCATTTATAGCGTATGGATATATTTGTTTTATTATAGTCATTTCAGTGAAATGTCTCTCAATAAATCTAGAGAAACCAATCATTATTGCTAATATCGCAAACAATGAAACATCTCTCTCAGCCCTTGTTATACGCTTTTTTATTACTGCTCTAGTGCATACATAAAACAGTACTAAGCTATCGGTGAGCATCCAAGTTATATACCAAATGTATTTACCACTTGGGTGATTTAATAAACTAGGCGCAATAATCCAGTTAAAAAACTGTATGCACAACAATACTAAGCAAAGGTATTTTAAATCCTTTCTTTTAGAATGAAAGCTATACAATATTAGACAAATAGCTAATGCAATTGTAAAACTATCATCAAGCAATACTTTCCAATCTAGATTCAAAATACCTAACCTATTGTTTTACTAGTTTTCTTTAGTTTTAGTTTTCTTGGGGTTATCATCAGGCTCTTGGCCTCCACCACCTGTAAAACTGTCAGTAATTACAACATTACTAGCCACAGGATTTTTGTCAAATTGTGGTTCTACCATAGATAAATAACAGATCATTGCGATTGTTTCAAACATAATATTTTCCTCCACGGATGGTTATTTCAAAAAAAGTAATAGATAATAATGACCAACTTAGCCATTGATAAATAAAGTATTTTCACACAAACTTTCGTAACCTGTTGCTTTATAAGAAAATTATCACGAAAAACCTAGTTACAATATTGCACTAGTGTATAAATATTAACCATAAGCAAATATCAAAAGTGTGAACTAAATTTTACAATTAATTAGAATATCTTATGTCAAACTTTTTTACACGCTACGCTATCCCTTTGATTTTAAGTCAAATTTGCATTGTTACACTTTTGCTTCACCCCCATTCTAACTTATGGTTGGCTTACGATCGTGACCTTGTTGGCAATGGTGAAATTTGGCGCCTATTCAGTGCAAATCTTGTTCACCTTGGCACTTGGCATACTTTATTGAACCTCACCAGTCTATGGTTTATCAGCTGGATTTTTAGAGCGCTACTGAGCCGCAATGATTGGCTATGGTGGTTCCTAATTACCTTTATTTGCAATATTCTTGCTATGCATCTATGGACTCCTAACATCCAAAACTATGTAGGCATGTCAGGAGCTCTGTATGCTCTGATTGCCGCCTGCGCAGTTGCTGAGTTAAGGCTTGGGGTAAAAATAAGTGGCATCTTATTGGTAATTGTTGCAGTAAAAATTTTCGCACCGCATATATTGGGAATTGAATCGGAGTATGATCAGTGGCTTGGTGGGAAAGTAATTGAAGAATCGCATATTATTGGTTTTGTTGAGGGCTTAATTTTGGGCTTACTCTGGCCAAAATCTCGTCTCAAAAAACCTGCATTGGCAAAATCACTGCATATCGAAAAACAACAAGACCATTAAGCAGCTGTGTTTCAATAAGCAAAACAAAAGCCTAAGCTAAATTAACAGCCTTAGGCTTTTTCAATAAAACAATATGTTACAGCGCAATAATGGCTTTGTTCTTATCCAACGTGCGTTGACCAATACCCTTTACAGCGATTAATTCATTAACGCTTTTGAAGTCACCAAATTGCTCGCGATATTCAACAATAGCCTTAGCTTTCTTCAAGCCAACACCATGCAACATCTTAGCTAACTGATGCTCATCAGCTTTATTGATGTTAATCATTTGTAGTTGCTCAGAGACTTCCTCTTGGCTATTTGAAGTCACCGCTTGGGTCGCTAAAGGGCGCTCAACTTTGTCTTTTGCCAATAGTGTAGGGCTTGCGATCAAAGAAAAGGTTAAGGCTAATGCGCTTAATAGAATTGTCTTTTTCATTGTAAACTCCTTGTGTAAAATTCCATTCATCGCCACAGTTAATCAGCGGCGATGATGCAAGATTATAAGGAGTCAGAACTTCTTACAAGTCGCTTACGAGGCTTTCAGAAATATCGTACAAGGCTTGCAGCGGATTTTCAGCTTGAGTAATGGGTCTGCCAATAACAAGGTAATCAGATCCCGCTTGCAGCGCTTTGGCGGGGGTCATAATACGGCTTTGATCGCCTACATCAGCCCCTACTGGACGGATCCCCGGAGTCACTAACTTGAAGTCAAGCCCAAGCTTGGCTTTAAGCGCCTCTGCCTCCCAGGCAGAGCAAACAACACCGTCCAAACCTGACTCTTTGGTTAGGGTTGCCAAATGCTCAACCTGCTCTGCTAATGTACGCTTATAGCCTAACTCTTCAAAACCCTCTTCGTCCATACTGGTTAGCATGGTTACGGCAATCAATAAAGGCTTATTATCGCCATAGGCTTCAAGCGCTTGGCGCGCCATGTTCATCATTTTACTGCCGCCGGATGCGTGAACATTGACCATCCACACTCCTAATTCAGCCGCGGCACGACAAGCCTTAGCTACTGTATTGGGAATATCATGGAATTTTAAGTCAAGAAAGACCTTAAAGCCTTTGTTTACTAAGCCGCGTACAAAGTCAGGCCCAAATAAGGTAAACATCTCTTTACCCACTTTTAAGGCACATAATTCAGGCTTGAGCTGCTCCACTAACTGTAACGCTTGTGCTTTTTCATCAAAGTCTAAAGCTACGATGATTTTAGGGGCTATTTGAGAATGTTGATTTGTGCTATGACTAGATTGAGACATGATAAACCTTGTCTATTTAACGCATGGATGAAAAATCTTTGTTAAGGGCGGTAGGCTTATAATCGCCTTTTTATTCGCCTTCAATACCTCTAATCGGCTTGACCGAACTCCACTCCTTGCAACTAGGACACTGCCAATAAATCGCTTTGGTATGGAAGCCACAATTATGACATTCATATCGCGGTTTGCGTAGCAATAATTTCTCTACAATGTCATCAAGCAATTGTAAACTTGGTTTGGCTGAGTCTTGTGCATGCTCAATGTGCAGTGAAATCAGGCGATGCAAACCTTTAAGCGACGGCCGCTCTTGTAAGTAACCACCAATCAGCAAAGCCGCTGCTTTATCGTCTTTATCGCGCTGAATGATTTTTGACAACTCAATTAACACCGAAACACCAGCGCCCTTTTCTAAACTATCATCCAAGAAAACTTTATAGCCCTTATCATCTTTCAAGGCTTCATAGGCTTGCGCGACCTGTGGTAAGGCTTCGGGTAAGAAAGCAATATCTTGCTGTAAAATACGTTGATAAGACTTGATAGCTTGCTTGTAGTTTTTCTGCTGTAAATGAATATTGCCTTGTAAAATACTGGCTCTGACTGAAGCTGGATTAATTGAAAGTGCTTTTTTTGCGGTTTGTAAGGCAGCTTTCATATCACCATCAAGGCGCTTTTGTTCCGCTAACTCACAATAAAAATGCGCTATAGGCTTAGTCTGCTCTTCACCCATACTCGATTGCAACTGTTCCGCAATTTTGGCAGCTTGATCCCAGTCTTTTGTTAATTGGTGAATATTTAATAATTGATGCAAAGACTCTTTTTTGTGTTGTGGATCAGCCAACAAGTCATTGAATAAGCTCACGGCTCGATCGTACATACCAACAGCGTTGTAATCTAAGCCCAATTGATATAACGAAGTATTACGATCTTCGGCTGATAACTGTGGTCGTGCAATGAGGTTTTGATGCAGTCTTATTGCCCTATCCACCTCACCACGTTTACGGAACAAATTACCAAGAGCAAGGTGTGTTTCAACTGTGTCGGTATCGACTTTGAGTAAATCAATAAAAGTATCTACAGCTTTATCTGGCTGTTCATTAAGTAGATAGTTTAAGCCTTTGATGTAGTCGCTGGATAAGCTGCCAACTGGAGCTTTTTTATTTTTGTTCTTCGGTTGCTTACGACCAAGACGATAGCCAGAAAAAGCAGCGATTGGCAACAATGCTAATAAACCATAGAGCAGCCAATCATTCAGGTCCGGCATTTAGGCTTTATCCTTATATACAGGATCCTGCACAGGTAAAGTGCGCAGGTTTTGTAGCTCTTGCTGGGCTTTATTTAATTTCTTTTGAGTGCGCTTAAGCTGCATTCTGGTTTTGACAAGGCCAAAACTCATCGCAAAAACACCAAGTAACAAGCCAATTAATGCCGACCAGAATACCAAGCTGGAAATACTCATTTCTGTCTCACCCAGCAAATAATCAACTACTAGCGACTGATCATTATTTAGAGCGAACACAGTGCTTAATACCAAAAGTAAAATAAAAAGAATGACGGCGAATAACTGTCGCAAAAGGAATCTCCGTGAAACAGGATAATTAGGTTAGTGAAAAAAGCTTCTGCTTAATCGTTAGACCTATAAAGCTCGAACCACAGAAGCTGATCGAATTATATTTTAATTGGTTTATCCATACCATCATTAACGCGTTCGCGAAGCTCTTTACCAGGCTTGAAGTGCGGTACATGTTTACCATCAAGCGTTACCGATTCGCCTGTTTTAGGATTACGACCAACTCGCGGTGCGCGATAATGCAGTGAAAAACTGCCAAAGCCACGGATCTCGATACGGCCACCTTCGGCCAGAGTGTCAGACATCTGATCGATCAGTGATTTCACCACTAACTCAACGTCACGCACTGATAGTTGAGGATTCGTATCCACAAGACGCTCAATCAATTGTGATTTTGTCATGGGCTTTATCCCTCCGTTATAAAAAATTACCAGTCTTTAATACACTACAGTATGGTGTATTTTTAACAGAAATGCACCTAACTTGTTTAATTATATGACATTTTTTACATTCTTTCGACATAGATACTACAAACAGATACAACTTTTTGGCACAAAAAAGCCCAGCAAGATGCTGGGCTTTTGATTTACTTGATCGAAATCAAGCAAATTCTAGTCATGAGTCAAACGATTACTCGTCACCCATTTGCTCTTTAAGTAAGTCACCTAAAGTTGAAGGAGCTGCTGCAGAATCATTGCTGAACTCTTTGATTGCTGCTTGCTCTTCAGCGATATCTTTAGCTTTGATAGATAAGCTGATGTTACGGCTTTTCTTGTCAATGCCCATGAACTTAGCTTCAACTTCATCACCTACTGCAAAGTGCTTGCTTGCATCATCAACACGGTCTGTGCTGATGTCTGAAGCGCGTAAGTAACCGTCGATGTTGTCAGCTAATTCAACCAATACACCTTTAGCGTCTACTTCTTTAGCAGTACCTTTAACGATTGAACCTTTAGGGTTAGCCGCTAAGAACTCAGACACTGGATCAGCGTCAACCTGCTTAATACCTAAAGAAATACGCTCACGCTCAGCGTCAACTGCTAATACAACAGCTTCAACTTCATCACCTTTCTTGTAGTCACGAACCGCTTCTTCGCCAGCCAATGTCCAAGAAATGTCAGACAAGTGAACTAAACCGTCGATACCGCCATCAAGACCAATAAAGATACCGAAATCAGTGATTGACTTGATATTGCCAGAAACTTTGTCACCTTTAGAGAAGTTTGCAGCAAACTCGTCCCAAGGATTAGGCACACATTGCTTAATACCTAGAGAAATACGACGACGCTCTTCATCAATATCAAGAACCATAACTTGAACTTCATCACCTAAGTTTACAACTTTAGATGGGTGAATGTTCTTGTTGGTCCAATCCATTTCAGAAACGTGTACTAAACCTTCTACGCCATCTTCGATTTCAACGAAACAACCATAATCAGTTAAGTTGGTTACGCGGCCGCTTAATTTAGCGCCTTCTGGGTAACGGTTATTGATATCAACCCATGGATCTGAACCCAATTGCTTGATACCTAGAGATACACGATTACGCTCACGATCGAACTTCAATACTTTAACGTCGATCTCATCACCAACTTGTACTACTTCGCTTGGGTGCTTGATACGTTTCCAAGCCATATCTGTGATGTGAAGAAGACCATCAACACCACCTAAATCCACGAATGCACCGTAGTCAGTAAGGTTCTTAACGATACCCTTAGCTTCTGAACCTTCTTCTAGGTTAGCTAATAACTCTTCGCGCTCTGCTGAGTTCTCAGACTCGATCACCGCACGACGAGAAACCACTACGTTGTTACGTTTTTGGTCTAATTTAATTACTTTGAAATCCAACTCAGTGTTTTCTAAGTGAGTTGTATCACGTACTGGACGAACATCTA
>JABXIQ010000038.1 GCA_013373015.1 Kangiellaceae bacterium
AATCCTTCCCGAACTCAGAAGTGAAACGACTCATCGCCGATGGTAGTGTGGGGCTTCCCCATGTGAGAGTAGGTCATCGCCAAGCGCTTATATAAAAGAAAGGCTACCCATCGGGTGGCCTTTTTTTATGTCTATATTGTGTAGTAAAGCTTTTAACTCTTTACAAGAGTATCTATAAATATTCCTGTAAGCTCTAAATTGCAGAACTCAATAGTCAGAAAAAAGAGTGGAAGTCATTGATATTCAAGAGAAATAGGCGCTTGCTATTTCCTGAAGCGCATGCGAGCGCTTTCGTAAAAGTGCTAGTTTTAACTTTCTTATTTTTAGTGCAAATCCTAAAGTAATTTACTCAAATATATGATTCAGGGCTGCGACAGCAAGTTGCATTTTTTGGTAGTCACTACCTAACTTATCTTTGAATGGCAATTTTCGGACCCAGTTAAATTTGCTGGCAAACTTACTAATTTCAGTAACCATGGTATCTGGGTATTGAGCCAATAAATCTTTAATTGCTTGCTTATAATAATCACGGTCACTGATATAAAAGCGTGCAGAACTAGTTGTAAATAATAAAATATCTCTCGCTTGAGTCTGCTCCAGCAGTAAGGATTGGTTAGGGTCGTCTTCAAAATCAATAAATCCAACCTCTAATTCTTTGTTGATGCAAATGTTGCGAACAACTGCTTGGCTTAAATATAATTTCTTTTGATGGATGTCTAAGAGAGCTGCAATAGCTTTCTGAAGGATTTCTCTTTTAAAATCAATTGTTTGTAAGGATTTGTCTTTGAGTAGGCTACTCATTGTTCTGCCTAGATCTGTTAGCACGATATAATCTTGGCTGTGAGCAACTATTTGCGGAACCTTTACATTATGTTTTGAAAAAGATTCTATACGCTCAATTTCTAGTGCTAAAACTTTGCTTTTTTCAGCTTTTGGAATTGCTTGAATGATAGGTATATCAGTGATTTTGCTGATTGTATTCAAAAAAATGTAGCTTAATCTACGATTTTCTTCCTCAGCTCTCTTTAACCAATAAACATTATTATTGGCTGTGAAGGAAGTTATTTTTTTATCTGTTTGCAAAGCGTTTTGTAACGCTTTATCAAATTCATCCGTCATAACTATATAGTGTACTAGGGTTTGGCTGTATTAATGGGCTTGATAAACACTATTTTAAGCTAACTCATTGACTTTATGAATGTTTTTGTTCGATTTTGATAGAGAGTTTTGATATTTAGGGGTAAATCTATGAAAAAGGTGTTACAGGTTTCCTGTTGTACACTCATGATTGCGTATGCAGTTATGGGCTCTAATGGGGTAAATGCTCGCCCATTGTTATTGAACGATATTGATCCGAGCCGTATTTTCTCTGAGTCTCAAATTAGTCTAGAGATAGTGAATATTGAAAATAGTAAACTTTCATTGCAAAAGCCTACTCAGTTAAACGATTTTCAATATGAGTATTTATTGCATCATAAAATTAAGCACATCAATGCTGCCGACTTATCAAGTTCGGAGCATGCTGAGTTGAAAGCTTTAAGTTCTTATCAATCAAAAACCTATAGAGTGCATGAAGAAGGCCCTTTACCGATTAAAATCTTTGATATTGCTAGTTTGGCTAAAAGTAAGCTTTTTCAGTATGAGGTTGGTCAACAAGAAAAGTATTTGTATGAGCAATTAACTAATAATGTAAATGCTTTTCTTAATCAAGATTTTAACAATCCGCTAACCTTTTTAGCAGCACAAAAGGTCATAAGTAACGTTTCTGATCAGCAAGCTAAAGCAATCGGAGACAGCATGATTACAAAATCCGTACTGGATAAGAATCAGGCTGTTTTATTGGGTCAATTGGGAAGCATCATTGTTCAGCCTGCCTATTTTAAAAAAGCATTAACAAGTTTAACTGATGGTGCAGAAGGTCACAAAATACTAGAAAACATGAACTTGATGCTCGAAGCAACGGATTCAATAGTGATTTTTGAAGAATTAATTCAAGATAAATCATATTTGGCATCACAAGCATTGTTATATTATTCAAAACTCCCAAGTTATATGCATAACAGCAATATGCTGTTCAATTTGTTATCTGATGAAAAGCTTGGCTCTAGTGCCGCCTTTGTGATCAGTCAGAATTTGTCGGCTAATAATTTGGCACAAACGCTTAACATTATTTCAAATAATCAAAGCTCACGAGTTCAAGTGGCAAACGCGCTAATGACGCTAAAATCAGCCCAATCTATAACTGCAAATAATGCAATCAAAGATTTGTTACAGAACAACAAAATCCCTTATGTAGATATGGCAAAGGAGGTGTCTCAGTGGGCTCTTTAATCAAAAAAACACTTATCGCGGCAGCCGCTTTTTCATTGCCATGCCTTGCACTAAGTGAAACATTGACTTATACCGAAAATACCAACTCATCTACTGAAGCAGCGTTAGGGTATCCAGTTCCTTTACCAAAGGACTCATTAGTCGCCATTGATGGCTTTAGGACTTACAGTAGCCTAAAGATGCATCACGATGCGATGGCATTGCAGCATGCTGAAATGACCCCTGTGGTAGTAGGGCAAACTAGAAATAATCGTGATATTACTGCTTTTGTGTTTGGTGATGCTGATAATTTGGATAGCGAAGGCAAAGTTGAGCCCGCTTTTTTAATTAATGGCACTATTCACGCCCGCGAATGGCAAAGCCCAGAAGTTGTAACCGAACTTATGGAGCGCCTTATTGAGGAAAAAAGTGATCAAGGAATGGTGCAGTATTTGTTGGAAAACACCAATATTGTTATTTTACCTGTATTAAATATTGATGGCTTTTTGCAAACCCAACGATATCCTAATCAAGTGACCAATTCACCTGGAACCACAGCTTCATCATCCCGTCTTGATAAATTTGCACAACCACGAGATGGGCGTATGCGTCGTAAAAATATGCCAAATGTTGATGAAGATATTAGCACCAATAGCGATAGATTATTAGGCATCGATCTAAATAGAAATTCTAAACATTTTTTTGGTGTACAGCAGGGTAATAATGACCCTAATAGTTTGATCTATGGTGGGCCTAGTATTTTTTCAGAACCTGAAACACAGGCCTTGCTTGAAGCCGCTAAATTAGGGCCAGAAAATAAACTGCGTTTTTATCAAGATACACACTCTTTTTCGCGGGTGTTGTTTGTACCACAGCCTAATAATAGCCGTCGTAATGCGATTACCAATAGTATAGCAGGCAAATTTCAAGCTACGACCACGGCTCTTGGTGCTAATTATTTCCCTGTAATTGACCAAGTCGGATCGGGTATTCCAACCACTGCAGATTACTTTGCTTATGAACATCAAGTCCCAAGCTGGACGCTTGAAATTGAGCCACCGCAAGGATTTCAAGGTGAACCTGATGGAGGAGCATTCTATGGCGGTACTGGCTTAAGCCATTCAGGATTTATTGCTCCCGACAGTGCCATTGCGAGAATTCGTGATCAGCTTGCGCCTGCGCAAATGCTAATGTTTTATCATCAAGCAGGGCCGGCGCATGTTAAATCAGTACGTATTGCAGATAGTAGCGATAACACTGTATACGCAGCAGATTGGCAAACTAACAGCAATGGCCGTAGTTTGAACATTACCGTTGATAATGTTTTACAAGGCGGTCAACAATATAAGTTGTGGATTAGTTTTAGTAAACCCATGCGGATCAGAAACGCCAATGGCAATATCGTTCAATATACCGGGCAATCGGTAAGTTTAACTCCTGCTATAGCCTTGTCAGGTCAATCTGCCTCTGGCACTTTTAATCGCAGCATAACAACTGCAAACTCGAATTGGCAAAATCAATCGGGAGGAGAGTTGTCTGGTTATGATACTTATAAGGATGATGCTATTTTACTCAACTTTACCGTTCCTTCGAATATCAATGTTAGCTCAAGTACGGGAAATACTAACTTTAATTTGAATATCAATGTTCAAGATTTGGCGGGCTTATCTTTAGATGCTAACCCGTCAACGGTCGTAGATTGGACTAATGGAGCTTGGTCAAATTATGAAAATGCTTCAAATCAGCTAGGAGATGTCGGTGGAACTGACGCATCCTACAGCTTGAAGGTTAGTAATGCGACCTTGACTTTGAATGCTACGAATAGCGCAAGTGGAGGCGGGGGGGGAGTTTTCTCTGTTTTAATTTTAATTCTTATGTTATTTTTGTGTGTGCAAAAGCTGGTTATTAATAATGTATGTATTAAAAGAAAGATATGAAAGGTTTCGCGAAGAAGTGTAGCTCAAGGACATTTAGAAGAGCAAAAAAAGGTAGTAAGAGAGCTCTTGCTGAAATTTATCATCTATATAAAGAACCTATTTATAATTTAGCTTTGAGAATGTTAAAAGATAGAGCTTCTTCAGCAGATGTTCTTCAGATTGTAATGGTGAAAGTAATAGAAAAAATAAGCACTGTCTCAGATGGTAAAAAAATAGGGGCTTGGATAAAAACGATTACATATAATTGTATCATAGATAATATTAGAGCAGATTCTAGGTATTTTTTTGTTGAAGATGATGTCTTAGATTTTATTGACTATAAATCAGCCTCTGCAATTATTAATGATAATAAACACGACCTAGAAAGGTTAATGGACTGTCTGGACGAAAGGGAGCGGCTTGTTGTATGGTTAAGTGCCGTTGAAGGATATAAACATAAAGAGTTAGCTAAAAGCCTTGGAATATCAGAGACTAACTCTAAGCAAATATACAGAAGATCAATAAAGAAAATGGTTAGTTTAGCTTGTTTGGAGCGATTTGGAGGTTTATATGAATCACGAATTGCGTAGGGCTTCTTCTTCTGATGAAATTCAGTTGAATGACATTCTTAGCAAAAACCTGCAGAGACTTTCGGCCGCAAGCGTCCCAAAAGATGTAGATGATAAAATATTAAACGCAATATTTAACAATAAAAAGGTTAAGAGTAAAAAACTTTTATATACAGGTGTCGCAGCATCTATTACTTTCATTGCTAGTGTTTTATTGTTTAATAAGTCACAGCAAGGGCAGAGTTATCAAGAACTGGAAAATCTTATTTCGGAAACACAATTAATTGAATCTAAACTGAAGTTATTAGTTAATGATTCACTTGATAGAGTGGCGCATGAGGAAGCTGAAAGGTTGAAGATGGAATTAATAGAAATAGATATAAAACTTAATCAGACTTATTTAGACGGAGCCTCAGAAAATATAAAGATGCTTCATTGGAAAGAAAGACAACAGAAATTAGCATTGCTCGTTAATATTTATAAGGCAAAAAATAATTTAGAGAGGATATAGTTTAAATGCGATACGTTGTTATTTTTCTTATTTTTTTTCTAGTGCCAAGTATAAATGCGGAGGAATTTAGAACGGAAAAAGCTAAAGAGCTCGCTAAGCAATTAAAACAGACTGTAAACAGGACTTTAGCAGAAATTTATAAACTCGAACTTTCTGATGATTCGCTTGAACAGAATACATACACTATTCAACAGCCTGAAATGACTCAGACAGATTTAGGGATAGTAATTGATCCTGATAAAAGAATGGTGCTATCAGTTACTATGAATAGTAATGCTGACAAGATGGGGTTTAAGTCAGGTGATATTATTAATCGAATGATGGTTAATGGAGAATATTTTGGTAAAAGTTATGGTCAACTAATTCTATATCATGGAGATTTTTTTAGCGTAGATATTATTAGGGATGGAGTTGAACTAAATCTTGAAAAAACTATTCAGTCCATCTATGTCCCTAACTGGGAGTTAAGGCTTAGCATTAATAATGAAGATAATCTCAAACAACAAAAATTTACTAATGATCTATGTGGAAGGGTTTCTGTTTTTTTTACGCCTCCAGAAACAAAACTTCTATTTCCTGCTAAGATTCAAGCGATAAATGGTCTGTCGGGGTTAAATATTAAAGACACTGTTAAGCTAACTCCTGGGCTTTATGAATTTAGTTTGCAGGAGGCTATTCCTTCGAGACACATGTATAGGAGATCTCTCGGTTCAGAAAAACCTAAAAAATTGAGTTTAACGGTTGAGGCGCATAAAACATATCATCTTGCGGCTGAATTTATTCCTCATAATAGATATAAATTGAAGGAACAAAAGTATTGGAATCCTTCTGTGTGGCAGGTTAGCGAGCGCGAATGTTATAAATAGAAAGATATTGCTTACTTACAATTGAACTGTAGGGTATTTGCAGCATGCTTTAATGCTTAAGAAGCTAAAGGCAGGCACAGAATTACGTACAAAGTGTAAGACTGAAGCGACCAATTATATTACAATGGTATAATATGTACTAGGTCAGGCATGAACTGATAGTTACTTGTTTTTTTTGTAAGGCACTCTGTTTAGATTTAGCTGTATTAGTCTCGACTAGATCTGATACTTCTTTGCATATTGTAGTGTCAGACTTAGTCGAAACTAATATAAATGATAGAAAATTACATGCCAATATGCTTATTTAAAAAACTTTCCATTTTTGAATAAATTTCTATTCTATTATCCATTGAGTAAAAACCATGTCCTTCGTGTGCTTTCACAATAGATTCATACTCTTTTTGAGCTTTATCTAATGCAGAAGTGAGGGCTTCATAGTGTTCCATTGGGCAAATTGGATCTGCTTGGCCGTGTATAATAAGAAGTGGAGCTTTTATTCTATCAACGTGGTAAACAGGAGACCGTTCAGTCATAAATTCTTCGTTGCCGTAACCCCAAGCATCTCTCGCAAAAGTTCTGCCGTATTCTGTTTTATGATATATGTCATACTTAAAAGCTCTAATATCGTATGCACCAACATACCCTATCGCGCACTGATACAGGTCAGGCTCTTTAATTACACCCATTAATGAAGCATAACCGCCATAGCTACCACCATAAATACAGATTCTTTCTTTGTTTGCAATGCCTTTATTTATTGCCCATAAAGTTGCATCAGTAAGATCATCCTGCATTTCCATACCTACTTTTTGATAGTGATCGTACTGAAAATTTCTTCCTCTACCCCCAGAACCTCTGTAATTAACCTGTAAAACAGCATAGCCACGGCTAGAAAAAAATTGAGCTTCAGGTTGATATGCCCAACTGTCTTTAATCCCGTAAGGTCCTCCATGAACTAGTAAAACCATCGGGAGGTCCTTTTGTTTATGGTTTGGTAATGTTAAATAACCTTTAATTTCCAACCCATCTCTAGCCTTGAAAGAAATAGGATGTCGGTTTGACATTAGTTTTTCATCTATCCATGGTAGCGCCTTCATTTCAAAGGTAAGTTTTTCTGACTCGTTATCATAGATATAAAAAGTTCCAGCATCTTTGTCATTATAAACTCGTACGACAGAGAGCCTATCATCTTTTGTCGGCGTTCCTATGGATACGACTTTATCTGGGAATGCAGACTCAAGTTTTGCTTGAATTAAAAAACGACTAGAGGATTTGTCAAAGAACTCACTTACTGGAAAGTCAGGTTCTCTTTCGATGCCTACGAGCCGAGGATTTTCTCTTTTGTAGTCATATATAAAGCCTTCGATATCTGCATCGCCTTTAAGCTCGTGTACTAAAGAAAGTTCTTTAGTTTTAAGGTCTAACGAGTATATTCCACGTTTTCTTCCATCAGTATTTGAAGAAACATATAGTTTGGTATCGTTATCGTAAATTTGAATGGGGTTAAGCATTCCTTCCTTTCGCGCATACTCGTTAAATAATTCCCACTCACCATTTTCATTTTTTAAGTGTATATAGATTGTTTCAGGGTTATCTTCATCAACACCAATAGATACTCGAGCTTCCTTTTTGTCATCTAGGATTAGGTTGCCTCCTTTTAACGGTCCTGAATCGATTTTTCTATAGCGGCTTGTAAATAAGTCAAACTCATATATCCCAGGAAATTTTCTTTCATACATTTGAACAAGAACTTTTTCTGGATTGTTAGGCAGCGCATCAACGACTCTAAAACCTTTTGGCAAGGACGTAGATGCGCCCGCTTTATTCCGAGGGGGCCACAACTTAATCTTTTTACTGCCGTCAGCGTTTCCAGCAAAGAATATTCCAGTGGGAGCAGGCTGATCTAACGCTCCTATCTTTTTATTTTGGCTTACAATTAATCTATCATCACTAACCCAAAAAAAAGACCCAGCTTCATAATCTTGAGGAAACTCGAAACGCTGTTTTATATCTTTCGTTTTACGATCTAAAATATAAACTTCTTTTTTCCCAGTGCTTTCTGCTCTGACAGCTATGTATTTTCCATCTGGTGATAACCTAAGGCTGTCAGCCTGAGCAAACTTAAAAAAGTCCTCTACACTTATTTGAGCGTAAGAACTATTGATGCATAGTATAATTGTGAGTAGTATAATTTTCTTTAACATAATGCTATCCTGAGTAATATCTTATGCGAATATTAACTTAATAGCATAAAAAACTCTAATATTCTAATGTATATTTATGTAGCATTTATTGTGTTAGTGAAGTTTATGAATAAATCTACTATACTTTTTCTTAAAAAAGTTTCTGATAACAACAATCGAGAATGGTTTAATGAGCATAAGGCTGAGTATGAGCAAGATGTGCGTGAGCCAGCTTTAGCGTTTATTGAGGCCTTTCAGTCGGAATTAGAGAAGATTTCCCCTCATTTTAATGCTATTGCAAAGAAAGTAGGTGGATCTTTAATGCGCCCGTATCGCGACACACGTTTTTCTAAAGATAAAACACCTTTTAAAACCAATGTTGGGATTCAATTTAGGCACAGCGTTGGCAAAGATGTTCACGCCCCTGGCTTTTAGCGCCTAATGACATTTTTGTTGGGGCAGGGATGTGGCGTCCTGAAACAAAGGCTTTGAAGAATATTCGTGAGTTAATAGATGAAGCTCCATCTGCATGGAATAAGGTGAAAACTAATAAAGCGCTGAACGCTGAATTTGAGTTTGTTGGTGATAGTTTGGTTAATGCACCTCGTGGTTACGCTAAAGATCATACTAATTTGGAGGATTTAAAGCGTAAGGATTTCATGGTTGTGTCATCGTTAAAAGAAGATGATCTATATCGAAAAGATTTGGCCAAATTCATTGCAACTAAGTATAAAAAGACTGTTCCCTTGATGCGTTTCTTATGTGAAGCCCAACAGGTTAATTTCTAAAGGCTTCAAATGACCCTTAAGCCATTAATGCTTTGGCTGTTTCAACGATTCTATTTTTGCTTAAAAGAAATTGACGTTTTTTGCCCCCAACTTGTTGCCATAATACTGCACTACGGATAGCGGCAAGTAAAAGCGCTCGGATTTTGGCTTGGTTGGCTGCTTGCTCTAAGTATTTACCATTGCCCGTAACCTGAATTTTAGTCGAGTAACTTGAAATAGTATCTTTATAGATATTGGCTAATTGCTCGATTACTTCGTGATTAATTGACTGTTGGTAGTTAAACAAGCGATTAGTTTGAGCTAGTCGGGATTGCATAATTTCTTGCATATTATGGTCAGACATGAAGCGCTTTTGTAAATTTAACACGCCTACTAAATAACGACCAAAGTCGGATTCAGTTTTTGAGCCTGACAGTTGTTCCGTCAGCACTTTCATTCCTGTATGTAGATATTTATGGTTACGATAAACTTCTTCAGTTGATTGCGCGTCAATTTTTAATACGCTTTCAAACATAACCTCCATATCAATTGCATCAGCTTCACCTGTTTTAGCGATTTTTCTAACGCATTCTAAGGCTTGGCAGATACCTGCTAAGGCAATCACTGAATCTGAAAAAGAATAGTTGCTCATAATTATTATTTTTTTATGCTTTTAATAATGCCGCCACCTAAGCAAATATCATCCTGGTAAAAGACTACGGATTGTCCAGGAGTAACGGCACGTTGCTTTTCATCAAAGGTCACCAGCCATTTTTGTTCGTCTAATTGCGAAACATTACAGCTGACATCTTGTTGTCGATAACGAACTTTAGCGGTGCATTTGAAGTTATCACTTGGCGCTGCGCCAGCCACCCAGTCTAGCTTATCGGCGACTAAAGCTTGGCTCATTAACAAAGGATGCTCGTGACCTTGACCAACAATTAAAACATTACGTTCTAAGTCTTTTTCAAGTGTGAACCAAGGCTCTTCTGGCGCATCGGGCAAACCACCAATACCCAAGCCTTTACGTTGGCCTAAAGTATGGTACATCAAGCCATTGTGGCGGCCAACAACCTGACCTTCTGGAGTTTCAATATCACCAGGCTGAGCAGGTAAATATTGTTGTAAAAAGTCGGTAAATTTTCGCTCGCCAATAAAGCAGATCCCAGTGCTATCTTTTTTCTTAGCGGTGACAAGATCTTGTTCTTCAGCGATGCGGCGTACTTCAGGTTTTTCTAATTCACCAACTGGGAACAAAGTTTTAGCAATTTTATCGTGACTTACAGCATATAAAAAATAGGACTGATCCTTATTGTTATCCAAGCCTCTCATTAAAGTTGCTTTGCCATCTTTTTCGCCGCGTCGAACATAATGACCTGTGGCGATATAATCCGCGCCTAAATGCTGTGCAAAATCCAAGAAAGCTTTAAATTTAATTTCTTTGTTGCACATGATATCTGGGTTTGGTGTACGACCAGCTTTGTATTCTTCGAGAAAATATTCAAATACATTGTCCCAGTATTCTGCGGCAAAGTTGACTGTGCGCAACTTAATTCCAAGCTTGTCACACACTGCCTGAGCATCGGCTAAATCTTCTGCAGCTGAGCAATATTCATCCGTATCATCTTCTTCCCAGTTTTTCATAAACAAGCCTTCGACCTGATAGCCTTGTTGCTGGAGTAGGTAAGCGGATACCGATGAGTCAACGCCACCAGACATACCGACGATTACTCGGATCTGTGACTTTTCATTAGGTTTATCACTGGAATTGTGTATGTTGCTCATAAGAAATTTAACTTGTCGTTAATCTTGCTACCAGACGTATTATTTCCATTGGTAGCTTTGTAAAAATTCAATGCCTTGCCTTTGAATGTGTTCTTCATCATCACTGCATATCAAGGAACTCAAAGGGTAGCGCTGTCCCGATAAATAATCCTGGAAACACTGAACAATTAAGCCGCTTCGGTGCTGCGGCAAAACAGCTACAATATCTTCAATAGTCATCCAGTGTGCGGCAATAATATCACTATCTTGGGGCGCTAACAGGCCTTTGCAAGCCACGTTGCCAGTAAAACAAAAGCGTTGATAATAGCGGCTATTACTCGCTGGATTTAGCGTATAGGTTCCCACTAAAGCGGTTGGCTTAAAATCAATACCGGTTTCTTCTTTAACTTCGCGAATTACCGCTTGTTCAAGGCTTTCGCTGCACTCTAAGTGTCCAGCGGGTTGATTGAATACAATTTCACCAGTTGAAGACTTTTCTTCAACCATCAAAAATTTGCCTTTATGTTCGCCTTGTCCTTCGATGACTGCGGCGACAGTTACATGTATTGGAAGCATGCAAGCCCTGATTTTGTGTTCTATTAGGTGTATTCCAGTGGAATATCAAGTATTTACTATGTGAGTATGATAGCTTATTTAGCTTTTTTGCTAAACCTTTTTGCGCTCCTCGCATTTGCAAGTGTGTGATTGTGCTTTTGACCTTTGCGTACCTTGCTGGGTAAACGACCACGACTTTTAGTCGGGCTGGCAAGTGATGTAATTTCTTGTTCTCTATATTGACCAACCTCTAGATCGCTCAGATGCCAATCACCAATTTGTACCCGAATCAAACGCAGAGTAGGGAAGCCAATCGCGGCAGTCATGCGCCTGACTTGGCGGTTTTTACCTTCTTTGATTTTGATTTCTAACCAACTGGTTGGAATATTCTTACGTTCGCGAATAGGCGGATTCCGTGGCCAAATATCAGGTTCTTCCAATAATTTGACCTTAGCTGGCTTGGTTATATAGTCTTGGATGTTAACGCCAATGCGAAGCTCTTCTAAATCACTATTGAGCGGTTGCCCCTCGACTTGCACCCAATAAGTCTTTTCCATCTTATTTTTAGGATTGGCAATCTGATGCTGCAATTTGCCATCATCAGTCAGTAATAATAATCCTTCAGAATCTTTATCAAGGCGGCCAGCAGGATAAACCTTGGGAATGTCGATGAAATCGGCCAAGGTCGAGTCACCAGCCTCACCAGTAAACTGACATAGAGTATTAAAAGGTTTGTTAAAAAGGACTAGTTTGCTCATAACGGGTGCTTCTAAATGATTGAGCTAAATCAAGATTAGGTGTTTTATGGTCATCATTGTAGCTTTATTTAAGGATTTTTACAGGCAAATTACTGCTTGAGCGATGCAGTTCTCAAGAAATTGGCGTATAATTGCCGCCCTTACGAATAAGCCTATACAGGCCAGATATTTAAAGCATCAAATTAGGAAGTAGCATGTCAAAAATCATCTATACCATTACTGACGAAGCCCCAGCGCTTGCCACACAATCATTATTACCTATCGTACAAGCTTATACCAAAGCCGCGGGTATTGAAGTTGAAACCAGCGATATTTCGCTTGCCGGTCGTGTGTTAGCAGTATTTCCTGACTATTTAAAGGAAGAGCAACGTATTCCTGATGCTTTGGCTGAATTAGGTCAATTAGTTAAGCTACCAGAAGCTAATATTATCAAATTACCGAATATCAGTGCTTCAATTCCACAGTTGAAAGCTACCATTAAAGAATTGCAAGATGATGGTTATGCGCTTCCAGACTATCCTGATAACCCGCAAACTGACGAAGAGAGTGATATTCGTGCGCGTTATGACAAAATTAAAGGTTCAGCAGTAAACCCAGTATTACGTGAAGGTAACTCGGATCGTCGAGCACCAAAAGCGGTAAAAAACTACGCTAGAAACAATCCGCATAAGATGGGTGCTTGGTCATCTGACTCAAAATCTCACGTGGCGAGCATGACTTCTGGCGACTTCCGCTCGAATGAGCAGTCGGTAACTGTTGATAGTGCAACTGATGTTAAAATTGAATTCGTAGCAGCAGACGGCTCAGTATCTGTATTAAAAGACTCTGTGCCATTGTTAGCGGGCGAGGTGATGGATTCGACGTTCATGAGCAAAAAAGCATTGCTTGAATTCTTGGCACATGAAGTGGCTGATGCAAAAGAGTCTGGCGTATTGTTCTCATTGCACATGAAAGCGACCATGATGAAAGTCTCTGATCCGATTATTTTTGGTCATGGTGTTCGCGCTTACTTTGCTGAATTGTTTGAAAAGCATGGCGACACTTTCAATCAGATTGGTGTTAATGTTAATAACGGTTTTGGCAACTTAATCAACAACTTATCAAAACTATCTGATGAGCAGCGTGAAGCCATTGAAGCTGATATTCAAGCGATTTATGCTACTAACCCTGACTTAGCAATGGTTGACTCAGACAAAGGCATTACTAACTTACACGTTCCTTCAGACGTGATCATTGATGCTTCGATGCCAGCTATGATCCGTAGTTCAGGCCAAATGTGGGGCCCAGATGGTAATCCTCGTGATACCAAAGCGGTTATCCCTGATAGCAGCTATTCTGGTGTTTACAAAGCGACTATCGACTTCTGTAAAGAACATGGTGCTTTCGACCCAACGACGATGGGTACAGTGCCAAACGTTGGCTTAATGGCGCAAAAGGCCGAAGAGTACGGCTCGCATGATAAAACATTCGAAATGTCGGCTAATGGTACCGTTCGTGTGGTTGATGCTGATGGTAATGTATTGATGTCGCATGACGTCGAAGCGGGCGATATCTGGCGTGCTTGCCAGGTAAAAGATGCGCCAATCCAAGATTGGGTTAAATTAGCCGTAAATCGCGCTCGTTTATCGAATACTCCAGCAGTTTTTTGGTTAGATAGCAAGCGAGCACATGATGCACAATTGATCGCTAAAGTTGAGCGTTATTTGCAAGATCACGATACTGATGGTCTAGAAATCCACATTATGTCGCCAATCAAAGCTACTGAGTTTACCTTAGCGCGCATCAAAGATGGCAAAGACACTATTTCAGTAACCGGTAACGTATTGCGTGACTACCTAACAGATTTGTTCCCAATTCTTGAGTTAGGCACTTCTGCAAAAATGTTATCAATCGTACCATTGATGAATGGTGGTGGCTTGTTTGAAACTGGTGCGGGTGGCTCAGCACCTAAGCACGTACAGCAGTTCAATTCTGAAAACCACTTACGCTGGGATTCATTAGGTGAATTCTTAGCTTTGGCAGTATCGCTTGAGCATATGGCGCAAACAACTGGCAACAGCAAAGCGCAAGTGTTAGCTGACGCTTTAGATAAAGCCACAGAATCATTATTGAATAACGGTAAATCACCATCGCGTAAAGTAAATGAGCTTGATAACCGTGGTAGCCATTTCTACCTAGCGATGTACTGGGCGCAAGAACTTGCAGAGCAAAAGCAAAATCCTGAGCTAGCAGCACAATTTAGACCATTGGCTGAAACTTTAACGGCCAACGAAGCTAAGATTGTTGAGGAGCTTAATGCCGTTCAAGGCCAGGCTATGGATATTGAGGGATATTATTTTCCAAGTCAGGAGCTGGCAGCTAAAGCGATGAGACCGAGTTTTACATTTAACTCTGCTCTTGAGTCTTTATAATTTGTAGTATGTAGGAAAAGGCGCTTTTTAGCGCCTTTTTTAGTTCCAGTGTATTTTATCGAGCTGGTTTTCACCTTCGGCAACCACATGATCGATAATAGTATTATTCTTATCAACCATAATAAATCTTGGAATACCTGCGTTAGCAAATTTGCTGTAAATTTCTCGCTTGGGATCTGCTGCCATCGTAAAAGTAAAGCCTCGTTCTTGTTTAAACTTTGACACTATTTCATTGGTTTCTTCGCGTGCAATAGCAATAATTTCTAAATCTTCTTCTTTTAACAGTTGTGAAGAGTTTAAGGCTGTTAGAGCTCTTTGTGAGTCTGAACACCAAGTTGCAAATAGTATCACTAACTTTCTTTTGTTTGGCTTGTTCAGATCGACAGGATTACCGTCAATATCCGTTACTTTGCTTATAGGCAGTTGATCTCCTGCTGTTTTAAAGAACAAATATTCGGTTTTTGTTTGTTGTGGCGTTGCGCAGGCTGAAAGTAGGTTGATGCAAATTAACACGCTTAGTAGTCTAATCTTATTGGTAAGGGGTTTCATGCTCTAGTCTTATATGATTTCTAGTGTAGCGGTTATAGCGTGTCGCGGAATTAAACACAATAAGCAGAAATATTTAGAAACAACATTTATAGATATCTTTATATGCAAATGCTTTTGAAATTTAAAAGGTTAGCAGTTACATTACTTATGATTATACCTACAAGAATATTTTATGATTGATTTAAGAAGCGATACAATGACGCAGCCGACTGAGGGTATGCGTAAGGTGATGGCTGCGGCGGCAGTTGGTGATGATGTTTTTCAGGATGATCCGACAGTTCGTAAACTGGAGGATATGGCGGCTGAGATGGCGGGTAAGGCGGATGCTTTGTTTGTTCCGTCAGGAACTATGTCGAATTTGGTGGCTTTGTTGAGCCATTGTCAGCGTGGCGAAGAATATATTGTTGGGCAGGGCTATCATACTTATTGGTATGAGGCAGGTGGTGCACCTGTGTTGGGTAGCATCGTGCCGCAACCGATTATGGCTGAGTTGGATGGTACTTTGGATTTGGCTAAAGTCGAAGCTGTGATCAAGAAAGATGATTATCACTTTGCGCGTACTAAATTATTGTGTTTGGAGAATACTCATAATGGCAAGGTCATTCCATTAGACTATATGCAGAAAGCATATGATTTTGCTAAATCAAAAGGCTTGTCAGTGCATCTTGATGGCGCCCGAGCTTTTAATGCGATAACCGAACTAGGGTGTGACTTGAAAGATTTAACTCAATACGCTGACTCTGTGTCTATATGCTTATCAAAAGGCCTTGGAGCACCTGTGGGCTCAGTATTGTGTGCAGACAAGGAAATCATCAAATGGGCGCGTCGCTGGCGTAAGATGGTCGGTGGTGGTATGCGCCAATCAGGTGTTTTAGCTGCTGCAGGTATTTATGCGCTGGAAAATCATGTGGATCGCTTGGCGTTTGACCATGCAAACGCTAAGGTTTTAGCCAAACGCCTACAGGAGTTTCCAAAACTTTCCGTGAATATGGATTTAGTGCAAACCAATATGCTGTTTGTTAAAACCGATCTAGAAACTGCTGAAAAATTAACCGATTTCTTAAAACAACACGATATTATTATTTTACCAGGCGAAACTATGCGCTGGGTGATGCATTTGGATGTCTCGAGTTCTGACGTCAAGTTTGTCGCTCAGAAAGTGCAGGAGTTTTTCGCGTGATAGTGTATTTTACATTAGTGATGCTGTTGGGTTTGGTCTTTTATTATCTTGCTTTAACGATGGGCAATGAAAGCTTCAAACCTAGTAACAGCAAACAGGGTATTCGAACACCTGAAACTTTGGGTGATCCTGAAATATGGCGAAAAGTGAACAAAAGGGCTGCGAAGTATTATAAGCAAATTGCTTATGCTTATTTCATTATTGCAATCCTGACCATTGCCTTGGTGCGTGGTGTAATGGCGGTGTTTGTATTTGTCGCAATTATTGCCTTGATGGGGGTTTTGTTGTGGCGCAATGGCCAATTACAGGATTACGCTAAGCAGTTGCATGAAGAAAAAGAGCAAGAAAAACAAAAGGATAGCGCTAAATTATTGGGCAAAGATCAAGATGGCCAATAACTTATGGAATATTTTTCTATTTAACTCGTTAACTTTATGAAAGAAAATTAAAAATAGTAGAAAAAAATATTAAATATAATAACGAGGGGTTAACCATGAGAGAGCTTATCGCAATTTTAATGATAGCTACAGGCGTATTGTATATTGTATTAGCTATCCCATTGAAAAATAAGAAAGTTGGTCCGAATGGTCTTTATGGCCTAAGAACTAAGGCAACATTCTCTAATCCAGACGTTTGGTATGAAGCAAACCGCATTAGTGCTGGTTATATGTCAAAAGTCGGCTGGTTGATAATGCTAACATCTATCGTTACTTATTTTATCAGCGCTTTGAGCTTTGAGTGGATGTTGGCTATTGATCTTGCGGTAGTTATTTTAGGTACTGTATGGATGGCTTGGGCAAGTATTGGTCTTGCCAATAAATTAGCCCGTCAGGTTAGCTCATAAACTAAAGAGCCCTTGTTATTAGTTTTTAAGATTCGCAAGGGCTCCAAAAATAATATAACGTAATTGCAATATTGTGCGTTCTTTTTGTTGCTTGCGTTCATAGCGATTCATATCTAAGGCATCGGCGCCTGCATTGAAAACTAATGTGACTAAACCTTCAGCCAAGGTATAGGCTTGTTCTTGAGAATAGGGCGCTTCGGCGACTAGATAATCTGTTAGTTCTTCTTTGAAATGCTTAATTTCGCGAGCAACGGCTTCACGAAAAGCTGGCGAGGTTCCGGAACGTTCTCGTAGTAAAAGCCTGAAAATATTAGGGTTTTGCTCAACAAACTCCATAAAGGTATCTACTGATGTATTGATAACACTGCCTTTGCGCTCAATACGACGGCGGGCTTTGCGCATCAATTGGCGTAATGTTACGCCGCACTCATCAACCAAAGTCAGACCAAGTTCTTCCATATCATTGAAATGACGATAAAAAGAAGTGGGCGCAATACCTGCCTCACGCGCAACTTCCCGCAGGCTCAAGTTAGAGAAACTCTGATCCGCTGATAGTTGGGTTAGTGCTGCATCGATTATCGCTTGGCGTGTTTTTTCTTTTTGTAGAGCGCGACTGCCTGACATTGACATTCCTTTTTTATGATTTGATCATTCTTCGATAGTATAAAAAACAAACGTTTAAGTGTACAGCTGTACGCTGGATTGAAATTGTCATATTTGATGGTTATACTATGCTCAGTTTTAAGCGTACAGATGTACGCTAAATTTATTTAGAGGCTTTTATGTCGGAACAAACACCATCTTCGCAACACGCATCTTCTCAGCAAACAGCAAAGCCCAAATGGATCTGGATTAACATTTTATTTTTTGGATTAAGTTTCTTAGCCGCTATCGTACTAGTGCCTTGGTACGGCTTTGAACACGGCTATCATGTTTCAAGTTGGGCTTGGGGAATTGGTTTATGGCTATTTTCAAGCACTTCAATCTCAATGGGTTATCATCGCTTATGGTCACATAGAGCTTATGAAGCCAATCCTGTGCTACGAGCAATTTTAGCGTTTGGCGGATGTTTAGCTTTACAAAACAGTGCTTTACACTGGTCTTCGGATCATCGTATTCATCATAAGCACGTTGATCATGATACGAAAGACCCTTATTCGGCCAGTCGAGGTTTTTGGCATTCGCATATTGGTTGGTTGTTAAAGAGAGAAGGCGAAGCGGTACGTTATGATGAGCAATACGATCGTTGCCCTGATCTAAAACGCGATCCCATTGTAATGTTCCAGCATAAATATTATTGGTTACTTAGTGTTTCAGCTAATATTTTAGTACCACTTGTGCTTGGGCTGATGACAGGTCTTGTATGGGAAATGATGATCATTGCTGGAGTTTTGCGCTTGGTATGGTCACATCATTTGACCTTCTTCATTAATTCTTTAGCGCATATGTGGGGGACAAGACCTTACACCGAAGAAAATTCAGCGCGCGATAACTTAGTGCTCGCGGTATTGACTGGTGGTGAAGGGTATCATAATTATCACCATAAATTTCAATATGATTATCGAAATGGTATTAGATGGTGGCATTTTGATCCCTCAAAATGGTGGATCAAGGCGTTAAGCTGGGTTGGAGTAACTCGAAATTTGAAGGCCGTTTCTAATGAAAAAATTGAAAAAGCCAAAGCCGAAACTTTACTATTAAAAGCGCAACAAAAAACGGCTCATTTACCCAATGCCGAAGAAATCATGCAGAAATTACATGAAGAGTATGAGCAGTTTATTGCTAAATTAACTGATGCCTATGCAGCGCGAAAGCAATGGTTGGAAGCTAAGAAAAATGATATGGTTGAAAATATGGTTGAGAGTTATGAACACTCGAAACTAATGGAAAACTATAAACAACTTAAACACAGTTTTGAGCAACAAAAAATCAACTGGTTAATACTTGCCAAGCAGTATGCTTAGTAATAAATGAAACTATGGGTAAAGGGCTAAATAATAGCTAATTGTTCTAGCTTTTTTTGAACCTCACTTATAAGCTCTTTATCCAGTCTCACTGTTTTTTGCCAGCGGATGGTTTTAAGCCAGTCTTTAACATCTTCTATTTCTAGTTGATATTCACTTGCAATCAACTTGTGTTTGATAGGTGATTTCTTCAGCTCATTTGCAGTATCAAGAACACTTTGCATCATGCTTTCTAGTTGCTCTGGATACTGCTGCAAAATAGGTTTACGTACACAAGTCACAAAGCACGACCATGGAGTAGGGAAGTCGGATAAACGGCGCATCTCACCATTATCAACAAAGGGTTTAGTCATGAATTTTTCCCACAAAAACACATAGTCTCCACCTTGTTTGAATAAATCACGAGCTCCTTGTAGGTTATTAATTATTTTGAATTTCAAATTATTTGTGTCATAGCCTAAGGATTCCGCTAATAAATAGGCCATTAGATGTGATCCTGAGCCATAGCGGCTAATGACAAAAGTTGCATCTTTTATATCTTTGAGTGATTTCAGGTTGGTTGTTTGCGGTACATGAACTCCCCAAATAAGCGGTGTTTGAGTATAAAAAGCGTAAAGTTCGAATTGCCTTTGATGCTCTGGAACTTTAGCCAAGGCGGCTATTGCACCCTCAGTCAGCAATGTTGCTACATCAACATCACCATCATTCAAGGCTTGTACCATAGCCCCTGTACCACTGTGGAAATCTTGCCAAGTTGCTTGAATATTGTGTTGTTTGAGTATCCCAGAACCAATTGCCAATCGCCACGGTAAATTAAAGTGCTCTGGTACTCCGCCAATGGATAAATTAATGTGGGGGATTTCTTGTGTCATATTGTTTGAGGCTAATGTTTTCTATATTTATTGTAACTCAGATTAGCAATAGATAAAGCATTGAGCATTTGAGTTTTACTTTTTTTGCCAATTGCAGAATAATGCCTGCACCGCCTGAATCACGAAAGAATATGTGGTTGTTTGTTTTGTTAAAGTTTTTAAGGATATTGGCAGGTCTGCTAACTATATCGTTGATTGTCGTAGGATGCCGCAGTGACAAAGTTATCAGTGATACGATTCCAACTGTGCTAACCCCTTATTTTTCTCAATCCATAGAGCATGATGTTCGAGTTCCTTTCTTCAATAGTTCTGTGCATATCACTGAAATGGGGCAAGATAACGCTACAACTTTATTATTGGTGCATGGATTAGGTGCTAATGCTGCGGGGGATTGGGCATTATTGGTTTCTGAGTTAAGTAAAAAGTATCATCTTGTTGCTCTTGATTTACCAGGATTTGGCAAATCGGAGCACTCTAATGAAATACTTTATACCCCCGAGAATTACAGCAAATTATTGCATTGGGTAAGGCAGCGCTATGCTAAAAGTCTAACCATCGTTGTGGGGCACTCTATGGGCGCGGCTATCAGTCTTAAATATGCCTCAGAGTATCCTGATGATATTCAGCGGTTGGTTATGATTGATGCTGCAGGCATTTTACAGGAGTCTGTTTTTATTAAATATATTGCGCAATTAAGTTCAAACAAGTCAACGCAAAACCCCTTCAAGAAAGTATGGAACAATGTTTTGAAGAAAGTGGATAGCATCACCGAAGCGATCATTCATAAAGGTGATGAGTTTGTGGCCTTGAAGTCACTAGTATTAAACAACCCTCAAGTACGAAAATTTTTAGTTGGGGACTATAGCATGGCTAATGCTGCTACGGGTTTGGTTATTGAGGATTTTTCACGGGCGATAAGATCTTTTGACAAGCCAGTGCTGATTGTGTGGGGAGAGGATGATCCTGTTGCACCGATACGAACAGCGAACGTACTACACCATAATTTACCTTATAGTAAGTTGCAAGTGATTGCCAATACACAACATGTACCAATGAAAGAACGCCCCCGAGATACCCTGTTTATATTACAGCAGTGGCTCGATTCTTCCCCACAAGAGCTTACGATACAAGATCCTCGTCTTGCAAAAGATTTAGAGGTATTCAGCTCTCAGAGAAGAATAGATTGCAAAGACACTGAAAATAAACACTTTTCAGGTGATTATCATAGTATTTCAATCGTTAATTGTAAGAATATTCGACTCACAGATGTTCGAGCTCAAACAATACTAATTGAAAATAGTAGTGTGCTACTGGATAAGGTTGAGGTGAGGCAGGGAATTAATGTGCGGCTTTCAAAGATAAAAGCTACTGCTATGAACGTATTTGGAGCTACGCCATTAACGGCTGAGTCTTCTACTTTGGATATTGCTGGTAGTAATTTCGTTGCTAGCCAGTTAGCAATGACGTTTGTGGGTGAGAACCTGCTGTATTGGTCAGTGTCTAGCTATAAAAAAGGTTCTGATGCAGTTCAATATTTACATGGACGTAAGGTAGAAGTTGATACAAGTTATTAGTTGATTAACGTTACTTTAATCAATCTGATGTTTTTGCTGTATGTATTGACGCATATCAATGCCAAGTGCGCCATCAGGAAGAGCTGTTTTAATAAAATAGGGTTGGCCTTGGCTGTCGTGTGGAGACTGTGTTAAGTCAATGACTGTCGGTTTGCGTAACATTCCTAATTGGTCACGAATCAGTTCTACTTTTGGATTGAGTTTTTTCTCTGGATCGGTTGACACGATCAACCCGATTTCTCCATTCGACATTTCAACCAAGCTGCCTGCAGGGTAAATACCAATCATTTTAATAAATGCTTCAACCAGTTTTCCATCAAACTGTCTGTCACGCTCATTAAACAATTCTTTTAAGGCTTCGCGCGGAGATAAACCTTGTTTATAAGGAGTATCGCTAGTAATAATGTCATAAGCGTCAATAATACTGACGATACGGCAATATACACTGAGGCTTTCACCTACTTTTTGTTTTGGGTAGCCATTACCATCCATTCTTTTATGATGATTAAGAATCACATCTTTTATGGCTGAATCAATAGTGTGATCGCTGTTGATCAGTTCAAAGCCTAAAACGGTATGTCTTTGCATGACACGTTTTTCGACGTTACTGAGCAAACCTGGTTTATCGAGAATGTCTTCGGGGATCTGTGTTTTACCCAAATCATGCAACATGCCACACAAACCAAGCAACTCAAGTTGCTGATTATCTATACCTAAGAATTTCCCTAAGGCAATAGACAGTATAGCCACGCGTAAACTATGTTCTGCAGTAAACTGGTGCTTATCTTTAACTCGAGTAAGCCAGAATAGGGCATTTGCATTCGATAAAATGCTGGTTAAGCAGTTGCGGATAACCCGACGCGACTCGTCAATATCCAATTTGCCGTCTGCACGCAAAGTGTCCATTATTTTTATGGCATGCTCACGAGCGTTAAAGTAAGTGCTTTGAGCTCTTGGAAGTTCTGAGTGTAGAGGTGTGTTTTCTGGCAATTTTGAAACAGAATAGGTGCCGAGAAGTCTGGATTTATTGGCTAACCAATACTTTTCTTCGACTTCAATAAAGACACATTTACAGTATTTTCTGAGGGTTAGCAGTTCATGGTCATTTTTAACAATAAACCGCTGAAACATTAAAGGCACGTCAATCCACGGGCGATCAAGTTCAACAACGAACATCCCGATTTCAACAGAATTTGATGGTATTTTAGCCTTTATCAGCATTGATTATGAGTACTCTTACTCTCGCAATGCGAGAACTGTGCAACGTTAACTCGTTAACTCTATCACAAAACTACAAAATTACCACATTTGTTGTATAAAAGATTGACAGTAAAAATGCTTTTGCCTAATAAAACAATATGTTAGGAACAACTGTTATTGTAAGTTGCTATAAAACTTATCAATAATTGGGTTCATGATTTTTCTCCATAATGCAGGAAATAAAGCGATTACTACCATAGTGGCATAGCCAGCGGGTAATTGTGGACTATCGTCGAAGTGCCGCAAGACTTGGTAACGTCGCTTTGGAAAGGCGTGGTGATCAGAATGTCTTTGCAGCTGGATCAACAGAATGTTGGTCAGGAAATAGTTTGAGTTCCAAGAGTGATGATGAGTTACACGTTCAAATTTCCCAGTTTCATCTTGTTGTCGTTCAAGACCATAATGTTCGATATAATTGATAATTTCTAGCAAGGTTAAAGCGACGAAACTCTGCCCGAGAAAAAATAGTAGCCCTTGCCAGCCCCAAACGACAGCGCAACTGGTAGCGCAAATAAAGCTAATAAAATACCAGATAACTAATTCGTTTTGAAAACTCCATGCAGATAGTTCTTTGCGTTTGAGCCTTAGCGCTTCAAGTTTCCAAGCGTTGGTGAAGTTATGCCTATAGGCACGAGGAAGAAAATGATACAAGGATTGATTATACTTGGCTGACGAGGCATCTAAAGGTGTGGATACATTGACATGATGTCCTCGAACATGCTCAACTTTGAAGCCGCCATAACAAACTAAACTAAGTAACAATCCGCCAATGCTGCGCTCTAACTGACTGTTTTTATGGATAAGTTCATGAGCTACGTTGATAGAGATTACTCCACCTACAATACCAATATTTAAGATCCAGCCTAATTGTCCAAGCCAATGGAGTTGCGGACTAGTGAATTGAATTGCTCCAAAAATAATAACTGCAAGCATGATCGGTAATGTGATTAGTGTTAGTAATTGATAGTAAAACTGCTCTGAAAGGCGTTTGCTCTCTTGCTCAGGAACATTGAGAGAGTCTTTGCCGATTATCCAATCTAGAATTGGAACCAAAACAAAAAAGAATAGGATTGAAAAATAAGGAGCGCTATTGGGATGAGAGGTTTGCTGACCTAACCACCAGCTGAAAAAAGGTACGCAAGGTGTTATTAAAAACAACAAATATGCCCAACGCTTAAGGGCAAGTTTTGTGTAGATGTTGTCATTTATGCAGGCTTGTGGCATAGGCTAAGGAGCTTTCCTTCGAGCTTTTCATGCCTCAATTTATAGCACTATCAGCAACTTATGCAAGCTCGAAGTCATTTACTAGCAGCAAATCCATGACTCATATTAGCAATTGTTGAACTAATTGTTTTGTTGGCTGGAAACTGATGTCAAAATCTTGCATAATTGCGCCACATTTTGCTTTAGAGGCGAAAATTGTGGATTATTCTAAGCTGATAGATTCCTTGACACCAGATTTGGTGGCTCGTTTTAGCGAAGCGGTTGAAACCGGTAAATGGCCTGATGGAAGTGTTTTGAGTGATGAGCAGCGTGAGAATTGTATGCAAGCCATAATGCTGTATAACGCGCGTCATAATCAAACTGATCAACCTTTTACTATTGATACAGAAGGGCAGATCCGCACCGCTAAAAAGCAACGCGCAGAGTTTTCTGGACAATCTACCAATGATCGTTTGCGCGATAACCCAGAATTGCTGATTCAGGTTAGTGAAGCAGACGAAACTAAGCATTAATTGAAGTCTAAGAGTTTGAATTATATCGGAATATAGTTCAAGCAATCACCATACACCAGTTAAAAACAAGTTTATTTTATGTTGAAAACAATCATTCGAAAAGAACACAAAAATCAATGGGAGCGTCGAGCGCCTTTAACTCCTGAAACGGTAAAACAACTGAAAGCTCAAGGTGTTGAATTTGAGCTTGAGCCATGCAGTATTCGAATTTTTTCAGATGATGAGTATCAACAAGCTGGGGTAAATTATCCCGCGCATCCTGATAATGCTGAGTTTGTGCTGGGTATTAAAGAGCCTCCAGTCAGTTCTATTAAGCACGGTCAGGTGCATCTAGCTTTTTCGCATACCATTAAAGGGCAGGACTATAATATGCCTTTGTTGCAAAAGTTTTTAGACGAAAAAGGCACTTTGATGGATTATGAGCCAATTGTTGATCCTGCAACCGGCCAAAGAACCATTGCTTTTGGACGCTACGCTGGAATTGCGGGTGCGGTCGATAGCTTTCACATTTTAGGACAAAAACTTGCTCAAAGAGGCTTAGAAACACCCTTGTCTAACTTAAAGATGACTTATAACTACGGAACCGTAGAACAGTTAAAAGAGCAGTTAGGGCAATTTAATCTACAACAAAGCGAGCCAATTCGTGCTTTGGTAGTTGGAACGGGTAAAGTAGGCAAAGGCTCGATTGAAGTATGTGAGTGGTTGGGTTTACCAAGAGTATCTGCAGAAGAGTTTTTGGCAGGTAATTTGCCCCAAGGTAGCTTCTTTGCAGTCTTGTCATCGCGTCATATTAATAAACATAAGCAAGATAAAGAGTTCGATATGAATGACTTTGTGCAGCATGGGGTAAATGCTTATGAAAGCTCATTCGACCAAGTGTTAGGCCAATTCAATATCTTATTGCAAACACCTTACTGGACTGAAAAATATCCAAAACACTTAACCAAAGCTCGTATGCAGGCTCACAAAGATAAATTGCCATTAGTGATTGGTGATATTTCTTGTGATATCAATGGCAGCTTAGAGTGTACAACAAAGGCGTCGGATATTGATAATCCAGCATTTACTTATAATGTTGATACTGGCGTATCTGAAAATGGTATTTCTTGGGATGGCGTTACGGTAATGTCGATTGATAATTTACCTTGCGAATTACCGATTGATGCCTCAAATGACTTCTCTGCAGCCTTAAAAACTTACGCCCCTCAAATCATGGCAATGGATTTATCAAAGTCGTTTGAAGAGTGTGGATTACCTGATGACTTAAAAGCCGCGACCATTGTATATAAAGGTGAGTTGACGCCTAGGTATCAGTATTTGAAAGAGTTTTTGTAATTGAATTTTTATATCGGCTTAATACTATTCACGATTTTCTTTTTGATTTTTGATCCTGGAACTAACGGGCATAATCTTGAAAACTTTGATGCACTCAAGTTAGTTCTTTTTGTTTTGCTTCAGTTGGGACTCTTTTTTTACTTGTTTGCATCATTGACATGTACTAAAAAGATTAAAGTTAAAAGAAACTTTATGTTCTACGCAGTAGTATTACTATGCTTTGTAGTTAATGTAATGTATCTATTTGAAAGTATGTTGATTCTATTACGGTTATAAGCTGATCTATCTCCTTAGAGCTTGCTGAGTATCGCAGTAAAATTGGGTTAAGTATTTGATATGTTTGTACCCTAGCGGGCATTGTAAAGCGTAGCGAGTTATCAAATACGGCAATTTTTATGAGAAAAGCAAGGTAGCCATCGGCCAAGTGACTGGCGTGTCATTTCTTTTGGTTCATTTTCTTTGGACAAGCAAAGAAAATGAACATCCATCATTGTTAAACTGTAAGCTCTCCTCTTAAAGAAACCACCATCTTCTCTCTAATAGTTTGAACATCTAAATCACGGCTAAATAAATAATATAACTTAGCCAGTGCGGCTTCGGTGGTCATATCAAAACCTGAAATGACACCTGCTTCCAGTAACACATTACCTGTTTCATAGGTGCTCATATTGACGCTACCTTGCAGGCATTGGGTGCAATTGACCACGACTATGCCGTTATCACAAGCGTTTTTTATCGCTGTTATCAATGGCTTATTATTTATTGGCGCATTACCCATACCATAACTTTGCAATACCACACCGTCTAAATTGGGTTGTGCCAAAAAGTCTTTAACAAATTCAGCGGAAATCCCTGGGAAAAGCGTCAAAATAGCGATTTTGGGAGAGCTGAACTTTTGCACATTAAGCTCAGTTCTGTTTTGTTTGAAAATCAAATGCTCACGTACTTTAATTTTACTACCGATACTGGCAATTGGAGGAGTGTTTGGTGAACTAAAGGCGGCAAAGCCATCAGCATCGGTTTTTGTGCAGCGATTTCCACGGTGTAAATGATCGTGAAAAAATAAGCACACTTCAGGAATAGGGTAATGTGCCGCTAAATAAATGGCGTTGATAATATTATCACGCGCATCGGTGCGTAGCTGGGTTAATGGAATTTGCGAGCCGGTGATGATTACTGGTTTTTGTAAACCCTCTAGCATGAATGACAAGGCTGAAGAAGTGTAAGCCATAGTGTCTGTGCCGTGTAACACCACGAATCCATCATAGTCGTTGTAGTGTTTTTCAATATCTTTAGCAATCAAATACCAATCTTCAGGCGACATATTGGCTGAATCAATCGGTTCGGCGTAGTCATGAATGGTGATTTCAGGCATCTGCTCATGATTAAACTCAGGAAAGCTTGCAAGTGTTTGTCGCAAAAAACCTTCCTGTGGCACAAATCCATTGTCGCTGGGCTTCATACCAATGGTGCCGCCAGTATAGGCGATGTAAACTTTTTTCTTAGGATTCATGAGCAGCTTTGGTCCATAACTCTTTGATTACGCAATTATTTTTATTGCTAATTGACTACGATTATAGCGTTAAAAAGAAAGGCTGCCTAGTTAGCAGCCTGGTAATTAGTGAGTTACTAATGATTATTTGGCATGTAGATTTAAGTAATCAACAGCTAGTCTGGTCATGACTTCAACACCTAATTTTAGGCCAGATTCATCAATATAAAAATCTGGCGTATGGTGTGGGGCTGCTTCTTCTCTTGGCGTGTCTAGCGGTTTACCGCCTACGAAGAAATAAACCCCAGGCACTTCTTGTGCAAAGAATGAGAAGTCTTCGGCACCAGTGATTGGGTTAATGATATTGACTTTATTTTTGCCAGCGACAGATTCAATCGTTGGCATCATTTTTTCGGTTAACTCAGGATTATTGTATGTCACTGGGTACGCAGAGGAATAGGGTAATAATACTTCTACGTCTGCATTCATGCTTTCGCCAATGAGTTTTGCTTTATTGCGCACATGCTCATGGATATTGTCACGATCTTTTTGGCTTAAGGTGCGAATAGTTCCAAGCATTTCAACTTGCTCTGGAATGATGTTTGAACGTACTCCACCATGAATAGCACCAACGGTTACTACAGAAGCTTGTGAAGTTAATGGCATATGACGGCTGACAATGGTTTGTAAACCGTTGATTATTTGTGCTGCGGTCACAATCGGATCGATTGAATCCCATGGCGTTGAGCCATGAGCTTGTTTGCCTTTGACGATCATTTTGAAATCATCAACACTGGCCATGATACCTTCTTTGCGAATATTGATTTCGCCAACGTTGGTGCCTGCACTGATATGTAAGCCAAAAACAGCATCTACGTCAGGGTTTTTGAGTGCGCCTTCTTTAACCATTAACTCAGCGCCACCTTCTTCACCACGCGGTGAGCCTTCTTCAGCAGGCTGGAATAGAAACTTAACCGTTCCAGGCAGTTGGTCTTTCATTTCGCTTAGAATTTCAGCAGCACCCATTAAAATAGCCATGTGAGTGTCATGACCACAGGCGTGCATGACAGGAACTTCTTCACCGTAATACTCACCAACTGCGGTTGAGGCAAAAGGTACATCGGTGCGTTCTTTGACTGGCAAGGCATCCATATCCGCACGTAAAGCGACAACAGGACCTGGTTTGCCACCTTTAAGGATGGCTACGATTCCCGTATGAGCAACGCCTGTTTGTATCTCTAAACCAAGTGAGCGCAAGTGTGTTTCGATGTACTTACTGGTTTTGAATTCGCGATTACCCAATTCAGGATTTTGGTGTAAGTGGCGACGCCATTCGATAACTTTGCTTTCCTTAGCTAAGGTACTTCCTTTGATGGCGTTGGCCACCGTTTCAGATGTTGTGCTGGCCTGACAAGATAAGGCGAACAGACTGGTCAAAGCTAAACTCGCAAAGTGTTTTTTCATTATTTTGGCTTCCTAATTTTGGCTTCCTATATCTTGGCAGCTCGTAGTGATGCCTTATTTAGCCTTTTTTTTGTTGAAAAAGCAAATCAGATGTTCTGCGACTTAACTGGTTACATTTTATTATTGTCTAATGGCGCTAAAGTCTTCATTATAAAGGGAAATAACCAACCAAACTTGAACTCGATAATGCTGCATTTATTGACCAATGGCCAAATAGCCGTTTTTCTTATTCTACTCTTTGTAATAATATTTTCGTTGACCTTCCATGAGTTCGGTCATGCTTTGTCAGCAAAGTTGCTAGGCGATGACACTGCCGAGAAAATGGGGCGCCTGAACCTCAATCCTCTTTCGCATATTGATCCAATTGGATTGCTTGCGGTTGTGTTTATTGGCTTTGGTTATGCCAAACCGGTTCCTTTTACACCGCGTAAACTCAAGCATAAATGGGGCAGTGCGATGGTGGCTGCCGCTGGCCCCTTGATGAATTTGTTGATAGCTATTGTTGCGCTGAATTTGAAAGCCGCGGCATTTAGTTTTGGGATCGACGCTTTGGCAACTCCTACAGCGCAGACGGTTTTGGCTTATTTGGCGTTTATTAATATTTTGCTAATGTTGTTTAATCTGTTACCTATTGGTCCATTGGATGGTCATTACATCGCCGAATGGGCTTTGCCTAAGCCATTGAAATACAAATATCATCAATTTAATAGTAAATATGGCTCGATGCTGTTTTTAGGTTTGATCGTGCTCAGTATTGCTGGAATTCCTATATTCCGCTTTTTATGGACCGCATCTCAGTCTTTGGCGCCATATTTAACTTTTGTCTGACGAACAATAAAAAAGGCGCTGATGAGAGCGCCTTTTGGTTTAGGGTACAAGCCCGAATCTATTACGAATGTTTCATTTCTTCAGGAGAAAAATCATCAACATTGATAATCTCTAAGCGTGCTTCTTCAGCCGCAACCACTAAATCATAGTCTTCTTGCGAAATAGCGTCTTTTTCTAGCGCTTCTTTAGCAAATTCAATGACTTGATGATTAGCAGGTTTTTTGCCTAGTGCTTCAGAAATGGTTTGAACCAAAGGCTCCATTTGTAGCTGTAAACGCAGAGCTTTATCAACTTTAGCCAGATTAGTTGTTTCCGATTCAGACTTTAGAATGCCATGAGTCAACTCTTCGCGCATAGCTAATGGCTCTTGCAATTGGCGAGCAAGTTTACGCTCTAGCTTGTCTGACGGTGGTGATAGTGGGCGACCAAGTGGGAATACCACAATACGCAGCAATTTACCCATCCAAGCAATAGGGAAGTTACGTAATACGCCATCGGCAGCTTGTTGTGTTTGATAAAGAGTCTGCTCTAATGCCCATTGAACGATTTCGCGGTCATGCTCGGGGCGTCCTTTATCATCATAGAACTTCAATACTGCGGTAGCCATATACAGGTTGCTTAACATATCGCCTAAACGGCCTGAGATCATCTCACGACGCTTTAGTTCACCGCCTAACACGCCCATAGTGACATCTGACAAAAAGGCCAATGCACTAGAGAAACGTGTAATACGCTGATAATAACGACCAGTAAAGTCAGATTTAGGTTTTTTGACTAATAAACTTGCCGTTAAGCCTAACCAGAAGGCACGAACCTTGTTACTCATGGCGAAACCAATGTGCTTGAAAATAGCTTTATCAAACTCTTTAATGGCATGCTTGCGATCAGGATCTTGAGTTGCTGCAATTAACGGTAAAATATACGGATGGCAACGGATAGAACCTTGACCGTAGATGATTAAACTGCGGGTTAAGATATTAGCGCCTTCAACCGTTATCGAGATAGGTGCTCCTTGGTAAGCGCGGGCCATATAGTTTTTTGGACCCTGCATGACTGCTTTACCACCGTGTATATCCATTCCGTCAATAGCTACTTCTTGCGCCATTTTAGTGGTGTGACATTTTACGATAGCCGAAGCCACGGAAGGTTTTTCGCCAGTATCAATACCGGCAGCGGTAAAGGTGCGCATAGCATCAATGATGTAGGTTTTACCTGCAATGCGTGCCAAACCTTCCATAACTCCTTCCATATAGCCTACAGGCACTTTGAATTGGCGACGAATACGAGCATAGGCGCCGGTGGTATAAGCGACCATTTTTGAGCCGCCTGTTGCACCAGATGGTAGTGAAATAGCACGACCTGCTGATAGACAATCCACTAGCATTCTCCAGCCAGCGCCAGCGTTTTTAGCGCCACCGATAATGTAGTCTAATGGTACAAAAACATCTTTTCCGGAAGTTGGGCCATTTTGGAATGGAGTGCTCAATGGGAAATGACGACGGCCAATTTCCACGCCATCAGTATCGGTAGGGATTAAGGCACAGGTGATGCCTAAATCTTCTTGATCACCTAACAATCCTTCGGGATCATACATCTTAAAAGCTAGGCCTAATAGCGTAGCAACTGGTGCCAAGGTGATGTAGCGTTTATTCCAAGTTAGCTTCATGCCAATGACTTCTTCGCCATTCCACATCCCTTTGCAGACTATGCCTTTGTCTGGAATGCCACCAGCGTCTGAGCCTGCTTCAATAGCTGTTAACGCAAAGCAGGGTACTTCTTGGCCATCTGCTAAACGTGGTAGGTAATATTTTTTCTGCTCTTCAGTGCCGTAGTGCAGTAATAATTCAGCGGGGCCAAGCGAATTTGGCACTGACACAATGCTTCCGACTGTAGCACTAACAGAGTTAATTTTGGTCAGCACTTGAGATTGTGCATATGAAGAAAAGCCCAAACCGCCGTATTCTTTAGGAATAATAAAACTAAAGAACTTGTTGTCTTTAATAAATTGCCACATTTCGGGTGGCATATCACGATCAACTTCGGAGATTCTCCAGTCATCAACCATTCGGCACAATTCATCTACAGGACCATCGATAAAGGCTTGCTCTTCTTGCGTTAATTTTGCCGCAGGAATTGCATGTAAACGCTTCCAGTTAGGTTTGCCGCCAAATACTTCTGATTCCCACCAAACAGTTCCAGCATCAAGAGCTTCTTGTTCCGTATCAGAGATCTTGGGCATAACGCCTTTGAACATATCCAGCAAACTGGCCGAAATCTTTTGGCGCAAGAAAGGCAGATTCAAAGGGATAAAAATAGCTAAGAACAGCGCCCATAGTAGTAGTGGCACACCATATCTCATGCTATATACAACTAAGATTGCCGCAATAATTGCGGTAGTGATTTTGAGATTTATCCTATGATAAAGAGTGATTCCCACCGCTAAAACAAGAACCAGTGTAAGCGCTAAAACTGACATAGTGACCGCCTTTATATAGTTGTACCAATTTATCCCTCCAAGCATAACACATCGTACCAGTTGCTTGTAAAGAATTTTTTGTTACAGAGATTTTCATCAAATTTGTATCAAAATAGTATAACTACTTGAAGTTTATAGAGCTTTGTAAGACTATAGTTGGTAATTGAATATCTGTAATTATAAATACAAGCGGACGAGGAAGAGGTATGAAACGTTTAGCTGTCGCCATTATTCACGGCATTGGCTCAGAAAAAGAATTTTACTCAATTGAACTAAAGCACCGTATCGTTGAAGAATACGTTAAAGGTGATCCAGATAATCGTCTAGAAGATGACTTATTATTCCATGAAATTTACTGGGGTGATTTAGTTAAAGACGAGCATGGTGCTTTGTTGGATAAAATGGACTATAAAAACGAGCTAACATATAAAGGTGTTCGTAATTTATTCATAGATTTCATGCGTTTAGGATTGTCTTATCACAATGGTAGCGATCTTTATAATGCTATTCATAACCGCATCAAAGAAAGTATGGCTAAATTTGCTAGTCATCGTAATGTTGATCAAGATGATACGCCTTTAGTAATTTTAGCGCATTCTTTTGGCTCGGTAATCATGTCGAATTATGTGCATGATATACAAAAAAGTGGGGAAGTTGATTCTAATTTTGAGTCTTTCAAAACCTTAGCTGGTGTTATCACTTTCGCTAGCCCACTTGGTGTGTATTCAGCACAAGGTGGAGATTTTGAAGATCCTATCAGCAAAGTGGGCTCTGCGCTTGAGTCAGGTTTGAAAGATCGCGTTAAGTGGCTAAACTTCTATGATAAAGACGATGTAGTGGCTTATCCTTTGAAAAATGTTAATGATGCTTATAACTCAGCAGTTGATGGTGATTTTGAAATCAATGTGGGCAGTGCTGCGACTTCATGGAACCCAGCGTGCCATACTGGTTATTGGGAAGATAAAGACTTCTATAAGCCTGTTGCGGCCTATTTAGGTGAGTTACGCGCACCACACGATTTCTGGAAAATTCCATAAAAGCTGATAACTGTCTAACAATAAGTCGCTAAATATAGAGGTTATTTATCGGCAGATTAGGCACAGTAATCGATCATGAAATCTCTTGTTAGCTTGCTAGCAAGAGATTTTTTATTGATAGTGACCGCTATTAATTCGTTATAATTTACTATTTCTATTTAATAAGAATATAAGCATACCTTTAGACATGAGTAATATTTTTCAACTTATCGAGCAGCAAAAACAGCAGTGCACATTAAGCGACCAATATCAGCTTGATAAATTGACTCATGTAATAAAAAAACGACAAAAGCAACAGTTACCAGTTAGCAAACTAATCCATAAAGCGAAAAATATATTAGAAAAATCACCTCAACTTATCGAGCGGCGCAAGAATCTGATCCCGCAACATATTGAGTTTGATGATAATTTACCTGTGAGCCAAGCCCGAGATAAGGTGGCAAAAGCGATTCAGGAACATCAAGTGGTGGTGATTGCTGGTGAAACAGGCTCTGGTAAAACAACTCAATTGCCTAAAATTTGCTTGCAATTAGGTTTAGGTATCAGGGGGCGAATTGGTCATACCCAACCACGCAGAGTCGCAGCAACCAGTGTCGCTAGGCGTATTGCCGAAGAGTTGAAGTCGCCTCTCGGTGAATTGGTGGGCTATAGCATTCGTTTCAATGAGCAAGCCAATCCAGTGACACCGGTTCGAGTCATGACCGATGGTATTTTGCTCAATGAAATTACTGATGATCCCCTGTTAACTCAATATGACACCATTATTGTAGACGAAGCCCATGAGCGCAGTCTTAATATTGATTTTTTATTGGGCTATTTGCGTAGTGTTTTACAAAAGCGACCTGATCTAAAACTTATTATTACCTCGGCAACCATCGATTTAGAACGTTTTTCAAAACATTTTGCAATAGATGGTAAACCAGCTCCTATTTTAGAAATAAGCGGGCGAACTTATCCAGTTGATGTATGGTATCGCCCAGAAGATGAAGAGCATCCTTTACCTCAAGTCGAGCAAATAGGTATTGCGGTTGAAGAAATTCAAAGTCAAGCGGCTGGCGATATCTTGATCTTTCTTTCTGGTGAAGCAGAAATTCGTGAAACTGCAAAGCATTTGCGCAAAGATCGTTTTCAAGGATGTGAAGTTTTGCCTTTGTATGCAAGGCTTTCGATCTCAGAGCAAGAGAAAATTTTTAAGCCAAGTGGTGGACGACGACGCATCGTTTTAGCCACCAATGTTGCAGAAACATCTATTACCGTACCCGGTATTCGATTTGTTATTGATCCTGGTTACGCGCGGATCAGTCGCTATTCTGTTCGTAACAAAATCCAACGCTTGCCGATTGAAAAAATATCACAGGCCAGTGCCAATCAACGAAAAGGCCGCTGTGGGCGTGTGGCTGATGGTATTTGTATTCGTTTGTATTCTGAAGAGGATTTTGTCAATCGTGCAGAATTTACCGATGCCGAAATATTACGCACAAATTTAGCTGCAGTTATTCTGCAAATGAAGTTGGCAAGGTTGGGAGATATTGAAGATTTTCCATTTATTGAACCGCCAGCTAAAAAGCAAATTAGTGATGGTTTAAATTTATTAAATGAGCTGCAAGCGCTTGATGGGAAAAAGCAGCTAACAGCCATAGGTCGCGAGATGGCTCGCTTACCAATTGAGCCGCGATTGGCTCGTTTGTTATTAGCTGGAAAGGAGAAAGACTGCCTGAATGATGTTTTAGTGATTGCAGCATTTTTATCAGTAAAAGATCCAAGAGAATGGCCATTTGATAAGAAAGAGTTAGCCCAACAAAAACATTCCAAGTACAAAAATAGCCAATCTGACTTTATTGCGATTATTAATTTATGGCAGCATCTTCATATTCAAAAAGAAGATTTGAGCAATCGAGCATTTAGGGATTATTGTCAGCAAGAGTTAATTAATTTTAACGCTTATCGAGAATGGAAAAGCACTTATCGTCAGTTAAAATCATTGGTGCAGGATAAATCAAATAAATCTACCACAGGAATAAATTCAAATACCACTAGGTCGCATAAACTACCGAAAGACGAAAAAGTCATTGATGATCCGGTTTTTTATCAAAAACTGCACAAAAGTTTACTGTCAGGATTGCTTGGCTTTGTTGGGCAAAAAGATATAGAAAAAGGTTACGTGGGAACTCGTCAAACTAAATTCATGATTCATCCTCAATCCGCTAATTTCAAAAAGCAGCCAGCTTGGCTCATGGCTTTTGAAATTGTGGAAACTACGCAACCATATGCTCGTTTGACTGCATTTATCGAGCCGCAATGGATCGAGCAGGTTGGTCAGCATTTAATAAAATCTCACTATTTTGATGCTCATTGGAGCAAAAAAAGAGGTGCTGTAGTAGCAACCATGCAACAAACTTTTTTAGGCTTAAAAGTGGTGACTGGTCGAATTGTGGATTACAGTACTATTGAGCCTCAACTGTGTCGAGAGCTGTTCATATTGCATGCTCTAGTAAAACAAGAAATTGATAGCCGTCAATCTTTTCATCTTGATAATCAAAGCTTATGGCAAGAAGTTGAGCAAGAGGTAGCAAAAGCACGTCAAGCCGACCTGCGTGCTGACGAGCGTGATATTGCAATCTGGTTTGATAAACATTTGCCGCAGACTATTTGTAATCTAAAACAACTTAATCAATGGTTGAAAAAAGACCCTGTAACTAACAATAGTCAATTAACATTACAGCGTCATACGCTATTACAGCAACATGAACACGATCAAGCTTTATATCCCGAAACAATTATGGTTAAGGATGTTGAGCTACCTTTAAGCTATCATTTTGAGCCAGGACATACCCATGATGGTGTCACTGTAAAAATTCCGCAAAGTATAGCTAGGCAATTTACAGATGCGGATTTTGAGCGTTTGGTGCCAGGAATATTAGAAGAGAAAATTGAGTTTTTAATTCGCTCTTTACCCAAGCGTTTTAGAAAAAACTTTGTTCCTGTGCCACAATTTTCTCAAGCGTGTTATGAGCAGGTGCTTAGCCAAAAAGGGCGCTTGATCGATATTATCACTAAACATTTATTCAAAATGACTGGCGTAATATTGCCTATGGATGCATGGCAAGAGCTTAATCTTCCAGAGCATTATTTGATGCGATATGAGATTGTTAACGATCAAGGTAAAGTCATTAGTCAGTCAAGAACCTTGGAGTCTGCTCAGCAGTCGGTTGCTATTAGGCAAAACGGGGGGATTGCAAAAAAACAAGTTAATAAACAAAAAGCGCAAACCTTTACAGAATGGCCAGTAGAATTTACCGCAACGGGTGTGATGCAAGAAGCTGGAACTGATATTCCTGTTTATTATGCGATTGAAGATGCATTTGATAAGGTTCGTATCATACCTTTAGTCAATAAACGTCGTGCTCATGCGGTTCATTTGCGAGGGGTTTGCCGTTTATTGGCTATCAAGTATCAAACTGAGATTAAATACTTACAAAAGAAATATCATCACAGACAAAAGTTAATGCTGGCGGCCAGTTCATTAGCAAAGTCTGAGGACTTGATTGAAGATGTTGTCTTGGCGGTAATTAAGCAACTTGCATCTGCGGCGTTACCTTTTGACAAAAATAGCTATCAAACGCTTGAAACAATGCTGCAAAAAAATATAGTTGCGCAGTCTAACCAGGCATTAGATGATTTACTTTCGGTGCTTCAGTTACGAAATGCAGGGTTAGCCAAGGTTAAGAGCCTTGGTCAAAGTTTTGCAGAAACTAAGTCAGATATCGAAAAACAAATGAGCTTTTTATTTCAGAGTGGCTTCTGTTTCCGCTTTGGTGCAGACAAGTTAAAAGATTTTAAACGTTACTTATCAGCGGTTGATAAGCGTATTGAGCGTGCGCAGATGAATAGCTTAAAAGAATGTCAAGCACTAACGCAATTACAAGCCTGGCATGATGAGTTGGATTATCTAAAAGATAACGACAAAATTCCTTTGTTTGAGGTGGATGAGTATGCTTGGATGCTTGAAGAGTACCGTATTTCTTTGTTTGCCCAAGGGCAAAAAACAAAGTTTCCAATTTCTGCTAAGCGTTTGCAAAAGTTTTTAGACCGCTTAGAATCAGAATATCAATAATTATCATAAGTGCCTTATATATGTAAAAGGCAAACGGGGAATCTAATGAGTTTATTTGAAATTATTGCACTGGTGATGTCATTGACGGCAGTGTTTAGTTATATCAACTACAAGTTCTTTAAGTTGCCGATCACCATTGGTGTGATGTTGTTAAGCCTGGTTTTTTCTCTTGTCTTAATATTGTTTGGCTCTTTGGGCTTTGGTTTTGAGGAGAAAGCTGAACAATTACTGCATCAAATTGATTTTAATGAAACCTTATTACATGGCATGTTGAGTTTTTTATTGTTTGCTGGAGCTTTACACGTAAATATTAATGATTTACGTGAACAAAAGTGGGTGATCAGTATTTTAGCAACCCTTGGTGTTTTAACTTCTACTTTTTTAGTGGGTACTGCAACGTATTATTTACTCAACTGGTTAGGCATAGAGATTGCTTATATTTATGCATTATTATTTGGTGCATTAATTTCTCCAACCGATCCAATTGCAGTTTTGGGTATTCTTAAATTAGTTGGCGCTCCCAAAACACTTGAAACCAAAATTGCTGGTGAATCTTTGTTTAATGATGGCGTCGGTGTTGTAATTTTCTTGGTGTTATTAGGTATAGCTACTGGCGGTAGTGAGGTGACGCCATCTGCAATCATTGGCTTGTTTGCTACAGAAGCAATTGGCGGAGCCTTCTTTGGTTTAGGCTTAGGATTCGTGGGTTATTGGATGTTAAAAACCATTGATAACTATCAAGTAGAAGTCCTGATAACGTTGGGTTTAGTTACAGGCGGTTACGCCTTGGCTGAGGCCATGCATGTTTCGGCGCCTATTGCGATTGTGGTGGCTGGTTTGATGATCGGCAATCAGGGTCGTTCACTGGCTATGAGCGATGTTACTAAACATCGCTTAGACAATTTTTGGGAATTGATTGATGAAATTCTGAATGCTGTTTTGTTCTTGTTGATTGGTTTAGAGGTATTAATTTTAACCTTTTCAAAGCAGTATCTTATTGCAGGTTTGATCATGATCCCTACAGTGTTATTAGCACGTTGGATTGCGGTTGGTGTGCCTGTCCAGATCATGAAAAAAGTCCGTGAGTTTACACCTTATGTAATCACCATCATGACCTGGGGTGGCTTAAGAGGCGGCATTTCTGTGGCTTTAGCCTTATCTTTGCCAAATGTTCCAGCGCGAGAGCCTATTTTAGCGATTACCTATTGTATTGTGGTGTTTTCAATTGTGGTGCAAGGCTTGACTGTTAAACGAGTGTTGAAATTGACAGAAAAGGACAATGTTTAGGTTCCATTGGCTCATAATACTAGTGGTGATTACGGGCTGCGCATCTGTGCCGCCCACAATTCACCATTCTTTAGATGCAAGAAATTCTCAAGGCGCGCAACACTCTATCAAGCAGCTCACGCTCTCCATTCAAACTCTAAGCCCGCAAATTAGCAATCAAGAGGCGAATTTGTTTGCCAAAACAGCCATTAACTATTCGTTGGAACTAGGTAAACAATATCAAGTCGGAAAAAATCCATTGTGGCATAACATATTGGTTAATCTCGGTATTAAGGAGCGAGGGCTTTGTGTTCATTGGACTGAGGACTTGTTGAGAAAATTATCGAAGCTCAATATTCCAAGTCTCAAACTGTATTGGGCGGTTGCTAATCGTAATGATGGTAGTTTTAATCTTGAACATAGCGCGATTGTAGTTACTGTTACTGATAAAGAGTTTGAACAAGGAATTGTATTAGATGCGTGGCGAGACAGTGGAAAGCTTTATTTTTCATCTATACAAGACGATAGTTATCAGTGGCAAAAGCATTTTAATGACATAACAGAGCAGTTATTACTTAATTCGCTGTAAGCCTTTTGCTATAAATAACTATTTGTAATGAATTATATTTGAATTTGTTCTCTTTTTTACCATAAACAAGACAAAAAACTGTATTAATTTTTGACGTTTCTTTGCTTTCTCAATATCGGCCAAGTCAAATTTGCATCTTCTGTTGTATAAGCTTCGTGCATTTCAACAGGCTTTTATTTCTCTAACCATTTGTAAATAAAGGTAAAATTTCTTATTTGTAATGATGCAAGAATGAAAAACCAAGGTTGTTTCATTTTTGAAACAGTTTTTGGGGCTTTGACAAATTTTGTCAGTAAATTTGCTGCTATTTGTATATATTTTTGACAATAGACAGCGACTGATTAGCTCTTCTATAGTGCTCTCAATAGTCCAAATTGGGCTTATGTTTTACGTTTATCAATAGTATCCGAGGGGATGTTCATAGGAGGAGCATAACTATGAAGAGTATAAAAACACCGATTGGCAAAACTAGTGTTGGACTAGGCTTGCTGATCTCAGTTCAAATGGCTATCGCGGGGCCGAAGATCCACGAAGTGCAGCCTTTACCTATAGAAGCACCAGAAAAGCTGGTGATTTGGGGTACAGGCTTTGATAATCCTGATGTCTATTTTGGTACTCACCCAACGCCATTGGTGTTGAGTGCAGATCAATCTTCTTGCGCAACTATGGCGTTTAATCCAGCGCCGCCGCTAGACCCTACTGATTTTGAGTGTTTAGTGGTTGATTTGCCTGCAGTTGCATCAGGAGGACAGCCGGTTGTTCCATCTGGTGACTATTTACTTAGAATTGTTGCTGAAAGTGGTGTTAATGTTTGTGGTGAAAAGCCATCAGCATTAACTTTTTTATACCAACCAGCCAATTGCAGCGGTGTCAATTCTCAAGAAGGCGCGACATGTTCTGGTGATATGACTGGAGCTGTTGGCCCAACTTACTTTGATGCTTCTGGCGGTAATAAAACGCAAAAATGGGCAAGTGTGGGTTCAGCTTATCCAGGGCAGGAGATTACAGTTTTTGCCGATGTTGGTTATAACTGGCCAAACGAATTGACACTTGAAGCAAATGAAAACGGTTTGTCACAGTCTGTAACATTACATACTTCTTGTTCGCAACCATTAATTTTGGGTGAAGTATATGGTTCGCTTCAGTTAGTAAACTTTGAAGGACAGGCTGGTGACTCTTTAAGTGGAACTGATTTATATGACTTAACTCTTGGAGCTGTTGGTCCACAAGGCCCAGAAGGTGAGCAAGGTCCAGCAGGTCCACAAGGTGAACAAGGCCCAGCAGGTCCACAAGGTGATACTGGTCCAGCAGGTCCA
>JABXIQ010000017.1 GCA_013373015.1 Kangiellaceae bacterium
CGATCATTTTACAAGGACCACACCATTCCGCCCAGTAATCTACCAATACTGGTAAGTCCGAATTTAAGACTTCTGCTTCGAAACTTGCGTCTGATAAATAAACAATTTTGTCACTCATTAATAAATTCTCCTGCTAATTCGCTTGCGCTCAAGCGTTTACAACCGCACAATGGCACTATTTGAAACAATTCGTCGCTGCAATGCAAGCGCAAAATGTTGTTTTAATCACTAACTAATACATCAATTAATAAAAGCTATTACATGGACACTTCACATCTCTCAAATGTTACATTCGCCGAGCTAGGCATTCATCCGTTGCTGATAAAGGCTTTGGATGACTTGGGCTTTAGTCAATGTACACCGATCCAAGCCAAAACTTTGCCGTTATTACTTCAAGGCAAAAACGTAGCTGGCCAAGCTCAGACAGGTACAGGCAAAACCATCGCCTTTTTATTGGGGGTTATGAACGATATGCTGACCTTGCCAGCAATTGAAGGTCGTCGTCCAAATGAACCCCGTGCAATAGTTATGGCACCTACTCGTGAATTAGCAGTCCAAATTGCCAATGATGCTGTTAAGCTCGCAAAATATGCTAAATTCAAGATTCGAGTGGTATATGGGGGCGAAGATTATGAAAAACAACGCTCACGTTTAGAGAATGTCGATATTCTGATTGGTACCACTGGCCGCTTGATCGACTACTATAAACAGCATGTTTATGGTCTTGAGGCAATTGATTGCGTGGTGCTTGATGAAGCGGATCGTATGTTTGATCTTGGTTTTATCAAAGACATTCGTTACCTTTTCCGACGCATGCCGCCAGCCAATGATCGCTTAAATATGTTGTTCTCTGCAACCTTATCGCACCGAGTGCAAGAGTTAGCATACGAGCATATGCATAATCCACAGCATGTCCAAGTCGAAGCTCAGCAAATTACCGCTAAGAAAATTCGTGAAGCGCTATTTTATCCGAGCCGTGAAGAAGCCTTACCATTACTAGTTGGTTTGATGAATCGTTTACAGCCCGCACGCTCAATTGTCTTTACCAACACCAAACGCGCCGCTGAGCATGTGTGGGCTTGTCTTGGCGGTAATGATATTAAAGCAGGCTTGCTTACTGGTGATGTCCACCAAAAGAAGCGTTTGCGCTTACTGGATGAGTTGATGAGCGACAAGGTAAATGTATTGGTGTGTACCGATGTTGCTGCCCGTGGTTTGCACATAGATGGTGTGACCCACGTTTTTAACTATCATTTACCGGATGATGCCGAAGATTACGTTCACAGAATAGGCCGAACTGCTCGCGCTGGCGCAGAAGGGGATGCCGTGAGCTTCGCTGGGGAAGACTTTGCGATGAACTTGACTGCCATTGAAGAGTATATTGGTCATCCGCTGCCTAAACTTGAAATAAAACCTGAATATATGGCGGAATTAAAGCCGTCACTTCCTTTGCAACAAAAGAGAAGACACCCAACCCAAAGACGAAACAATAGAAAAAATTCCTAAAAGCAGGTATTCCTGCTTTTACTTCTTATGTCAAAGTAAACGCATGTTCTAAAAAATCTTGTACGAAATACTTTTTACCTTTCTGAATAACCGTAAATCCTTCCGCTTCTAATAGCGTTTTCTGTTGATCTGGATACACAGGATATTTAGGGTTCAGTTCTCCATCCGCTTTTAAGGTTCTCCAATAAGGCGTTATTGTTTTTATATTACCAGCCCTCATTTCTTCTGCTGCTGCGGCGGCTATATTTATAAATATTCCTGTAGAAATAGGACAAGTAATATCTGTTTCATATTTATTTGCCAAAAAATCTCGGATATGAGTAATGGTTATCAACTTTTCCTTAGGTATTTGAGCCATTAACTGATTAACTTCGGCTGGAGTAGAAACAGCCATAGAAGCTCCTGCAGGAGCCCACTTAACACCTGCTGGTAGCTGGTTAACTATTTTTACTTGCTTTTTGGCATTCAATTTTTCAATTGCGGACTTTGCCATAAATCAACTAACTCCACTTTTCAACTACATGCTTTATTCGTTCTTCACGCCGTCCAACATGCGCTTTAATTTGTTGGGCGAGTTCGTGATGTTTATGCTCTTTATCTGTTTCAACGATTAGCTCTGGGACTTCGGCGGGGTTTCGCTCATCATCAAAAGCAACTAAAGTAAAGTGCGCTGTCGTACTAAGTACATCGCCTTCATCGCCACCTTTATCCACAAACACATCGGTGCGAACCATCATTGAAGTTCGACCCACTAATACGACTTTTGCAACAGTTTTGATGCGGTCACCAACAAAAATAGGGCGCTTGAAAATAACCCGCTCGGAGGAAGCGGTTGAGACTGTTCGTCCACAATAGCGAATAGCCGCCATTGCTGCAGTTGTGTCCATAATTGCTAAAAGCTCACCACCAAACATATTGCCATAAGGATTGCTTTGATTAGGAAACACAAAATTCCATGTCTCGATGGCTTCTGCTTTTTTTTGTTCGCGCTGACTCATATCAATTCCTGCTAGTAATCACTTTTATTTAAGAAATTCATCATAGGTTGCCATATTCCTTGTTCAATTTCCTGCTTTTTCTTGAATAAACCAAAATGACCAATCTCCTTTAAACCAATATCTTTTGGCCTAATCAGTAGGGTTTGTTGCTCGGTATTGGGATAGTGCTTTAATAAACCATCGCGTGCACTTTGAGGGGCATACCAGTCATCGGAAATAGTCAGCCCCATAATATCTGCATCAATTTTATTATAAGTGCTAATATCTAACCCATGTTTTGGTGTAAACAAATATTCTTCTGAACGAGCCCAAGTCAACCATTGTTTAACCGCATGTTTGGGTACAGGGATAGGGCCCAGTAGCTTTGAATGGAAGTAATGTCCGAACTGGAAGAACATAACGAGTGGAAACAGCAAGTACCATATAAATACCAGCATATATTTTTGCAGACCAGGCCATTTACGCCATGCGCCAACACCGCTTGCAGCAATAATGATCTTATCAAAAGCCGTGCTTGATTTGGCTAAACCTACAATCTGGCCTCCAGCACTATGTCCCATATAATACAAGTTGTTTGGTGCATATTCTTGCTGAACAAATTGAATCGCAGCTTCAAGATCGAGCTGCCCCCAATGCTGCATCAAAATGTCTTGCGGTTGCATATTGCCATCTTTGGAATGACTAATCCCACGATAATCAAATACCAAACAACTAATGCCTTGCTCACGGTAATAATTGGCAATGTGTTTATAGTATTGAAAAGGCACACCAAAGGCTGAACCTATAATAATGACACGCTGATTATCTTGATGCGCAGGATAAAAAGCACCAACTAATGGAAAATCATCAGCGGCTTTGAAAGTAACGTCGATGTGAGAGTAGGGAGGCAAGCCAAATCCTTAATTCAGAACTAAAGCTCTATAAATACAGGATTTTGCTACAAAAAACCAGTGGTCAGTCCACTGGTTTTAACATTTGCTTGCAGTTTTTTATTGTTGTGCAAAAACTTTACGCAATAACTCGGTGGTTCTTGCGACAGGATCTTTGCGGATTTTAGCTTCTTCTTCAGCGACCAAGGTAAACAATCCATCCAACGCTTCATTCATAACATAGGTTTCGATAGAGTAGTCTTCCTTTTTTGTCAACGGCAAAGCATTATAGGTATCCAACAGTTTTTGATAATCATTATAAAAACCGACCTTTTGCATATTTGTAGTAATAATAGGCTGAAATTTCTGCCTTAGCGAACTTTCCGTAACGCGCTTGAAATAATTGGTCGCAGCATTATCGCCACCGCGTAAAATTCCCCATGCGTCCTGCAAAGTCATACCACTAATCGCACTATAAAACACCTGTTTAGCTTCGCCTGCCGCACTTTCAGCAGCCCGGTTCATTTGCAGTTCAAACTTATCCACCTTGCTACCAAGCCCTATGGTTCGCAAAGTGCTTGCCAGTTTATCCATCTTTTCTGGAATGAGAATCTTAATCAAGGGGTTACTGCTAAAACCTCCGTCACGATTGGTCTTAAACACTGTATTCTCAGTCCCAACTTGTAATGCTTGTTTTAGTCCTGCAATAACCGTTTGCTCAGATAAAGGCTGATTAACTCCCGCAATTCCATCCAACACTCTTTGCACATCAGTTGTCTTACATGACACCAGCAAAGCTAGCGTTGTTAGAGGTATTAATAGTCTTTTCCACATGATTGTTGTCATGATAATTCTCCAATTCAAACCTACCCCATTATACAAAGCAGCAAGCCTCTGTCATGCAACTAGCTAACGATTTTACGATTCTATTCAATAGCCTTGTAATAAAAAAATAATCGTTGGAATAGTCAATAGCGATAACAATGTCGATAAAGCAATAGTGTTATGCGCGACCGACCGATCTGGCTCAACCTTATCCACAAAAGGCATTACGCTGATCCCCGTTGGGCAAGCCGCTAAAACGGTTAAGCTAAATACTTGGGTAGTATCCAGTTGTAACCCATATTGACTAAAAGCAAATACCAATAACGGCAAAATCAATAACTTACTGCTGCTGACTAATAAGGTTTTGCTGATGATTGATTTATTAAAACCTGAAATTTGCACCAATGAACTTCCCAAAATAATCAGTGCCAATGGCAAAGCCGCCGAAGCAATCATGTCTAAAGCTGTAAACAACTGCTGAGGGATAGTGACTGCCAAATATTTAAAAGCTAATCCTAACAACAAAGCCACTACTACAGGGTTTGAAAAAATATTCAAAGTTGATTTGAAAATCGACGGAGTGACATTCACTTTGCTAGAAAATAAATAAAACGTAGTGAACAAAATTAAACTATGCACTGAAATCACAGCCAAGCAGATGCTCAGCCCTGTGTCGCCCGCAATAGCTACGATGACTGGAATACCCACCAAAACACCATTAGAAAAAGTGGTCGTTAAAGCAATTCGATGGTTAAAGACCAACGCATAAATCACAAACATCACTATCACAGGGACAAAATAAGCGACTAGGGTTAGGCTAACATCTTGCAGCCCCGCACGATAAACACTGACGAATAAAAAAACGGGGACAAAAACTTTGAAAACGACTTTTGATAATTCGGAAAAGAATTGCTCGGATACAAAATTCCATTTCACTAACGCCATTCCAATCACCACCACAATGGCAATTGGAATAATGGCGTTAAGGATCAATAACATGAATTATTCTGCAATATAGCGACAAATATCCTTGGCGAAGTAGGTCAAAACCCCATCGCAACCAGCACGTTTAAAACTCAGCATCGCTTCGAGAACAATTTGCTTCTCATCCAACCAACCGTTTTGTGCTGCAGCTTTAATCATGGCATATTCGCCACTCACCTGATAAGCAAACGTCGGTACTTTGAACTCTTGTTTCACTCGGCGCACAATATCTAAATAAGGCATACCAGGTTTTACCATCACCATATCTGCGCCTTCTTCTATATCAAGCGCCACCTCATGTAATGCCTCGTCAGTATTGGCAGGATCCATTTGATAGGTTTTCTTATCTGCCTTACCCAAAGCGCCCGCCGAACCTACCGCATCACGAAATGGCCCATAAAAGCTCGACGCGTACTTTGCCGCGTATGACAAAATCATAGTATTTACGTAATCACCTGCTTCTAATGCTTCACGAATAGCGCCAATACGCCCGTCCATCATATCCGAAGGCGCAACAATATCGGCTCCAGCTGCGGCATGGCTTAACGCCTGTTTCACCAACACTTCAGTAGTGATGTCATTAAGAATGTAACCCTGATCATCAATAATTCCGTCTTGCCCATGTGACGTATAAGGATCGAGTGCCACATCAGTGATTACACCTAATTTCGGGAACTTATCTTTAATGGCTTTAACTGCTGTTTGAACTAAGCCGTTTGGGTTATAAGCCTCTGTAGCATCTAAAGACTTTTTATCTTCTGAAATTACTGGAAAAAGAGCAATCGCTGGAATGCCTAATTCTGTAATTTCTTTGCATTCTTCCAGCAGAAGGTCCAAGGTCTTACGCTCAACGCCAGGCATCGAAGCAACCGCTTCTTTTTTATTTTTACCTTCAAGCACAAAAACTGGGTAAATTAGATCTTTAGCGCTAATACTGTTTTCACGAACCAGATCGCGACTAAAACCTTGTGCTCTTAAACGACGTAAACGACGACTGGGGAAAAATCCACTATTCATTATTATCCTTAATCAGACTGTGACTTTCCAAATAGATAAGTAAGGGCAGATAAACCAATCGCAAGGATTCTCTCTGCATTTTGTGAATCTGGATTATCTTTTAAATTAAACCAGAAAAAGCCTATTATGGCTGCTATTATGCAAATAATTGCTCCCATTGAAGCTACATTTGATTGTGAACCTATAAATTGACCTAGTATACCGTTTTCAGCTTTTTTTAGATCTAACTCGTGCTTATTATTTATTTTTTGAAGTTCTAATTTATACTTCTCCGACTCATGAAATGTTTCATCTAATTCTTTATCTGAGTCTGCAACATCCTTAAGCGATGCTTTTATCTTTTTTACATCAGGAGATTCCATACTCTTTGTTTAGCCTTATATTTATTACTGGAACTGAAACTGCAAATAACTTTGATAAGTCCTGTTTTGATAGCTGTTTATATTTATCCAGCAAAAATCTGGGCACTAATAAATTTCCAGCGAACTCATCCGCTTCTTTTTCATAAGAATCTTTAGGCTCATCATCATTTCTTAGCAAAACTCTGTATTGATTTGATGCAGCCCAGTCTTTATGCAAAATCCTATGACCTAACTCATGCGCTACGGTAAAAGTCTGTCTCAAAGGATACTCTTCTTCATTCACAAAAATGGTGTCTGTATCAACATCATAAAAACCCGAAACATTAGAAAATTCCTGACTAAACGTTGCGAATTTAACCTGCACCCCTAATTCTCGTGCAATTAAAACAGGATTAATATAAGGATCTGATATACCAAATTGTTCAAGCAAATCATTTGCTTTTTGTTTAGCTTTTGCCATGTCCATAAAAACTCCTAGATAAGAGGTAACATAAAATACCTTTTCTAATTTTACCATCTGGTGACATAATTAGCTACGTATCAATTTTTTGAAGGTTTAACCAATCCCTTGGTTTTAAATAATAATCCGTTAGCTGAGCTTCAACCGAGCCTGCTTCGGGTTGATAATCATAACGCCAATTCACTACATTCGGTAGTGACATTAAAATTGATTCGGTACGGCCACCTGTTTGCAAGCCAAACAAGGTTCCACGATCCCACACCAAATTAAACTCAACATAGCGACCGCGACGATAGAGTTGAAACTCTCTTTGTTGCTCAGTATAGGGCGAATCTTTATGCTTTGCTAAAATTGGACGGTAAGCTTTAATATAATGATCGCCCACTGAGCGCATAAAAGCGAAACAGGTTTCAAAGTCCCAGCTTTCTCCGCCGTGGGCGTTTGACTCGCTGTTCAAATCATCAAAAAACAAGCCGCCAACACCGCGATGCTCATCACGGTGTTTCAAATAAAAATAGTCGTCACACCATTTTTTATAATTCGTATAAACCTGTCCACCAAAAGGATCACAAGCTTGCTTGGCAACTTGGTGCCATGCAACACAATCTTCTTTATGAGGATAATACGGCGTCAGATCAAAACCACCACCAAACCACCAAATCGGCTCTTCACCTTCTTTTTCTGCAATGAAAAAACGCACATTCATATGTGATGTTGGCGCATTAGGATTTTTCGGGTGTATAACTAAAGACACACCCATCGCTTTAAATCCACGACCGACTAATTCTGGACGATGCGCAGTGGCCGAAGCAGGCAAGTTTGTACCTTCTACATAAGAGTAATTGACACCACCTTTTTCAATGACCGCTCCGTCTTCCATGACTCTGGTAATACCGCCGCCAACAATTTTTTCGCGATCCCATTGATCCACAATAAAATCTTTGCTGCCGTCTTCTTCGGCAAGTTGCTGGCAAATGTCTGCTTGCAAAGCTAATAGGTAATCTTTAACTGCTTCAATATCGATAGTCATAACTTTTTATTTATAAGCTCTTAATATTTGTTCTGTTTTTGCGTCGATAATAGCAGAAGGGTGATCATAACCGCCAACCGAGCCTGCCACCACCGCATCTAATTCCTGCCCCATCGAGCAACGTACCAATTCCGCTTGTTTTAATTCTAGCTGACCCGCTCGATTAGCACTTGTTGAAACCAAAGCGCTTTGGGCTTGATCACAAAGCGCTCGAATATAAGGGTTATCACTTAAGCGAATGGCTATTTTTTCATGCTCACCTTTGAGCCAGGGTGATACTAAAGAACTTGCTGGCAACAACCATGTTACAGGATAAGCTTTCTTATCGTCGAAACAGCTTAATAATTCACGAGCATTCTCAGCTACGTAAGGCTCTATCTGCTGTAAGTTACTTGCAACAAGCAATAAACCTTTCTGCCAAGGCCGACGCTTGATCCGTAAAATCCTTTGTATAGCTGGAACACATTGTGGATCACAACCCAACCCATAAACCGCTTCGGTAGGATAAGCAATGACACCACCATGCTCAATAAAAGCAGTCGCTTGTTTTATTTTGAAAAGATTTATATACGGCAAATGGCTACCTGCTAGATGATACTAATAAACCATTACAGTGTTTAGTGCTCATAGTATTCTCAACCAAATTTTACCGTAAAATTCAGCTAATATCATGCTTTTAGCATGTTCAATACTTTATTATTACTGGTTGTCCCAGATCAAAATTCATCATCGCAATATATGCTAGGCTTGGATTAATCAATCTTTGGTTGGAGCTTGGAATGTTTAGTAAGCCGTCTCTCATCACGCGCATTGTCATCGGCAAAACCATAGGTCTTATTATCGGACTTATCGGTTTCTTTACGCTACCGCATATTTACCCTGAAGCCAGTCACATGCTGCGCTGGGGGATATTGCTTTGGTACATAACCTTTGGTGCAATCATTGGGATATTTGGTGTTTTTACCTATCATCCCATTCTGAAATCACCCATGCCTTGGTGGTTCAGAGCACCTTTTATCGGCGCTTGGTTGAATTTTGTTTTAGTATTTTTCGCACATAAAGAAATGACGGCTTTGTTAACTGTCATGTTTGGTGAAAATGGATTGATGCAATCACCTTTTTGGTTTGTACTTGAAGGGGCTTTGGTAGGTTTATTAATTGGCTTTTTAGCAACTAAATTTGCTGGTGAAGGTAAAGAAGCTGTTGGCCGTTAATCTTATTACTGTAACGTTTTAGGATAAAAAATCAGCTCGAAACCTTTATTAGCACCATCGTTCACTTCAACTTGCATATTGCCATCAGAAAACTTGTAGTGTATTTGCTTAGGAAAATCATGCTGTTGATTTTCAAAAAGCAATCCATCCTTACAAGAAACTAACTTAAATGCCGTAGGCATCTCGTTATGAGATACTTTTGCCAGATAAAAAATCTCTTGCTGCATCTGTACTAGGCGCAAGCTCTCTTCACTTTGTATAGTCTGACTTTTAACGACTAACCCTTTTCCTTCAAAAGTATTATCACTAACCTTATGCCAAACTTCCTGAGTAATTGCTTTACTTGGCTTTTTGGGTTGTGTTTGCCACTGACCCAGCAATTTCTCGGCATCTTGCATGGTACAATTTTTGCTGAAAACTTTGCTTTGCTCAAATAACTGCTCAAGGTATTGCTCATCTTCCGCGGGATGTACCAATTCACGCGCTTTCCAGCCTTGATCCTTAGCTATAGCGGCTACTCTGCCCTGGCCATTAAACAAAGTATCGCTAACGTAATCAGCTATCGGATCTTGGTAGGCTTCCTCAGGTGAAATAATTTCCCAACCCTGTTGGCGCAGGTGTGCAACCAAATCATCAATAAAATATGCGGCTATATCATTTTCATGTAACAACAGCACATGCTTAGGCGATCTACCAAGCGTTTTCTGGGCAATATCATCATAAAAATCAATAGCTTGTGTTAAAGTTTCAACATAAAGGCGCTGCAACTTTTGCCTATCAACCTTCAATCCTTGCTTGACGGCATCTTGATAGAGTTTGTCCATATACCAATCGTAATTATCAACTGTTACGTAGCCATTTTGATAATCATGTTCTTTGAAAAAGGCTCTAATGGCATCTCGGCTTTGCACATCGCGCCCCTCATTGAGAAAAGGAAAGCGAAAGTAGGGTCTAAAGTTAGTGTACTGCTGTAGTATTTTGTCAGCCTGTACAATATCCTCAGCATATTTTTCCGCCCCGATAACATGTATAGCCGCATGTTGTTGGCTATGGTTCGCTATTAGATGACCAAATTTTTGGTATTGCGCCATTTGATACTGCGTGTCGGGAGTGAGATGTTTAGTGGTGACAAAAAACATAACTTGCGGTACTTGCGCTGTTTTAAGAGCCTGCATCAATAAATCGGTTCTTTGCTTGCCTGTTAGTGTCGAGTCTGGACGAGGGGCATCATCAAAGGTAATAGCTATCTGTTTGGCCAATAGACTTTGTAAGGGCAAGATGAATAAACATAGACTAACTAACAATAAATGACGATATTTCATCACGAACCTTTTGTATGAGCTTTGCTAACTTTAATGCACTTTAGCTAACTTTAAACGCTAAATTCTTAGCAGTGAAAACCGTACTGTGGCGAAAACCACAACTTTGAGAAGAGGATCGGCTTATTGCCGATTTTAGTTCAAGCTAACAATTGGCTATAGAGTGATCTACAGTCTAATGAGCAGCTGAACCCATATCTAAACTTTCAACCCATGCAAACTCCGCATCTCGGTTTTGCATATTGTACAAGACCATCATCACCACCCAGCGCAAGCGCTCAAGCTCTGTGGCTTCATCTTCTTGTACACCTAGCGCGACCATACGATCAATCACCATTTCACGAGCATGAGCATCTAATATGCCCATCTGCTCAAAAGCCATGATCGTTCCTTGAGCCTTTGCCGAAAGCACCAACTGCTCTTGAGGCGAAAAAACGCGTAGCGCCTCTGCACCGCTTTGAGTTGGAATAAAACTTTCTGATGTGACTTCCACTAAACCATCCAGCCAGTCAATAGCGCCCTTGATCTCACCTTCGGTGAAACCCACGTCTTCTAAGGCTTCGACTAGAGAATCGTTAGCAAGGATATGGTTGCTTTCTTCGTCTTGAAAGTTTTCAAAGATATAAAGTAGTACGTCGAGTACGTCTTCTTTCATTTAGCTCTCTTTTGCCATATAGCAAGTTGATTACTAGAAAATACTATAGTTCACTTAACCGGCTGCTCAACTGACGTCTTAACGCAAGCGTTGATAGCCGCCTGGTACAGATGCAATATAGTCATTTAATTCTAACAACAATATCATGTGGCTGACTACCTCTATTTCAAGTCCTGAGCGCTTAATTATCTTATCCATCGAAGTCTGATCGTAATCAATCTGTTCTAATAGCTGTTGATAATCGTTATCCAACTCAAATTCGATGCTTTGTTTACACTGATCATTTTGCTGATTTTGCCATTGTGCTAAAGCAGCTAATTCCTCAATAATTTCTTCTCCCGTTTCGACGAGTTTCGCTCCTTGCTTGATTAAACGATGACAACCACGCGCCAAAGGGTTATGAATCGATCCGGGTATTGCAAACACTTCACGACCTTGTTCCATTGCCAATCTCGCTGTGATTAACGAGCCGCTTTTTATTGTTGCTTCCACCACCAAGGTCCCTAAACTGAGGCCAGAAATAATGCGATTACGCGCTGGGAAGTGGCCTGCTCTAACTCCTGTACCTAAAGCAAACTCAGAAACTAAAGCACCTTTTTGCACTATCTGTTCAGCCAGTTGTTTATGCCGCGCCGGATAAACCCGATCCAAACCAGTTCCCGCAACCGCAATGGTTGGACTATTATTATCCAACGCTGCTTGATGCGCATAACCATCCACTCCAAGAGCCAAACCACTAGTAATAACGGCTCCTGCTTGCGCCATACTTTTAGCAAATACAATCGCATTACTTTTACCTTGCAGACTTGGATTGCGGCTGCCAACTATGGCAATCTGATGCTGTGATAAACAGGCTTTATTGCCCTGCACGAACAGTAACTTTGGCGGATCGGCGATCTGTTTTAATAAAGCAGGGTAATCTGGACTATTAATGGGGATCAGATGCTTATCATCGCTATCAAACCATGCTAGATCTTGTTCTATTTTTTGCTGTTTTGCTTGATCGGCTTGTATTGCTTTTAACTTATCAGCTAAACCTGCTCGAAAACCAAAGCGTTGCAACTGCTTATCTGATTGTTGAAAAATACTCGATATATCAGGATGTTGCGTAAGATATTGCAACAATTTATGGCCCGAAACATTAATCTGAGAAATAGCCAGCCAATGGCTCAGTTGAGTAGAGTCGCGCATGATTAGTCCTTTAATGTAACGCAAAGTATTTTATTAGTCATTAGGCTTATTATTTCAGCCGACCCACAAAAAAGCCAGCCTTGAAAGCAAGACTGGCTTGTAAGCAAATGCCTTTAATTAGTATGGGTTTTTCGCCACATCCATTAGGTGGATTGGACGTTCAGCATCCATGATTAAGCCCAAACTAACTTTATCGAATGTTCTAAAGATCATCATAGTGCCGGCTCTTTCTTCTGGTAATGTTACATATATTTCCTCGTCAGCCTTTCTTGTTGCTACTTCATCTAACACCAATCTTCCTTTTTGATAGACCGACAGAACATGGCCAGCTTCCAAACCATCACGCGTACCCTTATTAATAGTCACAACGTTGTATTGACCAATTTGACTCACACCATCGTAAACCGAAATAATTTGCGCACTAATCTCACTGTTTGGGGCTCTTGGAGCATACAAGGGAAGTAATGGCTCTTCGTTACGCGGTAATGCTACATCACCTTTCAAAACTTCAAGTTTCGATTCTTTGATGTCTAAAGTAGCGGGATCTCCTTCGCGCACTATTACACCGTTAGCTAAATAACGTGCCTCAACACCCAAAAGCTCGTTAGTAATAGGGTCAATATACTCTTTACCTCTACGATATAAGCCATATGACGCACCACGATTAGAGTTTAGGTTCTTGATATAAAGTCTATCATCTAAACCACCTGTCATAACATGCTCTTCTTCTTGAGCGATAACGTAAGGCGCAGATTCGAATACAGAAGGATCCACTACCATTTCATCAATAAGAAACGGACGTACCACATCCAAAGGAATAGTTGTTATCGCATCGCCCTCGGATAATACTCGTGCTTGAGGACGCAATTTGATAGTGCCATCGGGCAACATATCACTCTTGACCAAATAAGGTTTTCCGTCGATATATACTAAACGTAAAATATCGCCTGGATAGATCAAATGAGGGTTGGCGATCTCAGGATTAACATGCCAAATTTCTGGCCATTTCCATGGATCGGTTAAAAAGCGGCCAGAAATATCCCATAAGGTATCACCTTTCTTAACCACATACGTATCTGGATGATCTGCACGCAATTCTGCTGCTTGCGCGATTCCCCCGAATAAAATAGCCGCTGAAGCAGCCACCGAGATCAATAATTTTTTCATGGCTTTCCTTTATACTTTCTTCGTACTTTTCTACTGAATCAGCTCCTACCGCCTACTATACCTCGAAAAAAGCGGTGAGGAAATAGCCAAGACTTAGGGCCGTTTGATATGTTTCAGCGCCTAATTTCTATAACTATCATCATCTTATCAGCATTTCTTATGAGATTACTACAACTTAATCACAGTCTATTCATTATTTTGTAGGCTTTTTGACCTGTTTTTGACTATTTTAGCTCTAAAACACACTTTGAATTGGTCATTCAAGCCCATATTTATTATGATCAAAGCATTATCATCATTGATTTAACCTTAGATTAGCACTTTCATGGCCATTTTAGAGATTTTAGAGTTCCCAGATCCGCGTTTACGCACCAAAGCCCAGCCCGTCACTGACTTTGGTGATGAACTACAACAGCAGATTGATGACATGTTTCAAACCATGTATGACGCTCCTGGTGTGGGCTTGGCAGCAACTCAGGTTAATATTCACAAACGTTTATTTGTGATCGATGCTTCTGAAGATAAAAGCGATCCTCGAGTGTTCGTCAATCCTGAGATTGTTGAAAAACGTGGCATTGAAGAAATGGAAGAAGGATGTTTATCTTTTCCTGGTGTCTACGCCAAAGTACAACGCGCTGATGAAGTGGTGGTTAAAGCACAAGATCGACATGGCAACCCGTTCGAGTTAGATACGGGTGATTTTCTGGCAGTAGTCATTCAACACGAATACGATCATATTGAAGGTAAATTGTTTGTCGATTATTTATCACCATTAAAACGGAATCGAATTCGCAAAATGCTCGAAAAGCAGCAAAAAAAGCAAAGTAAGCACTTACTTATTAATTGATAAGGCTAAATCCTTGAAACCATTAAACATCATTTTTGCTGGCACTCCAGACTTCGCCGCCAACTCTTTACAGGCTTTACTCCATAGCCAACATCGAGTCATTGCGGTTTATACCCAACCCGATCGTCAAGCTGGGCGCGGCAAAAAAATCATGATGAGCCCAGTCAAACAATTGGCATTAGAGCATGATATTGCAGTTGAGCAACCCACCAATTTCAAAGATCCGTTAGATATCGCACAGTTAGAAAATTATCAAGCGGACCTTATGGTGGTAGCTGCTTATGGTTTATTACTGCCGCAAGCGGTACTCAACGCACCGCGACTTGGCTGTATCAATGTTCATGGCTCATTACTGCCGCGTTGGCGTGGTGCTGCACCAATTCAACGGGCGATCCAAGCTGGCGATGTGAAAACTGGAATTACCATTATGCAAATGGAAGCGGGTTTAGACACAGGCCCCATGTTACTTAAAGCCAGCACCCCAATTAACGACAATGAAACTGGCACCAGTTTGCATGACAAGTTAGCTATTCAAGGCGGTCAGTTATTAGTGGAAGCCTTGGATCTACTTGCACAAGGCCACGTTGAGGCTGAAATACAAGATGATAACTTGGCCACCTATGCGCACAAATTAACTAAGCAAGAAGCGCACATCGATTGGCAACAATCGGCCATTGAGCTTGAACGCACCATTCGCGCTTTTAATAGTTGGCCAGTAGCATTCACCACCATTGAAAACCAAACCGTTCGCATTTGGCAGGCAAGTGTAGTCGATGCCATCACTGATGAGCAACCCGGAACAATTCTACGCGCCGATCAAGCAGGTGTTCTGGTGGCTTGTGATGAGCAATTACTGCTTCTCGAGATCCTGCAACTTCCCGGCTCACGAGCAATGTCGGTTAAAGATCTGTTAAACGCGCCAAAAAACCAACAATTACTGGCCGTTGGCAATCGTTTTGATACCTCTTGTTTGTCTGAGTAGGTTAACCACCAAACCTTATGACCAAGCCTCATAAAACCCAAGACCTTCGCTATCAAGCCTGCTTAGCGCTACAAGCTATTGCTTTTCGAGGTAAATCAGCCAGCGATGTTTTGTCTCGGGTTGAGTTTGAGAACATGGCCGACACTTCATTATTCAAATCATTAGTGTTGGGCGCTTGTCGTCAATTTATAAGGCTTGAGGCCGCTAGTAAGCAGTTACTACAAAAACCATTCAAAGCCAAAGATTCCGATCTAGCTTGTTTAATCATTATTGGATTGTACCAACTGGAATACAGTCGAATCCCAGATCACGCAGCGATTAGCGAAACGGTGGATACTTGCCAACAATTAAAAAAGCCATGGGCTTGTAAAGTAGTCAATGCAGTACTAAGAAACTTCGTACGACAAAAAGCAACCATTTTCAACAAATTAGATAGTAATTGGGACAGCAAATACTCCTATCCTGATTGGTTTATCAATCTCCTAAAACCGGCTTACAAGGGACACGTCGAGAACATACTTGAAAATGGTAACCAGCAAGCTCCTATGAGTTTACGTGTTAATCTTAGTAAAATTGAGCGCACCGAGTATCTTGAAAAACTTGCGCAGCAGGGGATACAAGCGAGCCCTCACCCGATAGTTGCTAGCGCCATCGTATTGGATCAACCTGCTTCCGTTCATTCTTTGCCTTTGTTTGCTGAAGGCTATGTCTCAGTACAAGATCCAGCTGCACAATTAGCGGCTTGGATCCTACAGCCTCAAGCCGGAATGAAAATATTGGATGCTTGTGCTGCGCCAGGGGGTAAGTCAGCCCATTTATTGGAAATGACAGGCAATGTTGATCTGATCGCAGCCGATATTGATAGCAAACGACTTGAAAGAGTCGAACAAAATCTTGAGCGATTACAACTCCGCGCGTCCATAGTCTGCCAAGATATGGCGGATAGTGATTTTGTCGATAACAGTTTCGATCAGATCTTGCTCGATGCACCCTGTAGTGCCACTGGCGTGATTCGTCGCCATCCCGACATCAAATTACTGCGAAGAGCTGAAGATATTGATAATTTAGTACAGTTACAACAGCAAATACTTGAACATTTATGGAGCAAACTCAAAGTGGGAGGCCAATTGCTGTACGCCACCTGCTCGATCCTGTCACAAGAAAACTCGCAACAAATCGAAGGCTTTTTAGCTTGCCACAAGGACGCAAAGTTGCTTGATTTACCGCCAGCGATACAAGAACTGTCGCACAACCCAATAGGATGTCAGTTACTACCTGGTCAATTGCAAATGGATGGTTTCTACTATGCCTTGCTGCAAAAACATTAGTTGAAAGCTAACTATTTGATAGGAAAGGGTAAATTTGACAAAATAGACCTTTAGGTTAAGGTCTATAAGAGTTAGTATAGGCTCAATATTGATCAGGAAGTAACTACTCACACTCCTGTAATAAGGCTCGGAAAGTCGGTATGAAAATAATTATTCTTGGCGCCGGTCAGGTTGGAACCACTCTCGCTCTTAACTTAGAGGGAGAAGATAATGATATTACCTTGATCGATACCGACGCTAAACGCTTACGTGATATTCAAGATCACCTCGATCTGCGAACCATTGCTGGGCATGGCGCTCACCCCAATGTACTGTACCAAGCGGGGATTGAAGATGCCGATATGCTGGTGGCGGTAACCAATTCTGATGAGGTGAACATGATCGCCTGCCAGATTGCGCATACTCTATTTCAAACCCCAACTAAGATTGCTCGAATCCGCTCACAAAACTATCACTCTCACCCGAGTTTATTTGAAGATAGTCACGTTCCTGTGGATGTTGTGATCAGTCCCGAACAACTAGTCACTGATTACGTTACTCGCTTAATCGAGAATCCTGGCGCGTTTCAGGTGTTGGATTTTGCCAATGGTGCGGTACGCTTGGTTGCGGTTCGTGCTTATTACGGCGGTCCATTAGTAGGTAACGCTTTGTCAGAGTTACGCCACCATTTACCCAATGTGGATACTCGTGTAGCAGCCATTTTCCGACGCGGCAAACCGATTGTGCCGACCGGCCATACGATTATTGAAGCCGATGATGAAGTATTCTTTTTGGCGGGTAAAAAACATATTCGCTTGGTCATGAGCGAACTGCAACGCCTTGAGAAAAATTATCAACGCGTCATGATTGCTGGGGGAGGCAATATCGGTGAAGGCTTAGCAGCGAATCTTGAACGCACTATGCAAGTCAAAATTATTGAGCGCAACCCAGAGCGAGTACAAGAGCTGGCCGATAAATTACACGACACGCTAGTATTGCAGGGTGATGTATCTGATGAAGATTTGCTCAATGATGAAAATATTAGCGATTTCGACCTGTTTGTCGCTGTGACTAATGATGATGAAGCCAATATTATGTCCGCACTGCTGGCCAAACGATTAGGTGTACGCAAAACCATGGTCTTAATTAATCGCCCAGCTTACGTTGATCTGATCCAGGGACATGAAATTGATATTGCCATTTCACCACAGCAGGTGACTATCGGCAGCTTGCTAAAACACATACGACGCGGCTTAGTTTCGAACGTTTATTCTTTACGTCGCGGAGCCGCAGAAGCGATTGAAGCGGTGGCCAAAGGAAATGAACAAAGTTCGCTGGTGGTTGGTCGCACTATTAGCGATATTGCCTTACCTCCTGGCACCACTATTGGTGCCGTTGTTCGTAACAATCAGGTGCTAATCGCCCATGACAATGTGGTTATTCGTGAAAATGACCATGTGATTTTATTCATGGTGGATAAGGCCTATATTCACGATGTCGAGCGTCTGTTCCAAGTCAATGTTACTTATTTCTAGTAGGCATTAATCCATGCAATCAGCCACCATTATCCGCATCCTAGGTATCTTGCTGATGATCTTCAGTTTGACTATGCTGCCTCCAAGTCTAGTTGCCTTATGGTATAAAGATGGTGGTGGCAACGCCTTTTTCGTTACCTTTTTATTATCGTTGGTTACTGGATTACTGTTGTTTATTCCTCGTCGCAAAGCCAAAGCCGAACTTAAAATTCGCGATGGTTTTTTGGTGGTAGTTTTATTTTGGACGGTACTCAGTTTATTCGGTGCTTTGCCTTTTCTATTATCCAATCAAGTCGATTTAACCTTAGCTAACGCCATTTTTGAATCCTTTTCAGGGCTTACGACCACTGGTGCAACCGTCATAACAGGATTAGATCAGCTACCTCATTCCATTTTATATTATCGCCAGCAACTGCAATGGCTTGGCGGCATGGGTATCATCGTTTTAGCTGTGGCTATTCTACCCATGCTCGGCATTGGGGGAATGCAGTTATATCGTGCTGAAACTCCTGGCCCGATGAAAGACAATAAATTGACACCGCGCATTGCGGGTACCGCCAAAGCCTTATGGTACATCTATCTAGGGTTAACCATTGCTTGTGCTTTAGCCTACTGGATGGCCGGAATGAGTCCGTTTGACGCTATAGCTCATAGCTTTTCAACCATCGCCATCGGCGGCTTTTCTACCCACGATGCAAGTATTGGTTATTTTGATAGCAATAGCATTGAACTGATCTGCTCTTTATTTATGTTCATCGCTGGTATTAATTTTTCACTGCATTTTGTCGCTTCGCGCCGTTTAAGTATTAGGCCTTATCTTAAAGATCCCGAGTTTAAGAGTTACCTGCTAATTTTAAGCATAGTTATTTTGTGCTGCTTAATTGTTCTTTTAAGCTACGGAATGTTTGAGTTTTCTGACGCACTTGTCAAAAGCATTTTCCACACCATTTCGATTGCCACAACAACTGGCTTTGCCACCACAGAATTTCATTTATGGCCCAGCATACTTCCTGTACTTTTAATCTTCGCAAGCTTTGCAGGGGCTTGCGCAGGCTCTACAGGTGGCGGTATGAAAATTATTCGTATTCTATTATTGTTCAAACAAGGAATGCGTGAAATCAAGCGTCTTGTTCATCCCAATGGGGTTTTTCTTATCAAGCTTGGCCGTGATTCAATTAGTGATCGTGTAGTGCAAGCAGTATGGGGGTTTTTCGCCACTTACGTCGTATTATTTGTGTTATTAATGTTGATTTTATTGGCAGATGGCCTCGACCAAGTGACAGCATTTTCGGCGGTTGCCGCTTGTATGAATAACCTCGGGCCAGGGCTTGGCGAAGTTGCTTTGAACTACAATGGTCTTAGCGATCTATCTAAATATGTTCTGAGCTTTGCTATGTTGCTGGGACGCTTAGAAATTTTCACTTTATTAGTGCTATTCACGCCTACTTTTTGGCGTCGCTAAATCAACACTCATTTATTTTTTATAAATATTTGGCGAGCCATCCTCAGTGCTTTTGAATCGTTTATACGACCATTGATACTGTTCTGGAAAACGTTTAATCATAGCCTCTAACGTCAGATTAATTTGCTCTGCGTAAGATTTTTCATCCTGCTCCACATCAATCTTTATTGGCTCCATGTATATATCAAACCGCCCTTGTTGATTACGAATTGCGGCAATTTGATACAGCTCCGCTCCACTCTTTTGCTGCATTTTTTGCACTAAATTCATGGTTAGCGCCTTCTTGCCAAAAAATGGAACATATATTCCAGACTTTCTACCAGGCTCTTGATCGCTGAGAAGTGCAGCGACTTCTCCTTGCTTTAACGCCTTGATCATTTGCATAACGCCTTTCAAATCACCGCGCAACATCTTAGTTTCGTTTTGACTGCGACCTTTACTAATGACCTCATCCATTTCTAACTGACGAGGAGGGCGATACATGCAGTTAAAAGTAAACTGATCACCTAAAAAGTAAAGTGCCACTTCCCAATTTCCAACATGAGCACCAGTAAAAAGCACACCTTTACCATTCTGTAAACTCGCGCTCACTTGCTCAAGCCCATAAATATTATCGACCCATTGAATTGATTGCGGTTTAACCCAGGTTTTTGCCACTTCAGCAAATAGAGAACCTGTGCTTTGTAAGCTCTTATTAATCAATTCTTGTTGCTGCTTGTCGGTTAATTCTGGTAAGCACGTTTCAATATTAGTTTTAGTGGTTCGATAAGCCCTACTGTTTGTTAATTTGCCAAACTTCATCATCGCCGATCCGAGTGCGCGCCCAACAGACAAAGGAAGCCATGCAAATAAGCGTAACGCGCCTCGAATTAAAGCAACTTTTTTTGCATCCGATTGTACTACTTTGCCTTTTGCCACTGTGTTCTCACATGGTGAAATGAATTGTTTAGGATTTTAACGCGATTGCTAATGATAAAAAAGAAAAATGCCGGGATAGTCCCGGCATCATTAGATCACTTATAACTTATTTTACCTGCTGAGGAAACTCGCTCAACATGTATTCTAAGTTTTTGTAGTTCTCAATTTTATACTTTTGATTCACCACAAACATTGGAAAACTTAGCACCTTGAAATCACGAACCAATTTTTTAGCATGTTGTACCTTGCTTTCCACTGCAAAAGAATTGTAGGCTTTTTCAAAGTCTTCCTTTGAAACACCCGCCGCTTCAAAAATTGGAATTAAATCAGCTTGATTTTTTACAATGCGCTTTTCCTTGTGCCACTGATTAAAAATCGCCATATGCACATTATCCATGACATTCAACACTTCTGCTGTGTAGTAAGCACGCGTTAAATGAGGAACTTGTGGTAAAAATACTGGAACACGCTTAAATGAAACCGCTTCTGGTTTTTTTGCTTCCCACTTGTGTAAGAAACCTTCCATATTGAAACAATGAGGACAAGTATATGAAAAGAACTCTATAACTTGCGGCTTTGAGCTGCCTTTTGCACCATCAATTACCGTATAATCTTCACCTTCTTTTGCTTTAACCGCTGCCGACTCATCTGCACAAGCTACTTGACTGAATGCAAACACAGCCATCAATACACCAAAAAATGTTTTTAATTTCATCAATCTCTCCAGTTTTATTTATTCTACGGTTACTGACTTTGCCAAATTACGAGGTTGATCCACATCAGTACCTTTAATCAGCGCCACATAGTATGACAATAACTGCATTGGAATGGTATAAACCATTGGTGCAGTTATAGAATATTCACTTTTTACAGGAAATACCGTTATACCATCTGTTTCCTGAATTTTAGCTGACTCATCAGCAAAAACAAACAATTGCCCGCTACGCGAACGCACTTCTTCAATGTTTGACTTTAGTTTTTCTAACAAATTATCTTTTGGTGCCACAACCACTACAGGCATATCGCTATCAATCAAAGCTAACGGACCATGCTTTAACTCGCCCGCGGCATAGGCTTCTGCGTGAATGTATGAAATTTCTTTCAACTTCAAAGCAGCTTCCATAGCAATGGGATACTGGCTACCGCGCCCTAAGAATAAGGTGTGGTGCTTTTCAGCAAATTCCTTAGATAATTCATCAATCTCTTTTGCTTGCTCTAACGCCGCTTGAATTTCATAGGGTAAATGCTCTAAGGCGATAGCTATATCTTTCTCTGTTTGCTCATCCATGCCCTTAGCTTTGCCAATACTGACCATCAACAACATTAACGATACCAGCTGAGCAGTAAAAGCTTTAGTTGAAGCCACCCCAATTTCAGTTCCTGCCCGAGTGATCAAGGTGAAATCTGATTCACGAACCATAGATGACGCTGGTGAGTTACACACTGTTAAACTAGCAAGATAACCTTCAGTTTTGGCTTTTTTCAAAGCAGCCAAGGTATCAGCCGTTTCACCTGATTGAGAAATAGTGATAAACAAACTGTTAGGCAAAACAGCAGTGTGACGATAACGATACTCACTGGCTATTTCAACTAAGCACGGGATCTTTAGAAATTCTTCCACCCAATATTTAGCCACTAGAGCCGCATTGTAACTGGTTCCGCAAGCTATCAACTGCAATGCTTCAACTTTTTCAAAAACTTTATTGGCGTTTTGCCCCAACGTTTCTACGAAGATCTTATGATTCACAATGCGACCTTCCAGAGCATCACTGACAACTGATGGCTGCTCATGGATTTCTTTAAGCATAAAATGACGATATTGACCTTTATCAACAGCATCATGTTGAATGTCTGAAACTTCAAATTCACGGGTCACCGTATTGCCATGTTCGTCCCAAATGGTCACACCATCACGACGCACTTCCGCAACTTCGTTTTCTTCTAAATAGATAAATTCGCGAGTTACTGGCAACAAAGCTAACTGATCAGAAGCAATGAAATATTCACCAATTCCTTTACCTATCACCAATGGACTGCCAGATCGTGCCACCACCATTTTATCCGGTTGGTTGGTATCGATAGCAACCGTCCCATAAGCTCCGTCCAACTTTTTGGTAGCCGCAAAAAGAGCATGATGCAAATTCGAATTTGTTTTCAACTCTTCGTGTAATAAATGAGCCATTACTTCAGTATCCGTATCCGAAGTAAACACATAACCTTTGGCTTTCAATTCATCACGCAATTCATCATGATTTTCAATAATTCCATTATGAACCAATGCAATATTATCTTGCGACATATGAGGGTGTGCGTTGCGCTCACTGGGTTCACCATGTGTTGCCCAACGCGTATGTGCGATTCCTAAACCACCTGGAAGCGGATTTTGCTGCAATGCCTCATCAAGCTCTGCAACTTTACCTAAACGACGGATACGATGAATGGCATTATCTTTATAAATAGCGACACCTGCAGAATCATAACCCCGGTATTCCAGACGCTTTAGTCCTTCCACCAAAATCTGACTGACATCTCTTTGTGCAATAGCTCCAACAATTCCACACATTGTTACATCCTCATTTATTTCTTTTCTATTTTTTGCGGCCTTTGCCAGCCATCAATATGCTTCTGCCTAACCCTGCTGATAACTAAATCATTTTCAGCAACATCTTTGGTCACAGTCGTGCCAGCTCCAACTGTGGCATTTTTGCCAATCGTAACAGGAGCAACCAACTGACTATCCGAGCCAATAAAAGCACCATCTTCAATAATGGTTTGAAATTTGTTTACGCCATCGTAATTGCAGGTAATCACTCCAGCGCCAATATTGACCTTTTCACCCACGACAGTGTCACCGATGTAAGCCAAATGACTCGCTTTGCTGCCTTTACCTAATACCGTTTTTTTGGTTTCGACAAAGTTACCAATGAAAGCTTCATCTTTTAACTCTGTATTAGGGCGAACTCGCGCGAAAGGCCCAATCTGGCAGTTTTTACCAATTGTAGCGCCCTCTAGCATGCTGTTTGATTTAATATGAGTAGCCGCACCGATAACGCAGTCTTTTATGATTACGTTAGCATCAATAACAACACCGCTTTCTATTGTTACTTTGCCTTCAATAATCACATTAACGTCTATCAAGACATCTTGCGCACAATTTAGTTCGCCGCGAATATCCAAACGCGCGGGATCAATCACAGTTACCCCTTGCTCCATTAACTTCGTGGCTTGTTGCTGTTGAAAAGCGCGCTCTAACTGAGCCAGTTGAACTCGGCTATTTACGCCTTCAACTTCAATTGAAGAAGTAGGGTGGCAGGCTTCAACACCACCACTTTGAGCAGCCATAGCAATGGTATCGGTTAAATAATATTCGCCCTGCGCATTATTATTATCCACATTAGCTAACCACTGTTTCAGATCTTTGGCTTTCGCAACCAAAATCCCTGTATTAACCTCATCAATCAACAACTGCTGTTGTGATGCATCTTTTTGCTCAACAATTGCCGTTACTTGATTATTTTGATTTCTGACAATACGCCCATAACCCATTGGATCATCAAGTTTAACCGTTAATAATCCCAATCCGTTTGTAGGTGTCTGTTGAATCAGTTCACTCAGGGTCTGAGGCTTTATCAGCGGCACATCACCATAAAGCACTAATACTTGATTCGCATCATCAATCAAAGGTAATGCTTGATCAACCGCATGGCCTGTACCTAACTGCTCTGCTTGTTCTGCAATTTCAACCTTTTGACCTTCCAGCATTGCTGTAACTTGATCAATACCATGACCAGCAACCACCACAACTTGCTGAGCTTGTAATTGGTAAGCCGCATCAATCACATGCTGCAACATCGGCTTACCAGCAATAGGGTGTAATACCTTCGGCATACTGGAGCGCATACGCGTTCCTTTTCCGGCCGCTAAAATAACTACACTTAATGCCATAGTCTTTTGTCCATTTCTTGTTTATACGAACATCACAAAATTGCTTTAACATAGTAAAAAAGGGCAGCATAAGCCACCCTTTTTATCATGTTTTACGGATTTTTACCTGCACGGTTGTACAAATAAGGTTGCTTATTTGCCAGCCTTTTTCTTAATTGCACGTAACGTACGCAACTGTGCAACTGCAGCAGCTAATTCAGCAGCGGCTTTAGAGTACTCAATTTCTGAGCTTTGATCAGCCAATGCTTCACGAGCCATTTTTTCCGCTTCCAGAGCTTTCGCTTCATCAACATCTTCAGCACGTACTGCTGTATCAGCCAATACAGTAACCATGTGAGGTTGAACTTCAAGCATACCGCCAGAGACGAAGAAAAACTCTTCATCACCATTTTGCAATGTGACCTTGATCGGCCCTGGATTTAAAGACGTTAGTAGCGGGGCGTGGCCAGGCTCAACACCTAGCTCACCCAAATCACCAGTGGCAATCAAACGCTGAACCAAACCCGAAAAGATTGATTCTTCTGCACTAACTATGTCTAAATGTACTGTCATTGCCATTTGACCCTCCCTTTAGGGATTAGCTGGTGATTAAATATTTTTCGCTTTTTCAACTGCTTCTTCGATCGAACCAACCATGTAGAACGCTTGCTCTGGCAAGTGATCATATTCACCATTCAAGATGCCTTTAAAGCCTGAAATAGTGTCTTTTAGCGATACATATTTACCAGGAGAACCTGTAAATACTTCCGCTACGAAGAATGGTTGTGATAAGAAACGTTGAATCTTACGAGCACGAGCAACGGTTTGCTTATCTTCTTCAGAAAGCTCATCCATACCCAAAATCGCAATAATGTCTTTCAACTCTTTATAACGCTGCAATACACCTTGCACGCCACGAGCTACTTCATAATGCTCATTACCAATTACTAATGGATCAAGCTGACGAGAAGTAGAATCAAGTGGGTCAACTGCAGGGTAAATACCTAACTCAGCAATTTGACGAGAAAGTACAACGGTCGCGTCTAAGTGAGCAAAGGTCGTTGCAGGAGATGGATCCGTTAAGTCATCCGCAGGTACGTACACCGCTTGAATCGAAGTAATCGAACCATTTTTGGTAGAGGTAATACGTTCTTGTAGTACACCCATCTC
>JABXIQ010000039.1 GCA_013373015.1 Kangiellaceae bacterium
AGATGCTGGCGCTGCGTGATCTCTTTCCGGGTGCCGCGCACGATCTCGGCGTCCAGATGTTCGCGGCACCAATCGGCCCAGGATGTTTGCAGGGCGGAGTATTCGTTCCGCTCGCCGGTGTCCTGTTTCAGCTCCTGCAGCGCCTTGTTGGTCGAGATCACCGGCTTGCCCCGGCTTTCCCGGACCGGGGAGACCATCACGTCGACCACGGCGCCGCCCTTCTCATCGAGATCGAGGCGGGTGGCGATCACCGATCCCTTGCCGCCCCAGCTCTCGGCCCATGCCTTCGCCTGATCGAAGAGCTGGCGGTTGTGCGGGTTCTCCGGGTCATGGAGGTTTCCGGCCTCCTGCACCCATTCCGGGGACACGACGCAGATTGCTTGCAGGCAGAGGGGAGAGCCTTTCCGCTCGCCGGCCCCAAGCTCGGCTTTGTGCGCCTTGAAGGCGGCGAGGTAGTCGCGGTCGTCCTTGGCCTTCGACCAGGCGAGGCCGAAGCCGGGTTCCGCATCTTCCCGGACCCGGGCCTTGCCCGTCTCGTCGTGACGCTGCGCATGAAGGGACGCCCCGCGAAGCTGGGCGATGGTGGTCATCTTGTTGACGCGGATAGCTGCCTTGAACATGGGGACAGCGCAGGGAGGCTGGGGAGAATTGTCATTTCAAATGACAACCCACTAGGCAATTCTCTGCGAGCCGCTCCGCTAATTGCCATTGGGCCGGAGGTGCTGCGCCCTCCTGGACCTCCTGCTGCCGCTATGCGCAGCCATGCCATTCAAGATAGAAGCCATGTCGATGCAGCGCCGACGGAATGCCGTTGGGTGAATCGAATACGGCGGTCGTCTTCGGAGAGCGTGAACCGTTGCTTGTCGTTGTCCGTAACGATCTGTCGGAGGGCATCGGGGAAAGCCGGTGCCCTGCCCGTTTCATGCTGCGGAACTGACCGAAATCACCATCCGCCAAACTCGGAGCTGTTCACATCGGTTCGACATTCGGCTTGATGTCGGCGTACCTGACCACTCCTTTGGTGTCCCAAGTGCCACCATACCTCATCGCTAGAGCCGGTTCGACATTCGGCTTGATGTCGGCCAGAAACGTTGTGCCTTCGTCGAAGGTTTCTACTGTCGGCCACCTGTCATCGGTCCAGTATTGGAGTATGGTGTCAAACTGACTATCGGCGCTGTCGGCGACCCACGATGGTAAGTCGCCATAGAGGCGGCTATCGATGGTACTGGTTGATCGCAAAGCATTCGCGTCGAGCCAACTAGCGTACGCTCCTGCATCGCTCTGCCAAGTGCGATCCGCAATTGCGGCCATCACCCCTGATTGATCGGCAGCGGTCGCTGCCGCCGGCAGGCATAGCATGCCAGAGATCGCAATTGCCGTGGATGCGGCGAGCTTGTTCAGCGAATTGTGCATTTTGCCACCTCCTTCTCGATGAGCCGGCGATTCGCCTTAGCCCAAGCAAAAAAATCTTCGAAATCTTCGTTGAAGTCCTTATCCGCCGACAGGCTTTCGATGCCTTCGACAGTCTTATAGCGGTCATCAATCGCCTGAAGCCGCGCAAGTATATCGGGGTAGCTATCGCGGTCGCTGAACCGCGAAGCGATCGCCATGGCGGCGAACGGCGCCTCAAGCACATGGGGAATCAAGTCGTTGTAGGCGAGGAGCCGGTTCCGCATGTCGGTCTCCGTGAGCCACTGACGCATTTCATCAGACCGGCGGTCATCACCCTTCGGGTCGAGGGCGTTCCACTTGGCCGCCAGCCGCAGCTGCTCAACCTTGTAGCGCAAGATCACGGCCCAAGTGGCCTCGGCTTCGGTTTCCAGCAGCGCCAGCAACACACCGACTACCTTAAGCCAATCGCCCTCGCTGAACTTGTCGGGCAGGCCGCTGCTGTTCGCGCGGCGCAGGGCGAACAAGACGTAGAAAACGCTCAGCGTCTGGCCCCACAATACCGGCGACGGCGAGATAGCGTCCATCGGCTCGTGGGCACGCACTTGTTCGAGCATAATCTGGCTGGAGAAACCGAACAGCCGGTCGATTTCCGCGAACTGTTTGGTCCGGAGCAGGTTCATGATCGCGATGATCTGCTCCTGCGCTTCGAGCGACCAAGGCAGAGCGATCACTTCGGCAGCGATCTGGCCGATCTCGCGCTCCCACAGAGCCGGGTACTTCGGCTCGCGCTGACCGCCCTTCACTGCGCGGACATACCGCTCGCTGCGGCTCATCCGGTCTGCGATCTCCTGGTAGGAAAGTCCCGCTGCCTTCAGCACGGGCACCCATTCATCGTAACGAAGCGGCATGCGAGGCCTCCTGATTGGTCTCGATTAACTTAACCATAGGCTATCGGACCGGCACACGTCCCGGCTCCATTTCACGCAAAAGTTCCGGTTTCCCCACCGGAAGAGATGCCGGTTATTCTCCCCGATCTCGGGCCGAGATATCAATTATATCAGAGTGTTATTGAGATAACAGGCCATCCCGAAGCCGGGAGTAAGAGCCTAACGCTCAGACACGGAGATGATACCCATGAGCACCTCGAACCGCAACCTGGCCGGCGCTGCGCTCGGCCTCGCCCTCGCGGCCCTCGCCAGCCACGCCGTCGCCGGTCCGGTGCCGCTTGATCTGCCGACGCCCCCGGTGACCCAACCGCCGGCGCCGCCCCCGCCGGTGATCGTCCCCGTGCCGACCCCTGGCGGCGGGGCCATCGTCGGCGGCCAGGTGAATGGCACCGGCGGCATCGTCACCCACCAGCCCCATGGCGGCGGCTACACCACCAATGGCGCCCAGATCGGCACGCCGGGTGGCACCACCTTCGGCGGCTCGGTGACCACCGATCCGTCGGGCCGCCCGATCGGCGGCACCGTCAACATCGGCGGCACCTTCTAACTGCCGGGGCGCCCTGCTCGCCTCGTGAGAGCAGGCGCCCACCCACCACAAGCATTGTCAGAGTCCAACAGTCTGATCGCGGCCATCAAACACCAGCCGCTAAACACAGGAAAATTCTCATGACCAATCTCACCACCCGTGCGGGGCTTGCCACCCTGCTCGTCAGCCTCGGCATCACTCAGGCCGCAGCCGGTCACCCGGTTATCGACGGCGTCATCGGATATGGCGTCGGCAAGGCCATCGAGAAGCACCAGGAGGCAGGCGAGCGGCTTGGCTACCCCCCGTTGATGCCGCCGGTGCCCTCCGGCCCGACGAGCGATTGGCACCGCCAACAGCTCCAGGAAATCGAGCGCCAGCGCATGGAGAGGGATCTCCAGCGCTTCGAGAAGATGCAGCGCCGTAACCATACTGGCTGATCCACCTAAATCGCGGCCCGGATCGCAAAGGGAAGAGGCGAGCTACTGCTCGCCTCTTTTGAGTGTCTCTGGTAGCTTTCACCAATACGCGTGGTTGGGGCTTCTCGGAGCAGCCCTAGCGCCCCAGCAGGCGTCTAAGAAACCCTTTGGGCCGCTTGTCCTCTAGGAGGGCTGCCGCCACTTTTCACGGTCCTCGCGCAAGTCGGCGATTAGGGTGCGGTGGCCGCCCTCTGAGAGCGTGAAACGCTGCTTGCAGGCCCGAGCGTCAGCCCGATCAGATCGGGCTCGTGGCGCAAGTCAGGAACCTACTCTCTTTGCTCATTTACCAGTAGGGCCGTTGGTACATAGTCCCAAAACGGAAAGGAGAGAGCCTTTTCAGACCCTCTCCGAAGCACCTAAACGGTGTGAATTCCAAAAGGCTGTTGCCAGCCGAAGCAGCCGAAGCTGTGCTCTTAGATATAGCGTCTAAACGTTAAATATCAACCGCCAAGGGTGTGTAAGCGTCTGAAGTTAAAGGAATAATGATTTTTGATAATGATACGTTTTTCTTGAATTCCTTGACTAGTTCTACTGTTCTTGAATACATTGATATCCTTGATTACCTTGATGGGGACAGAGGCAGACAGTGGTTGGGGAAATTTGGCATGCATGGAGAAGGTGATGTCCGAATCTAGCCGAGGCACGACAGGTGCACGCTCCAAGCTGTCTCAACGAGACCGTGGCGGGAACTTCTTTGCCGTTGATAGGGATGTTTGGGAGCGTTTGTGGGAGGTCGAGGTCACAAACCGCCTCAACTTCATCAGCGCTTATCTTGTCATTTCGGCCGGAACTGGCAGCGATCATCAGTTTTCGAAGTGGTCCACGAAGGCATGCGAGCGTCATGTCGGCATAGGTAAGCCTAGAGCTAAGGTCGCGATCGATGAGCTCATAGAACATGGGTTTGCGGCTCACACGGAGCAGTCATCTAAAGCTTACCCACAGTACAAGCTCCAAGAAATACCGCCGGATAACGACCCGATTTTCTTACCAGTAGGTATGGTGACCGGCTTGGCTGCTGAGGCGTCCTTGCTGCGTAGAGTCCGTGAGGTCGGGGATCCGATGCTATTGCGTATGCTGGTTGACCTCTACGGCCTGGTGCAGATCGATAGTACATACGGGGTCCCCATTTCCGCGCTGAGCCTTGTGGCGCCAGATGACTTCCCTGCTCGCAAGGTCTTTGAGATTGGTGTTCATGCGATTTGGGCTCTGCGGTTGGGGGATGGCCTCGTGTCGCGAGGCGATTGGATGATGCCGCACCACGCTAAGGACTGGAGCATTTTCTGGCACAGGTTGCGCACGCTCGAAGGTATTGGCGCAATTTGGTACGAGCCTTGGGTTTTTGAGAGCGGCGACCAGGATGCTGAACCTATGTTCCCGATCTCTGTGCTAACGTCACGCAGTACCAAAGCAGACTCTGATGTCTCACGTCTAACCGATGTAATCCAAAGCGCGTCAGAGGCACTGGCTGAGGATAGATATTACCTTCTTGAAATGTACTCAGAAGACGTTCTGGTGCCCTTGTCGAGGCATCGAAATATGCCTGGGATCAGGGGAGTGGCGCGTTTGAGGATCGAGGCGGACACGCCTGGTCGGCGTTGGTCATATCGAGAGCGGATGCGTCGCCTGGAAACGTATGAATCTGGTTATAGGGCTTTGGCGCGTGAGGCTGCCATTGGGCAGTACAATCATCCTCTGAATACAGGGGTCGCCGACTAGTCTTAGCGAAAAGTGGAAGGTTATTGATGCCAGAAGACGAAGACAAAAGCGTGAAAGCTGAACCTGCTCCCACTTTCCCTTCAGAGGTGGAGCTCCTTGAAGCGGGCTATGTTCGTGCGAGTTTTCGCGAAAAACCTGATGTTTCCAGCCTTGTGACAGCCGCAGGCCATCCGTTTCCTACGCATGAAGAGATTGTGCAGGCTGGATATGTCCCTCTTAGCCGGAGAGAGGGAAGACTGATGAGCCGCCCTCGTGTGGGCCAGATGTATTGGGTGGATTTTCCCCACGATGCTTATGCTCCCGAGTTCGAGAGAGAGCACCCTGGCATTATCATACGCGCCGCGAACAAGTTGCGGCACGATACTTGCATTGTGTTGCCGGTTACTAGCGCGGCTCAAAAAGCCGGAACACACTTTCATCAACTTGCTGAAAACCCCAATCCAAAGGGTCGGGATAAAGGGATCGTTGCCTACGTTGTGTGTGATCACCTGTACACCGTGAACACAAACAGGTTGCGGCCCTTGGTAAATTCGAGGGGAAAAACGGTCTTTCCGAAGGTCGGTACTGACGACATGACGGCTATTTTCGGGCTCTTGGAAAAAGTTCTAAATCGCTCCTTCTGCACTGTTACACAAACGGCAAAAGAGGCGACACCGCGTGCCCCAGAAGTCGCAGAACGGCCGGAGAAGCGGGAAACTCAGGGCGGTCGACCCATATTGAGTTTGAACCGTAAGGAAGGATAACGACTCCTGAGGGGCCGTTTCTTAGCGCCTAAAGAGCTTTTCGAAGAAGCCTTTCGGGCGCTTGTCCTCTAGCAGAGCCGTTGCCTGCTGCCGCCACTTGTCGCGATCCTCTCGTAGGTCGGAGATCACCGCCTCCTTGTCTGCCAAACGCTCTTGAGCCGCTTCAAGACGAGCCTGTAATGCCTTGAAATCACCGGCCTCTACGGTGTTTATAGGTGTTTCTTTTGGGGTTTCCCCTTGTTCACCTTTGAGTGTTGGGGGGTAAACCCTGTGTAGCTCAGAAGGGTCGATGCGAAATGCGCCGGTATCGTCCTTTGATGCGGAAATTCTTCCTGATTTTATGGCTTTCGAGATGGTCGCCTTCGACTTCCCCGTGGCCTTTGCTGCCTCTCCAAGGGTGTACACCATGGGGTTTCCTATCGTTCGCGGTTGCCTGTTTTTCCTGTGTTCGCCTGTTTACTCATCTTCTCTCGCCGGAGTGCCTGGTAGATCGGCTTCCATTCCGGGAAAGCTGGGCTGAGAGATCGGGGGCAAGCCGCTGCCCGAGGGGATTTGCATCTCTCCAATGCGCGGAAGGTGGTGCAGAGCAGCCTTGTTGGCCTCGATGGGTTCGGGCTGTTCGTCTTCGGCCAGAAGAACCTCTGCCTGAAGGCGGGCGTAGCGCAGGCGGTCCCTAGCTTCGGTCCAAACCACGCGGCTGTTGAGGACGTAGGCGTTGACGGTGCCGCTTGCGCCGATCTGTTGAACCTCGATCCAATTGCCAGCTTCGAGAGTCTTCAGGGCGCGTTTCACGGTGGAGGCTGACGACCCCATGAGTTTGGCCAGCACCTTATGCGATGCGACGACCGCGTTCTGGTCGCCGACGTTGGCTGCCAGGACATGGAGCAAAGCGGAGGCCGCCGGATGTTTAGTGCCTAACCGTGCCCAAGCCTCATGTGCGGCGCGGTCAGTCTGCACGAAGTGGCCACGAGTGGGTTTGCTCGGGAGTGTTTCCCGGTTTTCGGATTGTGCCCGCCCTGGTTCATCCATGACCTACCCCTAGTCCATCGGTGGTTAAATTTGATTCACACATAGTCATTTGTCGATCACGTGTAGCCGGCATTATGCCGTCAAAATTCATCCACGTCTGCACAAATTTCGCTCAGACCTAGGTCATAGCTGTGACCTGGGGGTAGGTCATAGCTGTGACCTACCCCCTTTCCGTAAGGCATTGATTTGAAAGGTGTCATATTTTGCCCCTTCTAATGATCTATAGGAGGGCAAAAAGTCCACGCCCGTTCGATCGGGAGCGCGCCCTCACAGCGCTGGCCGAGCGATCGGGCGGGGGTGGAGTTTTTGAACGACGCAGGCGACGGAGGAGCCTGCATCGCAGCTATCAAATAGCTGGAACCTCAAAAAAGAGCTCTCGAACACCAGTAGGGCAACGTGTGGGGATGGGGTGGGTCAGGCAGGGAGGGGAAGGAATATCCCCAACTTCAACTCTCACCGCCTCTCTAAGAAAAACGATGTAACGCTTGTTGGAAGACGGCAGTGACCCTGTACCGACTGGGTAAAACGTTGATTAGGGAAGTGTAACGCTGCCAAATTGCATTTCCTGCTACAGTCCCACCCTTACAGGCCGTAGTCGTCTTCCCGGTCACGGCTACGACTGCGCTGCTGCTGAGGCGGCTCCACATCACGAGCTTTCTGAACCTCCGGGGTTCGCTCCTGGTGGACGGGTCGGATGTGCTCGGGAGCAGACAGGCCCAGATGGCGATCGTAGCGCTCCACCAGTTCCTGTGATCCGAGTGGCCAGAGGATGCGCGAGGAGAGGTGACTCTCGGGGTTCTCGATGCGCAGGTTTTTCACGAAGGCCTCCGCCTCGGCGCAGAAGTCCCCGCATTTGGCGATCACCGCCCCGAGGTGTAGTCGGTCGGCAAGCGCAGGGAACCAGGCACGGCCCGCCTCATGGCCGTCCTGCTGCTTCAGGCGGTCCCACCCCATCCCGAAGCGGTAAGCTGCCGACACGACGCTCTCTGCGCCTCTGCGGAAGGCGCTGATGAGCTTCCATGTGTTCGACTCGAGGTTGGTGTAGGTTTCGACCCCCTCCCGGTCGAGATCCCCCTCCGGCGGGGTGTAGCCGCGGGGATCGTCCCTGTGGCGGCTAATTTCGCCTCTGAGAAGCAGGTAGTCCCTCAGGAGGTCTGCATCACCCCAAGACAGCTCAGCGCCCTGTAGGGCCTCTCTGACGCTCTCTACGGGCCTCTGTAGATCTGACCGGGCCTTGTCCATGACCGCGCCATAGGTTTCCGGCGACAGATGCTGGCGCTGCGTGATCTCTTTCCGGGTGCCGCGCACGATCTCGGCGTCCAAATGCTCGCGGCACCAATCGGCCCAGGATGTTTGCAGGGCGGAGTATTCGTTGCGCTCGCCGGTGTCCTGTTTCAGCTCCTGCAGCGCCTTGTTGGTCGAAATCACCGGCTTGCCCCGGCTTTCCCGGACCGGGGAGACCATCACGTCGACCACGGCGCCGCCCTTCTCATCGAGATCAAGGCGGGTGGCGATCACCGATCCCTTGCCGCCCCAGCTCTCGGCCCATGCCTTCGCCTGGTCGAAGAGCTGGCGGTTGTGCGGGTTCTCCGGGTCATGGAGGTTTCCGGCCTTCTGCACCCATTCCGGGGACACGACGCAGATGGCTTGCAGGCAGAGGGGGGAGCCCTTCCGCTCGCCGGCCCCGATCTCGGCTTTGTGCGCCTTGAAGGCGGCGAGGTAGTCGCGGTCGGCCT
>JABXIQ010000037.1 GCA_013373015.1 Kangiellaceae bacterium
ATCCCTCCTTCACCGCCATTTCATTTTGGTAAGGGCTTCTTATTAAAATGAAATCGAGGATAGGCTGGATATAAAGCCTAATTTGGGTTCGACAAAATTGTCTGGAACAATTTTGAAAAGCCGTAGGCTTGCCCGAAGGGGAAAATACAGGATGTATTTTATAATCCCTCCTTCACCGCCATTATTTAAGGGCTTACATTTAATTTAGCTTTTAGCTAAAAAGTTAATTGACATCTCTTAAACTGGTGGCATAATACCGCACCACAACGCGCGTGTAGCTCAGCTGGATAGAGTACCTGGCTACGAACCAGGCGGTCGGAGGTTCGAATCCTTCCACGCGCGCCATTATTTGAAACCTCGCTTCGGCGGGGTTTTTTATTGTCTTAATTTCTTAACAAAGTTGATAGTAAGTTTGTTACACTTAGCTTATTAAAAATAAGTGAACTTACAATGACAATTCAAACTTTTGTTTCACAGAATCCGATTGAGACAGTATTGCTTGTTTTGCTAGCTTTAGTGCTGGTTTTTACTTTAGTTGTGTTTTTTAGGCAGCGTAAACTGTTTAACACTTTGGCAGAGCGAGCTGAAACTTCCGAGAAATTGCTGGCTCAAATCGATAACAAGCAAGATATGGCGTTTCATCATGCTCGTAGTGATATGGAGCGTTTGTTTGATCACCAAGTGAAAAGTAGTGAAAGTTTGGTTGAGAAGCTTGCAGGTAACCAGATTAAGCTTGCTGAGTCTTTCCAACAATTCCAGAGTTTAGTGCAGACAGGGTTTAATCAATTTAGTGAAAATCTAGGCGAAAAGGTAAGTGCTAATACTGTAACTCAGCAAAAAGAGTTGTTTAAATTTAAGGAGCAATTGCAGACTAATATCTTGCAGCTTAAGGAAAGGATTGAGCTTAATCAGAAGGAATCTCAAGAGCTGTTGCATCAGCAATTTCGCCGTGGCATCAAGGACGTTAGGGAAGAACTCACTATGTCTTTAAAAAATCAGCAGGAGTCTTTCAGTAAAAATATGACTAGTTTGACTCAATCTACTGATGATCGTTTGAAGGAAATTAGTGGACAGGTAGAAAAACGATTAACTGACGGTTTTGAAAAAACCACTAAAACATTCCACGACGTATTAAAGCGTTTAGCATTAATTGATGAAGCGCAGAAGAAGATAACTGAGTTGTCAGGTAGTGTGGTCAGTTTGCAAGAAATTTTGGCTGATAAACGTTCGCGCGGAGCCTTCGGCGAAGTTCAACTGGAATCGTTAGTTTCTAATGTTATGCCGACTAGTCATTACAAATTCCAATATCGATTTTCTAATGACAAGATTGTTGATTGCGCTTTGTTCTTACCCGATCCAACTGGCGTTATTGGTGTTGATGCTAAATTTCCATTGGAAAATTATCAAAAGATGATGGATATGGATGCATCTAAGCCAGAGCGTGAGTCTGCTCATCGAGCTTTTGTACAAGATATTAAAAAGCACGTTAAAGATATTTCGAATAAATATATTATTGACGGTGAAACAGCTACGGGAGCGGTTATGTTTATTCCTGCTGAGGCTGTTTTTGCTGAAATTCATGCTCATCATCCAGACTTGGTTGAGTTTGCACAGCAAAGCAAAGTGTGGATGGTTTCACCTACCACGATGATGGCATTGTTGACCACCGCTAGTGCAGTTTTGAAAGATGAGGCCACTCGCAAGCAAGTACATGTTATACAGGACCATTTGGCTAAACTATCTATTGAATTTGGTCGTTTTAAGGATCGCTGGGGTAAACTTAACATGCATATTGATCGTTTAACCAAGAGCGCTAAAGAAATTGATACGACAGCGGATAAAATCACCAAAAAGTTTGTCCAAATCGAACAGGTTGAACTTATTGATGATGAAGATGATGAGCCTATAGGCATTGGCCATCAGCAATAAATTTACAGGAATAATTATGCTTAAAAAATCATTGTTATTATTGGCAATTGCTATTTCCAGTTTGTGTGTTAAGGCTCAAGAACCTTTGCTGCTTTCTCTCAAAGGCGATTTTGCGCAAGGTGGGTTAGTTATTGGGCAAGCATCACCAGGAGCAAAAGTTGTTTTTGAAGATATGCCTTTATCCCTTTCTAATGATGGTTTTTTTGTCTTTGGATTTCATCGTGATATGCCTGAAACTGCAGTGCTGACTGTAACTAAAGGCACGCAAAAAGAAATACAGAAAATTTTTATTCGTAAACGTGATTATAATATTGAGCGTGTGGATGGGTTGCCGCCTAGCAAAATTAACCCTCAAAAACCAGAAATCCTTGCTAGGATAAAAGCAGAGGGGGCTCAGGTGGCGCAAGCCAGAGCTAAAACTTCTGAAATAAATGCTTTTATGCAAGATTTTATTTGGCCAGCAAAAGGACGGTTGAGTGGTTTTTACGGCAGTCAGCGAGTATTGAATGGCGTTCCTAAAAGGCCACATTATGGCGTTGATGTTGCAGCTCCAACAGGCACAGAGGTAGTCGCTCCTGCAGATGGCATTGTTCGATTAGTACATAAAGATATGTTTTATTCAGGCGGTACATTAATCATTGATCATGGTTTTGGTGTAAGCTCTACTTTTATTCACCTTAACAGTATTGACGTTGAAGAGGGTGCCGAAATAAAGCAAGGCGATATGATCGCTACAATTGGTGCCACAGGACGAGCAACAGGCCCTCATTTAGACTGGCGTGTGAACTGGTTTAAATCAAGACTAGACCCTCAATTGTTGGTACCACCATTTGAGCAGCAATAACACAATAAATCGGATTATTGAAGATACTTACCATGCATCAGAATGATTTTTGCCAGGATTTTGATTTAATCGAATTCGTTAAACAAAACCCTTACCAGATTGATCCTTTTAGTATTGAGAGAAAGGATTTCACAGTTAAATTTCTTGCCGCTGGGGTATTACAGTTTACTCCAAAAAAATCCAGCCGACGCTATTTGGTGCTTTCAGCTGGCGTGCATGGAAATGAAACAGCGCCAATAGAAATAGTATCAAGCATTGTTTCTGATATTTTATCCAAACAACTGTCCTTGGATATCAATTTGCTGGTGATTATCGGTAACCCGAAAGCTATGAAAATTGAACAGCGTTTTAGTGAGATTAATCTAAATCGGTTGTTTAATGGTGAGTGGCAAAATTTCTTAATCGACGGAGGTTTAGCGGAGAAAAATTATGAGCCGCTTCGAGCCAAAGAAATCGAATATTTTGTTGATCAATTTTATCAGCAAAGTGAGCAAGGTCATGAGCGTTTTCATTACGATTTGCACACAGCGATTCGTGCTTCTAAATATGAAAAGTTTGCTATTTATCCCCACTTGCACGAAAGAAAACACAGCCAAGAACAGTTAAATTTTTTAGCAGACTGCGGGGTTGAAACTGCACTTTTATATCATAAGCCGAGCACCACTTTTTCATACCATACGAGCTTTAACTATAAAGCACATGGCTTTACCGTTGAGTTGGGAAAAGTTAAGCCGTTTGGTGAGAATAATATGGATGATTTCAGTGCTGCAGGTAAGTGCTTGCGCAAGCTGATCAACAATAGTTATCAATTTGATGGAAATCCGCATAAATATTCTCTGAACCTTTTTAGGATTAAAAAAGAATTGCTGAAGATTTCTGAACAGTCACGCTTGAACATAACCGATGACACGGCAAACTTTACCAGTTTTGATTCAGGTTACGAGCTATTAATTGACCCTGAGCAATCGTATCAGGTACAGAAGAACGGTGAAGCCATTGTTTTCCCGAATAATAATGTTCCAATTGGACAGCGAATGGCTTTGATTGTTGAGCCTCTTAGCTAACTTAGTATCAGCAAACTTAATATTAGTTAGCTCTACAGTTGTGAGCGCAGCATTAGTAAATTCTACGCTCGATTCCTGTGTCAGACATGATTTTTACCGCCAATTCTTCAACAGATCGTGACGTAGTGTTGATAACTGGAATACCTTCTTTGCGATATAAAGACTCTACTTCGCGTACTTCCAGCATACATTGTTGTAATGACGAGTAACGGCTGTTAGGTCGTCTTTCGTTGCGGATTTCATGGAGGCGCATTGGGTCAATGGTTAACCCGTATAGCTTATCCACATTACGAGCTAAACCTGGGCGTAACTTGATATTAGGCATATCTTCTTCGGTAAAAGGGTAGTTTGCTGCAAAAATACCAAATTGCATGGCCATGTATAAAGATGTTGGTGTTTTCCCGCAACGTGAGGGTCCAACCAAAATAATGTCAGCCTGATCATAATGTTGAGTGGTAGCCCCATCATCATTGTTAAGCGCGAAATTGACCGCATTCATGCGCGTATCATAGGCCTGAAGATCGTCAGTTGAGTGAGATTTGCCCACTCTAAACGAGCTGTGCACACCTAGTTCAGCTTCTAATGGATCAATATAAGTATGGAAAAAATCCATTAATACAGCTTGCGAGCTTTGAACAATGCTACGAATTTTAGGCTGTACAATGGTTTCGAAAACAATTGGCTTATTTCCATCTCTGTGGGCTGCTTGATTGATACGGGTTACCGCAGCGAATGCTTTATCTTCATCATCTACAAAAGGAATGGTGTGGTAAGTAAAATCCACCTCATCTTCGAACTGAGCTGTTAGTGAATGCCCAAGCATTTCGGCGGTTATACCTGTGCGATCGGAAATAAAAAAGACTGTACGTTTCATATTTGGCCAATTATCAGTAGAATAGCGGTCTCAGTATCATAAATGGTTGATATTGAGCCTTTTTATTAGTGAATTTAAGCATTTACGCTCGATAACGGCAAGTTATGTTTGGTTTAGTCGCTTAATTTAAGCCAAAGCCAACGGGCGGAGTGTGGTAATTCTACAATTCCTTAGATAGGGGAGATAACGTTTTGGATAATTACGTACTGTGGTATGAGCAATTAGGAATGAATGACGTTGAGCGAGTTGGCGGTAAAAACGCTTCGCTTGGCGAGATGATCAGTAATTTAAGTAATATGGGTGTTAGCGTGCCGGGCGGATTCGCCACCACTGCCGATGCTTTTCGTGGCTTCTTAGAACAAAGTGGCTTGAATAAACGCATCAATCAAGAGTTAGACGGTCTTGATGTTGATGATGTGGAAACTTTAGCCCAAGTTGGCGCTAAAATTCGTGGTTGGGTCATGGATACACCATTTCTACCTGAAATGGAAAAAGCTATTACCGATGCCTATTATCAATTAAAAGGCGAGGCTAACGACGATTTCGCGGTAGCCGTTCGCTCGTCAGCTACAGCCGAAGATTTACCCGATGCGTCATTTGCTGGTCAGCAAGAAACCTTTTTGAATGTTCGTGGTTTGCCAAATGTGATGAAAGCCTTAAAAGAGGTTTTTGCTTCATTGTTTAATGATCGTGCGATTGCATACCGTGTTCACCAAGGCTTTGAGCATTCTATTGTGGCACTATCAGCCGGCGTGCAAAAGATGGTGCGCAGTGATATTGCAGCCAGTGGTGTGATGTTCACAATGGATACCGAGTCGGGTTTTAATGATGTTGTGTTTATCACAGGCGCTTATGGCTTAGGTGAAACTGTGGTACAAGGTGCGGTAAACCCTGATGAGTTTTATGTACATAAACCCACTTTAGAGCAAAATCGTCAAGCGATTGTACGCAAAACCTTGGGCGGCAAAGCGATCAAAATGATCTACACAGACAGTACTGAGCACGGCAAGACTGTTGACACTGTTTCGGTTGATCATAAAGAGCGTATGCAGTTCTGTATTAATAATGCAGAAGTTCAAGAGTTAGCAAAACAAGCACTTATTATTGAAAAACATTACAAACGTCCTATGGATATTGAGTGGG
>JABXIQ010000042.1 GCA_013373015.1 Kangiellaceae bacterium
AAGCGTTAATCTAAGCGTTAATCTAAGCGTTAATCTAAGCGTTAATCTAAGCGTTAATCTAAGCGTTAATCTAAGCAACAATATCCAACAACTCAATATCAAAAACGAGTGCTTGATATGGGCCAATTGCTCCACCAGCACCGCGCTCACCATACGCTAAGTTGTATGGGATATATAATTTCCACTTTGAACCTACTGGCATCTTTTGTAATGCTTCTGTCCAACCAGCAATAACACCGCCTACTGGGAATTCGGTTGGTTCGTTACGGCTGTATGAACTGTCGAATTCTTGACCATTGATCAAGGTGCCTCGGTAGTGAGTGCGCACAGTTGAGCTTGCTGTAGGAATTGGGCCAGAGCCTTCGTTAATGATTTCGTACTGTAAGCCACTCTCTAAAACGGTCACTTCATCACGCTTTGCGTTCTCAGCTAAAAATGCTTCGCCTTCGGCTGCAAACTTCTTGGCATTGGCGGCTTGCTCAGCTTGTAAACGCTCTTGAATTTCCATAAATGCAGCATTGATGTCATTTCCATCAATTTGCGGTGCTTTATTAGCAAAAGCATCTTGGATGCCTGCGATAACAGCATCAATAGCGACACCTTCAAAAGCGCCTTGTACTTGTTGGCCCATTTGTAAGCCAATACCGTATGAAGCTTTTGCTTCGGTTGTTGAAAAGTCTGGATTTGACATGAGTTCTCCGCATTACTGGTAAAATGTTAAAAACATATAAAAAATAAGGCGCTACCAAGATTGATTTAGCGCCATTTGCTTTTTATATAAGGGTTGTTTTGGATTTTTAAAGTCTGATCATAAGAAATCACCAACATTTACCTATTGTTGGTGGAATGCGTATGGGTTTTTCGCGATAATATGCGCCATATTTCATTTAAGAAAAAAATTCTATGTGGTTCAAAAATTGCCATATTTACCATCTCACCAGCCCTTTTGAGCATAAACCCGAAGCTTTAGCAGAATTATTGGAAACTAAGCGTTTTAATGGTGTTGGCCGACAAGATAATGAAGCCATTGGCTGGATCTCTCCACTCAATCGCCATCTTGAGCACTTAGTACACGCGGCTAATGGTTGTATTTTGTTGTGTTTACGTAAAGAACAAAAAGTCATTCCTGCGAGCATGGTCAAAGAAAGTCTTGAAGAGCGCGTGGCAGCGATTCAAGACGCTGAAGGTCGCAAGGTGTATGGCAAGGAAAAAACGGCGCTTAAAGATGATATTCTAAGTGTTTTGAAACCAAAAGCCTTAACCAAATCCAGTCATGTTTATGGATATATCGATCCGCGCAATAATTTAATGGTGGTTAATGCAGGAAGCCACGCTGTTGCTGATGCTTTTATTCAGTTATTGCTTGATTCTATCGGTAGCTTAGGAGCAGTAAAGCTGATGGGTGAAGAAAACCCGTCGGTAATTATGAACCGTTGGTTGCTGGAAGGATTACCACAAGACTGGGAATTGACAGGCCAGTATGAGTTAAAAGATCCGCAAGATGAGCGTATAGCTAAATTCAAAGATAACGAGTCTGGTAATCAGTTGATTGGTGAATTATTAGAAGATGGTTATTGGGTACAAAAGCTTGGAGTTCGTTATAAAGATCAATTCAATGCTATGCTGCAACATGATTTGCAGATCAAAAGTATCAAGTATGATGATGAACTTCTTAAGGAAAATGATGATATAGATGATATGGATCAATATGCGCGTTTGGATGCGGATTTAGTGTTGATGACCCAAACGCTTGCTGAGTTTGTCGCTCAGTTGATGAAACATTTCAAAGTCAATACTGATAAAGAATAGGAACGCAAGTGTCTGAATTTAAACAAGAAAAAAGTTTAAGCACACAACAGAAAGCATTGAGTGTTAATTTAGATGATCGTCAATATGGTGCCATTGTTGAAATTGGCGCAGGCCAAGAGGTAGCGCGTCAGTTTTTTAGCGCAGGCGCTGCGGCGGGCACTGTAGCGAAAACCATGTCGGCTTATGACATGCAGGTTAGCGACGATATTTACGGCAAAGCTGGACGCTATGTAAGTCGTGAGCGTTTAGTGCAAATGTTGAGCCATGAATATGACCTATTACACAAGCGTTTAGGCGAAGTTCGTTCGGCAGAAACTCAGTATTTTAGCTATGCAGCTACAGTTACTGCGCGAAGCTATAGCCAGAAGAACGAGTGTCATGGTTGGATTGGCATGAAAGTCCAGCTTGAGGCTCATGCGCAGCCTAGTGAAATCATCATGCATGTACGAATGCTGGATGATACCAATCGTGAGCAGTCTGAAGCGTTGGGTATTTTTGGTGTTAATGTGATTTATGGCGCTTTTAATTTTTATAAAGATCCTAAGCGTTTTATTGAATCTCTGCTTGATAATTTGGTTGATGGATATGGCCAAAAGCGTATGGAAGTGGATTTAATTCATTTCTCTGGTGAGCAGTTTGAGCAGGTTGAAAATCGTTTGATGAATTTGCACTTGGTTCGCTCTTGGTGTTGTCGTGCGGTAATGTTTGATGCGCAAGGCGAGTCGGAAGTCCCGGGTAGTTTATTGCGCAAGAAAGATGTCATGGTTATTCGTGGTTCTTTCAAGCCGCCTACAAAAGTGCATGTGGATATGACGGAAGCTGCTATGCAGCAGTTCCTTAAAGAAGATGGAGTTGATCCGGATAAGGTTTGTACGGTTGCTGAAATCACCATGGCTGAGCTGGCGACCGATGGCGATGACAATGATGCGAGTTTCTTAGCGCGAGTTGATTTGCTGAATAAACTTGGTTACAACGTATTGATATCTGATTACTTACGTTTCTTTAGACTGCGATCATGGATGCGCCGCTATACGCAAAATACTATTGGTATCGTTCTAAGCATCTTAGATTTTGATCAGTTGTTTAATGAAAAGTATTATGATGGCCTAGAAGGTGGCTTCTTGGAAGCAATGGGCAAGCTATTTTCTGGCAATACCTACGTTTACGTTTACCCAACCCGAAAAGATGGAAAACTGATAACCTTAGACAATGTTGAGGTATCAGAAAATTCGAAGTTCCTACTCAAGCATTTAATTGAGAATAAATTATTGGTGGCTACCGAAACTTGGAATGATGAAAATTTGCATATTTCAGCTCGTAATATTGCCGCAGCAATTCCACTAGGGCAGGGTGAATGGGAAAAGCAGCTACCAGAAGCTATTCGCAATGAAATCAAAGATAAATGTATGTTTGGTTATTGCGAGTTACCGCAAAAATAACCTGTTGATAATCCAATGATTTGTCCCTGCCAAAACAAACAAAACCCAGTTGCAAAGTTATATGCAGATTGTTGCGAACCTCTGCATTTAAGGGTGTCAGAAGCTATAAGCCCTGAGCAATTAATGCGCTCGCGTTATAGCGCTTTTTTCTTAGCGCTTGGCCAATATATTTTTGATACCCAGCATCCTGACTTTAGGAATGGTACGCCAAATGATTATCAACAAAGCGCAGAGTCAACGGAGTGGTGTGGGCTTGAGGTTTTAGAATCGGAGCAAGAAAGCTATTCGGGAAAAGTCAATTTCAAAGCCTATTTTATTGATAAAGATAAATGGCATTGCTTACATGAAATTTCTAATTTTGTATTAGAAAATGGCCATTGGTTGTATACTGATGGCGTTTATCAACCCAGAAAAGTCATTAAAATTTCCCGTAATGAGCTCTGTCCTTGCAATAGTGGCTTAAAGGCTAAAAAGTGCCATTTGTCATAACATTATTTAATCTGAGAATATCATGAGCACAATACAAGAGTTACAAGAACAAATTGAAGAATTGCAATCTAAACTAGCTTTCCAAGATGACACCATTGAGCAGTTAAATCAGATGGTGACAAAGCAGGACAAAATTATCCGTAAAATGGAGCAGCGCTTTATTTTAATCGGCGAAAAGTTGCTGGATATGGAAAGTCAGTTGCCTAATAAACCTTTTAATCCAGCGGATGAATTGCCGCCGCATTATTAATTAATAGCTTTTTTGGTTAAATCTTTGCGGTTGACGACAAATAAATTTCCAATCCCAATCAATAAAATTCCAATGGCTATTGGCCATGTCCAAACAAAACCCTCGAAAAATGTTGAAATGATCAATGCCACTGCTGGAAACAGCACCACCACATAAGTTGCTTTATGGATACCTATTCGTCTGAGCAAGGTTAAATAAGCGCCGAAAGCTAACACCGAACCAAACAAGGATAAATAAATCATACTGATGCTGTAGGCGGGGGCGGTGTCGTAAACTAAAGGTTTGCCCTGAACCAAACCAATCAATAAGCTTAGCAAGGCACCATAGCCCATAGCAAAAGCATTCATTTGCATGACCGGTAATTGGTATTTTTGGGTTTGGAAGGAGACCATATTGCCGACTGAGGCTGCGAGAACTCCCAATAATGACACTGCTAGTCCATATAGCATTGTATTTTCAAAACTAAAATCGCCAATATCTTTCCAGAAGATAAGCACGATGCCGACAAGACCTATCAGTGCACCAATGAGCACTTCTTTACTAATGGGAGTGCGAAAAAATAGCCAAGAGTTGAAAATATTAACAATCAGCACAGAGGAAAAGATGACTGAGGCCATAGCTGAAGTTAAATATTCTTGCGCCTCGTATACCATCAAATAGTTTAAACAAAATAAAGTTAAACCCAATAAAGCCATCCATAAGTGGTTGTGTAAGGAAAACTTCAGTGGCAACTTTTTATAAAGACAGTAAACAAACAACATCAAGCTGGCTAAGGCAAACCGATAGAAACTCGAGTATTCATGTGGCACTACGCCAAGTTGATACTCAATAGTAAACCAGGTGCTACCCCAAACGATTACTGTGAAGATATAGAGAAATAGGGTGGAGTTTATTATTTTTATCATTTAGTTATTGCCTAATGTTTAATTAGGCGCTTTCATCATTAGCTTTGCTCTTGGCAATTTGCTCATTTCTATACTCTTCCCACTCTTTTTCTTCACGCACTCGATCTTCATGTGTGTATGAGTTGACTTTCACTCGGTTAAAGCCTGAAGAAATTTTATGAACATCCTCTTGTAGTTTCTTTAGGCTTTGTGCAATAGAGTACATGTGTGGCGTGCCAAGGCCTCCCGCCCCTTCGAACTGCGACATATCTATGGTGTAAGTGTCAGAATATTTCCTATTAGTAGAGCTTTTGTATTTAACAGTGACCGAGAATATGGCTTTTATTTTTTTATCGAATTCTTCAGTAAATCTAGTGTAATGCGATTGCATTCGTTGACTTGAACCTATGTAATCGACCCCTGTTTTAAGGAAGCGGGATTTTGAAAAATCGCTGATTAGTATACGGCCACCTTCATCATCTTTATTTGCGGAAAGCTCGAACGAAACATCAAATGCTGGGCCTGAGCCGACATTTTCGAAATACAGGTGTGCAAAGTTAATAAATTCTTCACGTGGTTCAACGAAGGCAACAAGTTTTGGCTCAGTTTGCGCCCTTCTCATTTGGCGAGTTTCTTTTACTAGCAATGCGGTAAGAACTGCGTACACAACGGTAGATAGCGCAACAACAGCACTAAATACTAGAGTCGTTATTTCTTGATGCTGTTGCAGTAGTTCGATCATGTATTTATACGCCTAATATAGTAATATATGAATTCGATTGTAACACTTTAATTTATATAGGAAAACTTTAGAAGTGACGATTCTGTATCTTTAAAGGGACTTCCTTCGGTCGTAATTTTAGGACTAGAGGATCTCCTAATTTAGGCCAACTTAAAGAAAATCAGCAAGTTAGTTAGGTATGCTTTGTTTTTAGAGTTCACTTTTGCTGGTTTTAATTATACAGGCCTCTATAATCTGTTTATCCCAAAATCATAACGAAGGTTTCTTCTTTGCAATCCATTGATGTATTAATTATTGGCGCTGGTGCGGCGGGTTTGATGTGCGGAATTAGTGCTGCTAGTCGCAGTCGTCGGACACTGGTGATTGACCATGCCAATAAGGTGGGTAAGAAGATCCTGATGTCAGGTGGTGGCCGTTGTAATTTCACCAATTACTTTGCCGAGCCTACTAACTATCTTTCGCATAATCAGCATTTTTGTAAGTCTGCTTTGAGCCGATTTACCCAATGGGATTTTATTGCTTTAGTGGAAAAACATGGTATTGCTTACCATGAAAAGAAACTCGGTCAGTTATTTTGTGATGATAAAGCTAAAGATATTGTCAATATGTTGCTGGCTGAGTGTGAAGAAAAGGGTGCTGAAGTAAGAATTAAGTGTTCAGTTGAGTCGGTTAAAAAAGTTGAACATGGTTTTATTGTTTCGACTAACCAAGGCAAGTGGCAATGTGAGTCTTTGGTGATTGCTACAGGTGGTTTATCAATCCCGACAATGGGCGCTACTGGTTTTGGCTATGAGATTGCTAAACAGTTTGGATTGAATCTATATCCTACGTGGGCAGCTTTGGTTCCTTTTACCTTGAATCCCAAGTTATTAGAAGAGTTTAATGGTTTGTCTGGGGTTTCTGCCGATGCCTTAGTTTCTGCAAATGGCCAATCTTTCCGCGAAAACATTTTATTTACACATCGCGGTTTATCAGGTCCAGCGATATTGCAGATTTCCTCTTATTGGCAGCCGAGTGATACAGTTGTAATCAATTTATTTCCAGATGTGGATTTGTTTGAGCAGTTAAAGCAGTGGCAATTGGATAAACCTAAAAGTCATTTGGTTACTTTGCTTTCTGAGCAGTTGACAAAGAATCTTGCTGAACGACTTAGCCAGTTATGGTTTAAAGAGTTGGCACATAAATCTATAGCTGATATTGCTCATACCGATTTGCAAACCGTTGCCAATGCGCTACAAGAGTGGCAATTGAAACCGACAGGTACAGAAGGATATCGTACTGCGGAAGTGACTATGGGGGGGGTTGATACTGATGAAGTTTCCTCTAAAACTTTTGAGGCACAAAAAGTACGAGGCTTGTACTTTATCGGTGAAGTGCTTGATGTGACGGGACATTTGGGAGGCTTTAACTTTCAATGGGCTTGGGCATCTGGTTATTGCGCTGGCCAGTATGTTTAGTGTGTAACTGAAAGAAATAAAAAAAGGAGCCTGTCGGCTCCTTTTTTGCAGTTAAATGAATTAATTGAATGCTTCAATTACGCATTTACTTGCTTGGCACAAGTCATAGGCGCTGGCTTTATACGAGCTTTCTTTTTCGTGAGCCTTGCCAATATTCCATACCACCATTGAGCGTTTATTCTCTGATGCAATTTCTGAGGCGTAAAACTCGGCCATTTGTTCAGCAGTTAGAGCTTTAACGGCTTTGATTAACTCTTCGCGAGAGTTAAATTGATAGTTCTCTTCAACTAAATCAGATTTTAGGCGAGCTAGTTTTTCATAGGAGTTTTGTAGCTTCTTTTCAAGATCAGATAACAAACCTTTGCGATGCTCTTCAAACTCCTCTGCAGAAATATTGTTTACGTAATCTTTCTGCTGTGCCATAAACTCTTCAATCTTAGCTTTTAAAATTGATGGGTGAGCTTTGGGGGATTGAATACCAAAACCAATGCCAGGAGTGTTGTCAAAGTTAAATGGACGCAGACTTACGATATAGCCAAATTGTTGTTTAGTACGAAGCGAGTCGTAGAAGCGTTGACCAAGCATTTGTGCAATCATTTGATATTTCGCTTTTTGTTCGATGGAATCATCATCAGCTTGGATCACATAACCGATGGTCGAATCATTGTGGTCTATCGCGACGTCGCGTACTTTTTGTTTGTTTTCGGCAAGTTGGATGGTTTTAACATCAGTTTTTAAGCCATCTTTGAATTGGGTATCAATACTAGACTTAACGGTTTTAACCATGCTTTTAACATCATCTTTATCAATATTACCAATATATAAAGATTCGGCTTCTACTTCCGACAGTACATCTTTTACAACCGATTTTAGAGTAGCTAAGTTCAGTTTGTTTAGCTCTGCAATATAGACGTCATCAGACAATGTGGTTTCATAAACTTCTTCGTACAATGCGCTGTACATTTGACGAATTGGCCATTCAAACTTGTTATTTTTGTATTCTTGTATAAGGTTTAGCTTAATACGATCAAAAGTTTCTTGAGTGATAAGGTCAGGGTTTAACGTAGAAATCACTTTAGAAAGAAGCTTGTTTGATTTTTCGCTGTAACCTTGAACATTGATGTCATAGCCACGACTAAAGCCAGAAACTGAATAATACAAGCCAGCAACTTGCGCAGGGTAAGATTCAGCACTTAAAAGATCGTCAACAATCTTATCGTGTAAGGTGACTGCCGCACGGTATTGTGGATTGGCACCAATTTTGTCTGAGTATAAGCGAATATTTAGAGATGATTTTGGTAAACCAAACTCGTTTTCATTTTCGAACCAGACGTTGAAACCAGGTTCAGAATATACTTTTTCAGGCTCTGTTACTGACTTGTTTGATTCAAGTGTTAAGTTTGATGCAATATAAGGATTAGCATTTGGTAAGCTCAATTCGGCAATTTTTGGTGCTTTATTCCAGCTTGTTAAATTAGCTTCACTTAGTGGCTTCATAGAATAAGGAACATCATAGCGCTCTTCTTTGATGTCTGACTTAACATCAGGAGCAACTACGATCATACGCATTTTTTCAGGCGTTATTTGATCTAAATAGCTCTTGATAAGTTTTTTATCAAAATCTTTATAAACACTGCCAACATCTAAGGCGTGTTGTGCAGGATAATATTGCATATTACCTGCCACAGACGATGCTAGATAGGCGACATCAAACTTTTCTTGGAATTTGAATGCAGTTTTGCGGATTTTTGCTAGTTCATCAAAAGTAGATTTCTTAATACCATCAGTTTTAATGAGGTCGACATACGAATAGAAGTTTGAAACTATCTCATCAATGTTTTGGTAGCCTTTAGGAGTTAAATCCACATAAACGGTCATCGGTACAAAGTCGTCTGGGCCATAGCTACCCATACCTAAACTTTTGATATAGCCTTTTTGTTTTAACAGCTGTACTAGCGACCCTTCGCCTTCATAGCCGATTAAATGGCCTAAATATGCTAAAGGTTTTTGCTCGAAATAAGGCTTGTTGGAAGGCGCAGCAAACTGAAGAGTTAATTGGCGACTGTCTTCTAAAGTTTTAATTTCGATTTTGACGCCTTGCTGATTGTCTAAGAACGGAGCAGGACGGTTGCTATCAATTTGATAGCCATTGTTTGGCACTGGGCTAAACTTCGATTCTGCCCATTGCATTAATTGCTCAGTAGGGTAGTTTCCAACAACAACAAGCGACATGATGCCTGCTGAGTAATGCTTTTTATAATGCTCTTTTACTGTTTCTAAAATCGTAGAACCTTCTTTATCGCTTAAAGTATCCAAGTTACCTACGGAAAATTGTGTAAATGGATGTTCTTGATTGGCTGTTTGTTTGACTGCTTCATTAAAACGGCGCCAGCTATCTTTCACTTTTAGCTTATATTCTGAATGAACGGCATTTCGCTCTTTTTGTACAAACTCTGGATCAAATAAAGGATCGATAAAGAAACGTGAAAAACGATCTAATGCAGGCTCTAAATAATCATTATCAATTTGGAAGAAGTAATTAGTATGTTCTTGGCCAGTCCCTGCATTGTTGAAACCACCATGCTTTTTGATGAATTCACCATACTCGCCAACGGTAGGGTATTTTTTTGAACCTAAAAACAACATGTGCTCAAGATAGTGAGTTAGGCCTTCGCGATCTTTGGGATCGGCTAAATGACCAATATGGACGTCAAGAGCTGCGGCAGCTTTATCTGCATCAGGATCAGATATAACCATCACCTTAAGTCCATTATCAAGCAGCTTATATTGATAACTACGCTTATCGATCTCACTTTTGTTGATAACAACAGATTCTGCAGTATTGGCTTCTGGTGCTAATGAGCTGGTTTTACAACCGCTAAGCATTAATCCCGATGATGTAGCAAGCATTACGGCTAATGCTGTGGCTTTTAGTTTCATAATAGTATCTATCCCATTTAATTGTTGTTTCTGACATGCCCATAATAATAGCCAGTCATTGTTATAAGTGTTAAATATGTTTGTTAATAAAGTGTGTCTAAATATTACAAGATAAAGCTTTATTTATATTTGTTTACCATTCAGCAGGGTCAACTTTATAGTATTCTTTTAGTTGATTGAATAAGTTTGGATGTAGATGTTTAAATTCTTTAGGTCGCTCAAAAAACACTTCTGAGCTAACTGCGAAAAATTCCGCAGGGTTGGTGGCTCCATATTTATCCAGAAAACTTTCTTGCCCGTTTCTGGCTTGGGATTGGAGCGTATTAAACTCGGCGGAAAGCACTGCTGACCATTGACTATAGCTTTGGTCTTTATTAAGCGGTGGGGCACCATTGGTCACCCCTGACTCTCCATCAAGCTGATGGGCAAATTCGTGGATAACTAGATTATGTCCATCTTCAAAATCGGCACCACCAGAAGCCGAGTCGCGCCATGATAAAATCACTTGCCCTCTATTCCATGATTCGCCTAGCAGTACACGTGGTTCGTTAGACTGAATGCCGCCTGCTTGATAGTTGTTATGGCGAGTAATAAATGCTGCAGGGTAAACAATCACTGTTTTCAAAAAAGGATAAAAGTCTGTGTTGCGATTGAGTAGCAACAGGCAGGCTTGCGCCGCTATTGTGACTCTAACTTCATCGGTAATTTGTTGTCCTTCACGCCCTACAAATTGCTTTTCTGCCAGAAATATTTGCATCTTATCTTTAAGCTGTAATTGTAAGTCGGCTGGTATTTTATAAAAGAAAGGTAAATTCTTTCTCAAGATCATGCGCCATTCATGGGGGAATGGTATGCTGGCAACTTGCTGGCGTTTCTTGGCGGTACGTGATTTATCGGTAACAATCCAAATGATAGCTAAAGCAGCCAGAGCAAGAATGATAATGAGTGCGGTCATATTGTGGTTATTTTATTTTAGGATAAAAGTGAGATTGGGATAAAAGCATGATTTTCAAGTCAGATACAGATTTGCAACAAAATAGTGAACATGCTGTTTCAAGCAAGACATTGGTTTTAATGGTAATAGCAAATGTATTGCCATTGTTAGGTGTTGTGTTATGGCAATGGGATGTGTTTACGGTTTTGTTCTTATATTGGCTAGAAAATGCCATTATCGGTATTTTTCATATTGTCAAACTGCTGACTTGTAGTAGCAAAAGCAAAGATAAGGTCATTAAAAGTGTATTCTTTACGGTTCACTATGGTGCTTTTGCCACTGGCCACGGCTATTTATTATTCGATATTTTTAATATTCCAACCGCTCAAGGCGGCTTTTTGTCGATTTGGCAAAGCGGGTATGAGTATCTGCAAAGTATTGATGGGAAGTTACTGTTACCTGTTGCGGCAATGATTGCTTATCAAGCCTTTGATGTGCAGCAGTTTTTGCTAAAAGAACGCGCTAAAACCAGTCGTGACCTGATGATGGAACCATATAGTCGAGTAGTGGTTATTCATGTAGCGTTACTGTTTGGGGCAATCTTTGCTCAGAAATTTGACAATCCTATGCTGGTTCTTATCGGTTTAATAGGGTTTAAGATATTTATGGATTATCAAAATTTGAAAAAGAAAAATAAGCTGAAATCTCAGTCTAACCCTCTGAAATGAATGAAAAAGCTTATAAATAGCTCATCTGATTTGTTTGTCATTGAAAAATTAGTGTTTCACAGCTAAGGTATGGAAAAAATCAATGGAGACAAGCAATGACAAACCAATCTGTGCCTGAAAAAACAGGTGCTATAACGAAGTTCCTTAACGGTATTGAGCGGGTAGGTAATAAGCTTCCAGATCCTGCAATGATATTCCTATTCGCGATGATGGTCATCTGGGTACTTTCATGGGTGTTATCTGGGGTAAGTTTTAGCTCAATTGATCCTAGAACTGGCGATCCAATTGTAGTGAATAATTTGCTAACGGGTGATGCACTGGCCAATTTCTTATCCACTATGGTGAAAACCTTTACTGGCTTTGCTCCTTTGGGTGTAGTGTTAGTGGCTATGCTGGGTGTTGGTGTGGCAGAGCATTCGGGTTATATCAATACTGGCATTAAGCTAATGTTAAAAAGAACGCCAAAGTTCTTATTAACCCCAGTAATCATTTTAGTGGCAATTGTCAGTCATACTGCAACTGATGCGGGCTATGTTTTGGTGATACCTTTAGCAGGCGTTATTTACTACGCAATGGGGCGTCACCCATTGGTAGGTATTGCTGCTGCATTCGCTGGGGTTAGCGGTGGCTTTAGTGCTAACTTTATTCCATCAGGTATTGATCCTTTACTACAAGGGTTTACCCTAACAGCTGCGCAGATCATAGAGCCTAGCGCAAATGTTAATCCATTGAACAATTGGTTCTTCACTTCTGCCTCGAGTTTGTTCATCGTTTTAGTGGGTTGGTTCATTACTGATAAGATTATTGAGCCACGCTTACAAAAAACAGAAATTGATGGCGATACTGATGATTTGCCTACTTTTGATGAGATTTCATCAACAGAAAAAAAGGCGTTTTATATTGCCACAGCTGTAATGTTGCTAGGTATTGCTGCGCTAGTTTTTTGGGCGCTACCAGAAGAGTCACCTTTACGTTATGAAGGTAAGTTAGAAGTATTCCAAGCTCCAATTATGCAATCTATTGTGCCTTTGATCTTCTTGTTATTTTGGATTCCTGGTGCTGTTTATGGCTTTGTAGCTGGAACATTCAAGAAATCAAAAGATATGATCGATGCCATGACTAAGGCGATGGGCGGAATGGCTTATTACTTAGTGATGGTGTTCTTCTGTGCACTATTCGTAGCGGCATTTGCTAAGTCTAATTTAGGTGCATTGTTAGCCATTGAAGGTGCGCAAGGCTTGAAAGCTTTAGCATTGCCTAGTGCTGTAACGATTGTTGGAATTGTTTTGCTAACTGCGTTTGTGAATTTGTTTGTCGGTTCAGCGTCAGGAAAATGGGCGTTGTTGGCACCTATTTTTGTTCCTATGTTGATGCAACTTGGTATTTCTCCAGATTTAACCCAAGCTGCGTATCGTGTAGGTGATTCAAGCTCTAATATCATAACGCCATTAATGCCATACTTCCCACTGGTTGTAGTCTATTGTCAAAAGTATGTAAAAGGTACAGGCGTTGGAACTCTAATTTCATTGATGCTGCCGTACTCTATAGCATTCTTGATTGGCTGGAGTTTATTCCTGTTGGGTTATTGGTGGTTAGGCGCTCCATTAGGTTTAGAGGCCAGCTATACCTTTCCTGCTGGATAATTAAGAAGCTAGAACTAAAAAAGCCTGCATTTGCAGGCTTTTTTGTTTGTTTCATAAATTATTATTTAAGTTCAATAACCGCTTTAATGATATCTTCTTTACTAGGTAGAACATACTCCCACGAAGTACCGATTGGAATAAAAGTATCATGACCTGTAACTCTTTTTATAGTTGGTAATTGTTCAAGATTATCAACTAAGCCAGTGATAATTTCCTCACTAACAGAGCCAGTCTTACGGCACTCATCAACAATTAACACCTTATCAAATTGGCTAGCAACTTCAGCAATTTGTTGATGATTAAGCGGTGCTAACCAACGCAAGTCCATCACGGTGATACTGGTTTTATGTTTATCGGCAAGTTCTTTTTGTGCTTGAAGAGACAAGTAATTGCCATTGCCATAGGTAATGATTAAAGCGTCGTTTCCTGAATTATTATCTGAACCATTTTCAGGCTTGCGGATACCTGCTTGACCAAACTCTATGATTTCATTCGGATCTGGGTATTCAAACAACCAACCATTATCACCAGCTTCGTGTAAGTCTTTGGCGTGGTATAAAGCAATTGGCTCAAGAAAGATTACTATTCGTTTTTGTTCATCGGCTAAGCGCACAGCTTCACGCAACATGCGAGCCGCATCTAAGCCATTTGATGGACAAGCAACAATAACGCCAGGTATTTCGCGTAAGAAGCCAAAACTGTTGTCATTGTGGAAATGACCACCGAATCCTTTCTGATAGGCTAGACCTGCAATTCTAATAACCATGGGGTTGGTGAATTGGTTATTGGAGAAAAAGGATAGGGTAGAGGCTTCACCACGAATTTGATCAACTGCGTTGTGGGTATAAGCTAAAAATTGAATTTCAGGGATAGGTAAATATCCTAAGTGGGCAGCACCAATAGCTGTACCCAAAATACTAGTTTCGTCGAGCAAGGTATCATACACGCGGTTCTCACCAAATCGTTTTTGTAGATTGGTTGAAACACTGTAAACGCCTCCCTTTTTGCCCACATCTTCACCAAACATCATGATATTGGGGTATTGTTCCATCAAGTCGGTTAAAGCGTAATTGATCAGTTGCGCCATACTACGAGGCTTGTCCAAAAATTTGAATTGGCGACCAATATCAAATAGTTCTTGGCGGCGGGTTATTTTCGCAACAGGTGGTTTCTCTTTAGCAGGTAATTGTGGTGCAATCGAAGCGCAAACTTCTTCGGCATTGGATAATTTCGGCAAAGTTACTGCAATTTCAGCAGCTTGTTCTACTTTGCTGCGGGTATTTTCATATAAATCTAGAATATCTTCTGTGGATAAATATCCAGCTTCAATGGCAATTCGAGCAGTATGCAGAAGAGGATCTTGTGCTTCAGTTTTTTCAATATGCTCAATGCTGTGGTACATGCTCTCAGTATCATTTCCAGCATGCCCCATCAAACGAATGGTTTTCATGTGTAAGAACACTGGGCGACGCTCGATGCGGGCTATCTCTTCTGCTTCTTGTGCCGCTAAATAAACGTCAGGTAGGTGTAAGCCGTTACACTGGATATACTCAATGCTGTGGCGGTTTTTGACGTTATTTTCAACCCAGTTTTCAGGAGTAGAGACGGAAATTCCAATACCGTTATCTTCGCAAATAAAAACAAGTGGCAATGGCTCACCTTTATACGCAAGATATTGAGCTGTATTAAAGGCTGATTGCGAGGTCGCGTGATTAAAGCTTGCATCGCCAAAGTTACATAAAATGACGCTATCATTTGGAATGTTAGCAGTAAAATCAGTGCGTTCAGCTCGTCCAATCGACCAAGCTGCGCCCATTGCTTTAGGTAAATGTGAGGCAATGGTACTGGTTTGTGGCGGTACGAAGAGTTGTGCGCTACCAAAAACTTTGTGCCGACCTTGCGAAATTGGGTCATCTTTGGCCGCAACTAATGACAACATTTGGTCCCTGATTGGATCGACATTAGGTAAATGGCGTGAACGCTGGGTCATCAAAGCCCCTGAGCGATAATGTAAAAAGGCCATATCAGTATGACGGAATACTTTGCCGATAACCGCATTACCCTCATGACCACTGCTACCAATGGTATAGTAGCCAATGCCTTGATCTTTGAGGATCCGCGCCCGTAAGTCTAAATGACGGCTAATAATTTGAGATTCAAACAGCTCCACAAATTCTTTCGGTGACATTTGAGTCACAGCGGCAGATATATTGCTTAAACGTTCGGGAAACTTGGCTGTTTTAACGGCGATCTGAAAATTCTGATCAATAACGCTGGCACGGTCTAGCATCGTAGTATTTAGGTTAGTTCTGCGAAAAAAAGTGGCGCTTAGTATGCTGTATGGTTATAAGGATGTCACTCACCAGACAACTGGTTGGATCTGATCTTTTGGGTTAAATGTGTGGGCGAATATGGTAAAGTAGCGCGCAATAGGATTAAGTAGCCATTTATAGGTCTTACAGAGACAATTATGAAAGTTTACAACAATATTTTAGAAATGATTGGCGAAACGCCAATGGTGCAATTTCAGCGCCTAGACACGGGTGTTTGTCAGTTATTTGGCAAGCTTGAATCGCAAAATCCAGGTGCCTCGATTAAAGATCGTATTGCTGTCAGTATGATTGAGGATGCGGAAGCGCAAGGCAATATTAATCCAGGCGATACTTTAATAGAAGCAACCGCAGGTAATACGGGCCTTGGCTTGGCTTTAGTGGCTTCTCAAAAAGGTTATAAACTTAAAATTGTCATGCCTGATAAAATGAGTATGGAAAAAGAGTATAACCTGCGTGCTTTAGGTGCCGAGGTTATCCGTACACGCTCGGATGTAGGTAAGGGACACCCTGAATACTACCAAGATATGGCCGAGCGGCTGGCTCAAGAAAATGGTTGGTATTACATCAATCAATTTTCAAATCCTGCAAACGTTAAAGCGCACTATGAAACTACTGGGCCTGAAATTTGGCAACAGTTAGAAGGTAAGGTTGATGCGGTAGTTGTAGGCGTGGGTTCTGGCGGTACTATCACTGGATTGGGCTCATATTTGAAGCAAAAAAATCCAAATATTGATATGGTTTTGGCTGATCCAGAAGGTTCTATTTTGGCGGATTATCATCATACCGGCACTTATGGTGAAGCGGGCAGCTGGGTGGTTGAAGGTATTGGTGAAGACTTTATTCCAGATATTTGTGACATGAAGTTGTTTGATAAGGCTTATACCATTAGTGATAAAGAAGCTCTTAGCGCTGCACGTGATTTGATGTTAAAAGAAGCTGTAATGGGCGGTTCTTCTACGGGCACTTTGTTGGCGGCTGCACTGCGTTACTGCCAAGAGCAAACCGAGCCGAAGCGAGTGGTGACTTTGGTGTGTGATACGGGAAATCGTTATTTATCCAAAATGTATAACGATGAGTGGATGAAAGATAAGGGCTTTTTATAATCTATGTCAGGGTCTAACAAGATGCAAAATCAAAGCAAGGAGCACAATCAAGCTAATGCGCCACAAGCGTTTCATTTCCCAATGAGCGCTTTATTTCTCGAATTAGTCGGTATGGCGCTGGTAGCTTTTGCTGCTTTTGAGATTTATTCGTTAAACAAGAAAGGCGCTTCAGTGCTGAGTGAATTTATCAGTTGGTCGCATTATCCTTGGGTTATCATGATTTTAGGTGTGGTTCTAATGGTCCCATTTCATAAGCAGATCTGGAAAGCAAAACAGTATGTAAAACAACAACAGCAGCTTATCAAGAAGAAAGAACGACCTGATTTTTAAGAAATAAAAAAAGCGCTTATAAGCCAAGGGGTTCACCAAATCTGGACTTCTTGGCTTTAGTAACTAATGAAAAGTTCTTTATTTAAAGAGTTTTTTTAATTTTAGCTTTTGAATTCTTCAAAAAGATATTTGCGTCATTCCCGCGAAAGCGGGAATCCATTCAAAGGCTTCTATTGTAGTATAAGATAGATTCCCGCTTTCACGGGAATGACAGAAAAGCCCAGAAAGGGTTCAGGCCTTGCTTATAAGCGCCTTTTTTACTGATCTTTCAATAAATTAGCAGGGGAGTATTGGTCTGTGAGAATTTTGGCTTTAGTATCCCAGTTTACTTCATCTGTTAAGACTTCATAAAGTCCAAAGGTATCAACACCATATCGCGAGAGTTTGGCATGCCACTCATTAGCTTTGTCGAGTAATTCTTTTTTGTTGGGTAATGCTTTTTTTGCGACGATAATGACGCGATTGGTTTTACCATGCTCAAGTGTAATCTGGTACATACGACCAAACACTTCATGATAGGTTGCAGATTCATGATCAAACAACTTACTGCTACTAAAAGTGTTGGCCATGATAATCCCTTGCTCAGTGACCAATTGTTTAACTTCTTCAAGGTATTCTTTGGTCATCATGTGTTCAGGAATATAGTCACCATTAAAGGCATCTAATAAAATCAAGTCATATTTTTTGCCTTTCTTTATTGCACGTTTAACAAAGACACGGCCATCGCGCACATGAGTTTCAAGATTGTCGCTGGAGTCATCATAGGCAAAATGCTTTTTTGCCATTTTAGTAACAACAGGGTCAATTTCGACCGAAGTTATGTGTGCTTCGGGATAAATTTCATTGAAAGTATTAGCCAAGATACCGCCGCCAAGACCAATAATTAGAATTTCTTTTGGATTATCGACAAAGAAGTTGACCCCCATAGCTTGTTTATAATAATCAAAAACAAAACGACCAGGATAATCAAGGAAAATACAGGATTGACTAAGATCATGTTGATTTCGTTTCTTAAAGCGCATACAGCGTAAGCCAATTTCTTCACTGACATATACGTTTTGATATAAAGAGCGTTCTTGATCAATGATCTTCGCTTGCGCAGTTGAGCTTAATGTTAAACAAGTCAAAGCAACTATTGATAATGAAAGGCTAATTAAAATTTTATTCATAATCTGATTCTTCTATACTCTAGTGAGTAACTTCGCGTTGAGGGAACAATAAACTGACAACTCCTGCAACGAATAGTGCGGTCACGGCACCCCATAATACGCTGTCCAGCTCAAACCAGAGCACTAGATAGAAGGAGGTGGCTAAAGTTCCTAGCGCACTTCCAAGAGTCGATACAAAGTATAAAAAGCCAGCTGTTTGGCCACTGCTTTCGGTTGATGAGACCAGTAAGCGAACCGAATAGGGAGCAATCATGCCCATGATGACTGTTGGGATAAAGAATAAAATCATTGAGGTGATTAGAGAACCATATCGGGGATCTTCAACCATTTCAAAAACCCAATCTGAAATTGTTTCATGAAATAAAATTAATGGGATACAAGTTAATGCTGAAGCGACAAAAATGATACCGTATTTTTTTGTATTTGGGGTATTAAGCGACAATCTGCCACCCAGCAAGTAGCCAATCGACAGAGCAAGCATAAATACAGTGATGATGCTCCCCCAAACGTAAACGCTGCCTCCAAAGTAAGGAGACAGGATTTTACCGCCTAAGAGTTCGATGGTCATAATGCAAAAGCCAGCAATAAAGGAGCAGGTTAAGACAAGTAAATTCATAATTATTGTTGTGTATCCCATTTGATTAATACCAAGATAATATAGTCTTGCACTGGAAAGTCAAAGTGAACCAATAAAAAAGCCGCTCAATTAGTGAACGGCTTTAGTAGTATAGACGATTAGTTGAGCTGAAATTAAGGAGTTAATCCTTGCGGTAAGCCCTCTGGGAACTCTTGTATGATGGCTTCTTTTATTCGTTCAATCCTGTTGGCAGGATTTGGGTGTGTGCTAAAAAACTCGGGCATTTTTTTGCCGCCATTAGCTTCTGCTAGAATTTTCATCACCGCCATTAACGAACGCGGATCATAACCAGCGCTGGTCATAAAGCGAACACCGAGTTGATCAGATTGTAGTTCGTCTTCGCGGCCATATTTCATATTAACCATTTGACCAATCATTTGAGCAGCACCTGCTACTCCTGCACTTTCAGTAGCTACTCCAACAGCACCAATAATACCTTGAGTCAATTGAGCCTTGGCCATACGTTGAGCGGAATGACGTGCAACAACATGACCAATTTCATGGCTCATCACGCCTGCTAACTGCCCCTCTGTTTCCAAGCGTTTGAAAAGTGCGTATGTAATAAACATTTGTCCGCCAGGTAGTGCAAAGGCATTAACAGTATTTGCATCTTGCAATAGATGGCACTCGAAACTCCAGTCGGTTTGTTTGGCTTGGCTATTGTCGATGATTTTTTGGCAAACTTCATCCAGAAAGTCTTGCAACCGCTGATCGGGGTGATAACCGCCGTGTTGCGCAGCCATTTGCGGCACAGCCTGTAAGCCCATTGCAATTTCTTGGCTTGGAGTTAGGCTTAAATACTGTTTCTCGCCAGTAACAGGATTGTAAGTTGCTGATTTACAATAAGAAAGTAAGGCAAATCCTGCAATCATCATAGCCATGATTAAGCGACCTTTACCGCCTCGGCGCGCACCGTAGGAGTTAGGGAATGCTTGGCGGCCGAGTTTTCTATTTCCAATTCTCATGTGTCATATGCCTCGTCCGTAAGTTAGTGCGGTAAGCCGCGCAATTGGGCGGATTTTTTATCAGACCACTGTTCTCGCTCAAGGGCTTCATATAGTCCGCCTGCTAATGCACCTGTAAACAGGTTAAATAATAAGAACCAGATACCTTCTAATTGGAACATCCAGTTAAAGAAATAGGTGACAGAATAAATATTAATTGCGTAGTAGCACAAACCAACCAAAGCACCGCCGGCAATGCCAATTACTAATCCCCAGCGGTGGAAAACGCTAGCGATGAAGGCGGTCAGTACAAGGGTAAGAATAATATGCACTACACATGCGACAAGAGCTAAGCTCACGCTAAAACTTGCAGGAATGGTGATTACAGATACGCCCAGTAATAATGAAGACCAATATTGAATAATGGTATTAGTGTCAGTATTAACGGCGTATGGAAATATAAAAAACAGCACTGGTAAAGTGAGTACCGCTGCTAGAAAACCAGACCATAATACCGCTGACCAATCAACGATTAGCTGTGTTTGCTCTGTTGTCACATTTTTTGTCATCAGCTCCGTCTCCTTTGACTTTGTGTTCACATTTATCGAGCTAAAGTCGGATCCTAGCAATAATCCTGTTGTTTTTTTAGCCATCATACACAAATTTACAAAGGGTTGAAAACTGGGCAACTACCCTCAATTATGAGTTAAACGAGGTCAGTTTATATTGGGCTATAGGCCTGAGCGTGTTAGAATGACGGCCTTTTACGATTTGCGTGAATTAATTAGGAGAGAACCATGGCATTTGAATTACCAGCATTGCCTTATGAGCGTGATGCTTTGGCGCCGCACATTTCAGAAGAAACTATCAACTACCACTATGGTAAGCATCATCAAGCCTATGTAACTAATTTGAATAATATGGTTGCTGGCACAGATATGGAAGACATGACTTTAGAAGAAGTGATCCGTACTTCTGAAGGTGGTGTTTTTAACAACGCGGCACAAGTTTGGAACCATACTTTTTACTGGAACAGCTTAAGTCCAAATGGTGGCGGTGAGCCAACAGGTGCTTTGGCAGAAGCTATTAGCGATGCTTTTGGTTCATTCCAAGCCTTCAAAGAAAAGTTCACAGCAAGTGCAATTGGTAACTTCGGTTCAGGCTGGACTTGGTTAGTAAAAAATGCTGCTGGCGATTTGGAAATTGTAAATACGAGTAATGCAGAAACCCCATTAACAGAAGCAGGCATGACTGCTTTGTTGACAGTAGATGTTTGGGAACATGCTTACTATGTAGATTATCGCAATGCACGTCCTGAATACCTAAATCACTTCTGGGAATTAGTAAACTGGGATTTTGCAGCTGCTAACATGGCTTAATCATTACAGATTAAGACACTAAAAAGCTCGACTTTAGTTCGAGCTTTTTTTATGGAGGTTAAAACCTTAGTATTCATTTTTATTTTCAGCGTACAAGTGTTTTTTACAATTGTTTTACAAAGTTTGTTTGATAAAAATAATCAGAAGAGTATAACTGTATATGTTCATTGTTATCCCTGACTGTAAAGAACTATCTTGTCAGAGGGGTAGTGACTGCATAAGGATATGTGAATGATTAACCCGCAGCTTTTGCGGGTTTTTTTTCAAATTTTTTTGTTGTTAATAAAATGAATACTTTAATAAGCAAAGCTACTTTTTTATTGTTACTTCTTTCTAGCCTAATTTCAGTAAATGCTTCACAGCGTGTCAAGAGTATTTTACGACATGCTCCTGAGCATTATTATGTCATTCAGGTTGCCAGTTATCTTGATGGAAAAAGATTTCAAGATATGGTTAACGAAATTAAACTTGATAAGGGTTTAATAGCAGTTAAAACCACGGTCAATAATAAGGAGCGCTGGGCTATATTAGAGGGCATTTATCCAAATAAAGATGAAGCTACGCTTAGCGCTCAGAACATAAAGCAAAAGCACCCTCACATAAAACCTTGGATACGGAGTGTTAGTTCATTAAAAAAGGATTTTGTAGAACCTTTATAGTGTTATTTACCTAATCTCCCAATGTTTCTGCATTTCTAAATACAGAAATGAAGCCGTCCAAGCGATAAACACTAAACCGACTAATGCTTGAGTTCCGGCCATAAATTGTACCGGCCCGACAGGAACTACATCGCCATAACCTAGGCTGGTGTAGGAGACAAATGAAAAGTAGATGGATTCGAAAAAACTATGAGTTTGCTCACCGCTAAAAGTAACCAGCTGGTTTGCTGTATCCGCTCTGATCACAAGATAGTAAGCAATTCCAAATAACCATATCTCAATAGTATGAGCCAGCAGTGACCAGAGCACGCCAAAGGCTACCTTGAAGCGCGGGGGCAGCTGTAACCAGCGCATGATTTTTGTCATACGATAGAGTGCTTCGTAGTGAATGACGACGCACAATGATATGAGCACCATTGAAACGAAAAAAATGAACCACATGCTACCAGCAGTCATAGGCAAGAAGATTTATTGGTATGAGTGAGTTTATTCTAACTAAAGGTTTTGATGTTGTCAGGTTACTATTGAGAGTTTGCCAGCAATTATTTTTCGCATGACATTTGCACTTCCAGTGTTATAGTAATTGTAGAACCTTGATAAATACTGAAACTCAGCAAAGTTTGGAGTATTAATGAATCCTAAAATGTGCCAGAAAGAACAATTGGAATGGTTGAAGATACAACTTACTGATTGGCAAGCGCAAGGTTTGGTCAGCTCGGAAAGCCAGCAAAGTATTTTGGCTCAGTACCAAATTGTGCAAGAGGAAAAAAGTCAGTTAGCGAGTATTCTTCTGGTGGTTTTAGGGGCTATATTAATTGGTGGCGGTGTAATTCTGCTATTTGCGCACAACTGGGATCAGTTAGGTAAAGGTGTTCGCACTTTGTTATCATTTTTGCCGTTACTGCTGGCTCAAGCGCTTTGTTGGTATGCCCTAAAATTTCAGTCGAAGTCATCGGCACTCCGTGAATCTTCCAGCGTTTTTCTGTTTTTTTCAATAGCATCGAGCATTGCTTTAATCGGTCAAACTTACCATATTTATGGGGATTTAGAACGTTTTGTGCTGACTTGGGTGTTGTTATCCATACCGATCATCTATGTCATGCGTTCAAGTGCTATCTTAATTCTAGTCAGCTTATTGCTTATTTGGTTGTGTACTTTTAATCGGTCTCCATACTGGCTACTGTATCTATCGTTAGTGCCTATCTGGATTTATAGTTATCAACAGCAGAATGGCGGTTCTTTAGCTTTCTTGTGGAGCAGCTGGATTGCTGCATTGGCCATACCCATATCTTTGATTGTCAGTATCGAATTTGAGCGCTCTCCTTTGACAGAATACTTACTTGCGATCATGCTGGTGGTGGCAGTGTTTTACTACTTGTTGGGTAAAAAAATCTTTGGCTTTACACCAACTAGATTCTGGTCAAATCCACTTTCCAGTCTTGGTGCTATGGGAATTATCATTTTTAGTTTGCTGCTGAGTTGGACGGAGGCCTGGGACATCGGTTCAAGCTTTGATTCTCATTACGGCTGGCGTTGGAGTGAATATTTATTAGCGAGTTTGTTCATAGGGTGTTTTGTGCTGACTATTTGGTGGTGGTTTAAGCATCAGACGCAATTACATAGAGCAAACAAAGTATTCACATTAGTTGTATTGTTCGCATTAGCTCCACTACTAAAGAATATCGTAGGTGTGTCCGACCCAATTTTTGCAGCATTAATGAATGTGTTTATTTTAGTCGCTTCCATCCTAGTCATTGCCCATGGGATTAACTCTGGTCGACTTGTGGTTCTAAACGCAGGGTTACTATGGCTTTCCGTGTTATTACTGCTTAGATTCTTTGATAGTGATATTTCGTTTGTCCTGAAAGGTATTATATTTATTCTGATTGGCTGTGGCTTCATCGTTGCTAATATTTGGTTTAAGCGTCAACAACAGCTCAAGGAGAGACAGTTATGATGAACTGGATAAAAAAGAAGGGTTTATTGTTGCTGTTGATCTTGTGTGTTTTACAGTTGGCGATCCCTGCTTATATGATTTGGGAACAACACAATATTTTAACCAATGGTACTCTTTATAAATTCCAGACAAGACCCATTGATCCCTACGATCCCTTTCGGGGTCGTTACGTTACATTAAGGTTTTCTGCTAACCAGGAAGCTTTTAATGTTAAAAGTAAAAGGCGTTTAGCTAAAGATACTTGGGTATATGCGATTTTAGATAATGATGCGCAAGGGTATGCCGCAATTCAACAAGTGGTCGTAGATAAACCGCGAGATGGAGTGGATTTTGTTCAAGTGAAACTAGCTTACACCTGGTTTCACAAAGGTGAAAACAATGATTATCATGTTGTTTTGCCATTTGATCGTTATTATGCCCCAGAAAGTTTAGCGCCAGAAATAGAGCAGGCTGTTTGGCGTCGTAACGATAATTCTGAGGTAGAAGATGTCTATGTAGCAGTAAAAGTGTTAAAAGGTAAGGCAACCATTGAAGAGTTGTTCATCAATCAGTTGCCTATTAGAGAGTTTTTACAGGAAGCTCAAAGTACTGAGTGAAAAGAATCATTAGAGTAATTGATGTTAATTGCTATTACTCTGATCGCTCTTTTCTTGCATAAGCTCTTCAACTTCTTCAACCAGTAAACCACGGCGTTTGGCTCGTGCTAGCCATTGTTTTCGAGCCAATTGTTGCATATCTTGCACCTGATCAAACTCATCAACAATTTCCAAACCCAGCAAGGTTTCCAAAAGATCTTCTAGAGTTACCAGACCACGCGTATCACCATATTCATTAACTACTAGCGCAATATGTTGTTGCTCTGTTAACAAAAGTTCGAATAATTTTGGCAATGGCATTTCATCGAGAACACACAGTAAAGGGCGTTGAAATTCCTGAAGTGCTTTATCACCTTGCTGTTGAAGGTTAGCCATTAGCAGATCAGATTTAAGCACAAAATGTGTGGCGTCATCTACATCACTATTAAAAACTGGAATTCTTGAAAAAGAGATATTAACGATTTGATCAAATGACTCGCTGACTGTTTTTTGAGCTGAAAGATATTGGACTACGCGTCGCGGCGTCATAATATCCTTGGCTTTGAGAGAGCTTAACTTTAATAAGTTACCAATAATCCTAAGCTCATACTCATCAATGTCACCCGTTCTTTTGCCTAATCCAGCCATCGCCAAAAATTCATCACGGCTAAATAAACTATGTTGTTTATTTCGCGCAATGAGCTTAGTTAAACCTTCTGATACCCAGATAAGAGGGTATAGCAACTTAATTAACCCATTGACTAATACCGCGACTGGTTGAGCTAAACGTTGCCAATAAACGGCGCCAATGGTCTTAGGAATGATTTCAGAAAAGAACAATATTGCCAAAGTCATTAAGGCGGAAAATAAGCCAATCCAAGTACTACCAAATACCACAGTTGCTTTTGCACCAGCGACGATTGCGCCAACAGTATGAGCGATAGTGTTCAAGGTTAAAATAGCCGCTAACGAACGATCAATATTGTTAATACGGATGGTTTTCAGTAGCTTGGCCTTTTTGGGGCTTCCAACCTTCAAATGTTCGATATATGACGGGGTAATACTCAATAACACTGCTTCGGCAATAGAACAAACAAATGAAAACACTAAAGCTATAAGGATGTAGAAAATCAGTAGCAGCCAGTCGGTTTGGCTGCTGATTTGGGAAGTTATATTAAGTAACAGAAAACTCATTGATAGTTAACTTTGGTTTACTTGTGCATCTTATTTAATCATGTCACTGACGATTATTCTAATATAAAGTCAATCCTGTAATACATATTTTGTTGTACAATAGGCCTACCATTAATAATTTTAGGTTTGAAATGCCATTTACTTAAAGCTTTTAATGCTTCTTGCTCGAAAATACCTATTGGGTGACTATCAACTACTTGAATATTCAGTGGGGTTCCATTTTCTGCAATCGCAAATGAAAATTTAATGTAGCCTTTAATATTATTTAATATAGCCTCTTTAGAATACACTGGTGATATTACAAGTGTTGGTATTGCTTCATTATCGTTTAAATAGGTATTATCTTCAGTATTTAGAGTGGTTGTGCAACCTGAAAAAACCAGAAAAAAATTAAAATCAACCGATTCATTTTATACCTTACAAAAGAATATCTTTCAAAGTTCCATAGTAATATGTTAACAACATAAAAAACATTATTTATTTATACTATTCTGCAAAAAGTTGTACATTTTCATGTAGAAAATGTTTTTATTATTTATATAATTTATAGAGTGCTCTTCATTCTTAAACAAGTGTGATAAAAATTTTTTATTATTTTTTTCTAATAAATACTCCAATCTAAAAAAATGTTCCATATCTACTATATCATCCTTAGCACCGTGAGCAATGAAAACAGGAGCGTTTAGAGAATTGATATTCCTAGTTGGGGAGTTATTAAGTAGTGTGAGCCATTCAATATTGGGGTCGCCAATAAACTCTTTATAAAAATTTTCCAGCTCCGAGTTTTTATGATACTCATATTCTGTATAAAGCAATGTCAGGTCAGTAACACCAGCATATGAAATTGCACATTGAAATATGCCTGGATACATTATGACACTCATTAATGCAGAATAGCCTCCATAGCTAGCACCGTATATACAGACTTTGTCTTTTGGTATCGTAAAGGTATTAACAGCATGGTTAGTAGCGGATAAGATATCCTGTTCAATTAAACGTCCCCATTGTTTCTTGCCGGCAAGCAGAAATTCTTTGCCGAACCCTGACGACCCTCGATAATTTGTCTGTAGCACCGAGTAACCAATTTGGGAAAGCAAATGAACTTCCTCGTCATAATAATTGAAATCTCTTATTCCTATTGGGCCACCATGTGGCAAAACAACTAATGGTGAAGAATTATATCCAAATGTTGAAGGTGTAAGATAAGACTCTATAGTCAATCCATCGATAGATTGATTTTTGATAACAACAGATTTTTTTAATTTATACTTGGAAACGCTCGGTTTTCTGTAGTTTAGCAAAGTTAAAGCTTTATTTTCGGAGTTATATAAGTAATACTCCCCAGCGTTGTTAGAATCAAACGCATATATTATGTGTCGATTGCCTTTTTTTGTACTGTCAACTATATAAAATGAAGTCTCTTTAATTTTTTCACGAATATCATCGTGTAATTTTTTAGCGAGATCATTTATGAATTCATACCTTTTTTGTCCATTATAAATATATGTTAGTGCGTATAATTCACCTGTGCTTTTATTTGTAACAAAACCACTTGGGTTGTGTTGTTTGATTTGATATGAGTGCTCATTGAAAGTTTTTTTTATAAAGTCATACGTTAGCAAACTAGACTTTTTATCTTTGGTTTTCAAAAGATAAAGCGTATCACCATTATTACTTATGGATATTGGATGAATAGAACTCTCTTTTTCTTCAAACACCTCTTTCCAGCGACCATTATCATTTATTTTTAAACTAGAGCCGTTAGCGCTGTTTCTGTAAGTTACTTTTATTGCCCCATTTGAATTAAACAACCAACCATCGTAATTTTCTACACTTCTATTTGTTCTTGATTTGGGTGTAAGCTGTTTCTTTAGGTTGCTTTCTGAAAGTTGCAACTTGAAAGTGTTAATACCATTTCCATCTGAGTGTTTTCCTACAATGATGGTGTCTTCTAGAAGTGGCAGACCATCTATAATAAAGTAATCACTTATTAAATTTGTTTTTTCAATAGTTAATTTATCACCTGTATGTACGCTATATTTTTTTAAATGTACATTGTAGGGACTAATGCTTTGAATGATAAAACTCTTTGAACCAATCCAATGTAATGATGTGTCATTTTTTGCTCCATAATTTGTTTTTACTATAGTACTAATCTTTTTTTCAACGTCATAGATTATGAAATTATAATTAAATCCATTAAAAACAGTATAAGATACTAAATTTCCATTTGGACTAAAGCTAAAGCTTTCGTTTGTTTCAGGAGATGTAAAGTCACTGATAATTTCTTTTATTTTGATTTTTTCATCTTTTGATTCAGTCTTAGCTTCATGAGAAAAGAACATGATAATAGATATGGTTAAAATAAACTTGATCATTATTATTCCTCTGAGTTTTCTTGTATAAATATATCGCGTCCCCTTCCAGAGTATATAACATTGTTTTTAGTATAGATATTAGAGTGGTTTTCTTTCAAATCTAATAGTGCTAGTGTAGACCTATTTACAAAATCGAAGGAGGCTGTACCACTTCCTTTATTTGTTATTATTAAGTCACCAGGATAATTTATTTTTTTTTCTTTAACTTGAAAATTGAACGCCATTTTTTTTAAGGGATAGTAGGAATAAGCTCCTATTTTTAGTGTGTCCCAATAATAGCTTCCAACATCTGTTTTTATTAAATAACTATTTACCCCTATTTTTAAATCTTCAAATGTATGTCTATCTTCACCATTAAGTAAAAGCTTTCTAATTCCGGCGTTCGTGTTTGTTATAATAAATGGGTCATTTATTATAATTCTAACAAGCAAATAGCCTTCGTTGTCCTTCAAATCGGAAGAATTCGAGTTATAAGAAAACAACAGCATCAACAATAGTGTTATTTTTTTCATCAAGATACTCTTTTATGTCTGTTCTATATAAAATAGCGGCCCGAAAGCCGCTATTTTAATGGTTATCTTGGTACTAGTCCCAAGATAACGCTCCCCCAGTCTGGTATTCAATAACACGAGTTTCGAAGAAGTTTTTCTCTTTTTTCAAGTCCATGATTTCACTCATCCATGGGAATGGGTTAGAGACTTTCTTGAACTGTTCAGGAAGGCCTAGTTGCGCTAAACGACGGTTCGCAATGAACTGTAGGTATTCTTCCATCATTTGTGCGTTCATGCCTAATACACCGCGTGGCATTGTGTCGCGTGCATATTCAATTTCAAGTTGTGTGCCTTCCAAGATCATTTGGATAACTTCTTGTTGGAACTCAGGAGTCCACAAATGCGGATTTTCCAATTTGATTTGGTTGATAACATCCACGCCAAAATTTAAGTGCATTGATTCGTCACGCAAAATGTATTGAAATTGCTCTGCAACGCCAGTCATCTTGTTGCGACGACCCATTGATAAAATTTGTGTAAATCCACAGTAGAAGAAAATACCTTCCGTTACGCAGTAGAAGCCGATTAAGTTACGCAATAATTCTTGATCGGATTCTGGTGTTCCAGTGGTGAATGAAGGATTTGAAATACCTTGAGTATGCGAGATGCTCCAAGATGCTTTCTTGGCGATGCTCGGTACTTCACGATACATATTAAATACTTCTGCTTCGTCCATGCCTAATGACTCAACGCAGTATTGGTAAGCGTGAGTATGGATAGCTTCTTCAAACGCTTGACGCAAGATGTATTGGCGACATTCTGGATTGGTTATCAAACGATAAATAGCTAATACTAAGTTGTTTGCTACTAGCGAGTCAGCGGTTGAAAAGTAGCCCAATGAGCGCATAACAATTTTGCGTTCGTCATCAGTTAAGCCATTAGGATCTTTCCAAGTCGCTACGTCTTTGGTCATGTTGATTTCTTGAGGCATCCAGTGGTTGGCACAGCCATCAAGATATTTTTGCCAAGCCCAATCGTATTTGAAAGGAACCAACTGGTTTAGATCAGCGCGGCAGTTGATCATTTTCTTGTCATCAACTTCAATTCGATCTGCGCCCATTTCAAGCTCTTCCAAGCCTGGGGCAACGTCGATATTGGCAACAGCTTGCTGAGCTTTAGCAACATTGTCTAAGGCTTCTGGCTCAACATATTCTTCTTGTGTTACTGCTTGTGTCGTAGTAGCTACTGGCGCTGCAGGTGCAGGCTCTGCTACTGTGCTGGCTGTCACTGGATTGGTCGCCGTAGGTGCAGCAGTTGGCGCTGCTTGTGGAGCAGGTTGTGGCTCAGGTTCTTTATGTTGAGCTTGTGCCGCTTGTGCTTGCGGTTTTTTTTGCTCTTCAGTTTCTTCTTTATTGTACTCGTCCCAGCTGAACATGATTTACCTCTATATTAAATTGGCTGTGTTATAGCCTCTGCCATTTATCGTTTAAAAGTGGGGGAGGATGCCAGTTTTTTTTCTTTGGCTATCTCACCCCCATTTAGACCTTTGTCAGGTCTAGCACTTGCGTGCTTTTTGCGAACACTCTATGAGCTTGTTATACAATCACTACTCACTTTGAGTTGGCTTATGCCATGTCGCTTCTCTTTTTATGCTCCCTGCAATTTCTTCGAATTGCTTGGGAGTTTGCATATTCGCTTGCGCTCCAGCGCAAGACTGCCTACTGGCAAGCCTCGCAATCAGGATCATCAATTGAACATGCTTTTGGTGCAGCAGAGCCTACTGGGGCTGCAGCTACGGCGTTTAGTTTGCCATCACTAATGGTTGATTTTTCGGTACTGGTTGCACCCATTGAGCGCAAATAGTAAGTGGTTTTCAAGCCACGGAACCAAGCCATGCGGTATACCATATCTAGTTTCTTACCAGAGGGCTCACTCATGTAAAGGTTCAATGATTGCGCTTGGTCAATCCATTTTTGACGACGACTCGCAGCTTCTACTAACCATTTTGGTTCAACTTCGAAAGCGGTCGAGAATAGTTGTTTCACTTCTTCAGGAATGCGATCAATTTGCTTTAAGCTACCTTCGTAATATTTCAAGTCGTTAACCATCACATTGTCCCACAGTTTGCGAGCTTTTAACTCTTTAACCATGTAGGGATTTACAACCGTGAATTCACCCGATAAGTTCGATTTTACATACAAGTTTTGGTAAGTTGGCTCAATTGATTGAGAGACACCTGTAATGTTTGAAATGGTCGCTGTTGGAGCAATCGCCATCACGTTCGAGTTACGCATACCCACTGTAGTTACGCGGTTGCGCAGGCTATCCCAGTCCATAGTTGAACTTTGATCTACTTCGATAAATTCTGCTCCGCGTTCTTCTACTAACTTTTGAACCGAGTCAATAGGGAGAATGCCTTGCGACCATAATGAACCTTGATAGGTTTCATAAGCACCGCGCTCTTCTGCTAAATCAGTTGATGCTTTAATAGCAAAGTATGAAATCGCTTCCATTGAATTATCAGCAAACTGCACTGCTTCATTTGAAGTATATGCGATATTTTGCATGTAAAGTGCATCTTGGAAGCCCATCATGCCAAGCCCGATTGGGCGATGACGCATGTTTGAGGCGCGCGCAGTTTCAACCGGATAAAAGTTGATATCAATCACGTTATCCAACATGCGTACTGCTGTAGTAACGGTTTTTTCTAATTGGGCAATATCTAGCTTGCCGTCTTTCATATGTTTAGGTAAGTTCACAGAGCCTAAGTTACATACCGCAATTTCTTCACGCGCTTTAGTGTTTAATGTAATTTCAGTACATAAGTTTGAGCTATGAACTACGCCAGCGTGTTGTTGCGGTGAACGCACGTTGCAAGGATCTTTGAATGTGATCCAAGGATGGCCTGTTTCGAACAACATAGAAAGCATCTTGCGCCATAGATCTTTAGCTACAAGAGTTTTGGCTGTTTTCATCTTGCCGTATTTAGCCATTTCTTCGTAGTATTCGTAACGCTCTTCGAACGCTTTACCGTATAAGTCATGTAAATCTGGCACTTCATGTGGGCTGAATAAGGTCCACTCGCCATCAGTGGCGACACGCTTTAAGAATAAATCGGGTACCCAGTTTGCTGAGTTCATATCGTGTGTACGACGACGATCATCACCAGTGTTTTTACGTAGTTCAAGAAACTCTTCAATATCGCGGTGCCATGTTTCAAGATAAGCACATACTGCGCCTTTACGCTTACCACCTTGATTGACCGCAACGGCTGTATCGTTAGCAACTTTCAAGAAAGGTACAACACCTTGTGATTTACCGTTAGTGCCTTTGATATAAGCACCTAAGCTACGTACTGGCGTCCAGTCGTTGCCTAAGCCACCAGCGAATTTTGACAACAATGCGTTGTCCTTAATAGCGCTGTAGATGCCGTCTAAGTCGTCCGGAACATTGGTTAAGTAACAGCTTGAAAGCTGCGGACGTAAGGTGCCAGAATTGAATAAGGTTGGCGTTGAGCTCATATAATGGAAGCTTGATAATATGTTATAGAACTCTATAGCGCGCGCTTCACGATCATCTTCATTGATAGCCAAGCCCATACAAACACGCATCCAGAAAACTTGTGGTAACTCAATGCGCACTTCATCTTTATGGATAAAGTAGCGGTCGAATAAGGTTTGAATGCCAAGATAAGTAAACAATTGATCGCGCTCTGGTTTAATGGCATCTGCCAGACGATCTACGTCGAAAGTTAGTAACTCAGGACTAAGTAATTCGTTCTCCACACCTACTTTTAAGTAAGTTTTGAAAGCTTGTGGGTAGATTGCTGTCATCTCACTTTGTGTTGCACGTTTAGCAACGCCAAGCCCTTGTAAGGCTTCAGTACGAATACTGTCTAGTAATAGACGAGCAGTTACGTAAGTGTAATTTGGCTCGTTTTCGATCATGGTGCGCGCGGTCATGACCATCGCCTGATAAACGTCTTTGATTGCTACACCGTCGTATAAATTACGCATGGTGTCTTTGATGATCGCTTCTGGATCAACGTCAGACAAATCTTTACAGGCTTCAACGACAACCGTATGTAAGCGTTGTACGTCGAGTGGGCGAGTGCTACCGTCTTCAACCGTAACGGTAATGGTATGTTCACCAACAATCGCGTCTAGCTTGGCTGCGTCGCGTTCAGCGCGTTCTTTAGCGCGTTGCTCGCGATAGAGCACATAGGCGCGAGCGATTTTTTGTTCGCCATTACGCATCAATGCCAGTTCAACTTGATCCTGAATGTCTTCAATATGAATCGTGCCACCACCTGGTAAGCGGCGTTTGAAAGCATCAGATATTAATTTGGTTAATTGTTTTACCGTTTCATGCACACGGCTTGAGGTCGCTGCTGCGCCTCCTTCAACAGCCAAAAAGGCTTTGGTCATCGCGACTTCAATCTTGCTGTCATCATAAGGCGTAACTTTACCGTTGCGACGGATCACACGAATTTCGCCAGGTTTAGTCGCTTCAATTTCAGGACTTGATGCTTGATGTGTTGTTGGTTTTGGTGCAGCTGTTTGTTCTGATTTGCTGACTTCGGTTTCCATTGTTCCTCCACAGACCTCGTGCTTTTTATCGGTATTTAGTCTGATACCTAACTGTTGGTTGCAAATTAAATTGGTTATTAGTGTTGTTTCGCCTAGTTTTATCGCGCTCGAAACAGCAGTTTGTCTAAAGTAAGCATCAATCGTTTGCTTCACCCTCTATATAGTGCTGTAGAGGCGAAGTAACTATTGAGCGGCTTTGAACATGTTGGCTGTTTTTTGAGCGTATTTACAGAAGATCAATAAGTTAGGCGATCTTATTCATCTACTATATATAGTGCCGTCATTGCTAACAGATACAAGATAGTGCGTTTTTAAGCGCTTGGCAAGAGTATATCTTGTGGAATTTGCTGTGGATAAATTGTGGGAAAACACTTGAAAAATCGCTAGCCCTTATGTCATCTGGGCTGGCGCTATGCTCAACGATTTATGACAATTTGCCACTGTCAGAAAATTTTACAATGAAATGTGATCTGGATACACGATCAAGTGTTTCACATCAAGATCGAACCCAATATCTTGTAATAATGGATAATCGTGATGGCTAGGAAAAATGGCTTTGAGAGCCTCTTTATTAGCTAATTCGAGCTCATATTCAATAATCGCACCCTTGAACACCTTATGCACCACTTTGCCGCGCAGTGGGGAGTTAGGGTTGGGTTTGATATCATCTGGGCGCATGAGTACTAAGACGTTCTGTTCAGGTGCAAACTGATTGCCATTATTGGTGGAGCTTTGAGCAATAGAAAAGTTGCCTAATACGGTGTTGACATGAGTATCGTCAGAAATGATGCCGGCGATAAAATGACCTTCACCAATAAATGAAGCAATTTGCGCATCGACAGGTTGATGATAAAGGTTGTAGGGAGTGTCCCATTGCAATAAGTGTCCCTGATGCATAACTCCAATATAGTCAGCCATGGCAAAAGCTTCTTGCTGATCGTGGGTCACCAATAGGCTGGCAATCTCTTGTTCCTTTAATAGCTCTTTGAGTTCGCGCGCTAAAGAGCGGCGCAAATGAGTATCTAAGCTGGAAAAAGGCTCATCCAATAAAATCAACCTTGGCTTGGGAGCAATAGTGCGAGCAAGCGCTACACGCTGCTGTTGACCACCAGATAGTTGGTGTGGAAAACGCTCTCCTAAATCGGCTAGCCCGACTAACTCTAAACATTCAAGCACGCGTGCCTGCTTATCCTTTTTGTTGAGTTTACGCAAACCAAAAGCAACGTTGTCAAAAATGGATAAATGAGGGAATAGGGCATGGTCCTGAAATACTAAGCCGAGTTTGCGTTGTTCTGGTGGGATCATGCGCTCTAATTCTGAGCATAGGTTACCATGAATGATAATCTGTCCATCATAAATTGGCTCTAAGCCAGCAATAGCTCGTAACAAGGTGGTTTTTCCACAACCGCTAGGCCCCAATAAACAGGCGCTATCACCCGCATGTAACTCAAATGAAATATCGCGCACAATGATTTGCTCGCCATGGCGGCATTCGACATTTTGTAGCTGTAAAATGGGGGCTTGTTGTGTTCTCATTCAGCTTAAACTAGTTGCGACTCATTCTCATTTGCTAGGCATTGTAGCGAGACTATTTAACCTTGCATAGACTTAAATCAACTTTTGCCCAATTTGACCAATGTCATTAACCTTGAAAAGGGGTATAATCGCCGCCATCTTATCCAGCAAATAGATTTAACTGAATTACAGTTCGAGGAATACCATGAGCGAAAACACTGTTAACGAAACCGTAGAACAAATCAAACAGCAAATTGCTGATAACAAAGTGATCCTTTATATGAAAGGATCACCAAAATTACCCATGTGCGGTTTTTCGGCACAAGCGGTACAAGCATTGATGCAGTGTGGTCACGAGTTTGCTTATGTGGATATTCTGCAAAATCCAGATATTCGAGCCGAATTACCAAAATACGCTAACTGGCCAACATTCCCACAGTTATGGGTTGATGGCGAGTTACAAGGCGGTTGTGACATTATCATAGAAATGTTCCAAGCGGGTGAGTTGCAACAGGTTTTGGATGAGTCTTACGGTAAACCAGGCCAAGCTTAGCATCCTTATTTTAAGCAATAGAGATTTATGATTAAATGCCACTATAGTTAGTGGCATTTTTTTATACGGTAAATCATTCGTATGAAATATTTACTAACAAATAACACAAAGAGTTATTTGCTTGTTCGTATTCATCGTGTTGATAATGGAGTATCAATCATTACCGTTAAAAATCCCGATGAAAATAATAATAATAGTCTTATCCGTTTCTTTGCCACTTCTGGCCGCTTGTGTTGATACAAAGAGGCTGACTAAATCTACGATTGAATCATCAGAAACAACAACAGAAACAACAGATACAATAAAAAACCTATCAAAAGACGATATACGAAAGAGGTTAAATTTATATTTTTCTCCATTAGTTGAAAACCGTGACTTTTCAGGTGTTATACGCATAGAGCAGAAAGGAAAATTATTACTTACTCAGCAATATGGTTATGCGGATTGGGAAAAGTTCATTCCACACAGTGATAGTACGTTATATAGTGCCGCTTCAATTACTAAAGGGGTTATGGCCGCAACCTTAGTAACATTAGAAAGCCAAGAAAAATTGAAACTTACTGATCGATTAGTTCGCTATTTTCCATCACTTCCAGACCTTCCTAGCTTAACGATTGAAAATGTTTTACAGCATAAAGCAGGATTACCTAGAGATATTGCCATAACGGAAGTGGCTGATAATTATAATGGCAGTTTGGTAAAGTGGCTTTCAGCTAACCCTGAATTGATTAAGGTAGCTAATAAAAAGCAGTATTCAAATGTTGGCTATGCTTTGCTTGCCGAGCTAGTACAAGAAGTTACCCAGCAATCGTTTGAAAGTGTGGGCAAAGAATTGATTTTAACACCATTGTGCATGGACAATAGCTTTATAAGCATAAAAGAAGCCTCTGACTTTATAAGTGGAGCTAAACCTTATACAGCAGGTCCTGAGCCTTTAGGGGTTATGAGTCCAATCCCTTCTGGACCAGAAGTAGGAAGTTCTGGATTGATCACTACAAGCGCTGATTTGTCGCGCTGGATACAGGCTATAGGACAAGGTAAGTTTTCGAGATTATTTGATTATGAGGATACGCTGGGCTCAATACATGTGGCTGAGCATAATGGCGAGAAGTATATTTCAGCGCAAGGAAGTTTGCCTGGTTATGCAGCAGAGGCTGTATATTTCCCTGAAACGGGCATAAGTATCATTTATCTCGGCAACCTATTCAGTTATCCAGTGTTGAGTATGGGGACAACACTTAAGAAATTGCTTGATAAGGACTGGCAAGTATCATCAGAGTCAACCGTTATTAGAGAAGATCTAACCTCGCATCATTTACGCAATCAAGGGCGTTATCAACATCCTGATTTTGGTGTAATTGATATTAAGCATGAAGCGAAGAGAGGTGGTGTATTTCTTAGCATGCCAAACATGGAGGAATATTGGAACTTTTACTTAACACCTATAGCAAATGGCGCTTTTCATATGAGAGCTTTTAACATTATGTTGACACCAAAAGCTGGAGGTGGCTTTATGTCAAAGCAAATTCTTTCTCATGATAAGTTTAGGGAGTTGGATGTTGATAAAATCTAGCTTCATTGCGAAAGTTAATACCTTGGATATTTTTGCTCATCGTGGTGCTAGCGGGCTTTATCCTGAAAATACGCTACTAGCTTTTGCAAAGGCCTTAGAGATCGGTTGTGAGGGTTTGGAGTTTGATGTTCGACTGTGTGGCAAGGATGATCACAAACAACTGGTTGTTTTTCACGATAAGAAACTAGACCGCTGTACCGATGGTAAGGGAAAGCTTAAGGATTGTAGTTTTGATTATGTGCGCTCACTCGATGCGGGTGAGGGGCAAATTATTCCAACCTTAGATGAAGTCTGTAAGCTTGTTAGTACAAAGGCTTTAATCAATATTGAACTAAAGGGTAAAAACACCGCAGAGCCAGTGATGGATTATTTGTTGTCACAACAAAATATTATTCCTTTACAGCAATTTATTATTTCATCTTTTCGCTATAAAGAATTAAAAAAGATTAGGAAAATATCTTCTCAAATTAAGATTGGTGTTTTAGTTAAAAAGAATTATAAAAAAGGATTTAAGCAGGCTAAAAAGCTGTCGGCATACTCTATTCATCCTTATCTTAAGACTGTTAAGCAGAAACATATTATAAAAGCGCATAAAAAGGGACTAAAGGCATTGGTTTATACGGTTAATACGATGGATGATCTAAATAGGTTGGAAGAATGGAAAGTCGATGGTGTTTTTTCAGACTTTCCCAATATTATTTGTCATTCCCACGAAAGTGAGAATCTAATTTAATAGGGACTATCATTTAACCTAGATTCCCGCTTTCGCGGGAATGAAGTGATTATGTGCTGTGTTAACTATTGTGCTTTTTCCACGCAGCCAATACTTTAGCCTCTTTTTCTGCGGCAATCCCAGCCCTTAATTGACCCTTACGCTCCTCTGGTAGACTGCTGAACCAGTCAAAAGTATCTTTAATAATGGTTTTAAGAGGCCTTTGTTGCAAACCATTAGCATAAGCTTTTTTGGAACTCATGGTGCCCGCACCGGCAAAGTCACCTTTGGGTGGAAACCAAGTGGGCATCTCACCCCAGGGAGCAACCGATTGGCTTTCAAGAAATTCAGTTGGCACCCACACCAAATTTGCTTTTGGATTAAGGGTCATTTTGCAATTAGTGAGTAACTCACCAATTGTAATATCATTGGCATTAGTTTGTGCATTGAACACACCACTGATTTTTTTATTAGCGCAATGAATAGTCCATTCTGCTAAGTCACGTACATCAATGATTTGAATAAAATCTTTTCCTTCACTCGGGCATAGCACATCACCGCCTTTGGCAATGCGTACTGGCCAGTAGGTGAAGCGATCAGTTTTGTCGCCAGGGCCAACAATGAGACCGGGACGAATAATAGTAGCGCGTTCACCTAAGCGTTTTTGTGCAGCTTGTTCGCATAAAGCCTTTAGGGGGCCGTAGGTTTCACCGGTCACTTGCTCAGTAGTAGGATCATCAAGAGTTCCCACTGCGGCACTTTCGTCCATATTTTTTTGTGACCAATCGGCATAAACCGAAATGGTGGAAATTAAGATATATTGACCAATATTATCGGCCACTTGATCGAGCAGCATATCGACCACTCTAGGATAGTAACTTGAGGTGTCAATCACCAGATCCCACTTACTATCTTTGAGTTGTTTGATATCATCAGTTTTGCGGTCACCTTTAATTAAAGGCAAAGAGCCTAATAACTCTGGATATAAAGTTGGTTTAGTCTTACCTCGATTGAATAAAGTGACCTTATGACCTGCGTCAATTGCAGCTTTGACGGTATGTGGACCTAAAAAGCCTGTACCGCCCATAAATAAGATATTTAATGGCTTATCGCTCTTTGGGATGACGCTTCGGGCTTGGCAAGCAGTCGCTAAGCCTGCAGAAGCAATGAGGGAACTTTTGATGAATTGACGACGATTAGCCATGATATTCTCCTGAAACAAACTTAAACTAGCGCTAACACTAACAAGCTGTACCAGCATCAGCAAATGTCAAACTGTAACCAAGTATTGCAAGCTATTGAAGGATTACTCTGACTTAGACTGTAATCGCTGGGTTAATTGTTTGCGATAATTTTCGCCAATCGGAATTTCTAAATCGCCGATTTCTATATCAGTGGCCGAATAGGCGTTAATCTTGTCTAAATTTACAATGTAAGAGCGATGAACACGAATAAAGCTATCAGTAAGCTTTGCCTGAAAGGATGAAATGCTGTGCTTTACGATATGTTTACCATCGGTTAAATGGATCTGTATATAGTCTTTAAGGCTTTGAATATACAGAATATCATGTAAATTGATTTTGATTTGCTTTCGATTTTCGCGTACAAAAAGATAGTCTTCTGTTTGAGTTCGGTTGCTTGGGGATACTTGCTTTAATGCTAAGAATTTTTCAGTGGCTTTAAAAAAACGAGCAAAGGTGATCGGTTTTAAGAGGTAATCAACTGCTTCTTGCTCAAAACCTTCAATAGCATAATCGCGATAAGCGGTAGTGAAAATAACTTTCGGTTTGTTGTTTAAGTTTTTATAAAAGTCCATGCCTTTTAGAATAGGCATTTCTATATCTAAGAACATTAAATCAACGCAAGTATTTTTTAAAATTTCATTGGCTTGAATAGCGCTTGCGCAGGCTGCAACTAGCTCAAACTGAGGTAGTTGTTCAAGGTAAGATTGTAATAACTCTCTTGCAAGTTCTTCATCATCAATAATTAAACATTGAAATTTATTCATAGGCTAATAGATAATCGCGTTTGATAGCTTTCTGGAGAGTCAGTCACATCGAGAGTATAGTTATCGCCGTAGATTAAATCCAGTTGTCGTGTCATATTTGAAAGTCCGATGCCTTCACGTTTAGAGCTACTGTTGGCTTCTTGATATAAATTTTTAGGTTTACTGTTTATGACGGTAAAGCGTAATTGATTTTCTTGGACAATCAACTCAATATTAACGGTCGCTTGGTTTATTTCTTCACCAGAACTATGTTTACAGGCATTTTCAACCAGCGTTAAAAGAATTAGTGGTGCAATATAACAGCTGCTTTCAATGTGGGAGCTAAATTCAATAGCAATGCGTTGTCCATAGCGTATTTTTTCTAGCGTAATATAGCTTTCTAGTAGTTGTATTTCAGAGGACAAGGGTACAAAGTCGTCGTTACAGCGGTAGATGACATAGTCTAGAATATCTGACAGCTTTTCAATAACTATGGGCGCCTTATCCGACTTTTTGAGCGTCAGAGCATATAGGTTGTTTAAGGTATTAAAAATAAAGTGTGGATTTAGTTGGCTTTTAAGCGCTTCAAGTTCTGCTTTTTTCTTTTGCTCGCTGAGAAGCAGTAGTTTTTGCTGTTTTTTATAAAGGCTATGTGCGATCAAGATTGCGGCAGGGTAGAGTAGTTGCGGTATTTTAGAGAAAAACATCCACTTCATTGTCCATAAGCTAAACATTCGATCGGACAAAGTCATATGTCCATATAACTCAATAAATCGTTTATATGAAACGGCATAAGTAGGCTCTAGATATAAATAGCGGATCAGAATGTTAATTTCACCTGCAACAAAAGTTACCGCGACCAACGACACTAAGAATAGTAAGCGTTTATCCCGATTCAAAAAAACAGGCAACAATACTTTTAATGCAATGGCCACTACCAATACTTGCAATGCGGTTAAAGTGCTGGCTGTTTCTAGCACTTCTCGAATGCCAGAGTAGTTGTCCCACTGTGGACCGATGTTTAACAGAAACACTAGTAGCCAAAATAGACTATAACCTAAATGTTCAGAATGCTTGGGCAAGAGTTTTATTGGCATGAAAGATTCAGTGTTAAATTTTATAACTATTCTAGCCAAGCTAGCGATATAAGTTAATAAAAGATCGACTAAGCATCCTTATTTATCGACAAAGCAGGTTTATGGCTTAAAAAAGCTGATTAGTCGATAGAGAGATGTATTTTGTCTAAAAAGCCTCACCAAAGCGAACTGTCGTGTTAATTTTTTGATTAAGGTAGTAACTTAATTAGGAAATAATATGAGATATTTGATTTTATTTTTGCTCTCCCTAGCATTTAACTTGCAAGCGCAAGAACCTGCAGTAAGTATAAATTCCAATGATGGCTTGCAACTCCAGAAAACTTTTTTAACCGATGATTCAGATAAAACTGAATCTATTATTGAATTTTTCCATGACTATATTTCTACCTACAATCGGTACTTAGCTGATAGTAATGACCTATCATCAATGGATCGTGCTGCGCGGCATTTTAATATGCCTGTCATGCAGTTTCCAACAAAAGCAGGGCCAGTGGTAACCCTTGAGCATTCCAAAATGGTGGGAAACCTTACTGCCTTCACCAACACCATACGACAATCAGGTGTAGCAAGTCTTAAGTGGGAACAATTAAGTGTGGTTTCACTAAGGGATAATATGGCATTAGCGAATAATATTGCCAATGCACTTGATGCTAATGGAAAATTTTTACGTCGATTAACCACGCTTTATATTTTAGTCGCTAGTGAAGATGGCTGGAGAATTGCCTCCATTGTCCCTTATTCCAGCGATAACGTGTTCCAATTGCAGCAACCCTAATACTGCAACAAAATCTGGTGATATTTTAATGAAATTGTATTGAGAGATAACTATGAAAAAGAAATTAGTAAGTCTGATAGTACTGTTAGTGATGAGTTTCACTATTGAAGCTTATGATAAAACTCAAGCCTCAGTTAAAGCTGTACTGGTGACAGGAGCATCCAGTGGTATTGGAAAAAGGACGGCAGAAGTATTAGTGGAGAAAGGGTACTTTGTCTATGCTGGGGCGCGAAAACAAAAGGACATTGATGCTTTAAGTGCGCATAAAAATATGCAAGGAGTGCGTTTGGATGTGACGGTACAAGAAGATATTGATGCCGCTGTTGATTATATCAGTCAGCAAGGTCGAGGATTATACGCAGTAGTTAATAATGCTGGTGTTACTGTGTTTGCGCCACTGATAGAAGTTTCTGAAGACGATATGCAATTTCAGATGGACGTTAACTTGTTTGGCCCTTATCGCGTTACCAAAGCCTTTGCGCCATTAATTATGCAAAGTAAAGGGCGCATAGTGAATATTAGCTCAATTGCTGGAACTTTCGCAGGTGCTATGCTTGGACCTTATAATATGAGCAAATTTGCTATTGAGGGCTATTCAGAAGCTTTGGCACAGGAGATGAAAAAGTTTGGAGTTACGGTCAGTATGATTGAACCTGGTAACTATAATTCTAAAGTTATTAAGAATATGAAGCGGCGAATGAAACAAGGCGTGCAACAAAATGATACATCTGCTGACAGTTTATATGAACAAGAAATGCAACAATTGTTTCGTTTCTTTACTGAGGATCGCTCTAATCACAAAGATCCTATTGAAGTGGCGCAGGCAGTTATGGATGCTATTGAGTCTGAAAAGCCCAAGCTACGTTATATGGTTGTGCCCAATGAAGCCGAAGCTCGCTTGGCGATTACGAAAGCTATTGAAGATGTGATCCAAATGAATCAGCGTCAGCCTTATGAATATGATCGCAAGCAACTTATAGAATTATTAGATCTGGCCTTAGAAAAAGTGCAATAGGTTACTCAATGACAAAAGAGAAGTTACGAATAAACAGCATAATGGCAAAGTTTATTGATAAATCCATAAAAGTTCACCCTAATGAGCTTAAAGCAACATTATTGGCTTTTGTTATCATTTTTATGCTGATGGCGTCCTATTTTATTTTACGTCCTGTACGGGATGCTATGGCCAGTGATTGGACTGATTCTGAAGTGAGTTTTTTATGGAATTTGCAGTTTTTTATTAGTGCTGCAATTGTTTCGGTCTATGGTTTGATCATTTCCAGACTAAAGTTTAAGAGTGTCGTGCCGCTGGTCTATAGCGCTTTTGCCTTGTCTTTCTTAGCGTTTTATTTGGTAACGCCTCAATTTTCTGATCCTACCTTAGTTGAGAAGTGCTTTTACGTCTGGGTTAGCGCCTTTAGCTTATTTCATGTGTCGGTTTTTTGGAGTTTTATGGCTGATACTTTTAGCAAAGAGCAATCTAAACGTGTTTTCGCAATAATCGCAGCAGGAGGTAGTGCTGGAGCTATCATTGGTCCTATGATTCCGACCTTATTCGCGGAAAAACTTGGCTTAGAGAGTTTGATGTTGATTGCTGCTATCGGTCTAATGTTGGTGGTGCCGTTAGTGCTCTATATGTATCGTTTAAAAGCTGAAGAACTTCACAATGAACAATTAACTGCAGATTTGACAGAAGCTAAGCTAAAAGCTCAGTGGTGGACAGGATTTCAGGCGATTGCTACAAATAAAACTTTACTCGCTATCAGTGCTTTTATTCTGCTTTATGTTTTCATTGGTTCTTTTGTTTATTTTGAACAGAAAAACTTATTAGCTGAATATTCGCGTGAGGATCGGACGCAAATTTTGGGTGGCATAGATTGGGTCACCAATAGTTTAACCTTTTTATTAGCTTTTTTTGTTACAGGTAGATTGACCATTAAACTAGGTATGGCTGCCACTTTAGCCTTGGTGCCTTTCATTATTATGGCAGGCTTATTAATTCTGGCGTTTGCGCCTATCATTGTTGTGCTGCTGGCACTACAAGTGACGCGCAGGGCGGGCAACTACGCGGTAACACGTCCTGCTCGTGAAATGCTTTTCACGGAGGTGAGCAAAGATGAGCGTTTTAAGGCAAAGCCTGTGATTGATATTGTCGTATATCGTGGCGGTGATGCGGTTAGTGGGTCAGTATTTGCACTGTTGAGTGAAGGTTTAGGCTTAGGTTTAGCCGCTATATCTTTAGTTGGAGCGGGTATTGCTGCTGTGTGGGGCGCATTGGCGGTGTATTTAGGTCGACGTTATGATGGTGCTAGTTCCCCCGTAGAGCCGGTTAATGTCGTAAAAAAAGAGGCGTAAAGCCAAGGCCTGAACCCTTTCTGGGCTTTTCTGTCATTCCCGCGAAAGCGGGAATCTATCTTATACTACAATAGAAGCCTTTGAATGGATTCCCGCTTTCGCGGGAATGACGCAAATATCTTTTTGAACAATTCAAAAGCTAAAATTA
>JABXIQ010000029.1 GCA_013373015.1 Kangiellaceae bacterium
AAAGTACTTTCACCCCAGCTGACTACTTGCTCACCTAAACGAACTTGTAGAGTACTGGCTTCACCCACGTCCCAAGTTGCCCAAGCATAAGCATCTAACATACGTGCTTCACGACCTTGTTGATCGCGAGCGGTTCTATCGCCATTTGCCCATGCGCCCGCAGGATAACTATCTAAATTACGGAAAGGTAATTCTGTATCCATCAAAATACGATCGTAGTACCACAAGCCGCGAGCAAAAATACCATACTCACCATCTTTATGACGAATATCTAACTCATGAGTTCCTTTGATAACATTGGAGAACATATCACCTTTATCAAAGTTTAAGTTACCATCATCAGAGTTATTTGACCAAGCACCGTCTGGCACTACACAAGTTGACGGAGACAACTGACATGCGCCAATCGCCAAAGTAATATCGTTACCCGTTTCTAGCTCATATAAATTAGCTTTACCAATTAGGTTGCGATCACGATCTTCGACACGCCAACTAGCGCCTAAGCTAAAAGTCGAGTCAAAGCTAATGTCAAAACTATCTGTTTCAAATTCAACCGCTTGAGTTGAAGCAGAAGCCACCGCTAAAGCAACACCAGCGGCAACTTTAGTGATTCGTGTCATTGGAGAATCTTTTTGGATTAACCCTTTATTTTTCATACAATTCCTTCCCCCATCGATAGGAATTAACTGTTTTATCGTTAAATGTGAATTTGGATGATATTAACACATCATACCACTTCGTTAATCGCATACTATCAGTATTTTCTATTACCAAGCAAGGGTTTATCGAACATGAATCTATTTTTTATCAGTTGGCATGAATTGAAGCTGAATGGGCAAAAATCACTTTCTGCCCAAGGAGTTACCACTCAAGTGGTCGGATGAGGCTGACAATATCACCTTAGATAGTGATAACAAGCCGCCAATTAAGAGTGGCGTACAAAAGAGGTAAAACGGTGTTGGACGAGTTTCTTATTAATTAAAATAACAATCCTTTAAGCGTCAACTTAATACTATTTACTGCCTCTAGGGTATTAAACACTTCAAACTCAGGATGTACTGCACTCGCTTTTACTGTCACGATAATCGCCAATACTACCAGACCAACAACCAAACTTACTTTGGGTAACCATTTAATACTGTTTCTATTTAAAGTCATTTTCCTATCCTCATCCACTTAGTCACTGATTAAACCTTATGACCTTTTAACCTAATCTGTTTCCTCTAACCCTTAGATGCTTTGCGCCCATAAAAGGATTAGAGGGTCTTAATAATTTTTTCTTACAACGCCTCGTCACGATAACGGCGAATGTATATGGCTCCGATGATAAACAACGCTGCTGCCACCAGACCAAACCATAAATCTAAGTCCATCAATTGCTCAAAATAACTTGAAGGTGTCAATTTTTCTGCAATCCAATCTTCGTCATCCATATTAAAAGCTTGAGCAAAGTCACCTGCTATAGAAGCAAATGGCGTCATAATGGCATTCCAAATTCCTGCCAAACGTTCACCGATATAACCTGCAACATTGGCACTCTTAAAGATAATACTTTCAGCTATAATCAATAACACCACTGGAACGGTTGCGACTAGGAAAGGCACTTTCTTAGTCCAGCTTGAGACTAATAATAAGTAGCCAATCACTGGAGCTGCCCACAGAGTTGCCACATATAAAGCTAGCAATTGATAGCCTGCGATACCGAAGAAGTTTGATGGAGCCCAAATCGAGTCCCACGCGCTAGCATCTGAGAACCACGCAAAAAGTGTCGCCAGTAACATCACAATCAGATTTGAAGCCACTAACACCACCCAGAAAGCAAATGGGGCAAGCAACATAACTGTAGCTACTTTTGATAGCACAGTTTGTGAGTCCGACACTGGCAATGATTTCCAGAACAAAATGCTTTTATCTTTGCGATCGTCGTACAAAGCACCTAAACAATAGAAGAAACTCACGAAACCTAGAGTAATAGCAAAACTAATGATACTGCTGTAACTACCCATCTGAATTGCGACACGCTTTTGCTCAGGTGACACCGAAGCATCGTATAACCCAAACAAATCAGTAATCGAATAACTACCCACACTATTTATGCGCACATCTGAATTAGCGAAAACGAACACTGCTAAGAAAACACCAAACACTATGATGCCACCTACAATCATTGGCACCCATTGCAGTCCTGTCTTATGTTCCCAATATTCTCTTTTTATTAGTGTTAAGAAGGTGCTCATGCTGCCTCTCCTTTCATTTTTGCTACAAATAAATCAGCCACGCTTGGCTTGCGAACTTTACCCAACTCTTGGAGCTGAGACTTGGCGATGCCACTAAACAAGCACACCTTTTGACCGAACACTTCGCGCACGTTTAGTGGATTCATCGCCAAAGCAGCCTCTTCATACTCCTTCTCAACCATAACCTCGTAATAAGACTCCGCAATGGCATCCATTGAATCATCCAATACGATTTTGCCATCTTGAATAAACACCAAATCACTCAGAATATGCTCCACCTCTTCTACTTGGTGGGTAGTGATAATGATGGTTCGATTTTCATCAAAATAGTCATTTAACAATTGCTCGTAAAAATCTTTACGGAACAAAATATCCAAGCCCAACGTTGGCTCGTCCAAAATTAACAAATCTGCATCAATCGACATGATCAGTGCCAAATGTAACTGCACCACCATACCTTTTGATAATGACTTAACCTTAGAATTGCGCTTAATTTTGGTCTTACTCATGTATTTTTCGCACAACTCGCGGCTAAATCGCGGATGAACCCCTTCAACAAAATCAATTGCTTCACTGACTTTCATCCAACGTGGCAATACCGCTACATCAGCAATAAAGCACACGCGCTTCATCAACTCATCTCGTTGTGTATGAGGATTTAAGCCAAAGATACTCAATTCACCGTCAAACGGCGTTAAGCCCAATAATGATTTTAATAATGTTGTTTTTCCCGCACCATTTGGACCAATTAGTCCCAAAATACGCCCTGAATCTAATGTAAAACTGACATCTTTCAGTGCATGGTATTTGCCATACCTTTTATTTAAGCCTTTCGCATTAATGATAGGATTACTCATCAGTAGCCTCCCGCTGCTTGGCGGCAGACACCAAATCATCCAATGAAATTTGTAAGCGCTCCATGCGACGCAACAATGCAGGCCATTCCACAGTCAGGAATTGCTCGCGCTCATCTTTTAATAATTTTTCTTTCGCACCTTCAGTCACGAACATGCCTAGTCCCCTACGTTTTTCTGCTAATTCACTTTCAACTAATAATTGATACGCTTTCGATACTGTGATCGGGTTTAGCTTATATTCCGCTGAAACCGCTCGCACCGAAGGCAGTGCCTCACCCTCATCTAAACTACCGTCGAGGATCATATTCAGCACCCTATCGCGTAGTTGGAGGTAGATTGGCTGTGTATCGTCCCAATGTACTTGCATAAAGTTTATTACCTATTGGTCTGCCTTGTGGCTGTCAGTTCTAGCTAAAACCTTTGAAAACAATAAGTTATTAGCCTTTTTCTGCTGGCGTAACCTGTTTTTATACATTCAGTGTTACGCTGCTATGGTGTTATACTAAGATATAACACCAGTTTAGTAAAGCACTTTTACTATTTATTTGATCATTAATTGGCCAGAAAATGTAACAAATGGTTTCTTAGGTCTTTAAAAACAGTAGGTTAACTGTTCTTAATAAAAACTGCGTTTATTGTAGGGACCAACCCCATTCGACCTCAAAACCAAAATAACCTGACCAACTCGCTGGTATAACTTGACAATTTACAGACAAAGAAAAGCCGTCAATATGACGGCTTAAAAGTAAAATCATTCCTTCTTTTCTTTTATTCTTTTTAGAAAACCATCTATGTACCAAAGATAGTACAAAGTCCAAAGCTTACCTTCTTTGACTTTACCTAGAAGCTTTTCAATACTAGGAGTGGCTTCTTGAATATTATATTCAACTGCAATTGTCATCCCCCATGTTGTTAAGTCTTTTTGCTCACTATTAATCCAATCTATTGCAAGATCTTTCAACAGTAGGTGATCTTCTTTGTCAATTTTATCTGCTTGCTTGATTAAAAAATTAACAAAATCATCTTGGCTTGACTTAAGCGTATAACCTTTTAATTCTGATTCCAACCAACTAGAAACTTTTTTCTTATCCATAAATCTATCTCACTTGTCTTAATGAATTAGGGGAAGTAGAAATATCAAATATAATATCCATACCTCAACCAATAACTTTTAAGGCACTCCCAGAATATCTTCTAGTCGATTAGTTATTTCTGTTATCGCTGACTCAAACTCTTGCTCGTTTACACTTATAAGCCTTGATTTTTGCCAAATCATGAAAGTAGGTATATACCACAATATTTCAACAAGCTTTCTATTTATATATTCAGAATTGTCTAGGCTTATTCCATCTAAAATAGTAAGTACTCTAGATAGCCCTTTGCCACAAAGCCTTCCTTGCCTCATTAACCCGAAAAAACCAGTATCTTGTTCCCACTCATGCTCTAAACTTTCAATAGCGCTGTCTATCATTTTATTACCTCAATTGCTTCAGATAGGAATATCTAGGACACTCACGAAATAGTTCCCGCCCCAACTTACAAGCCAAAACACCCAAACATCCAAGCCCAAACCTGAAAACCCTCCGAAGCCTGCTGGGAAATATACGAACGACAGACACAGAAAAGCCGCATTTGCTGGCTAATTAAACACTAATAATATTTCAGTTTTATCCATCTTTTAGTAAAAACTTTATCTCGGATAGTTCATCAGGTGTAATTCTCTCGATTTCAACATTTCCTTTAGGATGAAGAAAATAATTTGGAAATATTAAATATTTTTTTCCCATCTCAAATTTTGGATATGTCCAGCATTTTTCAGAGCCTTTATTAATTAACATCTGTTTAGATCCAACACCTTTCGCTTCATTCAAAGGTTTCAATAATGGAAGTTTATACAGCACCGTTGATTTTTGAGAGCCGCCCTTAAGTGCCTCTATAATTTTAAACTCATATACTTTATAACGCAGCCTATCTAGTTCAACTTCTCTAGCAGCATAAGCTTCCCGCTGTGACATTCCATTACTTACTAATTCTTTAATTCTAACCTTTTCTGGAGCGACTTCTATAGGAAGAAACTCATTTACAACTTTAGCTATATAAATTTCATCAGCTCCTTTAACTAAAGATTTTAGTGAACGGTCATGACAGTTATAACCTAATTTCTTTTCTAATGAACCTTGATACATTTTCTTTACAGACTCTTCACTAGCATTAACATTTGAACATATCAATGCAACCATAAGCCACATCTTCATTTACTCAATTCCCCTAGTTTCCATTTCACCCCAAGTTCTACTTAATTTATTAACATAAGGTATAATAATTTCACGTCTATTCATAATAGCAAGCGTAAGTTGGGGTGAAGAATAAACCCCAACACTTGAAATTTTAACCTTATTGTAATGCTGTCATTGGAAAATAGCTTCTTGGGACACTCACGAAATGGCTTACAAGCTTCTGAGAATTACGCCAATAGTCTTTGTCGGTCATAATGTATAGAGCAAGGTATGTCGGGGTAAACTTATGCACCCCGACAACTAAACTAGATGCAATTATCAGCAAAGCTAAGTACACTTCCACACAAGAATTCAGACTCTGACCAACCGTTTCAAAATTATTAGCGTGGATAAGCCAAACCAATCTCCAACCAAGACCATTGCCAATATCCTATTGATTTCATTATCAATTTTATGTGCTGTGGGCTGGTTAAAATCCAGTTATGCATTAGCTGCGGGGTTATTGTGGGCTTGGTTCTTCGCGGGAAGCCATGCTTTACCCCTCAGTTCATGGGGTAGTTTTTTGCTCAAGACCGCCATTGTATTGCTTGGCTTGAGCTTGCCGATGACCGAACTGCTCGATACCGCTAAAGATAGTTTCTTGTTGACCATTGGCGTGATTGGCGGCGCTCTTATCATTGGTCTTTTGTTAGCCAAAATCCTCAAATTGGATAAAGAGCAAGGCTGGTTGATCAGCTCTGGCACCGCTATTTGTGGCGGTAGCGCGATTGCTGCGGTAGGCTCCTCAATTAAAGCCAATGGTCATAATATGGTCATATCGTTAGCCATTGTGTTTATTCTCAATGCAGTGGCATTGTTTACCTATCCCGCGATTGGTCACTGGTTAGAACTCACCCAACAACAGTTTGGCCTATGGGCAGCGCTCGGTATTCACGATACCAGCAGCGTAGTTGGTGCCGCTGGCGAATATGGCGATCAAGCTTTAGATATCGCCACCACCACCAAATTGTCGCGCGCACTGTGGATTATTCCTGTGGCATTAATCGCTTCTATGGCCAATCAATCGGGCAAATTTAGATTATCAATTCCCTTGTTCATTATCATGTTCTTGTTCGCTAGTAGTCTTGGCAGTGTCATAGGTTTAGAGGTAGCAAGCACTTACATCAAACCTGCAGCAAAGAGTTTGTTTGCCTTAAGTTTATTGTGGATGGGCTCAAGCCTAAATCAAGCCGCCATTCGCTCAATTCCTATAAAATCCATGCTCCTTGGGGTTATCCTGTGGTTGCTAGTTTCAATAGTATCACTGTGGCTAGTGATGACATTTTATTAAACGGAACACAAAGGAAATCCAATGTTTGCACTGCAATTTGATGGTCTCAATCGACAAGGTGAACTTCGTCCGGACAGCCAAGCCATTGAAGCATTAATCAACTTAGCTGAAACTCGTTTTTTGCCTGTTTTTCAACAGCAACTGGCTTGTTTTAACGCTACGCAAAGCACTGAGCAAACCAATCATGCAGATGATGCTGATAATAAAAAATCATACCAATTACAATGGTTAACCAAACAACAATTATTATCCCATGTAGAAAAAATTGAAGCTAAACATCTGATTTATTTAGGAAAAGTTGAACAGCAACCATTTTTTAGTTATCGCCTACAAAGCCCATCAGCCAGCCTTATAGCAAACCAAAATACCGAATGGCTAGGTTTACGACAGCTGTTTAAGCAGTTAGAACCGCAACAAGCCTATTTAGCCAATGTCGCTATCGCCATAGAGCATTGGCATAACACTCACCAACATTGCGGCTATTGCGGACAACCAACTTTTGCACAAGACAGTGGTTTTGTCAGAACCTGCTCCAATAAAGATTGTGCCAAACAACATTTTCCGCGCACCGATGCCGCGGTAATCTGCGCCATTACTTATCAAGATCAGATATTATTAGGCCGCCAAGCCAATTGGCCAGAAAATCGCTGGTCAGTCATTGCTGGTTTTGTTGAACCAGGCGAAAGCCTTGAACAAGCCGTTGCGCGAGAGGCCTTAGAAGAAGCTGGCGTTACCGTCAACAATATTAAGTATTTCGCCTCGCAACCTTGGCCTTTTCCGCAATCCTTGATGGTTGGCTTTACTGCCGAAGCACAGAATGAGCAAATAACGCTTAAAGATCAAGAACTTGAGCAAGCTCGATGGTTTTCCCGAGAAGAAGTCAATAACTTAGTGCAACAACAAAAACTTTTGCTACCTTTCCGTTATTCAATTTCACGCGCTTTAGTTGAAAATTGGCGTAATTCTGGCTATTAGCACAAATGAGACCGCTCTCTCACTGTCAAAACTCTTTACATATCAAACACTTGACGACTATTTAATTCTTCAGTAAAACAAGGTTAATTCTTTTTTCATCAATGATTTGATTGCTTCCGCTCAGATTATTAGCAGTGTTTTTTAAGGTGAATCAAGAAGATTAATAAGCAGGACGCTTAAACAATGGAAAACACTTGTGTTGAGTAGGCCAAAGCAAATGGCTATCTACTCCTCGCAAGTCATAAGAGGATTAATATTTATGTCTAAAATCACGATACTTGCTGGGGATTTTCCAACTGGCACTGGTCACTTCACTTTCCGCAACTTTACTCTTCCAGGCGACGACAATCATTACTTGTGCGAAACCGTTTGCGCCAGCCAGCTTGAGTTTTTGAACAGCGCCACTAAAGAAATGGTGTTATTACTCGAAGCTGACAAAGATTTGGAAGATAAAATCATGCAGCCTCAACCCGGCCAAGTGATGTTTATGGCGCGCTTCAAAGACAAGCGTCGCTTTATCGGCTCAACCGATGAAAGAACCTATGCCAAAATTGTGAAATCGAGCCACAAAGAAGCGGGATTGGCCATACAGGCACAACCTAGCGCAGCATAAGCTACAACAAGCTAGGCACGATCCGCTGGGAAAGCGATAACCTGCTCGATATGTTTGGCTTCGAGCAGGATCATCATCAATCGATCAACTCCTAGCGCCACACCTGCACAATCGGGCAGCCCATGTCGTAAGGCATCAATGAAATAGTGATCGATGGCTATCGCTTCCAAGTTATTGGTTTCGCGCCACTGATTATCTGCTTCAAAACGTTCAAGTTGCAGTTCAGCATCGATCAGTTCATAAAAGCCATTGGCTAACTCTACACCTTGCCAATACACCTCAAAACGCTTTGCTACTCGCGGATCTTGCTCATTTAATCGAGCTAAAGCTGCTTGGCTGGCTGGGAAGTCATAAATAAAAGCTACTGATTGATGACCATCAGTTTCTAACCCAAGATGCGGTTCAATTTTAGCTTCAAATAACAAACTTAGATAATCATCACGCTCAAGATCCTGCGGCAAGTCACCCAACATTTGCTCAGCCAAAACCTTTAAATCAGTATCTAAAATAGCCAAAGGATCAATCTGCAAAAACTGCTCAAAAACTTGCTGATAAGAAAAATCCACTCGCTCAAGGTTAGGCTTTAACATTGAAAGCAAAGCAAACACATCATCCATCAGCGCTCGATCATCAAAACCAACTCGATACCACTCCAACATGGTGAACTCTGGATTATGCCGACGCCCGACTTCATCTTGACGAAATGCTTTACAGATCTGATAAATATCACCGGAGCCAGAAGCCAATAAACGCTTCATCGCATACTCAGGCGATGTCTGTAAAAAACCTTTATTATCAATGCCTTGACTAAAATTATTGCTGATCAAAGAACGCATATAGCGATCTGTCACCCCATGCGAACACAATAATGGTGTCTCAACTTCTACAACCTTTTGTTTGGTAAAATAGTCACGGATCTGAGCCAGAATATGCGCTCGAGCTTTAAGGTTTTCGGTTGAGGTGGTGGGTTGCCAATTCATAGAAATGATAGTTTAGTTGCGTTCATTTCTTTGCCCGCGCAAAGAAACGAACCAAAGAAAAGCACCCCAATGTTTGGCCATTCTGCAAATGGCTTCCCTCATCAAAACATCAAACTTAACGCATCGAAAAAAACGTGTTCCCGACACGATTTTTTATATCGCCTCATCCATGATGCGATTGCTATTTGATATTTTTCTTCGGCTACACATTATGGGGAATGGAGTTACATGCTTATCCAACATTAAATACTTAACGCTGGAAAAATTGGTTTAGGTGCGGCGAATGATAAATTTTTAAGCGGAGTTTACTAAAGTAAATAAGCATTCAAAATTTATCATTCAACAAAGCATAAGCCAATTTTAACCAGTTAAGCGCGTGAAACGTACTCGCCTGTGCGCGTATCGATTTTCAACTTGTCACCAATATTCACAAACAAAGGCACGCGAACTGCTGCGCCTGTGTGCATGGTTGCGGCTTTTGAGCCACCGCCACTAGTGTCGCCTTTTAGGCCTGGGTCGGTGTCGGTAACTTCTAACACTACGAAGTTTGGCGGTGTGACTTGGATTGGATTGCCATTCCATAAGGTGATCAAGCATTTATCATTTTCGATCAAGTATTTAGCGTTATCGCCTACTGCGTTAGTGTCAGCGGAAACTTGTTCAAAGGTATTAGAATCCATGAAATACCAGAACTCACCATCGGTGTATAAATACTCCATATCGGTATCCATCACGTCGGCAGTTTCTAACGACTCACCTGATTTGAAAGTTTTTTCGACGGTGCGGCCTGTTAGCAAGTATAATACTTTGGTTTTACTGAACGCTTGGCCTTTGCCTGGGCGAACAAACTGGTTATCAATTACTGTACATGGCTCACCATCTAACATTAATTTGGTGCCATTGCGTATATCATTTGTGGTAATGGTTCCCATGGGTTCCTCTATATACTTTATAAATTCATAAGCTTTTAAGTGCTTATCAACAAAATTATGATTCAAAACGTGCAAATTCTACCTCGAAACGAGGCATATTGGCAGGAAAATGAGTGGAAAAAATTGCTCTCTAGTGCAATTTCTTCGCCAATTGAGTTGTTGCAACTGCTTGAAATTGATATTGATACGCTTCCCTACACCATTGATGTTGAGCAACAATTTGCTCAACGGGTGCCGATTCCTTTTGTTGAACGTATGCAAAAAGGTAATCCTTATGATCCTTTATTATTGCAAATCTTGCCATTATCTGAGGAAAATCAGAAGGTTAGCGGATTTGTCAGCGACCCATTACAAGAGCATGAAGGTGCAAGCCCTGGTTTATTGCATAAATATAACAGCCGAGTGTTGATGATGTTAGCCACCAGTTGTGCGATTAATTGCCGCTATTGTTTTCGCCGCGAATTTCCCTATAGCAAACATAATGCGGGTAAAGCGGGGTGGCGAGAAGCCTTTTCGTATATTGCAGAGCATTCTGAAATCAATGAAGTGATCTTAAGCGGCGGTGATCCGCTGATGGTTAAAGATAGCTACTTGCAGGAATTTGTTGAGCAACTGGAAGGCATTAAGCACGTCAAACGCTTGCGTATTCATACACGCCTACCTTTAGTGATCCCGCAAAGAGTCACCCAGCAATTAGTCGAAATTTTATCGAAAACACGCCTGCAGTCGGTTGTAGTCATGCACATTAATCACCCACAAGAGATTGATTTATCAGTAAAAAAAGCTATGCATCGACTTAATTCAGCTGGAGTAACTCTGCTCAATCAAAGTGTCTTGCTTAACAATATCAACGATGATGTTGATACTCTGGCTAGGCTCAGCGAAGCCTTATTTGACTGCAATATCCTACCTTATTACCTTCATTTACTGGATCGTGTTTCAGGTGTTCACCACTTTGAAGTTACCGAACAAAACGCAGTTCAGATCATGCAAGATCTTCAAACCAAACTAGCAGGTTTTTTGGTACCTAAACTAGTCCGTGAGCAAGCGGGAAAGTCCAGTAAAAGCCTTATTGACCTTAATGTGAACCACTCAGAATAATCAATAACTTAGTGAGAAAATTGCTAGCAATAGCTGGGAGTATTCGCTAATATATTGATTAGATGGGCAAGTATTAACTAAGGAGATTGGGGTGGCCTTAACTCAAGGAAAATTGGGTTTAACGGTACGAGTCAAAAATGACGTCATGATTGCCGATATACCAGCGGACGTAAAATCTGCGCTGCGCTGGATTGAAGATCTGCCAGTTGCCGACATGGGCGAAACCGCGTCCAAGGTTTTTCATTACCTATACGATCTCAACCAATCACCTTTACACCCTAAGATTCGTTTACAAATTTTAGAATCGTTACAACCTACTTGCAAACTGCTTAATGAATCATTATCGGAAGTTTATGTTCACAGCCCATTAAAATATTCGCACAAGTTACAATCGGCTTCTGAATTAGTTCACGCCTTAGCTTCGGAGCAAGTGTTTGGTTTTAATGCGGTTATTGAAGATCTAGCAGGCGATCCGCAGCTCGCTGAAAAATATCATAAAACCATATTCCCAGCAGCGTGTGCCAACGCCATTCATGGACAAGGCTTGATCCAATTACAACGTTATCAACTGTATAAATCGATCGGCTCAAAGTTATGGCGCCAGCAAAATATTATTTATAAACTTGCCGAGCAGCATGGTTTCTTAGATCAAAAGCTCAAAAAAGGCACCTCGGATCTTGGCAGTATCAAAAAGCAATTGCTCATCAACTTAGCTTTATCACTGACCAACCCCTATCAGATGAAGCATGGCCAAGCCAATGACGCTTATGCCGCTTTATTAGAGCTCGCTGACTTTGTCGAACTTACGACATCGATCAATTCGCAAACTTTATTTGCTTACACGCCTGATAGTGAAATTCCGCCACAACCCAGTAATGCCATTGACCAAAAAGCTCACAAGTGGTTCGGCATTGATTTGAGCAAAGTTATTGAAATGCTTGAAAAAAGCATGATGCAAAGTGGTGGCGGTTTCTTGAGTATGTTCAAAAAAACTGTCGAAATCGAATTGGACGATGAACTCAAAAATCATATTTTAACCAATTGGAACACCATAAAAACACGTAATTTTATTCGCGTTAATTCTGATCAGAGCACACAAGTTGCTATCGGAATGGCAGCATCTCATCACTTTTTGATTGAAAAGCATGGCGAGCAGTTGCATGAGCGTTTTTATGGCAAGAAAAAACCTGCTTTTCAAAGCAAACTGGAAGAATCTTCTTTACAATTGCAACATGAAGATGACAGCCAACACAGTTTTGTCTGGAACCAAAAAGGTTCTAGTATGGGCGGCATCGGTGGCATTGGACAAAGTAAAACTAACGATGATGCTTTTGCTTCAATATACAAACCTCGTTCTTACGACGAAAAAAAGAAACAAAAAGAAGACCATCCGTTCAAAGAATTCAAAGCTAAAGCTAAATACGAGTGGATTCATGGTATTGTGAAAGATGTCAGCCCTGCGGGGTTTTGTTTGGCTTTTGAACAAGCACCTTCTCAACATACTGAAAGCAATGAATTAATCACCATTAAGAACATGAAAAACGGTCAAGAGCAATACAATCTAGGCTTGATCCGATGGAATCGCTGGCGCAGTGATGATATTTTCTTGATAGGGATTGAGCTTATTTCGCCACAAGCCACTCCAATTCGAGCAACTTTGGACTGGGACTATGCTAAACCCGCTTACCATCATAATGGCTTGCTGTTGCCCGACATGCCTAACGCAGGGATTGATGCGAGTATAATTTTACCGCCTCTGGGGTATCGTTCTGGACAAATAGTTGCGATCATGACCCCTGAACAAGAATATAAAATTGAGTTACAGAAGAAAATTATTGAAACCGACAACTTTATTCAGTTTCAATATCAGCCCAAATAAGTGATTTAAGCGTTGGCGTGAAAGCAATTGAAAGTAATTAGCGCCAACTTGCTCATTGGCAAGCTCGTAAATTGTGTTAATCTGTTGAAAATATTGTAAAATCTGTGCTGTAGTTAAAGTTATTTCTCAGCAACTTCTATACCATTAGCATACCAAAAAAAGACCTACAAAGATGATGAACAGCAAAGGCAACAAAAACCCTATTAACACCTTAATAATTTCAAATTCTGCAAACGACAGTGAGCAAATTGCTAGCCATTTGAAAAATCAGGGGCTCGCTATTCGTCATACGGTTATTTCTAACAGCGAACAGCTGAAAGAAGCGGTCGATGAAAAGCAGTGGCAACAGGCTTTGTTTTTGAACGAACTGGATAATTTAACCGTACAACAAGCCTTAGCCATGTTGAAAACCCAGACAATCGCTGTACCAACTATTATGCTAAGCGAGTCTTATTCTGAAGAGTTTCGTTTTGATTGCTTAGCTAAAGGCGTTAAGGATTGCATTCCTAGCACAGCACTCGACCTACTTACTTTTGTGGTTAAGCGTGAGCAACTACTGGTTCAAGCACAGCAAGAATTAACATCGGCTAGCAAGCTTGTTTCCGAAACCAGCAAACGAAATGAGCTCTTGTTAGACAGCTCCAAAGACGCTATCGCTTATATTCATGAAGGTATGCACATCTATACCAATCCGACCTATTTCGAACGCTTTGGTTATGATGAAGATGAAATTATCGTCATGACTATTATGGATATGATTGCTGCTGAAGATACTCAAAAAGTCAAAGACTTACTTAAAGAACAGGCGCAAACCGGTGAAGAAGTGAGCCAAATCATGCGTGGCAAAACCGCTGATGGTGAAACTTTTGAAGCAAACTTCATTGTTTCTTCAGCAATTTACGACGATGAACACTGTGTTCAATTGCTAGTTCGAGAAGTAGCTGATAATGCAGAGTTAATGCAAAAACTAAAAGAAGCCAGCGAAATCGATCAAATCACAGGAATATACAACCGCCCTGCATTCATGGACCGTTTGGAAAAAGCCGTAGAAAAATCTCGTGAAACAGGTTTAGACGCTTATCTAAACTTCATTGAAATCGATAAATTCAAAGATTATCGCTCTGAGTTCGGGCTTGCCGCTTGTGATGAATTACTTAAAGGTGTTGCTGATTGGTTAAAAGCCACTTGTGACAACCAATTTACCGCTGCTCGTATTAGCGATAGCAGCTTCGCAGTGTTAATTCCTCAAACAGATAGTTTGCCAAGTGAATTTGCAAAGAAATTGTTAGCTTCTATTGAGCAACAAATGTTTGAAATTAGTGGTCAAACAAAACGCATTACCGTCAGTATTGGTACAGTAACTTGTACTGACAATGACCTCACACCAAGCAAATTAATGGCTCACGCCACCAGCGTTGCTCACAAGGTTCAAGATAATGGCGGAAATGACTATAAAGTCTTTAACCCATCAATTGATAGCTTATTGAGTGACGAAGATAAAGCGGTTTATGATGAATTTGTAGAAGCGCGTGAAGCTGGCCATATGACACTCTTCTACCAGCCGATGATGAGCTTAAAAGGCAATCCATCGCAACAATACATGTGTTATTTACGCTATCAGAAAAAAGATGGTAGCTGGGGTTTGGCTCCAAGTATCTTCTCAGTGATGGAGCGTCTCGGTATTGATGCAGAAATTGATAAGATCACGCTTAAACACAGCCTTAAGGTATTAATGAAGGAAAAAGCAGAAGGAAAGTCAACCCGCTTATTCTTAACCTTGAACCCGAATACCTTGTTAAATGATGATCTTCCACAATTACTTGAAGCCTCGATTGCAAAATCAGGCATCGACAAAGAGAAGCTGGTTTTCACCATTAATATTCAAAACGTAGCAACCTATCAGAAACGCGTTCTGGAGCTTAGAGAAGCATTCAACGAAAGAGGTTTACTGTTGTGTATCTCTGGAGTCGATATCGAACATAATGAACTGATGGGTGCGATGAAATCAGATTATGTCACTTTTGCTGGAAGCTTGCTGGAAACGCTTAAAACGCAAGGGCCAGAGAAAGTAGTACCATTAGTTAATATTACGACTCAATCGGGTGCAAAGACCATTATTACTCAAATGGAAGATGCTTCAGCATTAGCGCAAATATGGCCACTGGGCATTGATTTCGCTATGGGCAACTATGTTTCAAAGCCCGTTTCTAAACTCAATTACGATTTTGCAGCGAGTGATTTTTAATCGCTGCAAATAAGTCAATAAGACTGTCCATTTCACCATAACGGATCACGCAATCAGCCTGTTCATTGACCGCAGGCTTTGCTTTATAGGCTATCCCAAGTCCAGCCTCTTGCAACATCAACAGATCATTAGCACCATCACCAATCGCTACTGTTTGCATCTTGCCTAAATGCCTTTTATCACGCCATCTACGTAAACTTTCAGCTTTAACCTGCGCATTCACAATAGGCAGCGTCACCTCTCCTGTTAGCACCTCGTTATCATCTAGCAAGTTATTAGCATGGATTTCTGCAAAAGGAATCTGGCGAGCCAAATGTTTCGCAAAAGGAGTAAAACCGCCTGAAGCAATACACACATCTCCCTCAGCGGCTAAGATTGAGTGACAAAACCGCTCTACCCCAGGATTGAAATTTAGTTGAAGCTTTACCTGTTCAATAGCTGTCAGTGGTAGTCCCTTAAGCAAAGCAACACGTTGAATAAGGCTTTGATTGAAGTCCAATTCCCCTCGCATAGCTGCTTCTGTCACGCTGGATATTTGTGCTTTCACTTGAGCCTGCTCACCCAGTTGATCAATCACTTCGATAGGGATCAAGGTTGAATCCATATCAAAAACCACAAGCTTTGGCTCCAACTGAGCTTGCTGATCAGTCAAAAGACAATAGTCAAATGCTAAATCCTGAGCCATTTGCGCAATAGCAGTTCGTAATTGTTTTGTACTTGTGACGGTTAGACGACATTTCAAAAAATCTTGAGTATGCTCAAATCTCAATGTTTCAACAGTCAGCTCAGGATTATTGAGTGCTTGTTGTAATGCCTGCTCTAAGGATACTGTCAAAGTAGAAATATTTGACCGAAAATTAAATAAAAAAAGTTGTAACTGCTTCATGGTTACTCAAGGTCCCGAAAAGATTATTAAAGAATGCAACTTAGCACGAAAAAGAGCTTATAAATCCCATACACCAGCTTGATAAATCTGTGTTATATTAACTTCAAAGTAAAGTGCATTGTAAACCAATGGCAAGCGATAATAATATTATTTCACAATTTTTTCGCAAAACATCTGTCCGACTGCTGTTATTTTCAGCAATGGTTTTGTTTCTTGCCAGTTTTTTTATTAATCTTTGGCTCAACTATCATAACCAACTACAACGCCAATCATTTCTAAGCCAGTACAGTCACTCAATAGTCAATGCTGCTGCCAGTCAACTAGGTAACTTAATCGCCAATAATGATTATGACGCGCTTAATTCAGTTGCATATGATTTATTTCAGCAAGAAGAAATTGCAAAAGCCGCTATTTATCAAAAAGATGGTACTTTAATTGTTCAACATAGCGATAATAGCATAGGCAAAAAAACCTTATCCGTTGTCGCTGACATTGCCTTCAGTGAGCAGAAACAAGGCTACCTAATTTTGGATTTCTCTGAACAAAAAATTGCCCCTTTCGTTCAACAGTTGCCTTCCCACCAGTTTATGATTTGGTTAATTTCTGGCTTAATTTGGGGTTTAATGTTTGTTATTTTTACCGCAAAAACCATACCTAATTTTATTAACTGGTTTAAGCCCAGCCAGCCGATAATCAAAGCACAGCCCAAGTTTGAAAGCCAGTTACTAAAACAGCTTCTTAAACGCAACTTACAGCATAAGCAATCAAATACTCATCAAGATCTATTAGCCATTAAAGCGGATTGGTCAAAACTGGATAATCGCCGTAATAATCAATTGGTTCAGTTATTTAACCGTTGGTTAGCACCGAACGACTGCTATGCAAAAACCATGAAACAACAATTACTTATTTTAGGGATCAATCAAACAATAAATGATGCCTTTCTGACTCAAATAAGAATCCTTCGCTGGGCTCTCGAGGAGCTCAAACTCTCGCCCACTATCTTGCTGCATACCACAGATATTAGTAGCGATATTTATCAAACTTATTTCCAAGTCATTGAACCTGGGATTTGGCTCGAACAGCACTTAAATGAATTGAATACGTTTGAAATAGACAGAACAATAGAGTTAGAAATTGATCATGACAATCAACAGGCTCCCGATCTACTGGAACTGAGTTTACTGAAACCGCTAAACGCCCAACAACGAACAGCCATTGAGCGCCAAGTACGATTTTTAATAAACTAGCGGCCCCAAAAGTCTAACTTTTGGGTTCAACATCCATAGCATCAACTCGTTGAAATCCTCGCGGCAACTTATTGCCACGACGTCCACGCTCCCCACGATAATGCTCTAAATCCTTCGGTTTTAGAGTTAAATGACGCTTACCCGAATAAATCATAAGACTATCATCGTCACTTAACACAGCTGTTGCTATTACAAACTCTTCACGTAGTTTGAGGCGTGCAGTTAGGATACTAATGATCTTATTACCCTTACCTTTGGCCAATTGCGGTAAATCTTTTAACGGAAACACCAACATACGTCCTTCATTAGAAACGGCTACACAAAATTGATTTTGGTAATCATCAACCCTTCTGGGCTTCAAAACTTTGCTGCCTGACGGCAAACTTAAAAATGCTTTACCATTTTTTGTTTTAGTTACAAGATCGCTAAATTTACCCACAAAGCCATAACCGGCATCCGAAGCAAACAGGAACTCATCATTATCTTCGCCCATAATAGTGGCCAAGAATTCTGCACCAGCTATAGGATTAACGCGACCTGTCACTGGCTCACCCAGCCCGCGGGCTGAAGGCAAACTATTGGCCAGTAAGGAAAATGTTCGTCCTGTGGAATCTAAAAACACTGCATATTGATTAGACTTACCTTTACTGGAGTCTAAAAAGGCATCACCAGAACGATAATTCATACTTGCAGCATCAATATCATGTCCTTTGGCGCAACGCACCCAGCCTTTTTCTGACAACACAACAGTTACTGGCTCTGTTGGCATCAGATCATTTTCAGATAATGCTTTAGCTTCTTCTCGCTCAACAATCCGCGAGCGACGCTCATCACCATGCTCTTCAGCGACTTCTTGAATTTCTTTTTTGATCAAGGTTTTCATGCGCGCTTTTGAACCTAATGTAAGCTGCAAATAGTCAGCTTCATCTTCCAATTCTTCTTGCTCGGCCTTAATTTTCATTTCTTCTAGCTTTGCAAGGTGACGCAATTTTAACTCAAGAATGGCTTCTGCTTGCCGATCAGAAATAGCAAATCGTTCCATTAACTTTGGCTTAGGCTTATCCTCAGTACGAATAATATGAATCACTTCGTCAATATTCAAAAAAGCTATCAATAAACCGTCTAAAATATGCAGGCGATCCATCACTTTATCTAAGCGGAATTGCAGGCGACGACGCACAGTTTCATAACGATAATCGAGCCACTCTTTAAGAAAGACACGTAGATTTTTAACTTGAGGACGACCATCAATACCAATCATGTTCATATTCACGCGATAAGTTCTTTCAAGATCAGTTGTCGCAAACAAATGCTTCATTAACTCATCACTATCAACACGATTAGAGCGTGGCACGATAACTAATCGAGTAGGATTTTCATGATCAGACTCATCGCGAAGGTCACTCACCATAGGCAATTTTTTGGCTTGCATCTGAGCCGCGATTTGCTCAAGCACTTTTGAGCCAGAAACTTGGTGAGGCAATGCGGTAATAACAATATCACCATCTTCTTTTTCAAATTTGGCTCGCATACGAATCGAGCCTCGTCCTGTTTCGTAACAGTTTAGAATATCTGCTTTAGAAGTAATAATTTCCGCTTCTGTTGGGAAATCGGGGCCTTGGATATGCTCCATTAATTCAAGCACATCAGCTTTCGGGTTATCCAACAAGTGGATACAAGCACTGGCAACTTCGGTTAAATTATGCGGTGGGATATCCGTGGCCATGCCCACTGCAATGCCCGTCGTACCATTAAGTAATAAATTGGGAATACGCGCAGGAAGCACTTTCGGCTCTTGCATCGTGCCATCAAAATTTGCAATCCAGTCAACCGTTCCATGCGCCAACTCACTTAATAATACTTCTGCATAAGGTGACAATCGAGATTCGGTATAGCGCATTGCAGCAAAAGACTTAGGATCATCTGGCGCCCCCCAGTTCCCTTGACCATCCACCAATGGATAACGATAAGAAAAAGGTTGAGCCATCAAGACCATGGCTTCATAACACGCAGAATCACCATGAGGATGGAACTTACCTAACACATCACCCACAGTTCTGGCAGACTTTTTATACTTTGCCGTTGCTTTTAAACCCAGCTCACTCATTGCATAAACAATACGCCTTTGCACGGGTTTTAAGCCATCGCCAATATGCGGTAAAGCACGATCCATGATCACGTACATGGAGTAGTTTAAATATGCTTGCTCGGTAAATTCAGCGAGCGATTTTTGCTCAATACCTTCGTAACTAATTTCTTCCACAGTTTTCTTCCACGATTGTTATTTCTAACATTTATCTATTATTTTTTGCTTGTAAGTGCTCGCTAAGGACCACACAAAACAACAATGCTGATATTAGATTTCAGCCATATTGCCTTTTTTCTCTAACCATTCTTTTCGATCAGAAGCGCGCTTTTTAGATAGCAACATGTCCATAACTTTTTCCGAGTTGTCACCGCCATCAATAGTCAGCTGTACCAAACGGCGAGTTTCACGAGCCATTGTCGTTTCACGCAATTGCTTAGGGTTCATTTCACCCAAACCCTTAAAACGTTGAATGGAAACTTTTCCACGCTTTTTTTCCGCCTTAATGCGATCTAAAATGCCCTGTTTTTCATCTTCATCAAGCGCATAAAACACTTCTTTACCAATATCAATTCGATATAAAGGAGGCATTGCAACATACACATGTCCAGCACGCACCAAAGGTCTAAAGTGTCGTAAAAAGAGTGCGCATAGCAAGGTAGCAATGTGCAAGCCATCTGAGTCCGCATCAGCTAAAACGCAGATTTTACCGTAACGCAATTTCGATAAATCATCAGAGTTGGGATCAAGACCAATCGCCACCGAAATGTCATGCACTTCTTGCGAAGCAAGGATTTGATTAGAATCGACTTCCCAAGTATTCAAAATCTTACCGCGCAACGGCATGATCGCTTGATACTCTTTATCACGAGCTTGTTTAGCAGAACCACCTGCCGAATCACCTTCGACCAAAAATAATTCACTGGCCATCGCGTCAGAACCAGCGCAATCGGCCAATTTCCCCGGCAATGCAGGCCCTTGAGTAACCTTCTTGCGTACTACTTTTTTGCTGGCGCGCATGCGTTTATGTGCATTGCTGATTGCACGCTCAGCTAAGGCATCACCAATAACTGGGTTTTGGTTCAGCCATAAACTAAAAGCATCTTTGACCACACCTGCCACAAATGTTGCACATTGACGTGAAGATAAACGCTCTTTAGTTTGCCCAGAAAATTGAGGGTCATCGAGTTTTACCGATAATACATAGCTAATACGATCCCAAATATCTTCGGCAGTTAATTTAACTCCACGTGGCAATAGGTTGCGAAACTCACAAAATTCTCGCATAGCTTCAAGTAAACCATTACGCAATCCATTGACATGCGTACCACCTTGCGCTGTTGGGATCAGGTTAACATAACTTTCTGCTAAGCAATCACCACCCTCCGGCAACCACATAAATGCCCAGTCAACTGCTTCGGCCTCACCTTTCATCGAGCCTACAAAAGGCTCATCGGGTAACTTTTCAAAACCACCCGCCTGTTCTAACAAATAAGCAGTCAAACCATCTTCATAGTGCCATTCGTCTTTTTCACCATTGGTTTTATTGTCGAAAATCACTTTCAAACCGGGGCATAGAATCGCTTTGGCTTTTAATAAGTGCTTCAGGCGAGAAACTGAAAATTTGGCACTATCAAAATACTGTTCATCAGGCCAGAACTTAACAGTTGTACCCGTATTGCGCTTTCCAACTTCACCAATAACTTTCAAATCTTCAGCTTTAATGCCATGCTCAAATGCCATAGCATATAACTTACCATCTCTTTTAACTTGTACTTCAACACGCTTGGATAAGGCATTAACCACTGAAATCCCTACACCATGCAAGCCCCCCGAGAACTGGTAGTTTTTGTTAGAGAACTTGCCCCCAGCGTGTAATTTACTCATGATCAGCTCAACGCCAGGAATCCCTTCTTCAGGATGAATATCCACCGGCATACCACGTCCATCATCTTGCACCTCAAGTGCGCCATCTTTATGCAGAATTACTTGCACAACGCGGGCATGTCCGGCTAAAGCTTCATCTACACTATTATCAATGACCTCTTGCCCTAAATGATTGGGGCGAGCGGTATCGGTGTACATACCTGGACGTTTTTTTACTGGATCAAGACCGCTTAGGACTTCAATTGCCTCAGCTGTATATTGATTATTGGCCATAAATATTGTTTGTTTTTTATACTAAAATGATACAAAAAGTTGTGTATATTGAGCCATTGCAACTCAATATGTTGTTATTCGACCCTTATCCTATAAAGTACGATCTGCAACTGCAAGTAAAAAATGAAATTTGAATAGAATAGTCTAATTTAAAGCTCTAATAGCCAGATATAGCGAGGTTTACGGTTGGTGAATAATCACTGACGCGATGAGTTTCCACCTCAATATGTCCATCTCGATTACAATGGTACACTCGATAACCTGGACGCTCTTCTGAAGCAGAAAATTCATCCGATTGAGGCAAAAACTGTACACAAGTCGAGGGAACCGATAAGTAGCGGATATTGTCAACTTGCACATCTATAGTTTGATGTACATGACCAAAGCCACACAGTTTTACTTGAGGATAGGCTTGTAATATATCGGTGACCGATTGAGCATTCTTCACCCCAATTTTATCAAGCCACAGGCTGTCGATTGGTATTGGGTGATGATGCATAAAAACTACCGTTGGCAATTCAGGATTATCTTGTAAACAAGTTTCTAACCAAGTAAGTTCATCAGCCGTCACAACCCCATATACTTGTCCTTTACTATGGGTGTTTAGCAATAATACTTGCCAATGTTCAGTTATCACTTGTTTATTGAGAAATAAGTTGTCATGGCACAAGTATTGCTTAAGAAAACTCAACTCATCATGATTGCCAGCCAATGAGAAAACCGGTTTATTTAACTGGCTGATCCGCTCCGCAAAATACTGATAGGACTTGGCAGAATAATCCTGCGATATATCGCCAGTCATTACAATTAAATCAGGCTCGACACCTTGTCTGGTCACATTATCCAACACCGCTTCAAAGCTTTCACGAGTATTAACGCCCAACAAGGTTTGCTCCGCATCCGCGAATAAATGCGAATCCGAAATATGTAAAATGGTCATGTTGGAACTGCCAATAAAAAGGCTTTTGCTACGAATCAATTGAACTCCTTGGTTAAAACTATTATGACTTATTTTTTATGCTAAAAACGCCAATTGAGTCTTACTTAAACTGTGAGCTTGACCAAATTGTAAGCAAAAGCTCAGCCATTCACCGAGAAATTTGTTAAGTTGTAACTTTTCATCAGGTTGCTTCATTTGGTCATTAGGATAAGGATAAACAGGGGGTAACATCGGATCATTAAGTCCTGAAAGAACTTCTGCAACTTTAGCGTCATGGTATAAACGCACTAGATAACAACGTCCTAAAGAATCATGTGACGATGACATCTGACGCAACTGATAGGTTTCTGTATAACGGCTTTGTTGTTGCAAACAAACCTGTAGGTTAGGCTGATTGTCTATCGCTAACTCGAAGTTAACATCTTCTTGTTGAGCATCTTCTTTGGGCAATAACTGCAAGAATTTAGCGTAGTTGGCAGCACTAAGAGCCATAAACTCACTCAAATTTGGGCTGTATTTCTTGTATCGTCTTATCATTATCCTGCGGCTCGTTCAGGGTCATTCACTGTATTAATCAAGTTCGAGTTGCGACTCATTCAATAAAAACCACTGAACAGCGATTAATGCCATAGCATTATTAATACGTCCTTGAGCCATTAATTGCAAGAGTTGTTGGCGTGTAACCACTTCGACCCGAATATCCTCTTGCTCGCTTTCTAGACCTGCAAAGTTAGCTACTTCATGGCTATCCACCAACCCTAAGAACAAATATATGTACTCTGTTGTGCCGCCAGGACTAACCCAATATTCGGTCATTGGGATCAACTTCTTGAGCTGGCAACCTGCTTCTTCAAGGGTTTCGCGCATTGCTACTTGCGAAGGTTGCTCACCCTCTTCAATCATACCTGCAACTATTTCCAACAACCACGGAGAGGGATTTGTCATTGCTGCGTCGCGTAAAGCCCCTGGCCTTATCTGCTCAATCAGAACAAAGCTATCTTGCGGAGGGTCATATAGCAAAACCCCAACCGCATCACCTCGCTCAAATATTTCTCGCTCGACAGTGTTGCTCCAACCACCTTGATACAGTTTATGAGTGTAAAAGTATTTCTTCATGGCGAAGAAACCTTGAAACAAAGTCTCTTTTTTTAACAACTTTACCTGCTGATTTGTAAATATTTCTTTCAAAAGCTAACCTATTGATTTTATTGCACTATAACCGTTTTTCAACCTACACATATCAGGTTGCAACATCAACACATGATAACACTTCATAATCTGTTACACTTGCTGTATTGTTTGAAATATCAATTATAATTATCCTTATTCCAAAGTGAGGTTGCTATGTCAGCAATGGGCGAATACAGTACGCAGCAAGTCAATCATGATAGCAGTTCAGAGACAAACGCAAAATTTTCAACTGAATTGGCTCGGCATAACATGGTTGAACAACAGATCAGGCCATGGAATGTTTTGGATAATCGCGTACTGGATCTGATGGCCAGCGTTCCGCGAGACAAATTTATTGATGAGCCGTACCAAGCGTTAGCCTACAGTGATATGCCAATTCCATTAGGACATTCGCAGTTCACAATGCCGCCACGCGAAGAAGCTCGCATGCTGCAAGCGTTGAATATTCAATCAAGCGATATTGTATTAGAAATTGGAACAGGCTGCGGCTACTGTAGTGCTTTATTGGCTAATCAGGCTCACAAGGTCTATAGCGTAGAAATTATAGAAGAGTTTTTGCAAAAAGCAGAAGCTATTACGCAGCAGTTGGGCTTAGAGAATATAATATTTGAAGAGGGCGATGCCTCAACAGGCTGGCCACATTATAAACCTTACGATGTTATTGCGATTATGGGTGGTTTTTTTCAAGTGCCTGAAAGCTACAAACGCTCACTACAGATTGGTGGTAGATTGTTTTGCATAGAAGGTCAAGAACATCTAATGCAAGCCAAGCTCATAACGCGCCTTTCAGAAGATGAATGGCATGAACAGAACTTATATGAAACCCAAATTGGATTACTAATTAACGCCAAAAGAGCTCAACAATTTATCTTTTAAATCAAAAGCTTAGGCTAGAATAATTAACACTATCGAGAGTGACGGGAACCTTAGATGAAACCAACGCGTACAACTCAAGCTACGGTAACTGCTACAAGCAGTCACAAAAAAATTAAACTACTCGCTGCATCACTGCTAGTCGCCATGACTGGCGTGGCTCATGCTGAAACTGACCTATTAACGGTATATCAGCAAGCATTGGAGAACGATACGCAGTACAAAATTAGTGAAGCCAATTTGCGTGCCACCGAGCAAGGTGTGCGCATTAGTCGCTCAAGTTTATTGCCGCAAATTAGTGGTTCAGCCAGCAAACAGCGCAGAGATTTTGACAATGAAGGTCAAGGCTTAGATGGCAGTCCATCGGATCCTTTTAATAATCGCGTTGATACGACAACTTTAGGGGTGGGTTTAACACAAACACTTTTCGACTGGAGTCAATGGGTTGCACTCGACCAAGCAGAGTTACGAGTAAGAGCATCGGAACTTAATCATGCCGCCAGCCTACAAAGTTTGATGACGCGTTCTGCGCAAGCCTATTTTGACGTTTTAGCCGCTGAGGAAAATCTCGAAACAACACAAGCTGAGCTTAAAGCACTAAAGCAACAACTCGACTTAACGCGAGAGCAGTATGAGTCTGGCCTTGCCAATTCTACCGACTATTTAGATGCCCAAGCTAATTATGACCAATCAGTAGCCAATGAAGTGGCATTGCAAAACAGCCTAAATATTGCCCAGGAAAACTTACGCGAACTTACAGGCCAATACTACATGGCTCTTGAAGGAATTGGAGATAACTTTACTCTAAGTCAACCAACACCAAATAATATTGACGACTGGATGCGAGTAGCACGTGAAGAAAACTTAGGCCTAAAGGCTCAGCAAATGAATGTCCGAGTTGCCAGAAAAGAAGTAAAACGCAATCGCTCAGGGCATTATCCAACAGCCGATCTAAGTATTAACTATTCTGACTCAGATTCTGATACCACCAGAACTTTTGCGCAGGGGATATCCAACCAACAATTTAATCCCAGCCTACCAGAAGATCCGAATACCAACCCGAGATTATCGGCACCTCCTGGTACAGTCGCTAACTCAAGCGCACTATCTGACGGTTTCAGTGCCCAAGCTACGTTGAGAGTACCAATTTTCTCAGGCTTTAGAACCTCAGCGCAAACCGAGCAAGCCAAACAGAACTACTTGCGCTCAACACATGAACTTGAACAAAGAGATCGCCTAGTACAGAAAAGTGCTCGAAACGCATTTACCAATCTTCAATCCTCAATTAAGTCATTTGAAGCAAATAAAAGAGCGGTTGAATCAAGCCAAAGTTCTTTAGAAGCCACCCAAGACGGTTATCAAGCTGGTACTCGTAATATTGTCGATGTGTTGCGCTCTACTCGTTCGTTATACTCCGCCAAAAGAAGCCTTACTCGAGCAAAGTACGATTATTTACTCAATAGTTTAAGGCTCAAAGAAGCTGCAGGGACTTTAACCGAGCAAGATGTGCAAACGATTAACAATTGGTTAAATCAATATTAAAAGCAGACTCTAAGGCGATATAAGCTAAATATATTCTTGTATCGCCTTAACGGTTTTTTCTAATGCGCCTTGGCTACTAAGAATAACTTTTTTAGCGTTTTCACCCATCTCTTTAGCTTTATTTACATCAACTAATAGATTCAACACTGATTGTGAAAGTTGTTGCGAAGAATCAACCATTTGCGCACCATTATGAAATATTAGCGCTTCGAATAATTGGGAAAAGTTGTGGATATAAGGGCCTGTTATAACTGGCTTACCAAGAACCGCTGGTTCAATAGCGTTATGTCCTCCAATTGGCACTAAACTGCCACCCATAAAGGCAACGCTGGCGCACGAAAAGGCTTGCATTAGCTCGCCCATTGTATCTCCTAGTAACACTTGGGCATCTTTACGCCAATTACTTGGATCTGAGCGACGCAAATAGCTATAACTATTTTGTTGTATCAATTGCCCCACCTGCTCAAAACGTTCAGGATGTCTTGGAACTAAAATTAATTTTGCATTCGGGATTTGCTGTAGAACCTCACCATGAGCTTGCAATATAAGCTCATCCTCACCTTTATGAGTGCTCGCTGCAATCCATACGAGCTCTTGCTGCCATAGAGGAAAATAATCCTCTGATTGCAATTCAGGAACCGATATATCGTATTTTACATTCCCAGAGATCAATAACTTTTCTGGCTGCAGACCCAGCTGTAAAAAACGTTCACCATCAGCCTCATTAACAGCCAGAACTTTAGAGAGATTAGTCATCATTTGTTTAGAAAGCGAGCTAATTTTTTTGTACTGGTCTGCAGATTTCTCAGATAAGCGCGCATTAGCCAAAACAATAGGGATCTGTTTTTTATTCACATAATGTAACCAGTTTGGCCATAATTCTGTTTCTAAGATCACCAATAATTTCGCATGAATTCTATTGCTAAATCGCTTAATAGTTCCTGGCAAATCGCAAGGAGTATAATGGTGCGTGATTCGATTATTTAATGCATTTTTAATCAAGCGAGCACCTGTTGGAGTAGTGGTAGTTACCACAATATTTAATTCTGGATTTTCTAGTAATAATTTATTGATGAGGTTAATCGCAGCACTTGCCTCACCCATCGAAACGGCATGAAACCAAATGCTGGGCTTGTCTTGTCTCGCAACAAAACCAAAACGCTCTCGCATCGGTTCACGGTATTGCGGAGGTTGAAAACTTTTATAAAGCCAACGGATAGAAAGTAAAGGCGCGGCTAGATAGTATATAAAAGTATAAAAATATCTTAACAACTGAATTCCTTGTTATTGTTTTTGGTTAACTTTATTATCTTTGGCTTGCAAAGCCCTTTGTTTACGAACCTCTTTCGGGTCAATAACAAGAGGGCGATAGATCTCAATGCGATCACCAGCATGAAGAGTATCAGTTAGCTTTGCCAACTTGCTAAAAATTCCAACTCTATTTCTACTCAGGTCAATTTCAGGATACAGCTCAATAATTGCCGATTGAAGAATAACCTCCTCAACTGTTGCCTCTTTGTTAGCTTGAACAGTTAACAAAGTTTGCTTGTCAGGCAAAGCATAACAAACTTCAACAACTATCGTTTCACTATCAGACTTTTCACTCACGCAACATAAACCTCTCTAGCTCTTTGCGAAAAAGCTTCTACAAAGGATTCCGCCATCTGATTAAAAATAGTGCCGAACATCATATTAGACAATATATTACTGAACTCAAATTCAACCACCAGTTGAATTTTGCAGGCTTTTTGTCCAAGCTCTTGAAAATCCCACCTACCCTTTAAATGCTTAAAAGGTCCATCTAGCAGTTGCATTTCTATTGATTTGCTAGGAGTATTTGTGTTGCAGGTCGTGAAATCTTTACTAAAACTTCCTTTTGCCACGGATAAGGTAGCAACAACTTCGTTGAGATCACGACTAAGCACTTTGGCTCCTTGGCAATTTGGTAAAAATTCAGGGTACTTCTCTATATCATCAACCAATTCAAACATTTGCAAGGCTGAGAATGGTAAAAGAGCTTCTCTTCGTATCGTTTTCATTATCTTTTGAATACTGCTTTTATGCGGCAATTGTACCACTGTAGCAAGAATAAAAGCTAATATTGAGGCAAATAGCACTAAAGTCTTGAACTGATGCAAGGGAGTTGTTGAGACTCGCACCCGCTACACATATAATTAACAGAATATTTGTTAATAACTTGGATACTCCTTGGCTAAGAAAAAAAAGGGTAAAACGTCTAGCAACACTATAGCCCTCAACAAACGAGCAAAACACGACTACTTTATTGAGGAAACCTTTGAAGCAGGTCTTTCTCTTCAAGGCTGGGAAGTTAAAAGCCTGCGCGAAGGTAAAGTAAACTTATCTGAAAGCTATGTATTGCTTAAAGATGGCGAGGCTTGGCTATTTGGCTGTCATATCACGCCACTTTTAAGTGCTTCGACTCATGTGGTAGCAGATCCAATGCGGACACGAAAGTTATTACTTCATAATCGTGAACTAGCTCAATTGTTTAGAGGCGTAGAACAACAAGGCTACACGGTTGTGTCTCTTGCTTTATATTGGAAAAAATCTTTGATAAAGCTCGAGATAGGATTAGCCAAAGGTAAAAAGTTACATGATAAGAGGTCTAGCGAAAAAGACCGTGAATGGGACAAAACTAAAGAACGCCTAATGAAACACAGTGTTCGTTAAACCTAATTATTCGCGTAACGGTAGAATAACGGCATAAAGCTCGAGTGTGCATTACCCCACACTCTCAGACGGTTAATTTTGTTAAAATAATTAAGGTTAAGCAACTGGTGAAATAACTAGGTAGGGATTGTTTCAGTGTATAACTACAAATCAAATAACTATAAATCAACTAAAAAAAATACTCTTATTGCTGCAGGCTCATTAGCCTTGCTGGCCTTGTCTGGCTGTTCATTTGTTGAAGACCGTAGCCAAGAAACCGTGCAGATCATTGATGCTAGTAATAAAAACCCCATACAAACTTCCACTCCTGAACCTATCCCTACTGAAGTAAAGCCAACTTTATTTTATATTGTGCAAGCTGGTGATACCCTAGGCTCAATCGCGCGTAAAGTTTTAGGTAATTCAAAGCGTTATATCGAAATAGCCAATCTAAATAATCTTGGCCCCTACGATCCAATTCGACAAGGACAAAAACTTAAACTTCCTGCTAATAGTAATTACACAGCCTCCAATAACATTGATACGGCTAACGTACAGCGCCCAATCGTCAAAACCGATCAGACCTACCAAGCATTAGATAACCTCTTAGCGGCAGAGCAATACAACCAAGCAATTCAATGGCTTATAAGTCGAGACGATCTTAGCGCTAAGCAAGAGTTACAAAGTAAACTACACCAAGCAACCAGACAACAGGTTTCTATTTATTTACAACAAAACAATCCTGCTGATGCTAAAACCCTATTGGATGGCCTAATTGCGGATCAACGCATCAATAAAGAACATAAGCAAAGTTTTCAGCAAATAGTCAATTCGCTTGGAGCTCAAGAAGGCTTAAGTGTTGCTAAGAACTTGGCTTCGCGTGGCGAGTTTGATAAAGCCTACTCGATATTACAACAAGCGTATCAAGCAGATGCAGCAAATCTAGAGAAGAATGTTCTTTTTACCAGCGTTCGTAACCAAGTTAGCGAAAACTACCATCAACAAGCTTTACGTTTGTACCGCAATCAACAACTTGATGAGGCCTTGAGTTTTTGGGATAAAATTCTAGTCATTAACCCTAATGATGATTTAGCTTTGGTATATAAAGATCGCGTTATGGCGCTCCAAGCAAAATTGAAGGATCTATAACTTTAACTACTTTCTGTCTGGTTTTTACTGGGCTTTTCTAAAACAACTGTCTTATCCATAACCAAGGTTTTGTCCATGCTAGTGATAGTTTCTAGCACTTCGGGATCAAGATTCATACTCAATTGCTGAGTTTTGGTAAGGCCCGCCAACTTTTGCGATAGCTCATTGATTTCTTGCTGCAAACGCCCTACTTCATCATGAGTATCAATCAATAATATATCTGCCTGACCGTGACTTCGAATATCCCGAACAGCTTGGCGAGTCGCATTGACTCTTTGCGTGAAACGGTTGGCCATCCAATAGATCCCAGTAAATACTGCTAACAAAATCAAAAACATCCAAATGACCATGGCAAATAATGATGAACGTGTGGCTGCTTTTAGGTTATCTCGGCTAATGGCAATATGCGCACTACCAATTAATTTGTCTTGGTATCTGATTGGAGAGTCGAACAAAAAGACTTCTTGTTCAAAAAAATCTTTATTAGCATAAATTTTTCCTGAACTGATTTGCTGACGCAGCTCACTATATTCAAATAGCTTAAAGGGCTTATTTAAATCAGACAAATTGCTGCTGCTTTGAACGATATTATCATTATCACGGATTGACAAATATTGGATCTGAGAATTGTCCGCAATATCAACGGTAATCGCTTGCAAGGCCATATCCTCATCTAATAATAATGGTTCCGCAGTTTCTTTAGCAATAATCTGTACCATGGAACTTCCATAATCATAAACCAGTTGGTTCATCAGTTTATTTTGCTTAAAATACACCCAAGCCATACCAACGACCATCACTAAAAATACCACTGAGGATAATGTAATTGCCCAACGAGCTCGCATTGAAACAAATCGAATGCTGGCAAGCCCTTGGCGATTTTGTCGAAGCTCATCACCTAGAACTTTGAGTTCTTGTAATAATTCAATGCTATCGGCGTAGCGCAAATCAGGATTTTTCTGTAGCAAACGAAAGATAATGCTTTGCCACATCAAGCCTTGATCAGAATAGTTGTTCAAAGGTTGCGGGTTTTGTTGCAAAACTGCTTGCATCATTGCAGCATAATTTAGCGCCTGAAATGGCAGCTCACCCTTAGTAACTTGGTATAAAATTACGCCCAAAGAATAAAGATCGGTTTTATAATCGACTCCATGACCAGTGATCTGCTCTGGTGACATATACGCCGGCGTCCCCATAACCTTTTCTTGCTGAGACTGTCCAATCTCTTCTTCTAAGAATTGAAGCTCAACATGGGCAATACCAAAATCTGTAATTTTGAAACGTTTGCCCCCATCCAAAACCAAAATATTTTCAGGCTTCAAATCACGGTGCACCACCCCATTTTGATGAGCGTATTCCAGTGCTTGAGTCATTTGCGTTGCAAAATCTAATGCCTGAGCTAAATCAAAGGTTCCTGCTTCTAACAAGTATTCTTCAAGTGAAACCCCATCCAATAACTCCATCGCAATAAATGGGCGATCTTGCCAAATACCCACATCATAAATAGTGACAATCCCTGGATGTCCTAAGCGGCCTGCAGCTTTAGCTTCACGCAAGAAAAGCTCTCGGTAATCATCTTTTTCCACCAACTCATGTTTAAGCAATTTAATCGCCAAAGAGCGCCCAATATCAGGGTCTTCAGCCTGATAAACCACAGACATAGCACCACGTCCAAGCTCTTTAATGAGCTTGTATCGACCGATGCTAAGTTGATTGCTTTGTAAAACGGAGTTGGTTGACTCAGACATTAAAACTTACTGGTTGCTTTGTGTTATTTATAAGAATAACCACAATAGAACGCCACCTAAAACTACTGCCGCAGCTAAAATAGTCCCTAGCACCATCCAATTGACTTCTGATTTCGCATCTTCATGCACATCATCTTTTCTATCAACTAAAGTAAACAAAAACTCTGTTTGTCCTACTTGGATCTTATCGCCAAAAGATAAAACTCTGTCGGTGATTTTTTCACCGTTAACAATGGTGCCATTAGATGACAATAGATTAAGAATTTTCCATTTACCACCTGTAAAAGTGATTTGCGCATGAGTAGAAGATGCAGCTGGATCATAAATAGTCACGCTATTGCCTTTACCACGACCAATAACATTTTTTCCATACTCAAGGATAAACTGCTGCCCAGCATGAGGCTTGGTAGTTGCTAATAAAGCAGGAACCTTACTACCATCATCTTCCAACTTCTGAATTTCATCCGCGATCAATCGATCAACCTCCCGCGAATCAAACACTAATGTTCCCTGCGGTCCAGCTTTGTCTTCACGATATTCTGCTTTTTTTGGTGAAGGATTTTTTTGAGACGACATACCTACCTCACTTTAACCTATTTTTAATAAGGATTTAATTTTATCTACCAAACCAATTTGTTTTTTAGCTTTCGTTTTGGTCATGACTGGAGAAGAAATCAACATTAAAGAAATATTATCACTACCGCCATTCTTACAAGCCTGTTCGACCATATACTCGACTTTAGCCTGATTATCACGCGGTAATTTCAAAGACGCAGTCATTTCTTGCACCGATAACTCCTCATAAAGTCCATCGCTAGCGAGTAGCAACTGTTCGCCATAACCCCACTCTCTTTTGACGGTACCGATGTTGAGTTGATGATCATTCTCAATTCCCAAACACTGAGTAATAACATGCTTCTTAGGATGATTCTTTGCTTGCTCTGGTGTCAACAAACCAGCATTAACAAGCTTTTGAACCAAAGTATGATCTTCAGTTAACTGAGTTAACTGACCTTCTGCTGAATCCCATAAATAAGCACGACTATCTCCAACCCAAGCTATTTCATACTGATTGCCATGGCTCACAACGGCCACGACTGTCGCCCCACGATCTTCTGACTCGTGCTTATTATAAGCCTTGATAACAGAATGAGCTGAATGGACGGCATTATGTAATGGAAAACCTTTCTCAATAGATTTTTTAATCTCTTCAACAGCATACTGGCTGGCTTGCTCCCCTTGTTTTAAGCCGCCCACTCCATCAGACAACAACCACAAACCTAGCTCATTAGAAGCAAAAACCTTGTCGTCATTATTTTGACGAGCCATGCCCTTATGCGACAGCATAGCGTATTGAATGTTAGTAGTTTGCTTTTCGGTCATTACCCCTCCTAATAAGTAAAATGGAGTGTAGCGCTTTGTTCACAAAATGAATGTTAACCAAGCCACAAATTAATTGGCATATACTACAAATAAGGATATCTATTGATATTGATTGTAAGCGCCCTCATATACTATATAATAGCAAACAAAACTGGGGGCGACCTGGCTTCGACGAGGATTACGAACCTCAAGGTGCATGTCGAGATGTTCAGCGAATCTCGTAAAATCAAAGCTGAAAACTAAATAGTTGCAAACGAAGACAACTACGCTTTAGCCGCTTAATAGGCTAACTGTCTGCTCTGAGCGTCCTTGGTAGGGGTTAGACAGTCATTTACAGGGACTCGCAGATAACTGTGTCCGGCAGCCAACTGTTAAACTTTCCTCGGAACCGTCTAAGCAAGCCTGACCATCGGCTCAGCATAGATTAAATCAAAGATGGAACTAAACATGTAGTGCCAAGAGCAGAGGATTCGCGGACGGGGGTTCGATTCCCCCCGCCTCCACCAAAAAAACATACAAAGACGTCTTAGGGCGTCTTTTTTATTGCCAAAATAACTTTAATATCAATAACTTACAATCCAAAACGGTATTTTGGCGTATTTTAACGTCTTGCTATATCTAGCATTTAATGTAACACTGATTGTAACACTGGTTAAATAATAGGCGTAGCGGTGTTACAATGGCAGGCAAAACACAACCATTAACAGCGACTCAGATCAAGCAAGCAAAGCCCAAGGTTAAAGAGTACAACTTAGCCGATGGCAAAGGGTTATACCTCAGAATTAAGCCCTCAGGCTCGAAGCTATGGCTATTCAATTATCAACGTCCTTTTACTAAACAGCGTACATTCATAGGTCTTGGCGCCCACCAGTTTTTAAGTCATCGTTAAAAAATCGTCACTTTATTAATGCCATAGCCATGCATATTTTATAATAAAAAAGGACTTAGCGATTAATAAGCGCTGGATAAATATCCAGCGTATGTTTTTTCAATAATATTAATAGCTGCAATTAATTCGCTTTCTTTAATATTTGCAAATCCTATAATTAAACTATTATTGCTAATCTGTTTATCAAAGAAATAGCTGGTTAAAGAGTGGACAATGACTCCATTATCAAGAATCATTTCTGCAAGTTGCTCGCAATCGACATCTTTAGGGAATTTTAATACCGCAAAAATACCAGAAATTTCCCCCTCCACTTTGACTGGCAAGCTCGTTTTCCCAATAATTGACAGCAGAAGTTTAATTCTATCTTTATAAATTTTACGAAGCCTACGAGTGTGAATCTCTAAGTTACCTTGCTCTATGAATCTGGCAAGTGCGTGCTGGGTTTGGCTAGACGGAGAATAAGTCATTAGCGCTTGCTCTGCTGATATTTTATCTATAAGCGCATCAGGAACAACAGCAAACCCAATCCGAAGCCCCCTAAACATGGTCATTGACATTGTTCCTACATATATAACTCTTGAAGGCAATAAATGCCATAAAAGTTCCTCATGACTGGAGTCTATTATCCCTGAGGTGTAATGGTCCTCTAAAATATAAGATTCCGTTTCTTCTGCCCATGATACTATTTTCTTTAATTCGGATAAGCTATATGCCTTACCTGTTGGGAATTGAATACTAGAAGTACAATAAAATAATTCGTTATTTCTTTTATACTTATTTAGCTCCCCAGCCAACCCTTCTGAAGATGATGAGCTAATATATCTAATAAATATATCACTACCGAAAACTTTATTAGCAAGAGAATAAGCTGGCGACTCCATTACCACTTGAAAACTTTCCTTTTTGATGATTTGCTTAATCAGATCCATTGCATGAACTGTGCTATTTGTAATAATAATGTTATCAACTTTGACAATCATCCCATTACTTCGCCTAAGATAATCTGCTATTGCCTTTCTAAGCGCCTTATCTCCTTTGATACTTTCAAACTCAAGACTTTGCCTATTATTCATAGCGTGAGCCATTGCTTGCTTCCATTTCCTTGTAGGGAATGAGCTCGTGATAGAATTCAACGGCGATAGATCAATTTTGGAAGAATATTGTTTCTTACCATTTACCTTTGTGGAATGAGGTTCCTTTTTTGTTGAGTGGCTGTAATTAACAAAAGTCCCCGCTCCTTTCTTGCTTATAATATAATTTTGTGAAGACAGTATTTCGTATGCAGTTTGCACAGTGCCTCTTGCAAAATTTAACTGACTAGCTAGAGTTCGAGAAGATGGTAATTTATCTCCTTTCACAATTGCTTCGCTGTATATCAATTCCTTGATCTTTAATACGATCTGCTCAGATAGGCTCTCATTTCTATTGAAAGATAAAGCTGTAAATGGCAGTTTGGTGTCCGGTTTCGTTTCCAAATATAACTCTTTTTACTTCATAAGAAGTATATTATTAATCAGTAATTTACTATGCTCAAGCCCAATCAATGATATCGCTTAAATATTGGTACACTGATTTATTTTAGGATTGGATCATCACTAAATTGTTAATTTTAATATACTTATCGATATATCTAGTAATAAACTAACTAATATGAGCAATAAAAAACAAATCATTATAACAATTTTGTTTATAGCCCTACTATTCTCTGGAGTAGTCATTACATTGATTCGATTCAATTTATCGGCCATTCCAGAACCTTGGCGACTAATGCTCTGGGACAACCTTACTGCACTAAGTATTACCGTTGGTTTATTAGGTATAGTTACTTATTTTTTAAAGCTAAGCCTTGAAAAACCTAGCTCTAGCCCTGTGACAGCGTTATCTATTATTATCTTTACTTATTTAATTATCAGACCTTTTTTAAATGGTATTTTAAATACAGGCTATCCAGCTTATCTAGATACTTCAATAGACAGGTTAACCATTCGTATTCCTATGGATGGAAAAATAAAAGTCGCATGGGGAGGGGATAAAGTTAATCAAAATTACCATGCAGAATATGCAGGTCAAAGGTGGGCGTACGATTTAATCGTAGAACCCCACAGCCATGGCTCACAAAACAATGAAGATTATGGCTGTTTTGGAAAAGCAGTGTTAGCCCCTATTTCAGGCGAAGTTAAGAGCTTAGCAAATGACCAATTAGATAGAGTTCCAGATAACGAAGCTGAAGATATACAAAATGCGTATGGAAATTATATTGTCATAAAACCAGATGAGTCAGAACATAGACTGATAATTGCCCACCTAAAACAAGGGAGTGTAACTGTCAAAAAAGGGCAGTTTATAGAGGAAGGTATGCCTATAGCTCAATGCGGGAATAGCGGAAACTCAACAGAACCTCACGTGCATATACATTACGTTGCTCTACATGAGGCTAATGAAAACCTTTATATGACTGGATTACCATTATTTTTCAAATCAAAAAATGGACCATTTATGCCTGTTGGTGGATACGAGAAACAAAACGGTATAAATGTTCCCATCGGCGATATTATTGAGCACAAGAGTGGTACAGATGACTAAGACGTTATCTGTAATCAAAACTAAAAAATTTTAGGCATTACAAATGCTTAAATATGGTACATATTATTATGAATAAATTTACTAGTACTAAGTGTACTTTTAAAAAAACTTTATAAATCAAACTCCTAGTGATTAAAAGGTGGAAACTTAAACCGCCCCACCAAAAAAACATACAAAGACGTCTTAGGGCGTATTTTTTATTTCCTGAATCTCATCACGTCGCAGAATCAAACTTGATCTAAGTCAAGGTAATGCTTTACTGTTATTAGATAATCCCTGTTTAGACTTCGAAGTTACCTTGATATGCACGATCTAGTCATTCTAGCCATTATTTGGATAAGCGTTTTTGTTGCCTCTTTTTTGGCGCATCATTCACGCTTAACTCCTGTTCTGTGGTATTTATTCTGCGGCTCTCTACTGGTTAACGTAGGCTGGCTTCCAGAAACCATGCCTGATTTTATCATTAACTTTTCCGAACTTGGCATTATCATCATTATGTTTGCCTTAGGCTTTGAGGAAGACACCAGCAACTTTCTCAAGAGTGTAAAACGCAGTTGGGGGATCGCACTTTTCGGCGCTTTAGCACCTTTTGCTGTGGCCTACTCTGCCGCTTTATGGTTCTGGGGCGATGCCAATATGGCGTTACTATGCGGCTTAGCTATGACTGCAACGGCTGTCTCTTTGACCATGGTGTCATTAAAAAGTGAAGGGTTAAGCAAAACCCCTGCCGCCACAGGCATTATGACTTCCGCTGTTATTGATGATATTGCATCATTAGCTTTAGTTGCAATCATGGTGCCCGTAGCCACTGGACAGGCCACAGTCAGCATCGAAGGTATTGCACTAATTGTTGGCAAAGCAATAGGTTTCTTCTTAGTCGTCACCATTATTGGTGCTTGGCTATTTCCAGCTAGTTCAGGCTGGATCTCTAAAATTCCTTTCATCGGCAAGTTTAGTTTGCAAAAACTCTTAGCTATGGGACGGGGCGAATACACCATTTTGTCATTATTGTTGATTGCAGTATTGGTTGGTTTATTGGCTCATGAGTTTGGTTTCCACCCTGCGGTTGGTGCCTATATGGCTGGTTTGATCATTAAGCGCGAATACTTTGATTTTCATAAAGAAAAGGAAGTCGATTTCTACAAGCAAGCTCGTGAAATCATTGATAACGTAGCTTTTACTTGGATAGGGCCAGTCTTTTTTGTCACTCTTGGTACTAAGCTTATTTTTGAGTTTGACGTATTTATATCGATCTTACCGCAAGCTCTGATGTTATTTGTTGGTTTGTTTATTGGTCAGGTAGTTTCAGCATCATTAGCAGCAAAATATACGGGTAACTTTGATACACCTTCGAGTTTATTGATCGGTTTTGGGATGTTAGGGCGTGCAGAATTAGCTTTCGTGGTGATGGACATAGCTTATGTGCAATATAAAGTCATGTCGCTACAAGCATTTTACACTTTAATGCTTACAGCATTCTTATTAAACATCAGCGTACCACTAACCATCCGCTGGTGGAAAAGCAAATATCAACATATCCAAGCCGCGGATATGCAGTAATCAATGGTTCGATAAAAGATCAAAAAAGCAGCCTATTGGCTGCTTTTTACTATCCAGTCTATGACTAACGGATTACTTAATTAAGATTTTTTGAGCTTATCTTCTCAAATTTTTAAGCTGCGTTTTCAGCTTTATGCTCAATCACATTATTTGATACTGATGAGCCTATCTCAATTTTTCTGGGCTTCATTGCCTCCGGAATTTCTTTGACCAAGTTAATGGTCAACAAACCATTGCTTAAATCAGCACTGGTCACTTCCACATAATCCGCTAAATTAAATTTTCTCTCAAACGCGCGATAAGCAATGCCTTGGTGTAAAAACTTACGCTCTTGTTGCTGTGGCGCTTTACGACCACGCACAGTTAACACACCTTTCTCAGTTTGAATATCTAATTCATTTTGCTCAAAACCCGCTACTGCAATGGTAATCGCATATTGGTTTTCATCAACCATTTCAATGTCGTAAGGTGGGTAGCCAGAGCCTGCAGTTTGTTCGCCGCGTAAGCTGCTATCTAATAAAGATGCCAAACGGTCAAAGCCTACACTACTACGGTATAAAGGGGTTAAATCGATTCTATTCATGGTATATCCTCCAAATGAAGCAATATTAATTTAAGTTGTTTTTTAACTTTTCACTAAGTTAACTAAGCGTTACTCTCTCAGAGACCTAACGCTCATAACTTATTTGGGGATAGCCAAAAGTTTTTCAAGGATTATTGAGCAGATTTTTAATTAGACTTTACAGTTAAGCTTTTATTGCTAGACGCTTCAAGACATGACCCACAGCGAAATTACCGAACGTAGCTGTAATATGAGTTACTGAACCCATACCAACATCGCAGGCCATTCGTAATGCTCGCTCAGAGTCAGGTTTGGCTTGGGTAATAGTTCCATCAGGCATAGGGAACACGGCTTGCTCGGAGGAATAAACACAAGGGATTTGATATTTACGCTTTGGATTACGCGAAAAATTATAATCATAACGCAAAATTGAACGTGTTTTGGCTAATAAGGGATCATTAAAGGTTTTGGTAATATCAGCTATTTGAATTTGTGTGGCATCAATTTTCCCACCAGCACCGCCAATACATATAACTGAGATTTTATTGCTTTTACAATGACGTATTAATGCGGCTTTGCTGCGTGCACTATCTATCGCATCAATCACATAATCAAAATTTTTATCAATATAATCGCTGGTATTTTCTGGTTTAAGTAAGTCTTCAATGATATGTAATTGACACTCTGGATTAATATTGGCAATCCGCGTTTTAAGCACATCTGCTTTTCCTTGCCCAATAGTTTCTGTAAGTGCTACCAATTGTCTATTAATATTGGTTTCACTGACTTCATCAGGATCGATTAATGTAATTTGTCCAATGCCTGAGCGGGCTAATGACTCTACCACCCAAGAACCCACACCGCCAACGCCGATCACACAAACGTGACTTTGTCTAAATTTATCGAGGGCTTTTTGGCCATATAAACGCGCAATACCACCAAAACGTAGCTCAAAAGACATATTCAAAACAGAGTAATTTACAATGCGCTGCATTATAACAAGCAACTTGTGATTGCCCTATTCTTTTATACGTCTACTTATTGCCCTATTACAAGACTTGCGCTCAAAAGAACACGATTTACACTAAAGTGTTAAATATGATTTGGAGTAAATAGAGTTTTGTTGTTGAACCGAATCCAGACCCAGCTTTTGCAGCAAACTCAACCAACCTCTTGCAGAGTATTGTTGTGAGCCAAAAACAAAATCGCTAGCAAGCATTCGATAATCAGCTATTTTCATTCGACAGTGTTGACAAATTTCTTGATGTTTATCAACTATCTCTAACTGTTCTACCCCTGTTTTTTGCCCTGTTTTATAATTACTAATTGCATATTCAATTAGCTCGTTATCCTTTGGGTGCATTCATATCTCCTCCGCTCATAAGCGGTTGTTTTTCACTGTGTAATACTCTCACCATAAAACACATCTTCTTCAGCATAGTTAACTTTGACTCTTGCTTTGCTAGTCATTTTTATTAATTTTTGTTTTGATATCGCTGTACGTTTAGCGTCATCGCAAATCCGTTGCTTGGTTTTAATTTGTCTCAATTGTTCAAAACTCCTAGATACAATTGACTTACTAAAACTTTCGCTTTTATTGAACAATTGAGCGATCTCCTGATGGCTATACCCTTCTACGACAAATAACCAGACAATAAGTCGCGACTTTTTCGATAAATGAGAAAGATAATACTGGGTTAAATCTACATGCTCATACTCCATGGCAGGGGAGCATCCGTGCTTATCAGCATAATTCTCATACGAGTTGCTGCTATTGTCTTCCTGGTTGCCATGCAAACTGCCACGGAGAGAGGGCTCGTTGATACTCTTTTCATTACGATAAGAGGATTTTTTCAAGTAATTCAATGTCTTATTAACGGTGATCCGCCTGATCCATGCTCCAATTAAGGCTTTATGCTTTAGAGTACGAGCTTTGTTAAAAACTTCAATAAACACTTCTTGAGTGATGTCTTCCGCCACATGAAAGTTATTACTGATCCGAAAGGATAAGTTAAACACTGCATTTTGATATTCAAAAAAGCATCGCTTAAAGGCTTTTAAATCACCAGATTGTAAGCGCGAAACCTCTTCTCTCGATAACTTGGCCGAGAATGCACCTTGATAATTCGAACTGTCGATAGTTCTTGAGGTTTCTTGTATGCCCATATCTGGTTAGACCACATCAGTTGTAAAAAGGTCGCAATAGACAACAAATTGCAATAAAAGTGATTGATTTGGCAGTTTTTGACTAAAAAAACATCAAAACACTAATTATTAGACGCTTGAGCTCTGTTTTTTGATACGAAAATCCTTAAAATACGCGCTATCTATTTAGTTAAGGAATATTCATGAATACTTTAAGATTTTTAGCAGCGACAGCTTTATTGACCGTATCATCAATAGCTAGCGCAGATTTTATCGGCATTTATGCTGGTGCAAACAAATGGAACTATGACGCTGATGGTGACGTACGCTCTGTTGGCGGCGATGTAGATCTTAACAACGATCTAGGTTGGAGTGATGGCGATGACAATGTTTATTATGTAGCATTCGAACATCCAGTTCCATTTTTGCCAAATGTTCGAATACAGCAAAATAACCTCAAAGGTTCTGCTAATGGTGTAGCTAGCCAAAACTTTACCTTCGGTAGCGTTAATTTCACCACTGGTAACGGCACTATCACCAATTATGACTTTAGCAACACCGATTACACGCTTTATTATGAAGTTTTGGATAACTGGGTAAATCTAGACTTAGGTATTACCGGCAAGCAATTTGATGGTGGTTTCGCGCTTACTAGCACAAGCTCAGGCAACCTTCCTGTAATTACTAGCGAAAACTTAAACCTTTCTGGAGTGGTTCCAATGCTTTATGGTAAAGCTCAGTTTGACCTACCATTCACAGGCTGGAGCGCTGGTGCAACTATGAATATTGGCCAGACAACTGATGATAAAATGACTGACTCAACTTTATACATTTCTTACGAAGGTGACTCAGGTTTTGGTTTTGAAGTTGGCTATCGTAACTTCACCATTGAATTTGACGATTTTGATGCTTTATCAAGTGACATGACCATTGACGGCTTTTATGCAGGATTGAACTTCCATTTCTAAATACCAATTATCTAAGTCATAATAGAAAAGGAGCTACTCAGCTCCTTTTTCTTGCTTAGAAGATTCATCCTCAAAGTTTCCATTCCATGGAGCTACCCAAATAAGCATTAGCATTCCAGGAATTGCGGCGAAAAAACTAAAATAAAAGTAATTTTCCCAACCAAAGCCGTCTATCGGAATATGAAATAACTTAAAAGCTGCATGTAGCCATGAAGCGCTATCTTCATCCAGTCCTTCAACCAAGAAGCCAGAAGAGGCGCTTGCAAGAACTCTTGGTAAAGTCGCTAAAGTTGAAAGTAAGGCAAATTGAGTTGCGGTAAATTGTTTGTTCGAAATCTTCGCCATGAAAGCTAACAATGCGACTGTTCCCAAACCTACGCCAATATATTCAAAACTAACAACCCAGAACATTGTAGTAAGATCATTTCCTGTTCTCGCTAAATAGGCAAAACCTAAAATAGAAAATATCTGAACAATGCCAAATATCCATAAAGCCCTATAAATTCCAAGTGATTTCATCCAAAAACCACCAAGTATCGAACCAGCAACTGAAGCCCATAACCCCGCTGCTTTAGAAACAGTGCCTATTTGAGTCTTTGTAAAGCCCAAATCCAAATAGAATGGCGTTGATAGAGCTACTGCAAAGTTGTCTCCCAACTTATAAAAGAACAAAAAGGCCAGAATAACAAGCGCAGGCTTCCAGCCCTTTCGTTTAAAAAACTCTGAGAAAGCCCCAACAGTTGCTTCTTTAAGACTTACCGGTATTTTATAAACCTGCTTTGGTTCGGGTATAAATATTGTAATAAATGCTGCTAATATCATAAACCCTGCCAAAACCCAGTGCACGTACCCCCACGGAATATGATCAGCCAAAGTTAAGCCAAGGGTAACTGGGATCAGTACAGATAATCGATATGCATTAACATGAAACGCAGCACCTAAGCCCAACTCTTTGTCTGGCAAAATCTCACTACGATAAGCATCAATTACTATATCTTGACTTGCACTAAAAAAAGCAATTAAAACCGCTACAACGACAATGGAACTAAGTGATGAGCTAATATCAAAGAAACTTAGGCTTACTAGCAAAACTGCAATTATTATTTGTATGATAAAAAGCCAACCTTTTCGCCTACCCAAAAATGGTAATACGAAGCGGTCCATTGCTGGTGCCCAAACAAACTTCCAAACATAGGGCAGCTGTATAAATGCTATTAAACCAATAGTTTTTAAGTCGATTCCTTCATCTCTAAACCACGCAGGCATATATTGAAATAACACATAAAGAGGCATCCCAGAAGCAATACCTGCAAAAATACAGGTTAATAAACGAACAACCATATCTCTTTCGTTTTGCCACAAATGCTTTATCAGCTGTATCAGCTTTATTAATTTATTGATATTCATTTATAAAGGTTATATGTTTTATCTATTAGGTTATTTTGGTGATAATGATTTTGACAAAGTATATTGCCATACTTGGCGCTGGCTCCATTGGCCAACTACTTGCTCATAAATTAACTGATGCATCGGTTGATTGCCAGCTTATTGTGCGTGATATTGATAATTACTCACAATCCAAATGGATTTTACATAGCAATGAGGCCGATATTGAGCACAAACTCCTATTATCGCAAATTGATGCAACCGATAGAATTACCACCTTATTTATTTGTGTCAAAGCTCCGCAATTAGAGTCTGCGCTTGAATCAATAAAACATAGGCTTGATCATAATAGCCAGCTTGTGTTTTTTCAAAACGGTATGGGGCATGAACGCCTTGCACATCGCTATGTTGAGGCAGAGCAAATATTTTTTGCCAGTAACACACATGGCGCTTATCGAGCTATATCTGATAATCAGCAGAAAATTTTTTTTGCCGGCAAAGGAGCTATAGACTTCGGCTCTTATGCAAATTTAAGTCAGCCTGAGTGGTTTCACGATCGATTACAACAAGCTCTAGCTGCTAAATGGAGTGACGATATTGAAAACGTATTATGGCGAAAATTATTAGTTAATGCGGTCATCAATCCATTAACAGCTATTCATCAATGTAAAAATGGTCAGCTCTTGGATGAAGATAAAAAACTAAGTTTACTCAGTTTAATCGAAGAAAATAAACAGTTTGCTCAATCAATACATCTGCCTTTTGCCGATCAATTAAAAGATATTGTGTTATCGGTAATAGAAAAAACTGCGAATAATTATTCCTCCATGTTTCAAGATACTCAAGCGAATAAAATCACCGAAATCAACGCCATCAATGGCTTTTTATTAGATAAAATGCAAGCAAATAGCTTTCATGCTCCACATAATTGGAATCTTTGGAGCAAATTCCATATTCAATTTCCGCCACTGAAGCAAATAGCTTTAGCTAAAGCACAAACCTTTGATGAGTTGCAATACTATGTCACGCAACAAAAAGGTACAGAAAGGCCATTTACTGGGCAATATTATCAGCATCAAGAGCAAGGTTCTTATTTATGTGTATGTTGTGATAACTTACTTTTTACTGAAGAAGAAAAGTTTGATTCAGGCTGTGGCTGGCCAAGTTTTGATCGCGCTCGTAATCACAAAGCTATCGCTTACAAGATGGATTACAGCCATAATATGCAGCGTATTGAAATTTTATGCGCCCAATGTAGTGCGCATCTTGGGCATGTTTTTGATGATGGCCCCACGGATACTGGACAACGATTTTGCGTCAACTCAGTTAGTCTTAATTTCAAAAAACACTAAAACCGAATATCATCAGGACTCGTTATGAATTACATATCTGTTATTATCAGCTTAATGTTACTATCACTAAGCGCTTGTGCGACATCGCAAACTCCAGAAAAAACTATAAGTAATGACGCTATGGGCGATATAAGCGTTGTAACACTTAAGCAAGATTATCCTGGTTTTTTCCATCATGATGACTTTCAAGAGCAGCAAACCGTTATAGATAAACTGGCTAATATTCAAGTCCCATTTACTATAACGACTTACTTTGGAACCTGGTGTCATGATAGTAAGCGTGAAGTTCCTCGATTATTACAACTCTTAGAAAAAGCCAATAACCATAATATTTCGCACACACTAATTGCTTTAGATCTGAGTAAAACAGAACCTGATGGTCGCGCGAAACTTAATGGTATTACCAACACGCCTACCTTTGTTGTAATAAAAGATGGACAGGAAATTGGCCGTATCAAAGAAAAACCTGAAGCTACATTAGGCCAAGATATCTTAGCTATTTTAGAGAGTCAGTAATACTTCTAATCTAGAAGGATTTTACGTAAAGACTCACTACTTCTAATCCAAGGTTTTACATCTGGCAGTTGCTGTTGTAACTGCCATGATGCTTGTTCAGCATCTCCTCGAGTCGCAAAACTAGCTATTATCACATTATAAAACTGACGACCATTGACATAGGTTTCGACAATTTGAGATTGGTAAACCTGTTGCGACAATTTTTCTGCATTTTGCCTTGTGGAGTAAGCAGCTAATTGGATCAACCAGGGTTCTGCTAAAAAATGTGCTTTATTGTCAGACACTTGCAGTTGATCAATACTTTGTTGGCTGGAAATCTCTGTCTCAACGGTATCATTTTCGGGCTTTGCTTCCAGTTGCGACTCCACCACAATATCAGTTTGCGATGATACAGTTTCAATGGAATCAGTAATTGGAGGAGTTTCAGGTTGGTAGCTAATAGGCGCTTCGTCAGCAATCACATCTACTGTCTGTGGAGCTTGAATCACTTCGTTTTGAGCAGCATCAGAAAAACTCTGTTCAGGTTGTTGACGACGATGTGTTAACCACTGACTATCTTGTTCAGCTCCATCAGGACTATCTGCACAACTCCAATCATCGCTAGTCGCTGGCTTACAATACCAAAAAGACTGCTCTTGATTAGCATCTTTTACTGGCGAACTAGAACATGCAGCCAGACCCGCAACACTCAATGCGATAAGTGATAACGATAAATTCTTAGGCAAACTGATTGACATAAAAGCAACACCACCGATTTATTTGCAACCAAAGTATTACTTTAATAAGTCTTCTTCAAGTGGTTTTTTGTTGCGATAATTTTCAAGATGTTGGTGATAATAAGCTAAAATATCCTTTTGACAGTCTCGACAGCTACTTTTTTTGGCCAACTCTATGACTTTTATCTGGGTGGAAACAGCCAGTTCAAACTCATCATTCGCCGCATAAGCAGCTGCAAGTGTATCCAAATACCCATGACTTTCAGGGTACTTTTCTGTAACAGCTAAAGCTAACTCTAGCCCTTTGGCAGGTTCAAACAACTCACTCTTGCTTGATGACACCTTGATCCAAGCCAAATTATTCATCGCTGCATAGTTAGACTGAGCCGCGGAGAGCTCAAACCACTGCATTGCTTCTATAATACTTTTTTTACCCTCGACATAACCGAACAAAAAAGTATTACCCATCCAATATTGAGCTACAGCATCACCTTTATCAGCATAGCTTTGCAGTATTTCTAATGCTTTGTTTTTATCTACATTCGCAGATTTTGAAACTAACTGTGAAATAGTTTGGTGAAAAATGGCTTTTTCAAAACCTCGTGTTGCTGACTTTTCCATCCATTTGCTTGCCAACTCTTTGTCTGCCTGCTCAATCTGGTTGCCGTAGAGCATCAATGCTAAATAGTATTGTGATTGTGCATCACCTTGCTTGGCCGCTTGATCACAGTGCTTGTATGCGACCTTATAACTCTTCGCAGTATAATGCTCTTCACACAACTCAACCCATTGCTCAAGATCGCGCGATGGATCCGAGCAACCAGCGATCAATAGTAAAAAGCCTAAACAGGCAAGCCATTGAGCAAGATAAGTAGTTTTTAGCAGATTCTTCACGCCACTTATTTACATACTTTTGGTTATATCAGGGACTGTATTATGGTAAAACTATGCGTAAAATGCACGTCTAATAAGCATAAACAACAGAATAACGAGGATTTTTATGCCACACCACAATGATAAGCCACTCTCGCAAGACGCCCTAGACGCCCTGTTCTACCAAGCTAGAACTTATAATGCTTGGGAAGATCGTGAGGTTTCGGATGAATTACTGCACCAACTGCATGACTTAGTGAAATACGGCCCAACTTCCGCCAACTGCTGTCCGATGCGTATCGTTTTTGTTAAAAGTGACGAAGCAAAAGCCAAGTTAAAAGACTGCTTGATGGAAGGTAATGTGGAAAAAACCATGAGCGCGCCAGTTTGCGCCATTATTGGCATGGACATGGAGTTTTACGAGCAGTTACCAAAATTATTCCCTCACACAGATGCTAAAAGCTGGTTCGTCGGTAATGACGCCTTTATCGAATCAACGGCTTTCAGAAATAGCAGCCTGCAGGGTGGTTATTTTATTATGGCAGCTCGTGCCTTAGGACTTGGAACAGGTGCCATGTCCGGTTTCAGCCCAAAGAAAATCAACGATACCTTCTTTGCTGGCACCAACTATAAAGTCAACTTCTTATGCAACCTTGGTTATGGAACTGAAGAGAACTTGTTCCCGCGCAGTCCACGCTTTGAATTTGATGAAGTTAATAGCATTATTTAATTTTCAGGAAATCTGTCATGAGTGAATTTGATCAAAATAACAACATGAATAATGACCAACCCGAATTTATTCATGAAAATGAAGAACAACCACAACCAGCACACGCTCGGCTGGTCTCACCCTTACGCGGTTTTTATTGGTTAGAACGCGGATTAAGTGATATTTACATCCCTCACTTCAAAAATTGGTTCGTGGTTGGTTTAGTATTTGCCGTTATTACCAATCTGATCCCAGCGTTTATTCCACAAATAGCGTTACTAGTTGGTGTGTTAAACCCTATGTTTTTAGCAGGAGCTTTGATTGGTGCCAACCGCATTTATCAGCAACAAGGTTCAGTCACACCCACACAGATTTTTGAAGGTTTTAGCCACAAAAATAAAGCTAACTTATGGTTTTACACAGCCGTTACTATCGTTCTAGTGATATTAGTCTTTATGATTATCATGATGTTGATTGGCCCAGAAAAGCTTCAAGGCTTAGATTTAGCTCGTATTGAAGCAGGTGATGAAGCTTATGCTACATCGGTGCTCAGTCTATTTCTACCCATTCTTCCTTGGATGATTGTATTAGGAATTGCACTAACCTTAGCTACATGGTTTGCGCCAAGCTTAATATTGTTTCACGATAAAAAAGCAGTACCTGCGGTATTTGACAGCTTCTCAGGCGGTGCGCGCAATATTCTTGCAGTAATTATTATGTTAGTTATCGCCTTCGTCAGCTTTTTTGTGATTGTGCTTGGCTTCTCCTTACTATTAGCTGCCTTTGGTAGTTTAGTGCAAAGTATTTATTTCAAGTTGGCGCTCAATCTCGTCAGCGCAGCGCTGGTATTTCCAATCATGATATCAGTAACCTATATTGCTTATCGTGAAGTGTTTCTAGAGGATATTACAAAATCGGAAAAGAGTTTATAGCAACAAAATCATATTAATAAGCCCCAATAAAAAAGCCGCAGAATGCGGCTTTTTTATTGTTTTAATTACTTCAAAGTCCTTTCAAACAAAAAGTAAATTCGCTTATATTCATCTAACCAACTTGAAGGTTCGGTAAAACCATGCGGTTCAATCGGATAGATTGCGGTTTCAAAGTATTCTGTTTTTTCCAATTCGATTAAACGCTGAACTAAACGTACACTGTCTTTGAAAAACACATTATCATCAACCATACCATGAGCTATCAACAATGGTTTATTCAAACCTTCGGCAAACTCAATTGGCGAGCTACGCTCAAATGCAATAGGATCGACTTCTGGAGTATTAAGAATGTTTGATGTGTATGGATGATTATAATGTGCCCAATCAGTTACTGGGCGCAAAGAAGCTCCCGCCGCAAAAGCATCAGGTGCGGTAAATAAAGCCATAAAGGTTAAGAAGCCACCATAAGATCCACCATAAATTCCAACCTTGTTACGATTAACATTGGCATTTGTAGCTAACCAATCAGCACCATCCTGCAAATCAATCACTTCTGGAGTACCCATTTGACGATAAATCGCGGTGCGCCAATCTCGGCCATAACCTGCTGAGGCGCGGTAATCCATATCCAATACCACATAGCCTTTCTGAGTTAAGAAAGTATGGAACATAAACTCACGGAAATATAATGACCAGCCTTGGTGCGCATTTTGTAAATAACCAGCGCCATGTATGAAAATCACTGCTGGATACTTATCTGCACGGCTGGCATCAAAATCTTTTGGCTTATAAAGACGTGCATAAATTGGCGCATCTGCTTCGCGTGATGGTACTTCAATAAACTCTGGCTGTACCCAGTCCATTTTTTTGAATTTTTCAGACATAGTGTCTGTTAAACGCGTTGCTTCACCACCATGGCTAGCTATCAAATATAGGTCGGGATGACGCAATGCTTCTGAGTGTTCAATGATTAATTGCTGACCGTTTGGTGATAATACATAATCATTTTTTCCGCCAAGATCAGTCACTGCTTGTGACTTACCATTGTCTAAATTGACTTTATAAACTTCATAAACACCTGGGTGTTTCTTATTAGCACGGTAATATAAATGATTACTGGTGTGATCTTTTTGCACACTATCGACAATAAAACGTCCTTTAGTTACTGCTTTTGCTTTGCCACCAACTGCTTTAGTGTACAACTGGCTAAAGCCCGTTTCTTCTGAAGTATAATACAAGGTTTTATTATCAACCCAGCCAAAATCATTGAAATTCCAATCGTTGACCCATGCCTCATCACGAATATGATGCGCACTAACTAGCTGCTTACGACTGGTATCCAATGTAGTAATCCAACGATCCTTGTTATCATCAGAATACAACATAATTGCAACATTTGAACCATCAGCATTCCACTCAATGCCATTGTTAGGGATCCAATCAAATACTGCCACGCCACGTACGCCTTTATGGGGCTTGTACTCTTCGCCATTGCGTTGCGCGGTAGCGCGCTTGATATCGGCTAGCGGGTCATTTTCAATGTAAGGCAAACCTTTATAATCCAAAACCGTTTGCTCATTATTTTGTAAATCTAACAAATATAAAGTTTCATTACGCGGTTTATAGGTTCCAACTAATGGTCTAACTTTTTGGTTTTCAACATAACCATCTTCTGTGACAAAGCGTGGCATATTATCGTTTTCACCTGTTTTATCGGATTTTTCATAAGTACCGACAATAAGCCAACGGCCATTTGGCGAAAGACTGAGCGTATGAATGTCTTTATTACCTAAATAAAATGGTGCAGACGCATCGCGCTCACTGCTATCTGCTAATTCTTGCTCGCGTTTTCTATTATGCTTTGCTTGATTTTGCTGCTTACGAATATATTCAAAATAACGCGATTGCTGTTTATCTAAGTAACTCTTTGCACTCTCTAACTCTTGCTCAGTCTTAGGCAAGTCTTCTAAGCGAATATCAACCAATTGATTAATCAAACCAGTATTAAGCTCAATAGCATAGAAATCCTCACCTGAGCGATAAGCCACTGTGGCGTCACCAATAAACTGTGGACGCCCCTCATTAGCATGTGTTCTAGTTAATTGACGAACATCACCGCTGTCTAAATACTTTAGGTATAGGTCCCCTTCCAGATTATAGGCTTTTAACTTACCGTTTGGACTTAACACACCATTAGGACTATCTATCTCAAAACGCTCCTTGTCCGATACCTTTACCGCTTGTTTATTAGCCAGACTCATTTTCCACAATTGGCGCTCTTTATTACCTTCAATTTTTTGCCAGTAGTAAATAGCTTGTCCATCATCAGCCCAGTAAGCATTTTGCGGCGCATTTCCTAACCAATCAGGATCCGCCATCACCTGCTCAAGGGTAAGGGTTTCAGCCTGAACAGAAGTGCTTATTACTAGCCCCACGCAGACCATTAAGCTGCAAATCATTCTTTTACCAAAAGTTTGTCCAAATTCTGGTAGGGATAATGCTGACGTTGATCTAGCCACCGCTTGACTCCTAAGATGTTATTGTTCAAATACAAAATTGCTCCTAGCTTACCTCGCAATACAGCCTAGTCAAGCCAGCTTAAAACAAGTTATACCTAAAAATTGTAACAGGAATTGAGATTTAGCAACTCAATCAGGTATTATGAGAGCACATACACACAAGAACTAAGCAAAGAGTAGTCCTATGAAACAGCAAAAATTAGCCTTATCGTTGGCTATAGCCACTAGTCTGGCCTTAGTTGCTTGCAGCGATGATGAAGCGCCGCAAACAACTGACGAAAAACCTGTTGTCACAACACAAGAACAAACCACAGTGGCGGCAAAAGATGTAACACAGCAAGTTGCCGGCAAGCCTACCAATAACTTTCTAACGGCATACCAAAATATTGATTTAGATAAATACAAAGAGCGTACCAAGATCTTATCCAGTGACGACTTTACTGGACGCGAGCCAGCAACTGAAGGCGGCCGTAAGACCACTAACTACTTAGCAGCACAGTTCCAAGAACTTGGCTTGAAACCAGGCAATGGAGACAGTTATTTCCAGCAAGTGCCTTTGGTGAGTATCGAAGCCAGCGCTGATATGCAACTCAAACTTGGCGACTCAACTTTAGAGTATCCCACTGATTTTGTTGCCAATAGCAGCAAACTTGCTGATTCAATTTCACTAGAAGAATCGCCATTGGTATTCGTTGGATATGGTGTAGTTGCTCCTGAATATAACTGGAACGACTATGAAGGGGTGGATATGACTGGCAAAACTGCCGTTATTCTAGTCAATGACCCTGGTTATGGCACGCAAAACCCCGATCTTTTCCAAGGCAAAACCATGACCTACTATGGGCGTTGGACTTATAAATATGAAGAAGCAGCCCGCCAAGGAGCTGCAAGCGCAATAATCATTCACGACACAGCTCCCGCTTCTTATGGCTGGAATGTGGTTTCCAACAGCTGGTCAGGTGCTCAATACCATTTAGCCGATGCAGGCAATGACCCAAAAGTTGATGTGGAAATGTGGATCACTTATGACCAAGCTCACGCTTTATTTAATCAAGCTGGTTTGAAATTAGATGAACTGCAACAACAAGCATTAAGCGCAGATTTCAAACCTGTTCCTATGGATGTAAAAGCATCAGTCACGGTTAATAACACCATTAATAAATCAGAGTCTGCTAATGTTATAGCGACTATCGAAGGTAGCGAAAGGCCAGATGAGCACGTGGTCTATATGGCGCACTGGGATCATTTAGGAAGTCGCCCGCATCAAGAAGGTGACAACATCTTTAACGGTGCAATCGATAATGCTACCGGTACAGCTGGGATTCTTAGTATCGCTCAAGCCTTTAAAGCTTTACCCAATAAGCCTAAGCGCAGTGTCACTTTTATGGCAGTGACCGCAGAAGAGCAAGGTTTATTAGGTTCAAAATATTATGCAGCCAACCCAAGCGTACCACTGAATAAAATCGTTGGTGCTATTAACATTGATAGTATGAATGTCAGTGGTCGCGTTAAAGACTTAACAGTTGTGGGCTTCGGTAAATCTGAGCTGGAAGAATATTTAGCTGATGCTGCTAAACGTCAGGAAAGAACGCTTAAAGTTGAAGCCAGCCCTGAGCGCGGTGGATACTATCGTTCAGATCACTTCTCATTAGCGAAAAAAGGCGTGCCAGCAGTTTTTGCGGGTGGCGGTACTGAATACCAAGACGACCAAGATATGGCTCAAGTAGAAAAGTGGAATGCTAAACGTGGTGAGTGCTATCACCAGCTCTGTGATGAATATCAGGAAAACTGGAACTGGCAAGCTGCCCTTGATGATGTACGTATTTTCTTTGAAGCAGGCTATTTGCTCAGTAATGACACTAAATATCCTAACTGGTATGACGGCACTGAGTTCAAAGCTATTCGAGAACAAAGCCTAAAACAATAGTTTAAGAGTCATCTTAGAAAGGGCTAGTCAAACTAGCCCTTTTTTATTGCCGCTTAATTGTTAGGATGAAACTAGCTGACTGGCTTTAAGTCTTTGCTTCAATGATAAAAATACCCTACTATTAATGATGCGAGGGGGACTCATTTGAAACGAAGCTATTGGAGTGAATTCACTCTAACCACTGTCTTACTTATTATTCTGAGCGCTATTAGTTATTTAATAGCTTCTCCTGCCATTGCCCAACAGAATCAAACAAACAATCAACAGGCCTCAACTCAAGCTACTCAATTTTCAGTGCAACAATTACCTTTTGTATTCGAGGGTTCTTGGATCTTATGTCAAAAAGCTCATGCCAATGCCAAACCTGAAAACTGCCAAGCGGCACATGTGCCTGCAAATATTGAAGAAACTTTTGCTGATTACAATGGTTACTTATTGTATAAAACTGAGTTTAGTATTACAGAACAAATACACTCGCAACCATTAGCTATTTACATCAAGCACCTAAGAGATGCCGATGAAATTTATCTCAATGGACAACTCATTGGGCAAACAGGATCTTTTGCCGATAATTTTCAAAAAGCTACTTTATATCCGCGTATTTATTATCTGCCAACAAACTTACTCAACTATACCACTGCAAATGAATTGATCTTAAAAGTGTATAACCATGCGCGGCAAGGCGGAATAACCAATGCAGCTCCTGTTCTAGATCATGCTCAAAACATTACCAATATTGTTGGAAAGCAAGATGCTATGTTAATGATATTTATTGGTATGATGCTGCTAATTACCGCCGTTCAAATTTTTTATTATCTAGCTCAACCTGAGAATAAAGAACATATTTTATTTGCGGCGCTCTGCCTTTTAGAAGCCAGCTACCTTTACACCTACTCTCAACTTGCCCTTCATTCTGGATGGGATCTAACGCTAATTTTTAGGTTTAATATATTCTTTTTCTGTGTTCTTACAGTAATTTTTTGTCTATTTTTGATTAAGTTTTTCAAACAACCGCTCAACAGACTTTTTTTAGTTGCTCTCGGGGTAATACTTCTCGCGGGAGTTTCGTGTATTAGCTTCTTACCCATAGATCATATTTATGCTGTGGTTAACATTTTAGAAGTTGTGACCGTAACAGTGTTAATACCCTACTACCTATTTTTATTTTACCGCGCGATAAAAGATAAACTACCCTACTCTAAATCCATGACTGCGGTGTTAGTATTATATATGTTAACAGTAGTGCTTGATATTGCTGTGGATCTACAGGTATTGCCACCATTTATTTTAGGTATTGCAGGCTTAATTTCACCAATATTCTTAATCGCCGTTTTTATTGCCATCACCTTAATCTTAATTCATAAACATTGGCACTATTATCGTCATGCAACCTATGACTATTTAACCAATAGTTTACGACGTTCTGCTTTTGAAGAACGCTTATCCGAAGAATTGCATCGGATCCGCCGCACCAATGATTCTTTAGTCGTCGCGCTTCTTGATATAGATAACTTTAAGCAATTTAATGATCAACACAGCCATATTGTTGGTGACCAAGTGTTACAGGCTGTGGCTGAGCGTACTCGTCTTACATTGCGAGAATTTGATCTATTAGGTCGTTATGGAGGCGATGAGTTTTGTATTGCTGCGGAAGTAGCCGATCAGACGTTGGCTATCAGTTTGTTAAAACGCTTACAGCTCAACATCACCCAAGAACCCGTCATTGATAAAGAAGGTAAGCCACACAAAATTAACGTTACTATTGGTGCCTTTATCGCAACTCCTGAGCAGCAAGTCACCGCTCAAGAATTAATTGAAAAAGCAGACGACATATTAGTCAAAGGCAAGATCAACCAGAAAGGGAAAGTTCATATTTAATTTTAAGTGATGTTTGCTTTGATAACCACTATGTCACTTTGGCTTTACGCACAATTCTTTCAAAAAGTCTTGGAAAAAAACGTTTCAAATACACAGCATTAGTTTCGCGCCCCCCAATATAAGCTTCAGCTTTGCCTTGCTGATAGGCTGTAATAATCCGTTTAGCGCACTCATCGGGTGACATACCATTCTCTTGTGCATGGTCCATTTTATTTTGTGCTGAGCCATCACCCAATAATGCTTGATATGTTAAGTTAGTTTTAATAAAACCAGGGTAGATAGTGGTAAACTGCAACCCACTATCCGCAAGCTCCACGCGTAAACTATCCATATAAGCGGTAATCGCATGTTTTGATGCTGAATAAGCTGAGCGCAGCGGTGTGGTAAATTTACCAACCAAACTACTTATAGTGATAACGCCGCCATTGAAGATATCTTGAGAAACTGTTTCTTGTTTTGCCCGCTCAAGCATGTGCGGTAATAAAGCTTGAGTTAAAGCCACTGAACCAAAGTAATTAATTTCCATAATTTTTCTATGCACATCCATACTGGTATTCATCACCCAATCACGCTGACTAATCCCTGCATTATTCACCAACAGGTCGATCCCTCCCATTTCATTCCAAAGTTTTTCTGTCAAAGCCTCAAATTCCGAGCTGTGCATTAAATCTAATTCAACACAAACATGCTGGTGCGGATTATTACACGCAGCTTTCACTCGCTCTAACTCTGATAAACGACGTGCAGATAAAATTAAACAAGCTCCTTGTTGCGCCATTGCATAAGCCAAGCCTTCACCAATTCCTGAGGAAGCACCTGTAATCCAAATAACTTTTTGATGTAAATCTTTGTTTTTACTCATGCTTATGTACCAAATATTTAGCAATTAAAATGCGTATGTTGTTGACTATTAGTTATATCGAAATCTGATTGCTCCGACCACTATTAATTTTGCGCCTGCTAATTTCCAATAGCTTTGTAAGCATGCTATAAAGCCAGCGTTTATTTTTTTCTAATATAAGAATAAGGAACAGATTATGTCCGATGCTATCTTCCAAGATGCTTTAGCCCGCGTCCGTAAAATCGGGGAAAGCGCCAATGTTAGCCAAGACGTCATTAACTCGTTGATGCACCCTATGCGCACTATGACCGCTTCACTACCTGTACGTATGGATGATGGTTCAACCTCATACTTCACAGCGTATCGCTGCCGTTATAACAATGCTTTGGGTCCAACCAAAGGCGGAATTCGCTACCACCCTGACGTTAATCAAGAAGAAGTTCAAGCTCTGGCCTTGTGGATGACTATCAAGTGTGCCGTGGTAGGCTTGCCTTATGGCGGCGGAAAAGGTGGTATTACCGTTGACCCAAAGCAATTATCTCGTATGGAACTTGAGCGCTTATCACGCTCTTATGTGCGCCAAATGGCGGATGTAATCAGTCCTGATCGAGACATTCCCGCACCAGATGTTTATACCAATGAGCGTATCATGGGCTGGATGATGGACGAATACGAAGCAATCACCCGCAAAAAAGCACCCGGCGTAATTACCGGTAAGCCTATTGCTCTTGGCGGTAGTTTGGGTCGTGATGATGCCACTGGTCGCGGTGCTTATATGTGTATTATTGAGCTTGAAAAGAAGCATAACTGGAACCCTGCTGATATTACCGTTGCAGTGCAAGGTTTTGGTAATGGTGGTTATCATGCCGCTCGCTTACTTCATGAGCGCGGTTATAAAATCGTTGCTATCAGTGATTCTAAAGGTGGCATTTATTCAGCTAATGGCTTTGATGTTCCGAGTGTTTATGAAGAAAAACAACGCTCTCGCCAAGTAAAAGCAGTCTATTGTACTCATTCAGTGTGTGAGCAAGTCGAGCATAAAGCAGTTACTAACGAAGAGTTGCTGGAACTGGATGTTGATATCTTGATCCCAGCTGCATTAGATGGGGTGATTGGCTCGCATAATATTGACAACATCAAAGCTAAATATATTGTTGAAGTGGCTAATGGTCCTGTATTAAGTGATGTGGATGATGTACTGCATGAGCGCGGCATTCACGTTGTTCCTGATGTTTTGGCAAATGCAGGTGGTGTAACGGTTTCTTACTTCGAATGGGTGCAAAACCGTTCAGGCTACTATTGGGAGCTTGAAGAAGTTCAAGAACGCTTAGGAAAAATCATGTCCAAAGCCTTTAATGAAGTTTGGGATCTAGCACAAGCAGAGAACCGCAGTATGCGTAATGCTGCTTACACCGTTGCCATGCGTCGCATTGGTAAAGCTATTGAAGCTCATGGAACAAGAGATTACTTTAACCACCAAATGTAACTTGTGATCAACGCACAACAAAAAAACGCTTGCTAGGCATATCTAACAAGCGTTTTTTTTGAGCCTCTAGTACCTTAAATTAATCTTTTTAATCAAGCAGGTACAAACAGTTACATTATTTTAACATTAGCTAAAATAATATTTTAGAAGAGAACATCATCATCCACATCATCATTCACTTTTGATAATAACCATTCACGGAAAGCCACAATTTTAGGTCTATCGTGTGAATTTTCAGGGCAGACAAGATCATATGAAAAACCACTATCAACCACGATATCAAATGGAGCAATTAAGCGACCTGATTCAAGATCCATTTGCGATAAGACGCTATGTCCCATTGCAACACCTTGACCATGACGCGCTGCTTGTAGCACCATACCCGAATGACTGAACACTGGACCATGATCTAAATTAACACCAGTAACTTCTGCGTGCTTCAACCAAGTACGCCATTCCTCAACACTGATATCATGCAAAAGAGTATGATTTTTAAGATCATCAGGTGTTTTAAGAGGCTTTTTCTCCAACAGTTCGCGCGAACAAACTGGCGTCAGATGCTCCTCAAACAATCTATCACTGCATAGGCCATCGTATTCACCTTTACCGTAATAGATAGCGATATCAACGTCTTCACGCACAAAATCTACTTCCACATCAGAAGCCTTAATACGCACGTCAATATCAGGAAACAACTCATTAAACTCCGACAATCTCGGAACCAACCATAAAGTAGCAAAAGTCGGGATCACACTAACGGTTAACGAACCCGTAGCACCCTTAGCTTTAACCTGTTCGGTAGCGTTAACAAGTTTTTCAAAAATATCTCGGATCTTCGGCCAATATAATTGACCTTCGTCTGTCAGCAATAATTTGCGGTTGCGGCGTATAAAAAGCTGTACGCCAAGAAACTCTTCAAGGGCTTTTATCTGGTGACTAATTGCCGCCTGAGTTACAAAAAGTTCCTCTGCTGCTTTAGTAAAGCTCAAATGGCGAGCAGCAGCTTCAAATGCACGCAAGCTATTCAACGGGGGTAGTCGTCTAGGCATTGCTTCTCCTTAATGTCCATTGCATTAGTTTTTTTTATGTTTCGCATCAAAATATATCGTTTGAAACTGGTCAAACTACTGGTTATTATTTAACCCGCCGTTAGGGGGCATGCTACAAAACCTTACAATGTAAGGGCTGCAGCAAGTCAATTTTGCATCCAGTAAGACTATTTTGCAAATTCTAGCCCTATAAGGCAAATACTTTGTAAAGTTTTTTTAATGAGTTCGCATAAAAACTTTACCCCAAAGGTTACGGGCAATTTGTCCACTGAGAGCGGAGCTCTTGGAAAGTTGGTAATTAGGTTTCATAGACTGACTCCTTTGATTAGCGAAACGAGCATTATTGATATACCTACCCCCATTTGGTCCTATGTTTCGTATCATTGCTAATATCAGGCTTGCATCTTGCAAGCCTTTTTTTTATCTTGCAGTTTGTTCACATCAATCTTAAATACCCATGCATACCACACACTCCATTATTATGGTTCCGCCCAACGACTTTGCCTTTAATGAGCAAACAGGCGCTGATAATGAATTTCAACAACACAGCGAGCTTCCGCTCAATATCATTCGTGACGATGCACTGAGCGAATTTAATGAGATGGTGAATATCTTACGTGATCATCACGTTGAAGTTCTGCTACTCAACAAACAGCATAATACTCCTGAATTACCTGATGCAATATTTCCAAACAATTGGTTTTCAACCGATCAGCAGGGCAATATTCATTTGTACCCCATGAAAACCGCCAATCGCCAAGCTGAAGTACGCCCCAATGAACTACAACAACTATTAGAACGACATCATTATAAGGTCGGGTCTATTGAGCCCATAGCAACGCAAGATACCTCTCAAGCTTTGGAAGGAACCGGCAGCATCATTTTTGATCATAATAATCGTATTGCTTATGCCGCTTTATCGGAGCGTTGTGATCAAGAACTATTTGAACAAGCTTGCCAATTCCTCAATTATCAAGCTATTAGCTTTACTACAGCAAGTTCTACGGGCAGCCCCTTTTACCATACCAACGTCATGATGAGTATCGGAGATGCTTTTGCTGTAATCTGTAGCGAATCAATAACATCAAACCAGCAGCAAGTGCTTGATAGCCTGTCATCAAACCATAAACAACTCATTAACATAAGTTTGCAACAAGCCGAGCAATCTTTTTGTGGTAATATCCTTCAGTTGCACAATAACCGCAATGAGAAGTTAATCATCATGTCGCAGAGCGCTTTTGACGGCTTTAGCAAAGAGCAAAAAGCTCAATTAAGCAAACACGGTAAACTTATCGCCTGCCCTATACCAACCATTGAGTCGATTGGTGGTGGTAGTGCCCGCTGTATGATGGCAGAGAATTTTTTACCAAAATGATAAAACCTAGTCACAAAAAAAGCGCCAACTGGCGCTTTTTTATTCACAAACCACGAACTATCCACCAACCACAGCTCGCATCATAATGGCTGTCGCAATAGCGCCCACAGAGCCTACCGCATAGCCTAAAATAGCTAACAACACGCCAACTGGTGCTAATGAAGGATGGAATGCCGAAGCGACAACTGGAGCAGAAGCCGCACCACCGATATTTGCTTTAGAGCCTACAGCCACAAAGAAATAAGGTGCTTTAATCAGCTTAGCGACTATGAATAGAATTGCCACATGGATGATCATCCACACAATACCAACAAAGAATACTTGGTAGTGTTCAAAGATTTTGGTTAAGTCCATTTTCATACCAATTGCAGCAACTAAAACATAAATAAAGACCGAACCAATTTTTGATGATCCTGCATGGTCCAACTCACGAACTTTAGTACGAGATAAGATTAATGCAGCGACAGTAGCAGTAATAATCATCCAGAAGAAATGACTACCAAAGCCGATATTACTAAACACAGTATGGGCAGTTCCTTTCTCATCAACAGAACCCAAGATAACGCCAGGCGCCCAGTTGCCAACAATATGACCTAAGGCTACCACTGCAAAACCCAAACCTAAAATAATCATAAAATCATTCAAGTTAGGAATACGTTCATTCTCTTTGGTGTATTTTTCTACCGTTACTTTTAACTCTTCAATACTTGAATTGTCTGCTTTGAGCCAACGATCCACTGAATCTGATTTTTTGATCAAAAACAGTAAAATAACCATCCAAATTTCAGCCACCAGAACATCCATCACCGCCATAGTGCCGAATAGAGTATCACTCACTTCATACAGAACTTGCATTGAAGCCTGGTTAGCACCACCGCCAATCCAGCTACCAGCAACGGTCGCCAAACCAGCCCAAATTTCCTCACCTTTAGGTACCACTCCATCGGTTATCCCAACCCATTCTGGGGCAACAAAAGAGAAGAATAAAACTGCTAATGGACCACCGATAATGACCCCCAATGTACCCGCAAAGAACATGGCTACCGCGCGCCAGCCAAGGCCAATAATTTTCTCAAAATCGATACTCAAAGTGAGTAAAAACAAACTCGCTGGTAATAGATAGCGCGAAGCGATGTAATAAATATTATCCGCCGAACCTTTTTCAAAAAAACCAAGAGTATTTAGCAAACCCGGTACAAAATAACACAATAGAAGTGCTGGAATATGCTTATAAAAACTGTGCCAAAAGCCAGATTGGCGGCTAGAAGTGAAGAAAATCAAGCCTAAAATAGCCATGATTATGCCAAAAGCCACAGCATCCGATTGAATTAGAGCTACTTTCTCAGTAGTTTCTGCTAATGCCATTGTTAATCCCCAATTTGTTGAATATGTTTATGAGTATATTTGTTCAACTCATGTTATTTAATAAAACCTATTTTACGCATGAAATAATTCATTTCCCACGCAGGACCTACTAATAAAAACAGCAAGTCTTTTAAAAAAGATGGCTTTTTGCCTTCTATATGATGCCCGATAAACTGACCGATCCACGCTAATACAAAAACCACTAGCGCAATTTGCCATAGAGGTAAGTTTACGTGCTGCTCGATAAAGTAACACAACCCTAACATTACTGCAGCCGTTAGCAACATCCCTGAAAATATCTTCCAACCAAAGCTAAGATAAAATAGCTGAGCAATAGCCACAAACACCAGAGCCCAGTTAAATAAAGGATGAAATTGAAGAGCTTGTGGCATCGGAATAACCCACAACAAAGCTAATACCGTCCACATAATAGTCGGCACACAGATCCAATGGATCAGTTTGTTGGTTGGATTACGATGGCTTTCACTATACTCAGCAATCCACTGATGTCCTGAACGCATACTATTCAATTTCAAGCTCGGTAAATTTGTCTGCCATCATAGCATAGCTAGCAATGATGATAAGTTCTTGATTAAGCAAATTTATACACTAATGTGTATCTACAAGAGGCATTTTATCAAACCAAGGCATAGCTTGCTCAAGCTGATGAGCTAGTCGTAACAACATGGCATCTTGCCCATTGGCGGCAATGAACTGCGCGCCCATTGGTAACCGATTACCAAGCCACAGAGGTACTGACATAGCTGGTTGGCCCGTTAGATTAGCAATTTGCGTATAAGGCATCACAGCTACATTCTTTTGCGCGACTTTATCGAACACACCGACTTTATCTAAAATGCCTAATAAACCAAGGCTATAGAATAACGACAACAACTTTTGTTCGCTCAATGTTGGTTTTAATTCACCAATTTTAGGCGGTGCTTGGGTCAAAACTGGCGATAAGAATACATCATATTTATGATGAAAGCTCCCCATTTGACGTGCCAGTTGATTCCAACTTCGTCTGAGTTTAACCACTTCTTTGGCTGAATGTTTTTCACCCAGCTTAGCTAAAACCCAAGTCGTTATTTCCAACTCATCCCGCTTGAGCTTCCTGCCCAGCAACTGTTCTGCCCATTCAATATCAGCGGCCACTTCGCCGTAATAAAGCCCAAGATAAGCCTCTAGCAAGGCCTCTCCAGAATAAGGTAACTCGACTTGCTCAACTTTATGGCCCAAAGCTTCTAGCTGCTTAGTTAGCTTATCAAACGCTGTGCGAGTTTCTTGCTCTGGCAGCGTACCCATTGGCGTTGTCATACAAACCCCAATAGTCAGTGTAGGCTGATCTTGATGAATCGCGCTATAGTAACTGTGCTCTTTGGGTATAACAAAAGGAGAGCCTATATCACTACCATTAATAGCATCTAACATCATTGCACTATCACGCACCGAGCGAGTCAGCACATGTTCTTGTACCGCTCCTTGCCAATATTCTCCAACATTTGGCCCGCAAGGAACCCGACCACGACTGGGTTTAAAGCCAAACAGTCCGCAACAAGAGGCTGGAATACGCAAAGAGCCACCGCCATCACCGCCAGCCGCCATTGGCACAATGCCCGCGGCCACCGCCGCCGCAGAGCCGCCAGAAGAACCACCCGCAGAAAGCGTCAAATCCCAAGGGTTGCGACAAGCACCAAACGCATCAGGTTCAGTAACCCCCATTAAGCCGAACTCGGGTGTGCTGGTTTTGCCGAATACACGAACTCCTGTCTGCAAATAACGCTCGACAAGCTCTGTTGTCTGTTTAGGGTAATAATTCTTTAGTCCTTGAGCGCCGCTGGATGTTGGCATTGTAGGAATATCCAAGTACAAGTCTTTAAATAAAAAGGGAACGCCAGCAAAAACACCCTCAGCTTCAACCTTTCCCACCTGCTCAATAGGCAAGGTAAAATTCAACGCATTAATCTTTGGCTCAACTTCTAGTAGCCTTTGGTAAGCTAGCTGCAACAACTCGTCGCTAGTAACTTCACCTTTAGCCACCAACTGAGCTAAACCCAGCGCATCATATTGCACATAATCCGAATATTGCATCTAAATCCTACTAATGAGATAAGTTATTGGAATTTATCGCATTATTATGCTATTAAAGTCAAACTTACAGTCATTATTTTATTAAAACCAAAACCTTAGGGGGATATAACAATGGGCATGATGAGTGAATTTAAACAGTTTGCAATGAAAGGCAATGTGATGGATATGGCTATCGGTATCATTATCGGTGGTGCATTTGGTAAAATCGTAAGCTCATTTGTAAACGATGTGCTAATGCCACCACTTGGCGTGTTATTAGGTGGCGTGGATTTCAAGGATTTAGCTTACACCATTCAAGAAGCAGCGGGTGATACTCCTGCAGTAACATTAAACTATGGCAACTTTATACAAACGGCTCTGGACTTTATTATCATAGCATTCGCGATATTTATGATGGTTAAAGCTATGAATTCTATGAAGAAAAAGGAAGAAGAAGCTCCTGCAGAAGATCCAAAACCTTCTAACGAAGAAGTGTTACTGAGCGAAATTCGTGATTTATTGAAAAAAGATTAATCCGCTATTGGCACTATGAAGCCCGCACTTAGAAATGCGGGCCTTGTTTTTTTAAGCTAAAACCGATAAGGAGAAAAAGCACTTATATCAATTGATGTTTTCTTACCTGTGATGATCTCAGCCACTAACTTACCTGTCGCTGGTGCTAGGGTTATACCTAACATATTGTGCCCAGTTGCCAACAATGCATTATCTAAGCTAGGTACATAGCCAATAATTGGTAAGCTATCCCATGTCATTGGTCGCCACCCCATCCAAGAATGCTGATAATCTTCTGCCAGCGTATTAATGAGATAAGGCTTTGCAGACTCAAATAATTGCTTGATTCGATGCTTAGGAATATTGCTATCAAAACCAACAAACTCCATCATAGAACCTAAACGTAAACTATCCTCAAAAGGTGTAATACCAACTCTATGCTCAGGAAATAGTATCGGTTTTTGCGGCCCATCAATTGGTGACTTAATCGTAACTGAGTAGCCTTTAGCAGGTTCAACGGGAACCTTGCATCCTAATTCCTGTTCAAGAGATCGACTCCATGCCCCTGTTGCAAAAATGAATTGCTGCGCCCGAACCGTACCACAAGAAGTTTCAATAGACTCAATTCTGCCTTTCGACTTGTGGACCTTATCTAATTGGCAGTTTTCAATAAACTGAACGCCTCTCTGGGTTAAGCTCTTAGCCAAAGCCGAGCTAAATTGATCGGGCTTCAACGAAGCATCATTGGGATAATAGAAGGCACCCGCTAAGTCTGAGCGCAAAGCAGGCTCAAAACTAGACAAGACAGAACTATCAATAAATTCAGCCTTAGTAGCAAAATTGTCACTCAACAACTTGTCCGTTTCTGAAAATTCATCAACACCTTTTTGAGTTTGTAACACATACAGCAAACCGCTTTCTTTCCACTGAGCTTGCAATGATTGATCTTGAAAAAGATGATTATATTCATTGCGCGATAAATCAAGGATTGATAGTAAGTGACTTGCACTGGTCATCATTTGCTTATGATTACAACGTCGAGCAAATTGCCATAGCCAAGAATAAAAAGACGGTCTCAACTGCAACTTTAATCTAAAGGCCGAGCGAGGCTGGAGCAAAGATTTCAAACCTTGGCTAACCACTCCAGGCTCAGTTAAAGGCAAAACATGGCTTGGGCACACATAGCCGCAATTACCAAAAGAACAAGCAGCACCAACTTTTCCTTGATCGATAACTGTAACGCTATAGCCTGCCTGTGCTAAATAATAAGCGCAAGATAAGCCAATAATACCAGCACCAACAATTGCAACCTGCGTGTCATATTGTTTCATTTCGCTATGCGTCATAGAACAATGCCATTCTTGAAAGGATCGTCATCATGTTGCAATATAGTAGCTTCTGCATACACATAAGCTCTGCCCGTAATTGTCGGTATAATTTCCTGCTTGTCATTAAGATCATAAAAAGCCTCAAAACGACTGTTGATAATACTATCTTGTACCCAAACTTCTTTTGGTTGTAACTGACCTTTTGCCGCCAAGCAAGCTAGTTTCGCGCTAGTACCTGTACCACAAGGTGAACGGTCATAAGCATCGCCTGGACACAACACAAAATTTTTACTATTGGCACCCTCTCTTTCTGGATTTCCAAAAAGTTCAACGTGATCAATTTCTTCACCATCTTTGCCAGTAATTTGATTTTTTTGCAAAGTGTTTTTTATACAACGCGAGTAATGGGTTAACTGCTCCTGATTTTCTAACCTCAAATCAAATGGCCAGTCTTGCACCAAGAAAAACCAATTCCCACCCCAAGCTATGTCGCCCGTAACGCTTCCTATCCCATCAACATCAATGGTAACGTCAGCTTGATAAAGATAGCTTGCAACATTCTTAACGCTCGCTTTATTGGGCCCATCCATCGTTATAGATACAATACCCACTGGCGTTTCTAACTTTACAATACCATCATTGACCAAACCCAAATGCGCCAAAGTTACCGCCACACCAATAGCACCATGACCACACATATTCAAATAGCCAGTATTATTAAAAAATATTACCCCTGTATCGCAGCTAGGATCTGTTGGCGGACATAATAAAGCCCCCACTAACACATCCGAACCGCGCGGCTCTAAGATAAGACTACGACGCACATGATCATAATCCTTAGCCATTAACGCCCTACGCTCCTTTAACGAGCCATTACCAAGATCTGGGCCTCCCTCAATGATAACTCGAGTTGGCTCACCTTCAGTATGAGAATCAATCACCCTCATGCAGGCTTACCCGATAATTCAGATAAATAATGCTTACCTTGCCATTGCCCCCACCAGTTTCTAAAACGTTTCCACTCCGTTTCAATAAAAGCTTTTTGTGCCACAGTCAACGCATCAAAATTATTGATTTGATACTGATATTCATGATGACCTTCTAGAACCATCAAGTGTTTGTAATACAGTACTAAATCTGGCTCTTCATCAAATTTAGATAACACAGCTAACGCATCACTTAGCTCATTTGCATAACCTAGAGCTTTTGCATCACCTGTTGCAGCTTGATGGCATATAGCAGAAAAATATAAGATCTCTTCAGGCAAAGCATTACCAACGCCAGTGATAGCACCTTGCGCTCCACAGCGCACAAAACCATGAACCACCTGCGTATCAACACCAACCATGAGCGATAAATTTTCATCACCAGAAGTAATATTCTCAGCGGCATAAGTTAACGCTGCTTCCCCACCAAACTCTTTAAAACCTACCAAGTTACTATGCCTATCTCTTAATTTGAAAAACAAATCAGCTTTCGTCTCGTAACCATAGTAGGGGCTGTTATAAATCACACTGGGTAAATCTGAAGCCGCTTCAAGAATTGCAGAAAAGTGACTAAATTGCGCAGAAACTACAGTTGCTCTTGATAATAAGCGAGGAATAATCATCAAACCCACAGCACCAACATCTTGAGCGTGTTTAGCCAATTCAACCGCAGAGCTAGTGCTTGGAGCGCCAGTACCGACTATAACTGGCACACCAGCCTTTACTAAAGCCTCTACACCCTGCTTTCTTTGCTCAATGGTTAACAGAGGCCAATCCCCCATCGATCCACAGTAAACAACCGCGCTCATCCCTTTTGCAATAAGTTGTTGGCCAGTTGTAGCTAAAGATTGAAAGTCTGGCTGTCCACTTTGATCACAAGGAGTCATTAACGCTGGAATACAGCCTGTAAAAACTGATGAATTACTCATACCAATACCATGTTGAATTTTAGTCTAATCGCGCACATAAAAATAAATTTGCAATATGCTTAATAATGCTGTTTATAATATATATCGATAGACATGCCGTCTGTGCGATTTACAAATTTGAAACTTTAATTTTTGCATAATGATAAAAAACCATCACTCCACTCAAGATCTAATGGCACTTGCCTTCAATCAAACAACAGTTGTTGAGCAACTATTTGATCAGCTTCCCGATATTGTTTTTTTTATTAAAAACCTTGAAGGAAAATACCAAGTAGTCAACCAAAGTCTGGTTAAACGCTGTGGCTTAAAAAGTAAAAGCGAACTGATCAACCATCTTCCTTCAGATGTATTAGGTAAAGAATTGGGACGCCGTTATGAAGAACAAGATAAAGCTGTTATCACTCATAATGAAACGATCACTCGACATTTAGAGTTACACAACTATCAATCCCAAGAAGTAGGTTGGTGTCTTACAACCAAATTGCCGATCTTGAATGAAAAGAAAGAATGCGTGGGTATCATCGGGGTTTCACAAGATTTGAAGTGGCCGGATCTTACCGACCGCTCACTAGATGCTATCTCTTCTGCTCTTATATTTGCTGAAGAAAACTTAGCGCAATCACCGAGCATTACTCAAATGGCAGACATTGCAAAAATGTCACCATATCAATTGGATCGCCGCATGAAGTTAGTTTTCGGACTAACCACAGGCAAATGGTTACTCAAAACAAAAATAACCAAAGCTTCACAACTATTAATTGAATCTAATCAATCCATTTTAGATATCGCTTTTGCAGTCGGTTATAACGACCAAAGTGCTTTCACGCGACAATTTCGTAAAGCCACGGGTTTAACACCTACCGAATTTCAAAAGCGTAATCGAAATTAATATATTATTTGGAGATCTCATGATCATAGGAAAACATCTTATTGCTGGTCAATGGCGAGATGGCACAGAGCAGTTTTCATCGCGACTGTTAAATGGCCAGTTAAATAATTTTGAAAACTGCACACAGCAATTAGTAAATGAAGCCGCTAGAGCTGCTGAACAAGCGTTTCAAAGTTATGCTCAAACCACTTCACAACAAAGAGCCGATTTTTTACGCACAATTGCTAGCGAAATTAATAAACGTGGCGACCAAATTACTCATATTGGCCATCAAGAGACAGGCTTACCTGTTGCTCGTTTAATTGGTGAGCGTGCACGCACCACCGCGCAATTAGAAATGTTTGCCACGCACCTTGAGAAAAAAGAATACTTAGACATTCATCATGACCAAGCACTGCCAAATCGAGAGCCGTTAGCGCGACCAGACTTAAAAAGAATGATGCGTCCTTTTGGCCCTGTTGCAGTTTTTGGAGCCTCAAATTTCCCTCTTGCTTTTTCTACAGCAGGCGGTGATACAGCTTCAGCTTTAGCTGCAGCTTGTCCTGTAATAGTGAAAGCTCATCCTAGTCATCCAGCAACATCTGATCTCGTTGCTCAAGCAATTTTAGCCGCTATAGAGAAATGCAAAATTGATCCTGGAGTGTTCTCACTATTACAAGATTCAAGTTATGATACAGCACAACAACTTGTGCAACATCCTGCAATTACTGCTGTTGGCTTTACCGGCTCTGAAGCTGGTGGACGCTACCTTTTCGACTTGTGTGTACAAAGACCAACGCCCATACCTTTTTATGGTGAAATGGGCTCTATAAATCCTGTATTTGTTTTAGATCACGCTCTGAGTCAATCAACGGAGAATCTTGCCACAGGATGGGCGGCCTCTTTAACTCTTGGAGTTGGACAGTTCTGTACTAACCCAAGTGTTTTAATTGTCCCGAAAGGCGATATTGGTGATAGACTTTCTCAGCTCATTGTTGAGAAGTTGTCGGAAGTAGAACCAGAAATCATGCTTTCAGATTCAATCGCAAATTCTTACCAAACTGCTGCAAAAAAATTAGCAGCATCAAATGATACTCAAGTTTTATATGAGGACCCTTGCCATAATAGACAGGGCGCGCCTTATTTGTTTACAACCAGCGCAAAGAACTGGTTAAACAATTCAGATCTACAGCATGAAGTTTTTGGCCCTGCCGGCATCATTGTCAGAACCGAAAGCTTTGATGAAATGTTAGCTATTGCACATTCTATACAAGGGCAATTAACCGCTACCTTACACATAGAAAAAGAAGACTATCCACAAGCTAAAGCACTGTTGGATATTTTAGAGCATAAAGCTGGACGAATCTTAAGCAATGGATTCCCAACAGGTGTTGAAGTATGTGATTCAATGGTACATGGCGGCCCCTACCCTGCAGCCACTTTTAAAGGAACTACATCTGTTGGTTCTTACGCCATACAAAGATTTTTACGGCCTGTTTGCTATCAAAATATACCAACAGAATTACTTCCTATAGAACTACAGCTATAACGATAAGCAACCTAACACAAGTGAGCGCGACAATAGCTTATATAGTCCGCTCACCTTGCATACCTCCAGTGTTTATCAGCAATATGCTAGAGCCTTGAGCTATTTTTCTATGTTCAATAGAATCTAATAGAGCCAAAAAAGTTTTGCCATTATAGAGGCTATCAATAGCAAACCCATTATATTTTTTGAAAGCATTAAGTGCATTTTTAAGCTGCTCATTACTTTTGGCAAATCCCCCGCAATGATGTTCAGTATCTAAGCGCCAGTTGCTTAGCATGGGTTCTTGTTGCGTCAATTGTTCAGTTAAATATTCAGCACCAGAAAATGCTGCTACTCCAATAAGCTTGCTCTGATTAAAACCTTTGGCTAAACCTAGTAGCGTAGCCCCGCTACCAACCCCTGTTAGAACATAGTCATAAAATTGATCAACTTCTTGTGCGATATCTTCTACTCCCTGTATCGCCAATTTTGAAAACCCACCTTCAGCAACCCAATAGCTTTTTGGAATGCTAGATTGTTTAGATCGCCAGTGATTATCTTGACGTAGTTGAGTATAATCTTGACGGTTAAAAAACTTCAACTGCATTCCCCATTGAATACAGTCATCTAAGGTTGAAGTTAGCGGTTGCTCAGGATGAGCTCGCACATAACCAATAGTTTTGAAACCGAGCTCTTTGCCAGCATAAGCAAGCGCATGCAAATGATTTGACCAGTTTCCACCCATCGACACTAACGTATCACAACTTTTTTGTTTAGCATCCTGCAACAAGTATTTTAATTTTCGGCCTTTATTGCCTGAAATTATCGGATGCAGCAAATCATCACGTTTCATATCTACCTTAACGGCATATTGCTGAAACAGTGGATGTTTGATGCTTTGAATGATTGAATGATCAGTATTAATTAAATGCAATTTATCAAATCTGGATCTTGTGCAATAGTATTATCATTATCGCTTTTTTCTGATAAATCGAAAATCTTTACTTCGCAATATTGATTAATTTCCACCTCAAACTCGCCATTAGCAGTAGGCATAAATTGGTGGAACTGGGTGTAACAAATTTCACTATTATCTTCATCATAAACATGTGATAAAGATGCTGTTAGAGTTATCGGCTTATCAGCATCAATAACAACTTCTTGCGAAATAGCATCTCCGTTTAATTGCTTATGGTTTAACAGTTGGCCACGGTATCCTGGATGCTTTTTAGTAAGGGACTGACCTCGAACGCATTGATCAATAGTGTAGGCATCAACCACCAAAATACGTTTTGGTGCATTTTTTTCAACTACAAGAAAACGAATTGTAGCACTGCTCTTATGCTCACTTGAATACTGCTTTTTACAACCAGACAGTAAACTAAGCACTAGTAAAAACAATAAGATAAGTACTAATTCATAGCGTATATACTGACGGATTTTTACGTTGAAAATCTGTTCAAAGCAATAAGGCATAGCATTCTCCTTGATTTAATAGTAAACCATTGTATGCCTATCTAGCTATATATTCTGTAAACATTCGACAAATTTTCAGAAAAAAAAACTGGCCATAAAGGCCGGCTCTAAGTATAGAGAGGTAAATGTTTTACGAATTACTTCATTAGTTTTTCAAGTTGCTTCTCAGCGACCTGTGCAGGTAGCGGAATATAGCCATCTTTCACTACAACTTCTTGACCAACTTTAGAAAGAACCATTTTCAAGAATTCAACTTCAATTGGTGCTAGAGGTTTGTTCGGATGCTTATTCACATAAACATACAATTGACGACCTAATGGGTATGCACCAGAAACTGCATTCTCTGGAGTAGCTTCAACGAACGCTTTGTCATCTTTCTTTGTCAAAGGTACAGCACGAACACCAGAAGTTTTATAACCAATACCAGAATAACCTACGCCATTTTTAGACAAGCTGATAGATTGAACAACAGAAGCTGAACCTGGTTGCTCGTTTACAGTGTTTTTGAAGTCACCTTTACAAAGTGCTTTCTTCTTGAAGTAACCGTATGTACCAGATACTGAGTTACGACCATATAACTGGATATCACCAATACCATCAACGCCTAACTCACTCCAATCTGCAATATCACCTTCCGCGCCACATTTACGCGTAGAAGAGAATATAGCGTCAACTTGAGAAATTGTTAAACCTTCAATTGGGTTATCTTTGTGTACATATACAGCTAAAGCATCAATCGCTACAGCTACAGGTGTAGGCTTATAACCATGTTTCTTTTCGAATGCTTCTAACTCTTTATCCTTCATTTTGCGGCTCATAGGACCGAAGTTTGAAGTGCCTTCAGTTAATGCTGGTGGCGCAGTTGAAGAACCTGCAGCTTGAATTTGAATATTTACGTTTGGATATTGGCGCTTGAACTCTTCAGCCCATAAAGTCATCAAATTAGCCAAAGTATCAGAACCAACTGATGATAAGTTACCAGAAATACCACTTGTTTTTTTATACACATTTAAGTTTTCATCAACTTTAGCTTCAGCAAATGCGCCTAAAGAGAAAGTTGATACCGCTACCGCTAGAGCAACTTTTTTGAATAAATTCATTGTTGAATTCTCCAATTAGTAAGATTAATAATTAACAGACGCGGTAATTATGCAATGGAAATATTAAATGCTTGTGACTGGAGTATGACGCTTTTATGACAATGTAAATGTGCTGTTTGATACGATTGATGCAGGGATGACAAAAAGGTGACGAATATAATTAAATAACACTCTAAATCAGTGGTTTAGACTTCGGAAAATGACAAGCAAAACAGCTACCTTTGCTAACATAACTACTAATTCTAAGCTCACCATCGTGGTATTCCATAACATGTTTAACAATTGCTAAACCCAACCCTGTGCCACCTTGCGAGCGATTGCGCCCCGAATCCACTCTATAAAAACGCTCGGTCAGGCGCGGAATGTGCTGCTCTTCAATACCGGGGCCATTATCCTTTACTTGTAAAATATAATCAGTATCACTTTCCAGCCAATAAATATCGATCTGGCCATGTTCAGGCGTATAACGGACCGCATTAAATATTAGATTTGAAAAAGCGCTGCGCAACTGCTTTTCTGCGCCAGTAATTTTAGCGTTGGAGTGCGAATGAAACAATATTTGCTGTTCTTTTTCACCACTCAATGCTTTAGCTTCAGCACAAATACTATCAAGTAACAAATTGATATCAACTTCAATTTTTCCATTGCCATTGGGCTTACTGTCCAACTTTGATAATAGTAATAAATCATCCACTAAATGGGCCATATTCAAGGATTGTTGACGCATCATATTTAATGGTTTGGCAACTGACTCAAGATTTGGGTTAAGCTCAGGATCAAGCATTTCAAGATAACCACTGATAACCGTTAATGGCGTACGCAACTCATGTGAAACATTGGCTACAAAATCTTGACGGACTCGTTCGAGTCGGTGTTTTTCAGTAATATCCCGAATAATGACCAATCGCTGATCATCATTGTATGGCGTGATCTGGATATTCAAAATAAGACTTTCATCAATTGGTGATGGAATTATCAGAGGCTTTTCATAATCGCGGACTTTTTCGTACTCAATAAAGTTCGGATGACGTAACAAATTAAACAAGCGCTGCCCAATATCCGAACCAGGCTTTAAACCAATAAGGCTTTCCGCGGCTTTATTAAACCAGCGTATTTCTCCATGATTGCTGATAATAAGCACACCATCTTTTAATGCTCGAGTAGAAGCACGAAACTCAGAAATGATTTCCTGCAGTTTCTTTTTCTCAATGCGATTGCGACGCTGAAGATTATAAATATGATTGAAGATTTCACCCCACACTCCAGGTGCTGAAGGTGGAAAGATTGCTTTTGATTTAACCAACCAATGATACAATCTTGAAAGTTGTACAAGATTCCATACAAGGTAAACAAAAACAATCAGAGCAATACACTCAGCTGCTCGTTCAAACAAAGAACCAATCAAACCAACAACCAGCATGATGAACAACAAAGTCCATAGCTCTGCTTGCCAATAACGATTAGTCCATAAGGTTGGCATCTTGGTCTTCTAACTACTTATTGGAAAAACGATAGCCTGAACCACGCACCGTTTGAACATAGTGCTCAACATCATGCTCCGCCAATCCTTTACGCAAACGACGAATATGCACATCAACCGTGCGCTCTTCGACCACAACTTGTTGCCCCCATACTGAGTCAAGTAACTGACCTCTCGAAAAAACACGCTCTGGATGGCTTAAGAAAAAGTGTAAAATTTTATATTCCGTTGGCCCAAGATGAATTTCATCTCCTTTGACCAACACTCGATGACCTGCAGTATCAATTTGGATCTCACCATAAGTCATTTTATCCGTGACTTGAACGGCTGAACCACTGCGTCGTAAAACAGCTTGAACTCGTGCTAATAATTCTCGTGGAGAGAATGGCTTGACCACATAATCATCAGCGCCCGCTTCCAACCCCTGCACACGGTCATCTTCTTCGCCTCGCGCAGTCAACATAATCACTGGAATCGTTTGGTTATTGGGATCTTTTTTCAGCTTCTTAGTAAACTCAATTCCCGAAGCGCCTGGTAACATCCAATCAACCAACATTAGATCGGGTTTGTAACCTTCTTTTAGCAAAGCAAATACTCGCTCCGCTGTGGCCGCCTGTTCGATCTGGTATCCTGCCTGCTGCATACAAAAAGCTAACATCTCACGGATATCACGCTCATCTTCCAGAATTAATATTTTTGCACTCATAAGTTCCCCAAATAACTTACATTACTCGCCAATTAGCGGCTTTCTTTCGCTAAACGCTGCATTTCATCCCAGCTCATATGGCGAACATCATGTCCTTGAACCAAATAGACCACATACTCACAAATATTATTAGCATGATCGCCAATGCGCTCTAATGCTCGAGCTGACCACATGTAGTCAAGCACTTCAGAAATTCTACGCGGCTCTTCCATCATATAAGTTATTAATTGACGTGATATTGCATTGTATTCGTCATCGGCCTGATCGTCCAATTTAGCGACCTCAACTGCGGCATCAACATCCATACGCGCAAACGCATCTAATGCCCCATGCAACATATTTCGAACGTGATCACCAAGATGTTTTAATGCACCATAGTGTAATTTACCATCAAATTCTGCACTTCGATTTGCGCAAATATCTTTAGCCATTCGAGCGATTTTTTCTGCTTCATCACCAATTCGTTCTAAATCAGTAATGGTTTTAATTACTGTTACAATCAGACGCAAATCACCAGCCGCAGGTTGACGCTTTGCTAAGATTTTAGTGCAAACATCGTCAATTTTTAACTCATGCTTATTCACTTTTTCATCATTAGAAATAACTATATCCGCTTTATCTTGATCAAAGTCAATCAAAGCATCTAATGCCAAAGTGATTTGCTCTTCAACTAAACCACCCATCGTCAATACATCTTCGCGAATATTTTCTAGATCAGCATTAAATTGCTGTGAGATATGTTGACCTAATTGCTCTGTATCCATCATTTTCAGTACCTCTATAATCTATAGCAGCGTTAATGCCTATTAACCGTAACGACCAGTAATATAATCTTCGGTTTTCTTATGCGAAGGATTGGTAAAAATTTTATCCGTATTATCAAACTCTACCATATCACCCATATACATAAATGCAGTGTAATCCGATACTCGAGCAGCTTGCTGCATATTATGCGTTACAATCACAATCGTATAATCTGATTTCAACTCATGAATCAGTTCTTCAATCTTTAAGGTTGAAATAGGATCCAAAGCAGACGCAGGCTCATCCAGCAATAAAACCTCAGGCTGGACAGCAATAGCGCGGGCAATACATAAGCGCTGTTGCTGACCACCTGACATTCCTAAGGCATTATCATGCAAACGGTCTTTTACCTCATCCCATAAAGCAGCACCTTTCAATGCCCACTCAACCACTTCGTCCAACACACGACGCTTATTAATGCCTTGTAAACGCAAACCATAGGCCACGTTTTCATAAATCGACTTAGGGAAAGGATTAGGCTTTTGAAATACCATCCCCACGTTGCGGCGAAGCTCAGCCACATCAACACCTGGATGATAAATATTATTACCCTCCATTTTGATTTCACCATTAATACGCGCTATATCCACCAAATCATTCATGCGGTTAAAGCATCGTAATAATGTTGATTTACCACAACCTGATGGACCAATAAACGCCGTCACTTTTTTCTCAGGTATCTGCAAATCAATATCATGTAAGGCTTGTTTATCGCCATAAAATAAATTTAACTTCTCAACTTCAATAGCGATTTTCTCATCGGCTAACGGGTTAGCTGCTTTACTGCTTCCTGTCACCGAAGGCTGTTGATTTGTTTGCTCAATAACTTGTGTCATATTTATCACCAATACTCACTATAACCGTTGATTAATGCTCTAGCGATTTATACTTTTCGCGTAAGTTATTACGGATTTTAATAGCCGCAATATTCAATAAAATAATAATTAACACCAATAACAATGCTGTGGCGTACACTAATGGACGAGCAGCTTCAACATTTGGACTTTGGAAGCCTACATCGTAGATATGGAACCCTAAGTGCATAAACTTACGCTCTAAATGTAGGAAAGGAGCGTTGCCATCCAATGGAAGCGTCGGTGCTAACTTCACAACGCCTACTAACATTAATGGTGCAACCTCACCCGCCGCGCGCGCAACGGCTAAGATCAAACCAGTCATCATCGCTGGGCTAGCCATTGGCAAAACAGTTTTCCATAAGGTTTCAAACTTAGTGGCACCCAGTGCCAAACTGCCTTCACGAATTGATTTTGGAATTCGCGCTAAACCTTCTTCAGTAGAAACGATAACTACTGGCAAAGTTAATAACGCTAAAGTTAAGGATGCCCAGATTAATCCTGGCGTACCAAACATCGGCGAAGGCTTAACTTCTGGGTAGAATAAATCATCAATGGAACCACCGAGGAAATACACGAAAAACCCTAAGCCAAAAACACCGTATACAATTGAAGGTACACCTGCCAAGTTGTTTACCGCAATACGAATGGTGCGAGTTAATGGCCCTTGCTTAGCATATTCACGCATATAAACCGCCGCGATGACACCCAAAGGCGTCACAACTATAGCCATTAATAGGACCATCAATACAGTGCCAAAAATTGCTGGGAAAACACCACCTTCGGTGTTTGCTTCACGCGGCTCATCAAAAATGAACTCGCCTAGCTTTGAGAAATAATGGCCAATTTTGGCAAAAAAGCCCATCTGATTTGGTTGAAATGCTCGCACTAAATTTGACGCATTCATGGTAATCGTTTCGCCGCCAACCAAAGTGAATTCAGCGCTATCACGCTTAACCTGCGCGTACAACTCTTGCAATTCCGCTTGATAGTCCAAAAATTGCTGATTTAGATCGGCACGTTGCTGATCCAGTTCGGCCATAGCTTCATCAGTCAGCTTATTTTTCAACTCTAAACGACGCTGCTCGAGTCGTAACTGCTCTAAATCATAGTTAATCGCACCAATATCATCTTTTTCAATAGCACGAATGTCATGATGTAAATCATTAGCGCGGTCAATAATTTGCTCTAATGCTTCAGCCGCACCTTGCCCCGTAAGGACTTGACCATTTTGGTTAACCTTACCAATAAAGCCATAAATATTGCCCCACTCACGACGTTCAACTACCACAACGTCTTGATTAGTATCAGTGGACTGCAAGTTTTTAAGGTCTAACCATCGGAAATCAATCCCGTACACGTCACGGTTACCGGTTTTGATCAAATATTGCTCACGATCCAAACCATCTTGAATATCTTTTTCATGACCATGAATTTCACCCATAATTACTTGAGCTTGGCCATTTTCATTGATGTTAAAGGTTTTAACCTCTGCTGGCCAAAAGTGGCTCAAACCACGCACGGCAATCAACAACAACAAACCCACCACCATCAAGATAGAAAGACTGATAGCTCCGGCATTCAGCCAAACCCAGTGCTGTCCGCTTTGAAAGAATTTTTTACTCATCTCGTGCTCTCTCCAAATGCGCTCTAAAGCGAACCGTATTTATTACGAAGACGTTGACGAACGACTTCCGCGATAGTGTTGAAAACGAAAGTAAATAAGAACAATACGAATGCCGCTAAGAACAAGACACGATAGTGAGTTGAACCCAGCTCAGATTCAGGCATTTCCACCGCGATATTGGCTGATAAAGTACGCATACCTTCGAAAATATTCATATCCATAATTGGAGTGTTACCCGTCGCCATCAATACGATCATGGTTTCACCAACC
>JABXIQ010000049.1 GCA_013373015.1 Kangiellaceae bacterium
GGGCTCTTGCGGTCATTGACCAGCGCGACCCGCTCCTCCGACACGTCCAGCGCCGTGACCGGGTGGTTCTGCGCCAAGAGAACGGCGTTCGAGAGCCCCACGTAGCCCAGGCCTGCGACTGCGATCTTCATTGAGTTTCTTTCGTCATGTCAGATTGTGGTCGTCGTTCTGATGAGCTCATCTGAAAGATGAAGCAGGTAATCCGGAACGGTTGCATCCTGAAGCGCCGACCCGGAGCGGACACCCGTGAACCTCTTGTGAAAATCCCGGGTGGACCTCATTAAACCCTTTTCAATCAGCACTTTGATGGCCTTTTTGGGTCGGCGAAGACCACGTTCGATAACTGCAATCTCTGACTGTTGCTCTACCAGAAGTGCAGCGGTCTTCAAGGCTGTCATCGGATAAGTGGCCTTAATTAATCGCCGCGTGTCCTGCGGTCCCCTCAACTGCCTTCCTGTCAGGCACTTTGTGCAGGTCCCCGCCGGATCAGTTGCCGGCAGGCAATGCTCGATTGCCCCCTCTCATGATCTCCTGCAGATTGCGTGTGGGGAGGCTGTCGCAATCATTGAGTAGGGTCGGCAGCAATTATGGAGGAGCAAACGGCGACGCTGGAGCCCGCCGTTTTTGTCACATCATGATATGCATCAATGCATTTTGGACGAGGTTCCAGCATCTGAAATCGGCGAGGTGCCGCGGTTTTCCTGATTCCGCGCCGCCGCAGAGCGAAGGGCTCGCACCATGGATCAACTTGTATCGGCCACTGCGGTCATGAACACCCCTCCAACGGCAACCGACGACCTGCTCGATCGAACCCTACCGAGAGAACTCGTCGTCAATCAGCAGGCAAACGTGAACCTGAATTGGTCCAGCACGGAACTGGCCGGCGGCGAAATCGTCGTGATCTGGGAAAGCTCGGATCAGCAGCAGGACACATCGCTTTCAGGGATCAAGGCCCGGATCTTCGATGCTGTGGGAAACGAGCTCGTCTCCGAGTTCCTGGTGAACGAGCGGACATGGTCGACGCAGACGACCGCCGACGTTACGGCTCTCGAGGGCGGGGGCTTCATCGTCACGTGGACGAGCGATGACGGTCACGACGATACTTCAAGCTACGGCGTGAAGGCACGAGCCTTTGACAGTCGGGGTAACGAGGTTATCTCAGAATTTCTCGTCAACGAAGCGACCACCCACAGGCAGCAGCTCCCTGCAGTCTCGCCTCTGCCAGGGGGAGGGTTCGTAATTGTCTGGGAAAGCATGGACGGCCAAGACGACGAGTCCGTCTGGGGGATCAAGGCGCGCATCTTTGATGCAAGCCGAAACGAGGTCGCCTCGGAATTTCTCGTCAACGAGAAGATGCTCTCATACCAGGTCGAGGCAGATGTAGCCACCTTGCCAAACGGCAATTTCGTGGTGACCTGGCAAAGCTATGACGGTGAAGACGATACCAGCCAATATGGTATCAAGGCGCGGATCTTTGATCCGCTCGGCAACGAGATCGTCCCGGAATTCCTGGTCAATGAGCGGACCTATCGGACACAACGAGATCCAGCCATCTCTGCCCTGGCAGGCGGGGGATTCGTCATCAGCTGGTACAGCGACGATGGCGTGGACGACACCTCTGAAGGGGCTGTGAAAGCGCGGATTTTCGACGACCTGGGAAACGCGGTCAGCTCGGAGTTTCTGGCGAACCAGTCTACGGAAGGGCTGCAGACATCTCCTGCTGTCGTGGGACTGGCGGGCGGTGACTTTGTGGTCGCCTGGCAGACTCCGGATTTGTCGAGCACGCTTCGGGCAGGCGAGGTACAGGCCCGTATTTTTGACGCGGCCGGAAACGAAACCGTCGCGGAGTTCTCAGTCAACGAAAGATCTCTCGGCTATATCAGGCAACCCGCGCTGACCGCACTTTCGGATGGCGGTTTTATGGCATCATACAGCGGACCAGATGCAACCGATCTCTCCGAGCGCCGCGTCATGATGCGGCAGCTGAACGCCGATGGGACCGCATACAACCATCTGGCGATGAACGAAAACTACGCCAAGACGATCGGGTTCGACGAGCTTCTGGCGAATGACAGCGATCCTGACGGCGATCCGCTGGAGGTGATCGGGATCGACACCGGCGCAACGCAGGGTGTGGTCACCGACAATGGCGACGGAACCTTCACCTATGACCCTGCCGGGGCATTCGAGTACCTCGATGTCGGTGAGGTTGGCTCGGACAGCTTCTCCTACACACTCAGCGATGGCGTCGATACGGCATCGGCAAACGTCACGCTGATCGTAAACGGGGTAAACGATGCCCCGGTTGCCGGGCCTGACAACGGGGTGAGGATCAGCGATGATCCGGTGATCATCGATGTGTTGGCAAATGATACGGATGTCGACGGCGATCCGTTGAGGATCGTGTCGGTGAGCGATGGCGCACACGGGGGGGCCACGATCGACAGGCGGGGCACGTCGGATCCCGGTGACGATGTGGTGATCTACACGCCGACCCCCGGCTATCTGGGCGCCGACACGCTGAGTTACGCCCTCTCGGATGGCACCGCGGTCGTTACAGGCACGATCTCGGTGAGCCTCACCCAGGTTTTCAACGGCAGCGATGCCGACGAACAGGTCGAGGGAACGGCCTTCGGCGACTGGATCGACGGCGCAGGTGGCAATGACCAGATCCGAAGTTACGGCGGCGAAGATACGCTGTTCGGCGGAACCGGAACCGACCAGATCTTCGGAGGGGAGGGCGCTGACCTGATCGAAGGCGGCGACGACAACGACCTGCTCTTCGGAGGGGAGCGCTGGACACGCACAACCGGCAACGACACCGTGTTCGGTAATGCGGGATACGACACGCTCTACGGGTCTGATGGTGCGGACAGCCTCGACGGTGGCGCCGGATACGACAAGCTGAACGGCGGCGACGAGGGCGATACGGCCACTACCGACACGATCGTCGGGGGGGATGGTAACGACATTCTGGACTCCGGGCAGTCACAGGCGCCGACATATCTGACGCGGATGAACGGAGACATCCTGCTGGGTGAGGCCGGCAACGATACGATCCTCGGCGGCATGGCGGAAGATTCGATCGAAGGCGGTTCCGGAGACGACAGTATCGATGGTGGCGCGGGCGATGACCGGATCTGGCTCGGCCTCGCGACGGTTGCCACGTTCGGCGATGATCTCGGCAACGGCTTTGCCTGGGGCGGCGACGGTGATGATGCCATCTACGGGTCGAATGGACGAAACTGGATCTCCGGGGATGCCGGCCATGACACGATAACCGGCGGAGACGATGGCGCGACGGCAGATCGCGATACGCTCTTCGGCGGGGCGGGGCGCGACGAGATCTCGTCCGGTCAGGTCGAGGCTCCGATCAATGCTGTCTACCAGACCCACGGTGACGCGATGTACGGCGGTGAGGGAGACGACACGATCAACGGGGGACTGGCCGACGACGTGATCGAGGGCGGCCGCAACGATGATATGATCACGGGCGGAGGTGGCAACGACATGATCTGGACGGGTCTATCGCTGGTTCCCCAGGCCGGTGACGATTACGGCGCAGATACAGCCGAGGGCGGCAACGGCGATGACGCGATATACGGCTCCAACGGCCGCGACTTGCTGTTCGGAGACGCCGGAAACGATACGCTCACCGGCGGCGATGATCTGGGAACAGCGGACGCCGACACCCTGATCGGCGGATCCGGGCATGACGTCCTCCTATCCGGGCAGGTCGAGACGCCGCTGAACATGAACTATCAAGCCAGAGGGGACGAACTCCTCGGGGGCTCCGGCAACGACACGATCACCGGTGGCGCCGCGGACGATTTCATCGAAGGCGGTCGCAACGATGACGTCATCGATGGTGCCGCCGGGGATGACATTATCTACACCGGCTTGTCCGGCAGCTTTGCCTTGGGAGACGATTACGGCGCGGACACGGCACGCGGCGGAGAGGGGAGTGACCAGATCTTCGGCTCCAACGGCACCGATGAACTCCATGGAGAAGGCGGGGACGACACGATTACCGGCGGCGATGACTATACGTCCGCTGACAGCGACCTGCTCTTCGGCGGCTCCGGAAACGACGTTCTAATCTCGGGACAGATATCGACGCCCACTGCAGCCTCTCTGGCCAATGGCGACGTTCTCGATGGCGGTGCGGGTAACGACGACCTGACCGGAGGATTGGCACAGGATACCCTCATCGGAGGAGACGGCAACGATACGCTTACCGGCGGCGGGGCCGCGGATGACTTCGTCTTCTCAACGACCAGCGGCATCGACACGGTGACCGACTTCACCGACGGCGTGGACATGATCGATCTCACCGCCTTTGGCAGCGGCGCGACCGTGATGTTCGTGCAGAATGAAACCGACACCGAGATGCGTATCGACGATATCCTGTACGCCATCTTCTCGGACATCTCGGCAAGTGCTTTCGATAGTGCAGACTACGAGCTCGGGATATTGTGATGTGCCCCCGTGCTCGAGGCAAGCACGCGTAATTATGGTTATGTGAAGACTTTGAGTCAGCCCCTTCGCAATGTCGCCCACGATGCGTGAAATCCGGTAGGATTTCGGCGAACAGGAGAAGGCCACGGAATGGCTGGAAGCGAGAGAAACCGGAAATGAAGGCTTCCGCGTCAAGGAC
>JABXIQ010000014.1 GCA_013373015.1 Kangiellaceae bacterium
AGCTAACTTGTACTAATTGCTCGTGCGGCTTGACTATATAACACCCAAGTGGTGTTGAGTTAACCCAATAAATAACGTTATTAATAAGCTTTCGTGATGAAAAGCTTACAAAACTCGATACTCAAATTGCTTTTACCTGGTTGAACGCAATCAAGCGTAAATACTCAACGTTTTTATGCTTGGCGACCATAGAGAGTTGGAACCACCTGAATCCTTCCCGAACTCAGAAGTGAAACGACTCATCGCCGATGGTAGTGTGGGGCTTCCCCATGTGAGAGTAGGTCATCGCCAAGCGCTTATATAAAAGAAAGGCTACCCATCGGGTGGCCTTTTTTTTTGTTTGCATCACGACGTTATTACCGATAGTACAAGGCCTCTTATGAGGCCTTTTCTTTGCTTCCTATTTATTGATAACTGTTTTATATTCAAATAGTTAATTTACCAGTGGGGGATAGTTTATGTCAGTTTCGGTATTAGATTTGTGGTTAGTTATATTATTAACGGGGTTGTTCTGCTGGATTGCAAGTGCTTTAATCCATATGGCGTTTAAGTATCATAATGCAGATTATAAAAAGCTTGCTAACGAGGATGATGTTTCCGAGGCTTTGGGTGCTAAAAATCCGGCACCAGGCTTATATCATTTACCGCATTGTGCGGATATGAGTGATATGGGTAAGCCTGAAATGCAGGAAAGGTTTAAGAAAGGCCCGATTGCTATGATCAGTGTTTTCCCAAATGGTATGCCGCCAATGGGTAAGCTGTTAGTTCAGCAGTTTCTGTTTTTTGCTTTAGTTTCTTTTCTTATCGCCTATGTTTCTAGTTTAGCGTTTCCTGCTGGCATAGAGTATATGAATATTTTTCGATTTGTATTTGTGTTGGCATTTATAGCGTATGGCATGGGTGAGATTCCTTATAGCATTTGGTACGGACATCCTTGGAGTAACTGCATACGATTTTTGATTGATGCTGTAATCTATGCTGGTGTGACGGCTGGAACATTTGCTTGGTTATGGCCATCTATTACCTAGATTGTTAATTGCATAAAAAAGCCAGCGTTTGCTGGCTTTTTTGTTTACAAAAAATTTATTGTTTATAGATTTTTCCATCTTTCATGACAAACTGTACATCTTGTAGTAGTTTGATATTTTCAATGGGATTACCTGCAACAGCAATTATATCCGCAAAATATTGCTCTTTTACTTGCCCTAATTTTTCTTGATCAAGAATCTTGGCCGTTGTTATAGTAGCACTTTGTATAGCTTTCATAGTAGGCATGCCAGCTTCAACCATATACTCAAATTCTTTGGCATTATCTCCATGACCTGAAACACCGCTATCGGTGCCGAAAGCGATTGGCACACCGAATTTATAAGCTTCGGCAAAAGTCTTTTGGATTTGTGGGCCTACTGCACGGGCCTTTGGGCGGACAATTACAGGAAAGAAATCATCAACCTCAGCTTTTTCTGCAACAAACTTACCAGCAATAATGGTTGGCACAAGATAAGTACCATTCTTTTTCATAGCTTGCATGACTTCTTTGTCCATATAAGTTCCATGCTCAATCGTAGTAATGCCTGCATTAACCGCTCGTAACATACCTTCCTTGCCATGGGCATGGGCAGCGACATGCATACCATAATCTTTTGCGGTATCAATAACCGCTTTAAGCTCTTGCTCGGTAAATTGCGGGTTTTGTCCACTTTTAGCTAGGCTTAACACGCCGCCAGTAGCGGTTATTTTAATGAAGTCAGCTCCTTCTTTATAACGTTGACGGACTGCTTTTTTTGCATCATCAACACTATTGACCACGCCTTGTTTTGGCCCTGGGTCGCCCATGAGGTGTGCGTTAGTGCCATTAGTTGGATCGGCATGACCACCTGTAGTGGCAAGTGATTTACCCGCGGAGAAAATTCTAGGCCCGTCTACCCAACCTTGATTTATTGCATTGCGCAAAGAAATGGTGACGTTATAAGAGTCGCCAGGATTGCGAACAGTGGTGAAGCCTGCCATCAAGGTTCTGCGCGCGTACTCTTGAGCGCGAAAAGCAAAATCAGCAGCATTTAAAGTGAATTCTTCTACGTAAGCTTTAGGATTCATTTCGCCATCAAGGTGAACATGCATATCCATCAAGCCGGGCAAACAAGTCATTTGACTTAAATCAACGGGTTCTACGCCTTCAGGTTTTTGACTGGTTACCTGCTTGATGAGTTTTCCCGAAACTTGAATATAACGATCATCAAGCACTTTACCTGCGCTGGTATCTATCAGATTGCCACAATGCAGCCATGTGTCTTGAGCTAAGCTGTTGCTAGCAAATAAAGTGCTAGCTGAGAGTGTAAATATCGCCTGTAGGAGTGATTTGTTCATAATTATCCCCATTAATGTTAGACCCTACAAATAACCTAAATTATGAGTTTGTGCAAATAACTTGTAATGGATAATGCTCGATAAGTGTAACGATTTACTAAACAGTGGCGTCTAATTTATGTGAAAAGTAATCATTTGAGCCGTTATAAGCATTGATGTTTGTCACTCAATGCGCCCCAGACGCTTAATGGCAAAATGATTTCGGTGACTACCCCTCACTGACTCTCTCACTTTCACAACCCTTAACACCAACTTGTTATTAACGCGAGTTGGTGTTTTTTTATGCTTTAGCCGAAGTGATAGTAATTCGAGAAGCTTTTGGTACAATGCCATCATGTTGTTGTGTTATGAGTGGCTATGCAGAAAAAAGGTTGGTGGAAAGATCCAGAAATGATCACAGCCTTGTCCGCGGTCTTTATTGGTGTGGTTGCGCTAATTATTGGCGCCTATCAAGCAAAGGTAGCGAGCGATCAAAGAGCTGCATCGGTATGGCCTTATGTAGAAGTAGGGCGCTACTCTATTCAGGGTGAAAAATATGGTTTTACCATTATCAATAAAGGTGTTGGCCCTGCGATAATCAAGCAATTAGAAGTCGCGGTTGATGGTAAAGCTATGCCAAACTGGTCAAAGGCTTTTCAAACTATGCTCGGTGAGCAAAGAAGTATCCCTTCCGTATATTCTTCTACCAATAAAGCGGTTCTTGCAGTGCAAGAAAGTCGCAACATGGTGGAGTTAACCGATACTAATCTGATACAACAAATTCAATCCGTTACCGATAATATTGAAATTTCGGTGTGCTATTGCTCTATCTTTGATGATTGTTGGCTTTCTGGACGAGGCAGAGTAACTGTTGAGGTTCAGTCCTGCGATGGGCAAATCACCGATATTTTTACTCAATAATTTGATCATGAAAATAGATACTTAAAGTGAATCAATCTTCTATCTCTTTAAAACAATTTAACACCTTTGGTGTAGAGGCGACTGCTAATAATTTTGTGCAGGTGCACTCTGAGCAAGAACTACAAAATTGGATTAAGCAAAACAATGCTTGTGATAAGCCGTTGTGTCATGAGGAATTATTTGTACTTGGCGGCGGAAGCAATCTGTTGTTACTAGATCATATCAACAAAACTTTTTTGCAGGCAGATATTCTAGGTATTTGTTATCAAGAAAAAGACGATGAGGTTTTAGTCACTGCAGGTGCTGGCGTTAATTGGCATCAGCTGGTTTTGGATTCACTTGAGCAGGGTTATTCTGGTTTAGAGAATTTATCTTTGATCCCTGGCAATGTAGGTGCTTCGCCGATTCAAAATATTGGCGCTTATGGCGTTGAGCTTAAAGATCTATTTGTAGAATTACGTGCTGTCAACTTACAAACAGGACAGGTAAAAACGTTTAACCATGCGGATTGTCAGTTTGCTTATCGTGATAGTATTTTCAAGAATCAATTGCGTGGTCAATATGTCATAAGTTTTGTGACGTTGCGTTTGCAAAAGGCTTCGCAAGAGCTTCAGCTTGATTATGGTGCGATTCAACAAGAATTATCCGAGCTTGATAATCCTACAGCACAAGATGTCAGCAATGCTGTGGTACGCATTCGCTCAAGTAAACTTCCTGATCCACAAGTGCTGGGCAATGCTGGCTCTTTTTTCAAAAACCCAGTTGTCTCATGTGAGCAATTTGATTCTTTAAAAGATCAATATCCTAACATGGTAGCTTATCCGATATCACAATTTGAAGTTAAGTTAGCCGCTGGTTGGTTAATTGAACACGCTGGCTTAAAAGGTTATCGACAAGGTGATGCTGGAGTGCATGATAAACAAGCGTTGGTGTTAGTTAATCATGGCAAAGCCACTGGCAGACAGTTACTTGAGCTTGCAAAACATGTTCAACAAACTGTGTTTAATAAATTTGCTGTTACGCTAGAGCCTGAAGTATGGATTATTGGCGAACAAGATTTATTTTAGCCTACCATGAGTATCATCGATGTCAGAGCATAAAGATAATCAACTACAACAAGTGTTAAGTTTGTTAGCTGATGGTGAATTTCACTCGGGTCAAGGCATAGCTGAACACTTATCGGTGAGTCGTGCATATATATGGAAGTTGATGCAACAGCTACAAGAATTGGGTCTGGATATCGAGTCTGTCACTCGAAAAGGCTATCGTCTTGCTAAACCTCTATCTTTATTAGATCACGAGGCATTGAACCGCGATACTAATTTTGACTGTCAGGTATTATTGACTACCGATTCGACGAATCAACAATTAAAAGGTCAAAACTTTGCTCATCATAAAGTGGTCACCGCGGAGTATCAATCTGCAGGTCGTGGCCGCCGTGGTCGTCAGTGGGTGTCGCCATTGGCAAGCAATCTATATTGGTCATTAGGTTGGCAAACACACATGCCAGTACAACAGCTGGGTGGCTTGAGTTTAGTGGTTGGTTTGGCAGTAGCTAATGCATTGACCAAATTAGACATCCAAGGCATTGAATTAAAGTGGCCCAATGATATTCGATATCATGGTAAAAAAGTGGGGGGCATTTTAATTGAGCTGTCGGGTGACGCAGTGGGTGGTTTACAAGTAATTATTGGTGTTGGTTTGAATATTGATATGCACCCTCAGGCCGCACAAGCCATTGAGCAACAATGGTGTAATGTGAATGATATTTTTGAGCAACAAGCATTGCCGAAAAAGTCACGACAACAGATTTTGATAGCATGTTTAACAGAATTAGAAAACTACCTGCAAACCTTTGAAGCTTATGGCTTTGCTGGCTTTTTGGATGAGTGGCAGCAAAAAGACGAGTGCATGGATAAAAAGGTTGTAATTCTTCAGGCCGACAAGGATATTAAAGGTATCGGAGCAGGGGTTGACGCGACGGGAGCCTTTTTATTGCAAACCGGCAAAGGTATTAAGCCCATTTACGCGGGTGAAGTAAGTTTGCGTTTACGCGAATAGCGCTGACAAGAATGATTGATGATAGAGATAAGAGTTACAGGAAACCTATAGCATGATCTTATTGATGGATATGGGAAATAGTCGCTGCAAGTGGGCGCTAACTCACACCGATAAAGCTACTCAATGGATAGAAGAGGGTAGTTGGGATAATTTGCAGCATGATGAACATCATTGGCTCGAACAGTTTTCACAATTCTCACCTTATTCCATCGAGCAGGTTCTGATCAGCAGTGTAGCCAGCGATAAAACCAAGCAACAAGTCTGTGATTGGTGCAATGAGGTTTTAGGCGTCAGACCTCATTTTGCTCATTCGCAAGAACGGTATCACAGTCAATCGGATCCACAACGAGTTTTAATCAATAGTTATGACAAGCCATTGGCGCTTGGGGTGGATCGCTGGTTGGTGATGATTGCTTGCTTTGAAAAGCCTGAAATTATCATGTCGAGTAGTTTTGCCGTCTTAGATGCTGGAACGGCCATTACTTTAGATATGGTGAATAATCAAGGGCTGCACTTGGGCGGGCACATTGTACCTGGCCATAACCTAATGCAAAAAGCATTGTTGGGCAAAACTGGACGTATTGCATGGAGTGCAAGCTTGGATCAGCGTGAAGCAAGTGAACAACAATGGTTAGGCCATAATACGGTGCAAGCTGTTGAGTTAGGCTGTTTACAAGCCAGTCAAGCATATATTCAAGTGAGTGTGGAGCGAATGCTAGATGTTTATGCCATTGATAGGGTGTATTTTACTGGCGGAGATGGACACCAGTTGATGCAGTTAATTGAACATAAGAAAGCACAATCTGCGCAAGCTCATGTTTTACATTTTGAGGATGACTTAGTTTTACAGGGGCTTTACTTTTGGTCTTTACAAAAGTGAGTTATTTGCTTGCTGTAGTGCTTTGAAGCCCTTTTAGGTTGATGCTTTTTGAGCAAATTGTTTAAGAAAAAAGCGAAAATAATAAAACTGGACAAAAAAAGCAAAAAAAGCATTGCCAAACGAAATCCAGATCGCTAAAATTGCCGCCACTTAACCGATAGCCCCTGGCTATGTGTTAAAGCCGACTTAGCTCAGTAGGTAGAGCAACTGACTTGTAATCAGTAGGTCGCCAGTTCGATTCCGGCAGTCGGCACCATTATTCTTAGGGGTTGCAACAGCAGCCCCTTATTTTTCTTGTAAACGCCAATACAAGAACTTATATGCAAGTAATGCGATTTTTATGCTTGCATTTTCCAGTACAAATTGGCATTATGCGCGCTCTTTTGAGCAAGCATGAATGTTCAAATCCTGGAGGGGTTCCCGAGCGGCCAAAGGGATCAGACTGTAAATCTGACGCGAAAGCT
>JABXIQ010000007.1 GCA_013373015.1 Kangiellaceae bacterium
AAGCCACTTCACAGAAGTGGCTTTTCGTCTTTCTTTTATTGAAAGAAAATATGGTGGGTTGCACAGGAATCGAACCTGTGACCAATTGATTAAAAGTCAACTGCTCTACCGACTGAGCTAGCAACCCAAAAGCTAAATTGGCTTGACCAAGTTTGCTGGCGCGTATGATACCGATTTACGACAGAAACTCAAGCCTAAATCGCCATTATTTTTACAAATTCAAGGAACAAAAAAGCCGTTAATCGCTTAACGGCTTTTGCTCTTTACAGATTAATATGGTGGGTTGCACAGGAATCGAACCTGTGACCAATTGATTAAAAGTCAACTGCTCTACCGACTGAGCTAGCAACCCATTGATTTATAAAGCATCTCTGCCTGCGAGGGTCAATCTCGCTGAGGCGTGTATAATACTGTTTTCAGCAGAAAATACAAGCCCAAATTAACAAATTATTGTGCTTTTTTAACGCTAACAACCGCCACTCAATATCTTCGATCCAAGCTATTTGAATTGCTTCTTAGATTCTCTCACCGAAAGGTTCTGTATCAGAATTAAACTTTTCAAGCCGTAATACCATGCTTCTTAAATCCATAAAATTAAACTTTTTCGGTTCAACTTCGGAATGAACGCCATAAAGCTCAATTACAATATCTAAAGAATCTGTCCATTGCATTCCGTTTTATCTAACGGCACTTCGATAAAAAATACATCATTCACAGCAAAAACTGACTTGCTAGAGCTAGTCGAGGCATTTTGTTAATTATTCTGATTGAGTTTATAATAAATAAATGACGAAGAATAATGACAAAATAACAAAGACTAGCCGACGATAGTTAGGTTTTAATGGTTTTCCTTAGCATGATTAAGCGTATATTTAGGAATCTCAACCACCAAGTCTTCATCAGCAAGTCGAGCCTGACAACTTAAACGCGACTCAGGCTCTAACCCCCAAGCTTTATCCAGCATATCATCTTCTAATTCATCACTTTCTTCTAATGAATCAAAACCTTCTCGCACAATGACGTGACAAGTTGTGCAAGCACAAGACATTTCACAGGCATGTTCAATTTCAATATCATGCGCTTTGGCAGCCTCAAGGATAGTTTGCCCTTCTTCGGCTTCAACTACAGCGCCGTCAGGACATAACTCTTCATTCGGCAAAAATATAACTTTTGGCATTTATTTTTCCAGCTTTGGATTATATTGGTTGTTTCATCACGTGGATTATTCAACAACATCATCTAATGATTCTACTTGATGCCCTACTAACGCTTTAGCAATACTGGCATCCATTCTTCTATTAGCAAACTCTTGAGTATTGTTATCAACTACTTTAATAGCCTGCTCAATAGCTTGTATATCGGTGCTTTGAGCAATAATTTCAAGTTGCTCAATAGCAGATTCAATGGCATGTATTTCATCAGCGGTCAACAACTCTTGACCATTTTCTTGTAATGCCGCTTTAATCGCCTCAATTACTCTGGCTGCTTCAACTTGTTGTTCTCTTAACATACGAGCCTGAATATCCTGCTTTGCACTTTCCACAGAGCTTTTCAGCATACTGGTAATTTGCTCATCGGTTAACCCATAAGAGGGTTTAACTTGAATATTGGCTTTAACACCCGTAGTCGTTTCTTCAGCCGCAACTTGTAATAAGCCATCAGCGTCCACTTGATAAGTCACCTTAATACGCGCAGCACCCGCTACCATAGGCGGAATTCCGCGCAACTCAAAACGCGCTAATGAACGACAATCATCAACCAATTCACGTTCGCCTTGCAATACATGAATGGCCATAGCTGTTTGTCCATCTTTAAAGGTAGTAAATTCCTGCGCACGAGCAATTGGAATTGGCGTGTTACGCGGAATGATTTTTTCAACCAAACCACCCATAGTTTCAACGCCTAGTGACAATGGAATAACATCCAACAGCAACATTTCGTTATCAGATTTATTGCCCGCTAAAACATTGGCTTGAATCGCAGCACCTATCGCAACCACCTTATCTGGGTCAATATCGGCTAATGGTGGTTTGCCAAAAAAATCTGCAACCTTTTGACGCACAAGAGGCACTCGTGTAGAGCCTCCAACCATGACCACATCTTGTATATCAGCAGTTTTCAAACCTGCATCACGTAAAGTTCTGCGACATGCCAAAAGCGCCTTATCAACAATAGGAGAAATTAACTCCTCAATCAGTTGCCTTGTTATTTGACCTTTCCAATGATAAAAATCAACATCAATGATTTCAGCATCGGTTAACTTTTCTTTGATTTCACGAGCTTTCAACATAGCCATTTGCCGAGCTTGATGATCATCTGCAGTGATATGAGTCTGCTCAACCAAATAACCCGCAATTGCTCGATCAAAATCGTCACCGCCTAACGCACTATCTCCACCAGTAGCTAATACTTCAAAGACACCTTTTTCAAGACGTAAAATTGAGATATCAAAAGTTCCGCCACCCAAATCAAAGATGGCATGAACGCCCTCTTTACCAGTATCTAAGCCATAAGCTACGGCAGCTGCCGTGGGCTCGCTCAGCAGGCGTAAAACATTTAAACCAGCTAACTCAGCAGCATCTTTAGTTGCCTGGCGTTGTGCTTCATCAAAATAAGCTGGAACCGTAATGACTACACCAGTTAAATCACCGCCTAGAGCCTGCTCAGCTCTATTGGCAAGCGTTCTTAAAATTTCACTGGAAACTTCAACAGGGTTTTTGATACCGTTATCGGTAACAACCGCTGGCATGCCCATTCCCGAAGCAGTTAATTGATTAGCACTAAACTCTTTAATTTTCTTAACATCAGCTAAACCACGTCCCATCAATCTTTTCACCGAACTAATGGTATTTCTTGCATCTGAACATTGAAACAATTTAGCCGAATGACCAACACTAATCGTGCCATCTTTAGCATAATGCACTATCGACGGTAACAAATGCTGCCCTTCCAGATTAGCAATAGTTTCAGCAACGCCACTGCGCACTGTAGCAATTAATGAATTAGTGGTTCCTAAATCAATACCCGCAGCTAATTTATGCTCATGTGGCTTAGTGCTTTGTCCAGGCTCTGCGATCTGTAGTAATGCCATGCTATGTTTTAACTTTTAGTTGAGTGATTTATGACTAATCGAGTAATTTATCTTCAGCGGCTTCTATATCCGCTAAAGTCTTATATAAGAATTGTAACTTATAAATAGCAGTTTGTATTGATTGAGTATTCCATTCAACTTGTTCAAACTCCTGAGCAAGCTCATCACGCTGACTATCAGCCATTAACTCAATGTTGTCAGAAAAGTTAATTAAATCCGAAACGTTTTTTTGTTCAATGATGGTTTCCAGTTGCTCACGAAGTTCAAGTTGCTGCATCAGAAACATTGGATCTTTAACAGTTACTTCTTTAGTAGCATCGATACCCGTTTTCAGCTCTAATAAATATTGCGCTCGACGCACTGGATGTTTCAAAACAGCAAAAGCATCGTTAAGTTGGGTTGTTTTTTGCATAGCAATCATTTGCTGCTGACTGCCTGAGCTTGCAAAGCGATCAGGATGACTAGCATTTAATAAAGCCCGTAACTTTGACGATAACTCAGCTTCGTTAATGAAAAAATTCGGCTCAAGGCCGAATAACTCAAAATAATTCAAAGTAACTCTCTGTTTCCAAGAATGATGTTGCTTTTGCTATTAAAGATAGCTAGATAATTTTGCTTTAGTACGCGGCAAATTAAAATTTTGTTAGGGAGTTTATATCTAATAAACGACTGCAACGAAATTTTAATTTAACAAAGTAATAAACAAAATTAGCAGCTAAACAGTGAAACTCTCACCACAACCACACTCACCTTTCACATTCGGATTAGTAAATTCAAACCCTTCATTCAAGCCTTCTTTCTTGAACTCAAGATGCGTGCCCTCTAGATAGACTTTACTCTTTTTATCAACGATGATGGTGACACCTTTATCTTGGTAGGTTTCGTCATCTTCATTAAGCTCATCAACAAACTCAAGAATGTAAGCCAATCCCGAACAACCTGTGGTAGTAACGCCTAATCGTAAACCTAATCCTTTGCCTCTAGTGGCTAAGAAAGTTTTAACACGCTCTGCTGCTGCTTCTGATAGTGTAATAGCCATCTGTTTAGTCTTTTATGTGCTTAATTATTTACCGCGCTTTTCTTTATAGTCATTAACTGCTGCTTTAATAGCATCTTCAGCCAATACTGAGCAGTGGATCTTAACAGGCGGCAAGGCCAATTCTTCTGCAATGTCAGTATTTTTAATGGCTTGGGCTTCATCAATAGATTTGCCTTTTACCCACTCAGTCACTAAAGAGCTTGAAGCAATGGCAGAGCCGCAACCGTAAGTTTTGAACTTTGCATCTTCAATGATACCGTCTTCGCTCACCTTGATTTGCAACTTCATAACGTCGCCACAAGCTGGCGCTCCAACCATGCCAGTACCTACGCTGTCGTCGTCTTTTTCAAAAGCACCAACATTGCGTGGATTTTCATAATGGTCAATTACTTTTTCACTATAAGCCATGATATTTCTCCGCTTATTTCAATCTATTTTGCCGAATTCAATTTATCGTTAACACACTAGTGCGCTGTCCATTGGACTTTCGACAAATCCACACCATCTTTGAACATTTCCCAAAGCGGTGATAATTCACGTAAGCGCGCAATACCGTCGCGCACTTTTTCTATGGCATAATCCACATCTTCTTCATTGGTAAAACGACCAATAGAAAAACGAATAGAGCTATGCGCCAATTCATCATTTAAACCTAAAGCACGTAAAACATAAGACGGTTCTAAACTCGCTGAAGTACAAGCAGAGCCAGAAGATACCGCTAAGTCTTTTAACGCCATGATCAAAGACTCACCTTCAACAAAGTTAAAGCTGATGTTCGTAATCCCTGCTACGCGCTGATCAGCATGACCATTCAAATAAACCTCTTCCATATCTTTTACGCCATTCCATAAACGCTCACGCAACTTAATAATTCGCGCATTGTCAGTAGCCATATCAGCTTTAGCTATACGAGCAGCTTCGCCCATACCCACAATTTGATGGGTCGCTAATGTACCTGAACGCATACCACGCTCGTGACCACCACCGTGCATTTGTGCTTCAATACGTACACGTGGTTTGCGACGCACATACAAAGCACCAATACCTTTAGGCCCATACATTTTGTGCGCTGAAATTGACATTAAATCGACTTTAGTTTGCTCTACATCAATCGGTAACTTGCCTGCAGATTGAGCAGCGTCAACATGGAAAATAATCTTACGTGCGCGACACATTTCACCAATAGCATCAATATCTTGTACTACGCCCGTTTCATTATTAACGTGCATGACGCTAACCAAAACTGTATCGTCACGCATGGCCGCTTCAAGTGCTTTCAAATCAAGCAAACCATCGCTTTGCACATCCATATAAGTGACATCATAACCTTCGCGCTCAAGTTGACGAGCCGTATCTAAAACTGCTTTGTGCTCGGTTTTAACGGTAATAATGTGCTTACCTTTTTTGTTGTAAAAATGTGCAGCACCCTTGATGGCCAAGTTATCTGATTCGGTCGCACCCGATGTCCACACAATTTCGCGTGGATCAGCATTGATCAAGTCAGCAACATATTGACGAGCTTCATCGACTGCTTCTTCTGCTTCCCAACCAAATTTATGCGAACGAGACGCTGGGTTGCCATAAATACCGTCAACACTCATGTATTGAACCATCTTCTCGGCAACACGCGGATCGACTGGCGTGGTTGCGGCATAATCAAGATAGATGGGTAATTTCATTGTATTCTCCACTGCATTTACCAAGCGTTAACCGAAAACGATTAACTCTTCGTCTAAAAACTTATGATTTTGACGCTCCGCTACTTGCTGAACAAAACGTCTTTGAATAACTTGTTCTAAAGTAATTCCACTTAAAAAGGTATATATCTGGTCACTTAATTCAGCCCATAATTGATGTGAAAGACATAAATCACCATCTTGGCAACCGCCTTTTCCATTACATCGTGTCGCGGTTAAGGGCTCGTTCACCGCCAACACAACCTCAGCTACAGAAATCTGTTTGGCGGGGCGTTTAAGTTCGTAACCGCCACCAGGGCCGCGCACACTATCAACTAAATCGGCTTTACGCAACTTAGAAAACAACTGCTCCAAATAAGATAAAGAAATATCCTGTCTTCCCGAAATTTCAGACAAACTAATAGGCCCACTTCCAGAATGAAGCGCCAAATCAAGCATCGCTGTCACCGCATAACGGCCTTTTGTACTTAATTTCATAATTAAATGTCGTTCGAGTTAGAAAAACTAATTAAAAGCGGATTTCTATAGTGAAATTATCTCAATTCCGACTAATTTAGTCAAGAATATACAACTAATAATAGTGCTTATAGTTGTAGTATTATGAATAACACTAGTAAATTCCAAAGAACACCTCATTCGGTGCTACAATACAACTTACATCCCCTCACTCGTGCAAAACAAAAAAGCTATATGAGTCATGAAATAAACTACAAAAACAATCCGCTTAATGGGGTTGGCCTCAAGCAGTTGGTTACTGAAATTGTGGAGTATTATGGTTATGAGATTCTACATGCTTACTTAAATCTAAATTGCTTTAAATCTAACCCAAGCATTCCATCTAGCGTTAATTTCTTAAAAAAAACCGAGTGGGCTCGTGAAAAAGTGGAAGGCTTTTATTTATATCAGTATAAAAACCTACCTTCACCTTCTTACAAACAACAGCAAGTGCCGCCGAGAGATCGCATTATTCCTGATGACCAACTACCAGCAGAACCAGCAATCCTTACTTTAGAAGATGCTAAACGACTTCGTGAACAAAACTCTAATAAAGCGGCTGAATTTGATAAAAATCACTCTAATAAGAGTAAAAGTCAAAGCCAACAAAGAAAAAAACCAAATCCAAAAAATAATCCTTGGGCAAAATTTCGACATAAAGAGTGAGCATCGGGTTTTAATTCAAATATTTATCAATGCTAACCTCTTTACTTTGCTGGTTAGCATTCTTTAATTCACTAAGTATTTATCCAGCTGGGATTTTTTAAGCTATTTACCATTAACAATAACAGCGCTGATAGAGCGAGTATGACGAATATCAGACAACGGATTGTGCTCTTACAATAATAGATCAGCTCGAGAGCCTTCTTTTATGATACCGGTATTTACTCCATCCATTTGGTGGGGACAAAAGTTGCGGCTTGCAGTACTTGCGAGTTACTCAAGCCCAGTCTATTGAGCTCTACTAATTCAGAATGTCAAGAAAAGCCAGCTATCATACCACTGGCTCCTAACGTATCGGTTCCAGCGAGAATAATTACACCAGCACCCCTTAATGCTAAAGTACAATCGAGAGTAGAACTAGAGTTAATAGCCCAAACAGTATTTTTTAATTAAAGAATCCATAGTGGCTATAATTTAACCTCTTTTAAAAAAGAACTAATTTTATCTTTTAATGACTTTTCCTCGGTCTTTGCTTTTAGAGCATTAATGGTTTGCTTATTTACAGAACTATTACCACTTAAAAATTGCAGTTGTAATAATCTAAATTCTACCCAGTCATCAGGAATAGTTTTATCTTCTGCTGATAATTCTGCATATTGTTGGATACTTTCTACTCCTAGATCAAGCTCCCTACGAGACTCTGCTGCGAGCTTTGCCACTTGGTATAGACGCATTGCGGCAAAGTCAGCGATCAATTCAGGTTTGCTCAGATCAATCGTCAGTATCATATCCAAAGCTTTTGAATAGTAACCATATTTGGATAACTGCATAGCAAAGTCATATTTAAACTGCTCCGAATTACTTGAGTCCTGTTGATTAAGCGCCTCTTGGTAGCGCTTCTCTAACAACTCAAACTCTTTGTTGTCAAGCAACTTACCGCTTTGCATAGTAAAAGCTGTCTTTTTATCAACTTTACGGAGTTGCTCAATTAACGCTGGAATTGACTCTTTTTCTCCACCAGCCATTACAGGAGCTTGTTCATGGAATCGAATCAAGCCTATGATTGATGGCTTATGGTATGGATCTATAGATAAGGCTTGTTCAAAATATTTCTTAACATCTCTGGCATAGCCTAGTTTACTAAAAATGCTGGCCTCTTGAGCTTGAGCACCCGCAATACGACCCGCCATAAAAAGATGATTAGGCTCATCAGGTGAATGCTCTAGAAGTTTTTCTATATATTCCTCTGCTTTATCCAGCTGCTTAGCAGCTAAAGCAAGCTTTGCTTTTTCTAGCAATCCTTGATTTGCATTAGAGTTAAAAGCGATAGCCAAGCTAGTGATCATTAAAATAGCTTTTAGTCCATTTAATAATTTGTTCAATTTCATTGATATTTTCCTAATAATTGATAGTGAGAGGCAAATTTATGCATAATTTTGTGCTTAAACCTCTCAATTTTAATTTTGAGAGCGTTAATTTCTAAGAATTTGATGGATTTGTTCTTTTATTAGTAGATAAGCCATCAACTCTAAAGACCTTAAGCTTTACCAACCAATAAGCGATATAAAGCAAAGTGATTACTGTCGGTGCAAACCAATCAAAATAGCCACCCAATATCTTTTGTGCTACAAAAAACCCCGTTACTGAAGTTGCATAACCTGCTAACATTTTGGATAGATGAAATACTAACCACCTTTTCTTGGCTAATCCTGATTTAGAGAAAACCCAAAGATCAACCAAGCAAAAGCCAACTGCGAGGCAACCAAAAACGGTTTGTAGTGGCTGGTATCCACCGTATAAATATTTGGCATAGAATAAAATAAAGATGCTAACTATTATCGTTAAATAGACAAAAGCTTTATCTATGGAGTAATTGTGGGCGCTGCTTTTAAAGGAAAGACTGCGTACTCCGCCGAACAGAAAATACAGCGTCATGACGCTAATTTGAAACATAGAAGTGCTAAAATGATGTGGTATTGTAGCTACTATTAATGTGAAAACTGCTGACAAACTCATCTGCAGAAAAAACAGCCTGCCTGTAAGTTTATGTAATTTTCCACCTTTTTTGGCAACTAAAGCAACTCCGCCAACAATAAAAGCTAACGAGCCCAGAACGACATGCACTGCAATCATGGCATTAACTAATCTTATTTCTAAAAAGTGTACAAACAACCATGTTGCAAAAATGGTTAACATTGTTGTTATAATTAACTGATAGGTCAGTGCTTTACTATTCATTGCTTTTTCCCATATAAAGTAAAAAAGCAAAAAATAGCTTTATTACACTTATAAAACCTCTTAAAAATTGTTTTGAGAGTAACTTTTGGAAGAAAAAATATATTGAAAGATAATTCGTTGGCTCATATAAACCCAAAGTTCAACTACAGCATTAAATCCAGTTTGAAAAGCATAACTCAAACAACAACCCTACTAGGTAGCATTACATGCAGTTTTCTTTTTTCGATGTATTACTTTTAATTGGCATAACCCAAGGACTGGTAGCCGTGCCATTGTTGTTGTTTGCTAAGAAGAAGCGAACGAGTAATTTGTTTTTAGCTTTAGCCATCCTGAGCTTTTGCATGTTATTCATCAAAATTGTAATGAATTACAATGGCTTAGCGGGAAGAGCTGGTTTTAGATATTTACCCAATGCCTTTGAACTAACAACGGCCCCACTATTCTATTTCTATTTGCTTGCCCTAACTGAAAATGGGTTTAGGTGGAAAAATAAACTCTTAATACATTTTATTCCCTTTGCCATAGCCCAAGGTTACGCTCTATATCTATACTTCCATGTTTATGATTTGCCAACTAGCGACCTACAAGATCAAGCGGCTCGATTGTTTCACTATGCTCCAGTGAAAGAAGTAGAAAACTGGCTGATAGTCATATCAATATTAGGCTACTTATTCGCAGGCTATCGAAAGTTTGTGCAATTTCAACAAAGAGTCAAAAACAACACTGCGGATAGCGCGTATCCAACTTTGCGATGGTTAAAAAGCATCATTATATTAAGTGCTATTTTAATTAGTTTCTTGATTATTAATATGTTGGTAGACCGCTTCTGGTATATAGAAAGTCACACTGAAGCGCATTGGAAAACTTACTTTATTTATCAAGCAGCAGTTACTTATTACTTAAGTTTTATGGCTTACAGGCAACCAAAAATTGATCTGAAGCAAATATATCCACCTGAAAGTTTAGAAAACGCTCAAGAAACATTTTCTGAAAGTCATGGAACGGTTGTTAATCAATTAGAGCAGGTGTTGCAAGAACAAAAGCTTTATCTTGATCCTAGTTTAAATGTTTCTCGACTTGCTCAAGAGCTAGATATTAGCCCAACTAACCTATCACTAATCATTAATTCTCATTACAAACAGAGTTTTCGTTCATTGATTAATGATTATCGCCTTAAAGATATCAAAGCCAAGCTGCTCGATCCTAATAACAAAGCATCCATTTTATCTTTAGCACTGGAGTCTGGGTTTAACTCTGAGGCTAGCTTTTATAGAGTGTTTAAGGCTACAACGGGTTTAACACCAAGGGCATTTATCGAACAGCACTCAGCAAAAGATTAAAATTTTTATTTTCTTATTTCATCGGAGCAATCAAGCTCTGGAATATCCATTTCATCAAGATCAAAACCCTTGCTCTTCAAAACGCAACTGATTCGCTTGAGCTGCTCTTCTAAAGCATTGGCATGCGCATACATACTGCGGATAGACTGGGTAATGGGATCTTGCTGATCGGCACTGATGCCATAGGCCTCGAAAATATCTTCACTATTTTGTGTACCGCGTGCAGCTTCGCGAGCAGGAATACCTATAACAGTTTTATCTTGCGCCACATCTTTAATAACCACAGCATTTGAGCCAACTTTTGCGCCAGTATGTAAAGTAATCGGGCCCAAAACTTTAGCGCCAGCACCAATAACCACATTATCTTGTAGGGTCGGATGGCGTTTACCCTCTTTCCAGCTAGTACCGCCAAGTGTGACGCCGTGATAAAGGGTACAATCATCACCAATTTCGGCGGTTTCACCAATCACCACGCCCATACCATGATCAATAAAAAAACGACGACCAATTTTTGCACCTGGGTGAATTTCAATCCCCGTTAACCAACGCGAAAAAGTCGATAAAGAGCGAGCCAACCACTTCCAATTAGTTTTCCACAGTCTATGTGCCCCTCGATGCAACCAAATAGCATGCAGCCCAGGATAATTCGTGAGTATTTCAAAATTATTACGCGCCGCTGGGTCGCGGTGGTATACACTTTTAATATCTTCTTTTATTCGCTCAAACATAAGTATCGTCTTAACATTATTGTCGCGTTGTACGCTTAATGTATTTATCTATTGATGATAAAAAGCCACGTAAAATATTCACTTCGCCCTGGTTAAGTTGCGCTTTAGCGAATAATCGCCGTATTCTTGCTGGCAACAATTTAGGTTGTTCAGGATCATAAAACTCGGTTTGCTGCATCACCAATTGCAAATGGTTATATAAACCATCCACTTCGGTTATAGTGGCCGCTTGCTCACTATCTTTATCAACAATGTGTTCTTGATGTGCTTCGTCGCCTCCTTGACTAGACAGTTGAGCTAAACGCAGCTCATAAGCAATAATTTGCACTGCTGATGCCAAATTCAAGGACATGTACTCTGGATTGGCTGGAATATTCACATGATAATTACACTGTTGTAACTCTTCGTTAAGCAAACCGGTACTTTCACGACCAAACATAATAGCAATCGGATAAGATTGCTTTTTATCCAAGCAAATCTGTGCCATTTCGCGCGGCTCAATCAAAGGCCATGGCAAAGCTCTATTACGAGAACTTGTACCAATCACCAAACGACAGCCAGATAAAGCCTGCTCAAGAGTCTCCACTACCAGCGCATTATCAAGAATATCCAAAGCTCCTGAAGATCGCGTGAAGGCTTCTTCCGAAGGAAAATGCTTCGGTTTCAGCAAAACCAAGTGCTTCAAACCCATAGTTTTCATTGCCCGCGCCGCCGCACCAATATTACCAGGGTGACTGGTTTGGCAGAGTACAATCTTGATGTTATCTAATAAATCTTGTGATAGTGACTCGTTCATCAATTGTTAATTAGTTACGTGCGTTATCGAAAAGCCAATGATATCAAAGACCTAAGCATAACCCCATTTTTTATTTTAACTGTTGGATTTTTTTGGTATGATGCGCGCAATTCGGCACACTAGCCTGAATGTAATTACATTGATTATGCGATAGTGCAAAATCAACTAATGATGATCTTTAATACTGGTGGTATCTATACATGAACGCATACAAAAATATTGCAGTGCGTGCGGCTAACCGTGCGGGTGATTTTGTGGCAAAAGCCTTTGGCGATCGTGATCGCATTATTGCCCAATCAAAGGGTATCAACGACTTTGTAAGCAATATCGACAGAAAAGCCGAACAAATCATTATTGATACTATCCAGCTATCTTACCCAGAACACGCTATTTTAGCTGAAGAATCTGGCCATATCGAAGGAAAAGGTGACGACGCACAAGTTACTTGGGTCATTGATCCCATTGATGGCACAACCAATTTTTTACAAGGTATTCCCCACTTCGCCATATCTATAGCCGTAAAGCAGAATGGCAAAACCGTTGCTGCGGTTGTATTTGATCCGATAAAAGACGAAATGTTTTCTGCCGCTAATGGCGAAGGTGCACAGCTTAACAATAAGCGTATTCGTGTTAGCGATAAACGCAAATTGGATAATGCTGTTTTGGCTACAGGCTTTCCATTCCGTCACCACGCACAACTAGATAACTACCTAGAATACTTTTCAACATTGTTACCATTATGCTCAGACATGCGTCGCGCAGGCTCTGCCGCTTTAGATTTGGCCTATGTAGCAGCTGGACGAGTGGATGGTTTTTGGGAGTTCAACCTAGCAGAATGGGACACTGCAGCAGGTATTTTGCTCGTTAAAGAAGCTGGCGGGTTAATTGGTGACGTAAAAGGCAACCCCTACTCTACAAAATCAAAAAGCATATTGGCAGCTAATCCAGGCGTGTTTAAGCACTTTATGCAAACCGTTAAAAACATATAAGGTATTGATTTAACAAGAATTAAATAGTTCATATTGAAATAAGCACTTGTTTTGTTGCAAGTGCTTTTTTAATCCACAACTGAATTCAAAGTTTAGTCTAAGAACCAGACTACAGTTTAATACAAAATTTTACTAACACTCTCAACTAACAAGAAGATATAATTGGTCAGTCCTCTTACCATTAAGTTGTTTTGTGTTATGGGTAAAGGTTATGACTAATGAATATTTCAAACACATGTAGTGAGCACACAATGAAACAGTTTTTCGAATCTTTATGGAATGACTATGTATCGATCACCCCTGACGCATTAGCCATTCATAATAAATTCAAGCAGTTAGGTGATACAGAAATCGTCAATGACCATGTTGCGTTTCGTACTTTCAATGATGGTTTAATCAGCCTAAAGCATATCGGAGCCTATTTAGAGCAACTAGGTTATCAAGAAGCTGGAGAGTACCACTTTGAGGAGAAAAAGCTTTATGCGAAACATTTTGCTCATAAAACAGAGCAAGATGCACCTAAGATCTTTGTTAGCGAACTGTTATTAGAAGAGTTTTCACCTGAGTTGCAAATGTTCTGCCGAGGCTTAATTGCTGAAGCGAATTGGAATATTGGGAAAAATGGCTTACAGATCCCTTCACGTCCGTGGGGTAAAATCAGTCGCACCGCCTACCAAAAGCTACTTGAAGAAAGTGAATATGCTGCATGGCTTGCCGTTTTTGGTTTACGCGCCAACCACTTTACCGTATCAATCAACCACTTAGAATCTTTAGGCAATATTGAAACAGTCAATCAATATCTTAAAGAAAGCGGCTTTGAACTAAACACTAGTGGCGGCGAAATTAAAGGCAATGAAGAAGTTTGCTTAAAACAAAGTTCAACCATGGCCAATACTGTTAATTGGGAGTTTGAAGACGGCAACTACCCTATTCGCTCATGCTTCTATGAGTTTGCCGAGCGCTTCCCAATGCAAAACGGTGAGCTATATCAAGGTTTTGTTGCTGCAAGTGCTGATAAGATTTTTGAATCCACAAACGTCGCAGCTTAATGAGCAAACTTAAGAAAAAGCCAGCTTAATGCTGGCTTTTTTGTTCTTTTTTGGCGACATACACAGCCCAATAATCAACATGAGGACTTTCCCACTTACGATAATAACCTACCCCAATTTCATCTTGCTCAAGAAAAAAAGAGTGTTCTCCCAAGAGGTGAATACGGTGCCCATAACTTGTTTTAAACTCAAACCAAGCATCATCAGCATACTCAAACCCACCTTGCACTGCCTCACTTTGATTTTTTAAACCTAGATCATCAACTAGCCGAAGCGGATAACCAGCTTCACGCAAACGAGCGTTAGCAGAGATTTTTGAACCAAAATGATCAACAACTCCTAGATCAGCCATTTCTTTGGCTTTATCAGCTGCAATTTCGGCTAGCAAAGGGTTGCATGTTAACTTTACCCTTTTCTGCTCTTCGTCATTAATAATAAGTTTTGCCAACTCTATGGCTTTTGGGTGCAAGCCGCATTTGGTGTAGTCCTGCTCATCACTAGCCAACACTATGTGGTTAGCGTTGATAAGCAAAACTAGCGAAAATAACAGCGTTGTTTTAATCATCATTTTTCGGTAATTCTTTGATATACAAATCCTGTTTTGAATAAGGTATTTCGATTCCTTCATCTTTAAATCGTTGGTGAATAGTTAGAATTAAGTTATGAATCACTCGTCCTCGTAACTCTGGTCTATCAATCCAAGCCTGAATTTGGAAATCTATGCTTGAGCCATTAAATAATTTTGCGCGAACTCTTGGCACTGGATCTTTACACACATGCTCGGACTGGTTGGCGATATCTTCTAACACAGCACAGACTTTATCTAAATCTGAATCATAAGAAACCCCAACAGCTACACGAATACGTGTTTTAACCCAAGGTCCACCACTTTCGTTGACGATTTTGGCATTACCCATCACCGAGTTAGGAATAGTCACTTCAACATCATCTCGAGTTAACAAGCGAGTACTGCGAATACCGACATGAGTAACCATTCCTCTTTCGCCTGTGTCGAGCACAATATAGTCACCCAATTTATATGGCGCATCCGCGACAATAAAGAAACCAGCGAACAAATTTGCTAGAGTGTCTTTGGCAGCAAAACCTATCGCGATACCAATAACACCAGCTGAAGCTAACCAAGCAGTAGGATCTTTACCCCAAAGTAAGATTAAAAAGTAAGAACCTAAACCAATGACCAATATTTGGGTCATTATATTAAGCACAGGAATGGTTCGCTCTTCTACGAACTTAAAATATTTACGGTTATGACTTAAGGCTTCAAGTATAACTTTACTGCCTTTCCACGCAGTAACGATTAAAGCAATAATGAGTAAGCTGAAAATAACTCTTTTCAGCGTTGTGTCTGTGCTTGATGATAACTGTAATGCTTCAACAGCTAATGCCATTGCACCATAAAAAATCACACTAAAGACAGGTTTACTAAGAACTGCGATTATCCGATCATCAAAATCATTTTCTGTTTTAGCGGTTAAACTACCCCACACAGTTTTGAATAGCCACTGACTAACTTTGGCAATGATATAGCCTGTAGCCAATACTACCAACATCAAAATCCAAGGATGTGTTTGTAGTTGCTCCCAATAATTCAAAATAAAATCAGGAAGCCAAGACTTTATATCGGAAAACATCTGCTCTGCTACTTGAGAGTCTGTATTTTCTGCTTGCTCGGTTGCGGTTGTTTGTTCTGCCATAGTGTTTAATCGTGTTAAATGTGATAAGCCAAAAAAAACGGCTCAGAATATTTCTATTCTAAGCCGTCTTGTATAAATTAAAAGTGAATAAGTTAAAAATTATTCTAATGCCTCTTAATTAGTGTTTAAGGCATATCAAATTCTTCACCTTCTTTCTTCACTTCCGGCGGCATCAAATCTTCTTTCTTAACGCCTAATGCCAACGCTACAGTACTAGCGACATAAACAGAAGAGTAAGTACCGATCAAAACACCAACAATCAATGCTTCAGCGAATGAATGAATAGTTTGACCACCGAAGAAGAATAACGCTAACAATACCAATAAAGTTGTAATCGAGGTCATTAATGTACGCGCTAAGGTTTGATTCAAAGAAGTATTAACCACTTCTTCGGAGTTTCCTTTACGCATTTTTAAGAAATTTTCACGAATACGATCATATACAACAATAGTATCGTTTAGAGAGTAACCGATAACCGCTAATAAAGCCGCTAACACCGTTAAATCAAACTCAACTTCGGTTATTGAGAAAAAGCCAATAACGATAATAACGTCGTGTGCTAGGGCTGCCACAGAACCAATCGAGAACTTCCACTCAAAACGCAATGCAACATAGATCATGATACAGATCAAAGCGACTAACATGGCTAAACCACCCTGTTCCTTAAGCTCCTCACCAATCACTGGGCCTACATAAGACTGATCGCGTTTAACAACTTCTGAGCCATCAGAGCGAAGTGCTTTTAATACTTCATCGCTCACGTTGACATTCTCAATATGATCTTGCTGTGGCATACGAATTTGAACTACTTTTGATGAGCCAAAGTTTTGCACCACCGCGCCATTAATCTCAATATCAGCCAACTGTTGACGAATTTTTGATAAATCAGCATCTTGCTCATAACCTACTTCAACCATTGTTCCACCAGTAAAGTCCAAACCATAGTTCAGACCTTTAGTGAAGAATGCTGTTATTGAAGCAATGATCAACAAGCTTGATAAAACGATTGCAAATTTGCGTAGTTTTAAGAAATCAAAATTGGGTTCTTTATTAAATATTTGCATGGTGTGTCTCCCGTCTATATCGACAATTTCTCGACGGATTTACCGCCATACATTAAGTTAATAATACCGCGACTGACCACGATAGCAGTAAACATTGAAGTTAAGATACCAATGAATAAAGTAATCGCGAAACCTTTGACAGGGCCAGTTCCAATAGCAAACAAAATAATTGCAGCGATCATGGTAGTAATATTAGCATCAGCAATGGTTGATAAGGCTTGTCCATAACCTTTATCAATCGCCTGAGCTGGCTTAGTGCCGTCTCGCAACTCCTCACGGATCCGCTCAAAAATCAATACGTTAGCATCGACAGCCATACCAACAGTCAAAACGATACCTGCGATACCTGGCAAGGTTAAGGTTGCTCCCATCAGCGACATCACAGCAATGATCAAGACTAAATTTAGAGTCAAAGCAACATTTGCAACCAAACCGAATAACTTGTAGTACACCAGCATAAAGATCAGAACAAGGCTGAAGCCGATAATGACCGATTTAATACCTTTTTCAATATTCTCAGCCCCTAAAGTCGCACCAATAGTACGCTCTTCAACGATAAAGGTTGGCGCAATCAAAGCACCAGAGCGTAATTGAGTCGCTAAATCTTTAGTATTGGCTGGAGTAAAGTCAGGACCCTCAATAAAGAAATCCGTACTGAATTGACCATTGATATTCGGTGAACTGATCACCGTTTCAACAATACTTGATTTAACTAAAGTACGTTTACCATCTTTAATTTCAAAAACTGGTACTGACTCTTTTAAAATCATCGCCATTGGTTTGCCGCGGTTTTTGGTAGTGGTTTCGAGCATTCTCGCGCCACCTTCACCGTCTAAACGTACTGAAACGATTGGTGAATTAGTTTGTGGATGGAAACCAGGAAAAGCGTCAGTCAAATGCTCACCAGAAACTTCAACTTTATCAAACACCACCAATGGTCCACGGTCACTGTCTAATAATTTACTGCCAGGTGGGACACGACCATTCTGCGCTGCTACCGGATCAGCTTCTACATTCACCATACGGAACTCAAGAGTGGCCGTCGCACCCAGAACACGTTTCGCCAAAGCTGAGTCTTGAACACCCGGCAATTGAACTACGATACGATCCGCGCCATGACGTTGAATTAACGGCTCCGCGACACCTAAGGAGTTCACGCGGTTGCTTAAAATCAAACGGTTTTGGCTAACGGCATTGTCACGAATTTCTTGCAACTTGGTTTGGTTGAAAATAGCAGCTACATAAGGACGGTTATTAGTCTCTTTTAATTCCAGCTGAACACGATCTGAATAGCGCTGGAATAATGCTGTATAAGCACGCTCTGCATCTTCTTGGCTTCTAAAAGTCACATGCAGACCATTTTCCACAGACTCCACTCGACCACGAATAGAAGGCTTCTCGGAAGTCAAGGTATCAATAAAATCACGACGCAACTGCTCTTGCTGCTTCTTAACCGCCTGCTCCATATCCACTTGCATCAAGAAGTGAATACCACCACGCAAGTCCAAGCCAAGCTTCATCGGCTTACCACCTAAATCAGCTAACCAGTCAGGTGTTGCCGGCGCTAAATTCAAAGCCACCACATAATCTTGCGCATCTTGCGAAGGATTAAGGATTTTATTAGCGATTTCTTGTGCTTGCAGTTGTTGTTCATTTTTTGCAAAACGAGCAACCACTTTCTGTTCTGTTTGTGCTTCAACGGCTATCGGTGTTAAACCTTTGGCTTGCCACGCAGCTTCAATCTCAGCAACTTGTTGCTCAGAAATCTTAGTATCTCTTAAACCTGACAACTGTACCGCTGGATCTTCACCAAAAAGGTTCGGAGCGGCATACAAAAATGCAATAGCAAGCACCAATACAATCATCACATACTTCCACTTAGGGTAAGTATTCAATGGTAATTGGCGTTGCGGCTGTTGATCAAAAATCATAATTTGGCCTGTTTGGACTTATGGTAATTCGTACTATATAGAACTTTATCTTATTGATTAATAAAGCAAAACGCCCGCTTTGCAGCAGGCGTCAATTTTAGCTTTCGATAGACTTAATCGTGCCTTTCGGTAGTGTTTGAGCAATTGAAGCTTTTTGAAATTTAATTTCCATACCTTCATTAATCGCCACCACAACAAAGTCATCTTTAATTTTAGCGACTTTGCCGATGATGCCACCAGTAGTCATGACTTCATCGCCTTTTTCTAAAGCATTCATCATTTCTTTATGTTGCTTCATTTTCTTTTGTTGTGGGCGAATCATCATGAAGTACATAATCAAAATCAATGGTACAAACATGATTAGGAAGCTCATTAAACCACCACCTTGTGGTGCAGCAGTTGCTAGTAACATTTTTTATAACCTCATTATTAAATTATTAACTTTTTATAAATTTGTAGCTTGGCTAAAACCTTATTCAAGGTTAGTAGCCTTCAAAGCAGGAACTGGCTTGCCCTGCTTAGCATAAAAATCATCTACAAAGTCGGACAATGTACCTGTTTCGATGGCGCTGCGCAATCCAGCCATTAAATTCTGATAAAACCTTAAATTATGGATAGTATTGAGTTTAGAGCCTAGAATTTCGCCACACTTATCCAAATGATGCAAATAAGCACGGCTATAGTTTTTACAGGTATAGCAGTCGCATGACTCGTCAATTGGTCCAGTATCGGTTTTATTGCGGCTATTACGCAATTTTACAACCCCTGTGCTGGAAAAAAGATGGCCATTACGCGCATTACGGGTCGGCATAACACAATCAAACATATCCACACCGCGACGCACCGCCTCGACGATATCTTCTGGCTTGCCAACCCCCATCAAGTAGCGCGGTTTATCTTGAGGCATATCTCCCGTCAAGTTATCCAACACCTTAAGCATTTCATCTTTCGGTTCACCGACCGACAAACCACCTATTGCATAACCATCAAATTCAATTTGGGTTAAACCATCGAGCGACTCTTTACGTAAATGCGGATACATGCCACCTTGCACGATACCAAACAAAGCGGTTGCCGGCTTACCAGCCTGCTCAAACCCATGATGATGAGCTTCTTTACTACGCTTAGCCCAACGTAGAGATAACTCCATTGATTCACGAGCTTCGGCTTCTGTAGCAGGATATGGCGTGCATTCATCGAAAATCATTACAATGTCCGAGCCTAACTTTCGCTGCACTTCCATGGCTTCTTCAGGGCCAAGAAACACTTTTGAGCCATTAACAGGTGAACGAAACTCAACACCCTTTTCGGTAATTTTGCGCATTTTGCCAAGGCTAAAGACTTGGAAACCACCTGAATCGGTCAAAATTGGTTTATCCCAGTGCATAAAATCGTGCAAATCACCATGCAGCTCAATAATATCCGTACCAGGACGCAACATCAGATGAAAAGTATTACCAAGAATAATTTCAGCGCCGATTTCCTTAATTTCCTCTGGTGTCATTGACTTAACTGTGCCGTAAGTCCCAACAGGCATGAAAGCTGGGGTCTGGATAGTGCCTCGCTCAAACTCTATTTGGCCACGTCGTGCCATACCATCTGTATGTTGTAACTCAAATTTCATATATGACACCTTTTAACTATTTTCAGCACACTTGTCATCTAAGTGCTTGGATTGATTGGCTATATCAACATATTTACTCTGAATAAACATCGAATCGCCATAACTGAAAAAGCGATAACGCTCTGTCACTGCAGTATTATACGCATTCATGATATATTTTTTACTAGCAAAAGCGCTCACCAACATCATCAATGTCGATTCGGGCAAGTGAAAATTGGTAATTAGAGCATCAACGGACTGAAACTGATACCCAGGATAGATAAAAATATCTGTTTCACCCGAACGTGGAGCAATCTGACCATTACTTGATGCTGACTCTAAACATCGCACCGAAGTGGTTCCCACCGCAATCACCCGCCCACCCCGAGCTCGTGCTTGATTAACCTTATCACACACTTCTTGCGAGACTTCATAGCGCTCGGAGTGCATTTTATGTTCAGTAATATTATTTACTCGAACAGGGGAAAAAGTGCCAGCACCGACGTGTAGAGTCACGAAGGTCGTTTCAACGCCCTTGTCACGAATTTTTTGCAGCAAGTCATCGTCAAAGTGCAAACCCGCGGTTGGTGCTGCGACTGCGCCTTCTATTCTGCTATAAACCGTCTGATAGCGCTCTTTATCTTCAAGCTCATCTTCCCGATCAATATAAGGCGGTAATGGCATATGTCCGATTTCATGCATCATTGAGTGCCAATCACCTGTTTGCAACTCGATTTGAAATAACGCCTCTTTTCGTCCTTTAATCAGTAATTTAGCACCGTTTTGCAAAATAATTTCAGTTTCGGCTTTTGGCGTACGGTTAGAACGAATGTGAGCAAGAGCCAACACATCCGAATCAATACGTTCAATAAGAATCTCTATCTTGCCACCAGAGCTTTTTTGACCAAATAAACGCGCAGGAATCACTCGCGTATTGTTGAACACCAACAAATCATTAGGTTCTAACAGATCGACTAATTGATAAAAATGATTATGTTGAATATCGCCATTCTGCCCATCAAGGCACAGCAAACGGCTATCGGTACGCTTTTCCGTGGGATAACGAGCGATCAGCTCATCAGGCAAATCGAAGTGGAAATCAGCTAAGGAAAGCTGTGAATTATCAGCTTTTGGTTCAATCAAGGACATTAAATACACTCTGACCTTACGGGGTCACAAGTAAAAGTGCGCCTAGTTTACTGTGAAGCTAGTAAAAGGCAAGAAAAAGCCGTCACATGACGGCTTAATCATTATTAGGATTTATTGTTGGATTTATAAAGTTCTAGTTTTTGAGTCATCTCATCTGTAACTTTAGAGATTTTCCGCATCAATTTGTTGGCTTTCTTTTGATAATCAACCGCCTCTTCGTAATTACCTAAATCTGCATAAGTTTTAGCGTATAATTCATATAACCGAATTGGGGTATCGATAGCCTTTTCGTCAACAAGCTGTAACTGCTCTAAAACTGTTTTGCTATCAAACTGCTGAAAACTTGATTCATCAAGGAACTTGGCCAATTCATAGGCTATTTCTTTATCTTTCGCATAAACCGCTTTTGTTAACCAAAATACTCCTTTTTCTTGATTATCCATTTCTAAGAACAACTCTGCTAACTTGAATTGTGAGCGGCCTAGATTTCCAGATGCTGATTTCAATAACCAATTAATACCTTTTTCTTTATCCTGCTCACAACCCTTACCTTCTAAAAGGTTAAGCGCCACTTCATATTGAGCATCAGCAATACCGCCCTGAGCTGCTTTATAAAACCACTCGGTAGAATTCACTTTCTTTTTGGGGAAGACGATAGGCGCATATTTTGCATAATAATATTGAGCTAAAAAATCTCCTTCATTAGCCAATGCTTCCACTTGGTCTATAGCATTTTTTATTTTTCTTGAAAAACCAGATCTGGTTGAAAATTGGTATGCAATGAAATAGTCCATTTTTTGCGAAAGATCTTCTTCAACAATTTCAAACTGCCACTGTTTTACAGCTTTGATAGTTTCCTTGTCAAAAACACCTTTTGGATAAGAATCTGTCACAACAATCTCTGTTGGGCTTCCATCTGCTGTAAGGCCGAAAGACAACTTTACCCACCCCTCAATTCCTTTTAATTGAGCAGTTGCAGGATATTTAGGCGGGACAGTTTTAATTGGCGTAATATTTGGTCTGACTTCTTCGACACGATCATTAAAAACAGGCATCAACTGACTAACCAGAGCTTGCTTTCCAAAAGAACCAAAAATTGAATTATAGTAAAACTCAGCTTCTTGCTTTTTATCTTCTACTAAATGCTTTTCAATATTAGCTAAAAGCTCTTGCTCTTTTTGAGCATCTTCATCAGACAGCTTGATCCAAGCCCATGCTTTAACAAGATCCTGCTTTGTACCCAAACCATCTAAATACATCATTCCAAGGTTATACTGGGCAGATTTATTGCCAATCTCAGCGAGTGTTTGAAACTCTTGCAAAGCCGCTTGGTAATTACCAACTTCATAACTTTCTATAGCATCATTGAAAGTTGCATATACAGGTGTTGATAAGGCCAAAACAAACAATAGTATTAGAATTCTCTTCATGAAGTCTCCTTTTTGAATTTATTATTTTTCCAGAACAAACTATACATATTTCTAAAAGCGGTTTCAATATACCGATTTAACCCCCAAACCTTTGATTTACATGATCATTTCTCACAAAAAAGCCCAGTTATCTGGGCTTTTTCAATGATCGAATACGAACACATCAATTTAGATATAGTTTTTCATTCCATTAATAGTATAGGCCTCTCGCCCTTCTCGCCAACCACCTAACCATTCTTCTTTAGCATTTAATTCTTCATAAGGACATATTTCTTTTGACTGCCCCTGCAATGCTGCATGAAAACCTTTGGCGTGGGCTCTTTGGAGTTTATCTCTTTTTTGACGTTTCATAGATGCGTCCCCTTATTGGTGATTTATTAGCATAGTTAATTAACTACGCGTGATATTTCAGTGTATAAATAATCATAGAATCAATGACTTATACAAAAGTAGTACAAATAATTAACACAAAATTGCAGCACAAAAAAACCGACAACTCTAGATAGAGTTATCGGTTCTTAACATTCGTTTACTGTCTTTTGTCTCACAAGCTTTTCTTATGGCGTTAAATACTTTTTATTGACTACTAAATATACAACTTACTCTTTTCTAGTTTTTTTTCAATAGAAAAATGTCGCAGTTTGCGACTTTCTATAAATGATCAATAGCTTAGGTTTAAAAGCTACAATTTCTTGAAGCTATACCCATAATTTACCGCTTATATTTAATATCAATTTATCATTGCATTTTTTGATTATTAGCCAAAACCAGAAGGTCAGACCAGGCACAGGTTTTAGTTTGCGCAAGTTTACGTTTGCGTAAAGGTAAGGTATATTATAAACATCCATTTTTATGATCATTATGGCGATTGATGACTGTAGCAGAAAAAGAATACACAATCAGTGAGTTAGCGAAGGAATTTGATATTACTTCTCGCTCTATTCGTCATTATGAAGATGAAAACCTTATCAGCCCTGAGCGTCGCGGCACCCACCGTATATACAGCCCTAGAGATCGAGTTCGCTTACAGCTGATCCTACGAGGCAAACGGTTAGGCTTTTCGTTAGCCCAAATCCGCGAAATCATTGATTTATATGACCTTCCTGAAGGTAAGCAAAAACAAACCACATTGTTAATCGGCTTAATTCAGGAGCGTCGTGATGCCCTTTTGCAGCAACGCAAAGACATTAATTTTATGCTCAAAGAGCTTGATATGCTCGAAGGCAAGTTAGATTAAACAAGATATATTGAATTTAAGTTATTGAAATATTTGAGGAAAAACCATGTACCCATCATTAAATTATGACCTTGGCGAAACCGCTGACATGATCCGCGACATGGTGCGCGGCTTTGCAGAAAAGGAAATCGCACCAATCGCTGAAAAAACTGATGAAGAAAACTTGTTCCCACATCATTTATGGCAAAAACTTGGTGAACTCGGTTTATTGGGTATTACTGTTGAAGAAGAATATGGCGGTTCAGGCATGGGTTACCTTGAACATGTAGTGGCGATGGAAGAAATTAGCCGCGCTAGTGCTTCGATTGGTTTAAGTTATGGAGCTCACTCAAACCTTTGTGTAAATCAGATCCGTCGCAATGCATCCGAAGAGCAGAAAAAGAAGTATTTACCTAAACTTTGCTCAGGTGAACATGTGGGTGCATTGGCTATGTCTGAACCAGGTGCTGGTTCTGATGTAGTGTCTATGAAATTAAAAGCAGAACTTAAAGGCGATAAGTACATCCTTAATGGCAATAAGATGTGGATTACCAATGGTCCAGAGGCTGACGTATTAGTCGTTTATGCTAAAACCGACATGGAAGCCCATTCTCGCGGCATTACAGCCTTCATCATCGAGAAAGGTATGAAAGGCTTCTCAACTGCGCAGAAACTCGACAAATTAGGTATGCGTGGCTCAAACACCTGTGAGCTGGTATTTGAAGATTGCGAAGTACCTGTTGAGAATGTGATGGGAACAGTTAACGAAGGGGTGAAAATCCTTATGAGTGGCTTGGACTATGAGCGTGCAGTTCTTTCTGCTGGCCCATTAGGCATCATGCGCGCTTGCATGGATGTGGTTGTTCCTTACGTTCACGAGCGTAAGCAGTTTGGCAAACCAATTGGTACTTTCCAATTGATGCAAGGTAAATTAGCCGATATGTACACGACTATGAACGCCAGCCGCGCTTATGTATATGCTGTGGCAAAAGCCTGTGATCGCAAAGAAACCACTCGCAAAGATGCTGCTGCAGCCATTTTATTTGCCGCTGAAAATGCCACTAAACTCGCATTAGATGCGATTCAAGTGTTAGGTGGTAATGGTTACATCAACGAATACCCTACGGGTCGTTTATTGCGTGACGCTAAGTTGTATGAGATTGGCGCAGGCACGTCAGAGATTCGTCGTATGTTGATTGGTCGCGAATTATTTAGCGAAACAGCCTAAAATGTTTATATTCGCTAACTCATTGTTAAAAGTTATCTCAAAGTGCTCACTTAGGTTACTAAACTCCGCGCTTTTCGATAACTTTTGCCGCGATTTAGCTTCATCTAAAGCATTTTAGGAATTAATATAATGACTCTTGAAACCCTGTTAACCATTGGCGGTATTTTTCATTTAGTATTCTTACTATTCCACTTAATGTTCTGGAAGTTGTTTAAGTGGGAAAGCCAGCTAAAGAAATTACATCCAATCAATAAAGGCGCCATGCGGGCAATGAATATTATACTCATTGCCATTTTTGCAATATTTGCCGTAATATCACTAGGGTTTCAAGAAGAATTATTGACCAGCCGTTTAGGTTTTTTCCTTATCGTTTCTATAGCTTCTGTTTGGCTATTAAGAACCATTATTCAAATTCCATTATTTACTTTACAAGCAGTCGCTTCTAAAGTGTTTTTTATCACCACATTAATTGGAGCCAGCATCTATGCTTACATTGGGCTGGCTCTATATAAACAGTTTTAAGGTATTATTATGAGTAATCAAGATCCTATCGTAATTGTTGGCGCTGCCAGAACTCCTATGGGCGGTTTCGGCGGTTCACTTTCAACTGTAAAATCAACTGAGCTAGGTTCAATTGCCATTAAAGCTGCAATTGAGCGCGCCGGTATTCAAGCTGAAGACGTACAAGAAGCCATTATGGGCTGCGTACTTCCAGCAGGCGTTGGTCAAGCTCCAGCACGTCAAGCAGCGTTAGGTGCAGGCATGACCGTTAACTCTACCGCAATGACTATCAATAAAGTGTGCGGCTCTGGCATGAAGTCTATCATGTTAGCTCATGATTTATTAAAAGCTGGAACCAACGAAGTTATGGTTGCTGGTGGAATGGAAAGCATGAGCTTAGCGCCTTACTTATTGCCTACAGGCCGTTATGGTCAGCGTTTTGGTCATGGCAAAACTTTGGATCACATGGCTTACGATGGTTTAGAAGATGCTTACGAAGGTCAAGCGATGGGCGTTTATGCCGAGCAAACTGTTGAAAAATATGGTTTTACTCGCGAAGATCAAGACGCTTTCGCCATTGAGTCGCTTACTCGTGCTAACGCGGCCATTGAAGCAGGTCATTTTAATAATGAAATCGTGCCAGTAACTGTTAAATCTCGTCGTGGTGACACAGTTGTTGATACCGATGAGCAACCACCAAAGGCTCGTCCCGAAAAAATTCCCTCACTGCGCCCTGCTTTCAAAAAAGATGGCACAGTTACAGCAGCCAACGCAAGTTCAATTTCTGACGGCGCGGCGGCAGTGGTTATGATGCGCCAATCAGAAGCTGAAAAGCGTGGTCTAAAGCCATTAGCAAAAATCGTTGCACAAGAGTCAAACGCACGCATCCCAGCAGAATTTACTATTGCACCTGTTGGCGCGATGGAAAAAGCCATGGCATCAGCGGGCTGGTCAAAAGACGATGTTGATTTATTCGAAATCAACGAAGCATTTGCCGTAGTGACAATGGCAGCGATGAAAGATTTAGACTTAGACCATGCCAAAGTCAATGTTCACGGTGGCGCTACAGCTCTTGGTCACCCTATCGGCTGTTCAGGTACTCGTATTGTAGTGACTTTGATCGAAGCTTTACGTACTCATGGCAAAACTAAAGGCGTTGCTTCTTTATGTATCGGTGGTGGTGAGGCGACTGCCTTAGCAATCGAGTTGGTTTAAAATCGTCTTTTTATTCAATAACTTTGTTAGCTACGTGCTCAAGCCTCATCGAGCACTAATGCGCACTCAGAGCTCTGCGCGCGTAACTGTCGCGTTCTTGAATAAAAATTCTGCTTTTAAATTGTGCAATAAAATTACTTCTTTAAAGAGATGAATTTATGATTCTTACTGAAGAACAAACCATGATTCAAGATATGGCAAGAGGTTATGTGCAAGAGCGCATAGCTCCTTTCTCTGAAGAATGGGATAAAAATAAAACTTTCCCTGCTGAAGCCCTACAGGGTCTAGGTGAGCTTGGATTTTATGGCATGTTAGTGCCTGAGCAATGGGGTGGCAGTGAAATTGGTTATACTGCTGCAGCATTAGTTCTTGAAGAAATTGCAGCTGGTGATGGTGCCTGCTCTACCATTATTTCCGTTACCAATTCTGTTGGTTGTATGCCGATATTGAACTTTGGTAATGACGAACAAAAAGAAAAGTTTTTGAAACCTTTGGCTTCGGGTCAAATGTTAGGAGCCTTTTGCTTAACGGAGCCTCACGCAGGTTCTGATGCAGCGGATTTAAGAACTAAAGCCGTCCTCGATGGCGACGAATACGTTTTAAATGGTGTTAAGCAATTTATTACTTCAGGAAAAAATGGCGACGTGGCGATTGTATTTGCGGTAACTGACCCAAGTGCAGGTAAAAAAGGTATTAGTGCTTTTATCGTTCCGACCAATACGCCTGGTTATATCGTTGCTAACATTGAAGATAAGATGGGACAAAATGCTTCTGATACAGCTCAGATTGTATTAGAAGACTGCCGTATCCCTGCAGCCAACTTGTTAGGCGAAGAAGGTCAAGGTTATAAAATAGCCCTTTCCGGTTTAGAAGGTGGACGAATTGGTATCGCGGCGCAATGTGTTGGTATGGCACGCGCAGCTTATGAATATGCTTTACAATATGCCAAAGATCGTACTTCGTTTGGCAAGCCAATTTTCGAACATCAAGCTATTCAATTCAAGTTGGCGGAAATGGCGACTAAAGTTGATGCGGCACGCAATATGGTATTAAACGCGGCGCAACTACGTGATAATAATCTACCTTGCCTTAAAGAAGCCTGTATGGCTAAGTTATTTGCCTCTGAAGCAGCCGAAAAAGTTTGCTCAGATGCGATACAGGTCTTGGGTGGTTACGGCTATCTGCGAGAATTTCCTGTAGAACGAATTTATCGCGATGTGCGTATTGCTCAAATATATGAAGGCACAAGTGAAGTGCAAAAAATGGTAATCGCTCGCGCAATTGCTAATGATTAAATTAATCAAAGACTTTTTATCTAGGATCAGAAATGCCAGTTATTAAATCTTCAATCAATCCCCGCAGCGCAGTATTTCAAGAAAATGCTGATGCAATGAGCGCGTTAGTCGATGACTTACGCGACAAGATGGAATACATCACTCAAGGTGGTGGCGCAAAATATCAAGAGAAGCATTTATCGCGGGGCAAATTACTACCGCGCGATCGTGTTCGTAAACTGCTCGATGTTGGTTCGCCATTCCTTGAGATTTCTCAAATGGCTGCTTGGGATATGTATGACAACAAGGTTCCTGCTGCAGGTTTAATTGCTGGTATTGGACGTGTTTCAGGTATCGAATGCATGATCGTTGCTAATGACGCAACGGTCAAAGGCGGCACCTACTTTCCTGAAACGGTCAAGAAGCATTTGCGAGCACAAGAGATAGCCGAGCAAAATAATTTACCGTGTATTTATCTTGTAGATTCGGGCGGCGCCAACTTGCCGCAACAAGATGAAGTGTTCCCTGATAAAGACCATTTTGGTCGCATCTTCTACAACCAAGCCAATATGTCGGCTAAAGGCATTCCGCAGATTGCTGTGGTTATGGGTTCTTGTACCGCTGGTGGAGCCTATGTTCCAGCAATGGCAGATGAATCAATTATTGTTAAAGAACAAGGCACTATATTCTTAGGTGGACCACCATTAGTAAAAGCCGCAACTGGAGAAGTTGTTTCTAGTGAAGATCTAGGTGGTGCTGACGTACATTGTAAAACCTCTGGCGTAACTGACCATTATGCAATCAATGATGAACACGCATTAAAACTAGCCCGTCAGGTAGTTAAGAACTTAAACCGTAAAAAAGCACCTTTTGTTACCATCGAAAAGCCTGTAGAACCACTCTACCCTGCTGAAGAGCTATATGGTGTGGTCAATAAGGATCCGCGTAAGCCATTCGATATTCGAGAAATTATTGCGCGCATCGTTGACGGATCTGAGCTAGATGAATTTAAAGCAATGTACGGCAACACGCTAATTTGCGGATTTGCTCGAATACATGGTTATCCAGTAGGTATCGTTGCTAATAATGGTATTTTATTCTCAGAATCAGCACAAAAAGGTGCTCACTTTATTGAACTCTGTTCGCAGCGCGGCATACCTCTGGTTTTCTTACAAAACATTACTGGCTTTATGGTTGGCCGCAAATATGAAAACGAAGGCATTGCTAAACATGGCGCAAAAATGGTGACTGCGGTTGCATGTGCTCGCGTACCTAAATTCACGGTAATTATTGGCGGTAGTTTTGGTGCTGGTAACTACGGAATGTGTGGTCGTGCATACTCTCCTCGCTTCTTATGGATGTGGCCTAACTCACGAATTTCTGTGATGGGCGGCGAGCAAGCAGCAAACGTATTGGCGCAAATTAAGCGTGATAATTTTGAGCGGACTGGTCAACCAATGTGGTCTGAGGACGAAGAAAAAGCGTTCAAAAAGCCAATTGAAGATCAGTATGAAAAACAAGGACACCCTTATTATTCCAGCGCTAGACTGTGGGATGACGGTATTATTGATCCTGCTGATACTCGTATGGTGCTAGGTCTTGCACTCTCAACCGCTATGAACCAAGAAGCCGAAGAAACCAAGTTTGGCGTCTTTAGAATGTAGGAGTGTTAACAATGCAAGAAGCACTAAAAATTTCTATTGATGAAAACACATTAGGTTCTGAAGGTCGCGGCGTGGGTTATATCACATTGACTCGCGGCGAAATTCATAATGCCTTTGATGATCAGCTCATTGCTGATTTAACATCTGCTTTTGAGGCAATGCAAAACAACGACGATGTTGAAGTTGTTGTGTTAAATGCTGAGGGTAAAAGTTTTTCTGCAGGCGCAGACTTAAACTGGATGCGCCGCATGGCTGATTACTCTTGGCAAGAAAACTTCCAAGACTCTCAAGCCTTAGCTAAATTGATGAACACGATTTACAGCATGAGCAAGCCTACTGTATGCATGGTACAAGGTGCTGCTTTTGGTGGTGGCGTAGGTTTAGTAGCTTGTTGCGATATTGTTATCGCATCTGAGCGCGCAAGCTTTTGTTTGTCAGAGGTTAAGTTAGGTTTAATTCCTGCTGTAATCAGCCCTTACGTTGTTAAAGCAATTGGTGAGCGTCAAGCACAACGCTATTTCTTAACGGCTGAACGTTTCAAAGCTCAACAAGCCAAAGATTTTGGTTTAGTCCATGAGGTAGTCGCCGAAGACGAATTACAAACCAAAACCGATGAAGTTATTAGCACCCTACTTTCTAATGGCCCGCAAGCAGTAGTCGCGGCAAAAGATTTAATTCGCGTGGTTGAAGGCAAAACTATTAATCAAGAATTAATGGATGAAACTGCTAAGCGCATCGCTGATATTAGAGCAAGCGAACAAGGTAAAGAAGGTTTAAACGCATTCTTAGAAAAGAGACCTGCCCTATGGTCTAAAGACAAAATGTCTAATGGCCAATCATAGGAGATTAAAGAATAATGTTTACAAAAATATTAATTGCAAACCGTGGTGAAATTGCCTGCCGGGTCATAAAAACCGCACAAAAACTTGGCATAAAAACAGTTGCAGTTTATTCAGAAGCCGATAAAAATGCCATGCATGTGGCTATGGCCGATGAAGCAATTTATTTAGGTCCAGCGCCAGCTCGTGACTCTTACCTGAAAGGCGACTTGATCATAGAAGCAGCTAAACAAACAGGTGCACAAGGTATTCATCCAGGTTATGGCTTCTTGTCGGAAAATGCAGACTTTGCTAAAGCCTGTTTTGCCAACGGCATCGAGTTTATTGGCCCGCCTGAAGGCGCAATTATCGCTATGGGATCGAAATCTGCGGCCAAAGAAATCATGGAAAACGCTCAAGTACCATTGGTGCCTGGCTATCATGGTGAAAACCAAGAGCCTAAGTTCCTAAAATCTGAAGCCGATAAAATGGGTTATCCCGTTATCATTAAAGCTACCGCTGGTGGCGGTGGTAAAGGTATGCGCATTGTTTGGAAATCAGAAGACTTCACCGCAAACTTAGCATCTTGTAAACGTGAGTCAGCAGCCTCCTTTGGCGATGACCGTGTATTAGTAGAGAAGTACATTACCAAGCCACGCCACGTTGAAATTCAGGTGTTCGCAGATAAGCATGGTAATGCAGTACATTTATTTGAACGCGATTGTTCGGTTCAACGTCGCCATCAAAAGGTTATTGAAGAAGCACCAGCTCCAGGATTAAGTGAAACCACTCGTCATACCATGGGACAAGTGGCGATTCACGCTGCTCAAGCAATTGGTTATGTGGGCGCTGGTACGGTTGAGTTCTTGTACGATGAAGATGGTTCTTTCTACTTCATGGAAATGAATACTCGTCTTCAAGTTGAGCATCCTGTAACAGAATTAATTACTGGCCAAGATTTGGTAGAATGGCAATTAAAAGTTGCTTCAGGCCAAGAGTTACCATTAACTCAAAATGAATTATCAATTAATGGTCATGCCTTTGAAGTCAGAATTTATGCCGAAGATCCACGACAGGACTTCTTGCCCGCTACAGGTACTTTGCAGCACCTTGATACCCCCGCAGAAACTCAACACGTTCGCATTGATACAGGTGTTGGTCAAGGTGATACGGTTTCAGTGCACTATGATCCAATGATTGCTAAGTTAATTGTTTGGGATCATGACCGTAATTCAGCGCTGGCTCGACTGCGTGGTGCTTTGGCTCAATATCAAGTAGTTGGCGTTACCACTAATACTGAGTTTTTATCTGCTCTAGCCTCTAACCAAGCATTTGAAGATTTAGATTTAGATACTAACTTTATTGAACGTCATAAAGACGACTTAATTATTGATGATTTAGCTGCTGACAATGATACTTTAGTTGCTGCGGCAATCTATCAAATTCTGAAACGCGAACAAAACGCGCAAGAAGTTGCAGCACAAAGTCATGATCCCTATTCTCCTTGGAGTCAAGTAACTGGCTGGCGTTTAAACACTGACAATCATCACGTATTAGATTACAAAGACTTGGTGGATGGTATTGCCAACGATATATCGGTAACCGTTCATTTTAGAGGCACAGCACAAGAGCAAGCTTATTTGTTAGAACTTCCTTCTACAGAACTCAAAGTTTTGTCAGCTAAACTGGCTGGCCATGATTTACGTTTAGATGTTGAAGGCCGTCGTTTTAATGCCAAAGTAGTTGAAGACACTAACAAATTACATGTTTTTATCAATGGCAACTACCAGATGCTAGAAATTGTCGATAAAGGGCAAGCGGGAGAATCGAATGATGCAGGAGGTAGCTTAACAGCACCAATGCCCGGCACCATTATTGAAGTATTAGTTGAGGCTGGTGATGCGGTTGAAGCTGGACAACCATTGGTCATTTTAGAAGCCATGAAAATGGAACACACTATCAATTCGCCAAGCGCTGGTACGGTTGCGGAAGTAATGTACTCAGCGGGCGATTTGGTTGAAGATGGCGCAGAATTGCTATCTTTAGAGGCTGCGGAGTAATCGCTATGGTCATGGTGTCGGAAAATCCAATCCTACCTTCACGAGTTAAAATCGTGGAGATGGGACCAAGAGATGGTTTGCAAAATGAAAAGCAGCCCGTTTCTACCGAAGTTAAATTAGAACTTATCAAGCGTTTGATGGATGCTGGTGAAAAACATATTGAAGCCACAGCTTTTGTTTCGCCTAAATGGGTACCGCAAATGGCGGATCACAATGAAATCATGCAAGGTTTGAAAAGCCTAGACAATGCTGATGACATAATGTTTCCCGTGCTTACACCAAACCTTAGAGGTTTTGAAGCTGCTTTAGCAGGCGGTGCTAAAGAAGTGGCGGTTTTCGCTGCGGCTTCTGAGAGCTTTTCACAAAAAAATATCAATTGCTCGATAGCGGAATCTATTGAGCGCTTTAAGCCAGTCATGACCGCGGCTAAAGAAAATGATGTTCTAGTTCGCGGCTATGTATCTTGTGTATTAGGCTGCCCTTTTGAAGGTGACATTGCGCCAGAAAAAGTTGCAGAAGTAGCGAAAGCACTATACGACTTAGGTTGTTACGAAATATCATTAGGCGATACCATTGGCACAGGCACACCAGCCAAAGCACAGGCGATGATTAAAGAAGTAGCAAAATATGTTCCGATAAACCATTTGGCTTGCCACTTCCACGATACTTATGGTCAAGCTCTAGCAAATATTTATGCTTGTCTAGAATTAGGTGTTTCAACTATTGATAGCTCCGTTGCTGGAATCGGTGGCTGCCCTTATGCCCCAGGAGCTACTGGTAATGTTGCTACCGAGGACGTAGTTTATATGCTCAATGGTTTAGGCATTGAAACAGGTATAGATTTAGACAAATTAGTTGATGCAGGCGTATTTATTTCTGATGCACTTGGTAGAAAGCCTGTATCCAATGCAGCTAATGCAATTCTTGCTAAAAGAACTTAATGGATTTTATTTATTCTTATTTGTTACCATCAGCATCAATTATAATTTTGCTGATATTGATTTATCCAACTTGGGATAAATTTTTAAAAAGAAAATACCAAAAATATGTAGTTATAACCTTTATAAACTATGGGTTTATTGCAACACCTGCATACTTTCTGCTTGTTGGATATTTTAAGTTTATTACTGTAAGTGAATTGGACAACCCTATAATAATAAACCTTTTTATTATAGGCAGTTTTATTACTTACAAAAGCATACGATTAACAATTGACTATTATAGAGGTAAAACCGATGTCAGGTTTTAATAAAGTCGTAACAAGTTACGAAGAAGCCTTAGCTGGCTTTACAGACAATATGACCGTAATGGTCGGAGGCTTTGGCCTTTGCGGTATTCCAGAAGGTTTGATTGAGCAAGTGAATAAGCTTGGCTCTACAGGCTTAACCGCTATCTCAAACAATGCGGGCGTTGATGGTTTTGGTTTAGGCAAATGGTTAGAAAAACGCCAAATCTCAACCATGATCGGCTCTTACGTTGGTGAAAACGAGTTATTTGAGAAACTATTACTGTCTGGTGAAATGGAAGTAATTCTAACGCCGCAAGGTACTCTAGCTGAAAAAATTCGTGCTGGCGGCGCTGGCATCCCAGCATTTTTCACAGCAACTGGTTATGGCACGGATGTTGCCAATGGCAAAGAAACCCGTGAAATTGATGGTCGTCATTACGTTTTAGAGCCATCACTAACCGCTGATTTTGCTTTGGTTAAAGCATGGAAAGCCGACACTATGGGCAACTTAATTTTCCGCAAAACAGCTATGAACTTTAATCCAATGATGGCAACTGCTGGTAAAATCACTGTTGCAGAAGTTGAAGAAATTGTTGAGCCTGGTGAATTGGATCCCAACTATATCCACACCCCTGGTATTTATGTTCAACGCGTGATCAAAGGTCAATTTGAAAAACGCATTGAACAAAGAACTGTAAAACCTTCTCATCAAGAATCATAAGGAGCACTCAGATGGCATTAACTCGTGATCAAATCGCCATGCGAGTGGCGCAAGAATTACAAGACGGTTATTACGTTAATCTTGGTATTGGTATCCCTACCCTAGTCGCGAACTATATACCTGAAGGCATGGAAGTTATGTTGCAATCAGAGAATGGTTTATTGGGCATGGGTGAGTTTCCAACAGAAGAAACTATCGATCCTGATTTAATCAATGCTGGTAAGCAAACAGTAACGGCTGTTACTGGTGCAGCTTATTTCTCATCAGCGGAAAGCTTTGCCATGATCCGCGGTGGTCATGTGGATTTAACCGTACTAGGCGCCTTTGAAGTGGATCAAGAAGGTAACATTGCTTCTTGGATGATCCCTGGCAAGTTAGTTAAAGGTATGGGCGGCGCTATGGATTTAGTAGCTGGCGCTGAAAACATTATCGTAACCATGACTCACGCCAACAAGCACGGTGTCTCTAAAATCTTGAAGAAATGTACATTACCGCTCACTGGAGCTGGTTGTATTAAACGTGTGATTACTGAATTAGCTTTCATGGAAATCAAAGATGGTGCATTCCATTTATTAGAACGCGCTCCAGGTGTTTCTGTTGAAGAAATTCAAGCCTTAACTGAAGCGGATTTGGTGATTCCAGAGCATGTACCAGAGATGAAGGTTTAACTTCACTTATTAACATTTTAAGCCAGCAAATTGCTGGCTTTTTTATCAAAAAAATGATTTACAAGCGCTTACATTTTAACAAATAGAAACCCTAGGATTTTCGGATAATTTGTTTATTATGTAGGGCATGATTTTATGGGGAAATTTAGGATAGATTATGAAAAAACTACTTATTTCAGCAGCTTTATCTGTAGCTGCATTGCCATTAGCTGCCGATGAAGGCATGTGGCAACCACATCAACTACCAAGTCTTAAAAAAGAGCTTAAAAAGGCTGGCCTGAAGTTAAATCCAAACGATTTAACGGAGTTAACTGAGTTCCCAATGGGAGCGATTGTTAGTTTGGGTGGTTGTTCAGCGGCTTTTTTATCTGATAAAGGCTTAGTTGCAACTAACCATCACTGCACCTACGGCAGTATTCAGTTCAATTCTACGGCAGAAAACAACCTTATCGAAAAAGGCTTTTTAGCAAAAGAGTTAAAAGAAGAACTTAAAGCTGCACCAGGTAGTCGCGTGTATGTCACTGAACAAGTGGATAATGTCACTGACAAAGTATTGGCTAATATTGATGCTCAAATGAGTGGTATTGATCGTTATAAAGCAATAGAAAGTAAGCAAAAGCAATTAATTTCTGAGTGTGAATCGGAAGAAGGTTACCGCTGTCGTGTGAGCGCTTTCCACGGTGGTTTGGAATATTATTTAATTAAACAGATGGAAATCAAGGACGTTCGTTTAGTCTATGCACCAGCGGGTGCTATTGGTAAATACGGCGGTGATATCGATAACTGGATGTGGCCACGTCATACAGGCGACTTTTCTTTCTATCGCGCTTATGTCAGCAAAGACGGCAAACCCGTTGAATACTCAGAAGGTAATGTGCCATACAAACCTAAGCATTTCTTAACAGTTAATGCAAACGGTGTTGATGATGGCGATTTCGTAATGATCGCTGGCTATCCTGGTAGCACCAATCGTTACCGCACCAGTGTTGAGGTCAAGAATCAATTTGAGTGGTACTACCCTACTTTCCGCAAATTAGTTCATAACTATATTGATATTATTGAGAAAAATGCACCAGAAGGCTCTGATGCGCGAGTTAAATATGCGTCAACCTTAGCCAGTTTGAACAATGTTGAAAAAAACTGGGGCAGTATGATCGAAAGTTATGGCAAAGGTGATTTCTATCATCGAAAAGTCGATACAGAAAACAAACTGAACAACTGGTTAGACTCTGATGATGAAATGCGTGCGAAACATCAAAGCTCAATTGATGCCTTAAACCAACTAATTTTAGTAAATCAAAAAGATCAAGAAACCAACATGAAACTTTGGGCAATGGGACGAGACGCCTTAAGCTCAACAGCGGCAAATTTATATCGCCTTGCGTTAGAAAAGCAAAAGCCTGATGCAGAGCGTGAGCCTGGTTATCAAGAGCGTGATATGACGCGCTTTGCAGAAGGTTTAAAGCGTTTCAACCGTCGTTGGGATGCGGATGTGGCCAAGGCGCTCTATAATTTCTTTATTGCTGAGTATGCCACCTTACCGATGGATCAACGTGTGAAAAGCTTTGATACAGCGATGGGCATTGGAGAGACCTTTGATGCGCAGAAATTTGCAAAGACTATCGACTCAATGTTCGAAAAAACCAAGTTAACTGATGAAGCCGTTCGCCTAGCTTGGATGGACAAATCTGTAGAAGATTTCAATAAATCAGATGATCCGTTTATTCAGTTGGCAGTTGCAACTTATGAAGAAAACTATCAGCGCGAACTTGAAAACAAGCAACGTTCAGGTCAGTTCCAACAATTACGTCCTAAATATATGGCGGCTATGATTGATTTCTATGATCACTTAGACAAGCCCATTTATGCGGACGCCAACAGTACTTTGCGCGTAACTTACGGCAATGTAAAAGGCTACTCACCGAAAGATGGCATCTATGCAACGCCATTCACCACCCTTGAAGGTTTGTTGGCAAAACATACTGGCGAAGAACCCTTCAACTCTCCAGAAGCCCAAAATCAGCTTATAAAGAGCAAAGATTATGGAAAATACCTTGATAAAAACCTAGGTTCGGTACAAGTTAACTACTTAACAACAGTGGATATTACTGGCGGTAACTCAGGCTCTTCAACGTTAAATGATAAAGCTGAATTTGTCGGTCTTGTATTCGACGGTAACTACGAGTCCATTATTGGCGATTGGGATTATGATGCAAATTTAAAACGCGGTATTCATGTCTCCAGCGCCTATATGTTGTGGGTTATGGAACATATTGATAATGCTCATAATTTAATAGAAGAGATGAAAATAGTTAGATAAGCTATTGAATTATTATTTTTAATTAGTTTTTCTAATATAAAGCCAGCATTCTACGCTGGCTTTTTTGTGCGAATATTAAACAATGTTTACAATTAGATACAAGTAACTCGCTTATAATAGCGCCTCATTAAAGCTCTTATTGTTTTGAGGCTCTTGCACTTGATCGAAAAATTATTAAGCCTACAACCCGCAGGTTACGTCAGTAAACCGCGCTCTGAGCAAAAACTTAAAGTCACTGCTCTAAACCAAAATACTTGGAAGGCCATATTTCCACAGAACATTCAGATTTGCAGCCTGTTTTTGCAAGAGTTAGATAGCACCATTGCTGATGAGGCAACCACTCCCTGTAAACTATTAATAGAGCTTAATGGTGTAGACGGTTTTACCGAAAACTCTAAACGTCACTTGGTTTCTAAAGCTCATATTCAACATTACCAAGCGATTGCCTTTGTTAAAAAGACTACTGGTGATATGAGTGTTTTAGAAAACCACTACCTACAACAATTTCTACAATTTACCCAAATTCCTGAACACTACAGTAAACAATTTTTTGTGGATGAGAAAAAAGCCTTGAATTGGTTAGAGCAACAACACTGAAGGATATAATTTTCAATAGCTTATCATAATAATTTTACGCTTTTTATTTGCTAAAACACCGAAAAAGGAATAAGGTTAAAGTATGCAAGGGGGTAGAGTTGTTTAATAAGCACATTAGACAATGTCGTTTATTTTTCGCGTTAATATTTCTTATTAGCGCTCAAATTGCTTACGCAGCGCAAAACCCCAATAAAGAAAAAGTTCTGATCTCCATCCAACATGCTCCACCAGCTCTTATTGTCAATGAAAATGGGCAGCATCAAGGCATGTTAGTAGAGTTTCTTAAAGAAGTTGCCTTGCTTGAAAATTGGGATATCGAATGGCAAGTTAACGACTGGCCAACAACCATCAGACTAGCTCGCGAGAAGAAAGTCGACTTAATTCCCTTTATTGCTTATTCTAAGGAACGCGCTGAATTTCTTGACTATAATATAGAAAGTTTTATTACTGGATGGGGGCAAGTTTACACTCATCAAGATCAAGAACAAGCTGAAAATATCTTTGATTTTAAGGACAAGACTATTGCAGTTGTTGAAGATGAAATCTACGCCATACGCTTTTCTCAGCTTTGCGAGCAGTTTGGTGTAAAGTGTAATTTACTTGAAGTTAAAGATTATGAAACCGCCTTTGATATGCTTGATAAAAAACGAGTACAGGGCGCAGTCAGCGGCAATCTAGTTGGTTACAGTTTCGAAGCTCAATTCAACATTAAAAGAACTTCTATACTCTTTGATCCTAATAAAGTACTGTTTGCCAGCCCCAAAGGGACCAACAGCAGTGTTCTATCAACCCTGGACAACTATATCAATTTATGGCGCCAAGACGCTAACTCACCCTACTTCGCAATTCGTGAAAAATGGTTAGGCGATACCCAAGAAGTTCATAGCACTTTGCCCAAATGGATGATTTACAGCTTGATCATTGGTCTTGGCTTACTCATATTTAGTGCTACCATTGTTATGTTTTTAAGACGTCAAATTAAAATTAAGACTGCTGATTTGGCAGACCAAAGCGATCAAATCAAACAAATCATAAACCTTGTCCCACACATGATTTATGCAACCAATGCCAACGGTAAAATCATTCTCGCTAATCGTTATGCGGCTGATTACTTTGGGTTAAAAATTCGTGATTTTGAACACATCGACCGCGAACAACTGATCAAAAGTGTTCCTCAATCGAGTAATTTATTTGAAGATGAAGAGTATCTTTTACGAAAAGATGCCACTCCGATCCAAAAAGAACTAGAAACATCTGATGTGGATCACAAAGACTTGGTTTTGAGATTGTCAAAAGTACCTTTTATGAGCCGCTTCAGTCGTATTCCTTCCGTTGTTACTGTTGGAGTTGATATTACTGAAGCTAAACGATACGAACGACAAATCCAACATATGGCACAGCATGACTCTTTAACAGGATTGCCGAACCGTTTGTTACTCAATGATAGAATTAATCAGTCTTTAGCCCTATCCATGCGTCATGGCCATAATGGAGCCATACTTTTTATTGATTTGGATTATTTCAAAACTATCAACGACTCTCTAGGTCATATTGCAGGTGATAAGCTATTGATTGAGGTTGGTAAACGCCTGCAAAAGCATATAAGAGAGGGAGATACGGTTGCACGCTTGGGTGGAGATGAGTTTATAGTACAACTTAATGAGTTGGCAGATAGCCCTGAACAAGCTGAAAAAAACGCGCTAACTATCGCTGAAAAAATTAACACTTCAATAGCTGAACAATACGACATTGATCATCAACAACTATTCGTTAGCGCAAGCATTGGCATCGTTATTTATCCGCGAGATGCAAAAACCCACGAGCAAATCATGCAACGTGCCGATACAGCAATGTATCATGCTAAATCCAGCGGTCGTAACCGAAATGCTATCTTCAAACGGCATATGGAGAAGGCAGTCGTTCGCCGTCATGTATTAGAGAGTGAGCTACGAAAAGCAGTTACCAATGCAGAATTTTTTGTCGAGTATCAACCACAAGTTTCAGGCACCGATAATACAATAGTTGGTGTTGAAGCCTTAGTACGCTGGAAACATCCAGAAGAAGGGATTATACCACCGTCAGAATTTATACCAGTGGCTGAAGAAAGCTCGCTGATTATCCCGCTTGGAGAATGGGTGCTCAAGCAAGCCTGTCGCCAAATCAAACTATGGCTCGATAGTTACGGAGAATCTCCTTTTATCACTGTCAACTTGTCTGTTGTGCAAATTCGAAACTCTAACCTTGTCGATTACTTGAAAAACTTGCTAGAAATTAATCAAATTCCTGCATCATTGTTAGAGCTGGAAGTTACAGAAACCCTTCTGCTCAGCGAAGCAAAAAAATCGATTGATGTATTGAACGAATTAAAAAATCTTGGCGTTCGCTTGTCGATAGATGATTTTGGAACAGGCTTCTCCTCACTTAATTATTTGAAAAAATTACCTTTAGATAAACTAAAAATAGATCGCTCATTCGTTAAAGACATTCCAGGCGATCCTGATAGTGAAACTATCATTAAAACAATCATAGGAATGAGCCATGATCTTGGTTTAGAGGTGATTGCAGAGGGCGTAGAAACACAAGCTCAACTTAACTTTCTGCTCAAGGAAAATTGCAAATATTTCCAAGGCTATTATTTCGACCGACCAATCTCTTTTGAAGATATTCAAACCAAGTATCTTGAAACATCACTCTTATCCCCAAAACAGCAACATAAGAGTAACGATACTAATGATAATGTGGTTAAGTTTGTTAACGATAAAAATTAGACTACTCGTTGAGCACTAATCAGCAAAACAGACATTGACGCAATAACTATCGCGAGCCAAGTGAATATAGTGCCATAGTACCGCCCAAAAGAAACACCCGCTGAACGACCTAAACCATAAGCATGCAGTATTCGACCAAACAATAAGCAAGCACCGCAAATATTGATAATCAAAGCCCCAGCACCTAACCACTCAGCACAAACCATGACGATTAATGTTATTGGCACATATTCTATTGCGTTGGCATGAACCCGAACAGCTTGCGCTAAATCGCGTTCGCCTTTTGTGCCTATGCCGACCTTGTGTTTACGTCGTAACAAAACAACTTTGAAAGCCAATAAAAGAATAATGAGAGCTAATAAAGCTGCATAAACGGGTGTGTATATAATTGTCATATTAATCTCTCTATATAAATAGGCACATACTAACATAAAAAAAGCCTGCAAAATGCAGGCTTTTTAACGGCTCATTAAAATGATTACATTCCAACTGTTACCTTGTTTTCCACTGGAATAGTCACTTGATTAGCTTTCTGTTTATACTCTTCCATTTGATGGAAATTCATATAAACATAAATATCATCAGCCATCGAATCAATCTTACTTGCGTATTCAAGATACTCTTCTGGAGTTGGTAACTTACCCATAACCGCAGCAATTGCAGCTAACTCAGCAGAAGCTAAGTAAACATTTGCTCCTTGGCCCAGACGGTTTGGAAAGTTACGCGTCGAAGTTGAAACTACTGTAGATTTAGGAGCTACTCGCGCTTGATTACCCATACACAATGAACAACCCGGCATTTCTAAACGAGCACCAGAACGGCCAAAAATATTGTAGTGCCCTTCTTCCATCAATTGGTGCTCGTCCATCTTAGTCGGTGGAGCAATCCAAAGACGTGTCTGCAAAGTGCCAGCTTCAACAGTTTCTAATAATTTAGATGCCGCGCGGAAGTGACCAATGTTGGTCATACAAGAACCAATGAATACTTCATCAATCTTATCACCAGCAACTTCTGATAATAAACGTGCATCATCAGGATCATTTGGAGCACACAATACAGGCTCCTTTAAGTCACTCATATTGATTTCAATAACTGCTGCATATTCTGCATCAGCATCCGCTTGCATCAATGAAGGATTAGCCAACCACTCTTCCATCTTCTCTACACGGCGTGAAATTGTACGCTCGTCACCATAACCATTGGCAATCATCCACTTTAATAAGACGATATTTGATTGCAAATATTCAGAAACCGACTCTTCACTTAATTTAATGGTACAGCCAGCAGCTGAACGCTCTGCAGATGCATCGGATAATTCAAAGGCTTGCTCAGCAGTCAAATGCTCAAGACCTTCAATTTCCAATACACGACCAGAGAAGATATTTTTCTTGCCTGCTTTTTCGACGGTTAACAAACCGTCTTTAATCGCTTGATAAGGGATTGCATGAACTAAGTCACGCAAAGTAATACCTGGCTGCATTTCACCTGTAAACTTAACCAATACCGACTCAGGCATATCTAAAGGCATAACACCCGTTGCTGCAGCGAAAGCCACCAATCCAGAGCCTGCTGGGAAAGAAATGCCTAATGGGAAACGTGTGTGCGAATCGCCGCCAGTACCGACAGTATCAGGCAACAACATACGGTTTAACCAAGAGTGGATAATACCGTCACCAGGACGCAAAGAAACACCACCACGATTCATAATAAAATCAGGTAAAGAGTGTTGAGTATCAATATCAACAGGTTTTGGATAAGCTGCTGTGTGACAGAAAGACTGCATGACTAAATCTGCAGAGAAGCCTAAACAGGCCAAATCTTTTAACTCATCACGCGTCATAGGTCCCGTGGTATCTTGTGAGCCCACTGTAGTCATTTTAGGTTCGCAATATTGGCCTGGACGAACACCTTCTAGTCCACAAGCATAACCAACCATTTTTTGAGCCAAAGTATAACCTTTGCCAGAATCTGACACTGGCGCTGGTATACGGAAGAAATCAGCGGCTGGCAAACCTAGATATTCACGTGCACGAGCGGTTAAGCCACGACCAATAATCAATGGAATACGACCACCGGCCTGAACTTCATCTAACAATACGTCTGTTTTTAGCTCGAAAGTCGAGATAACTTGGCCATTTTTCTCAACTTTTCCTTGGTATGGGTATAAGTCGATAACATCGCCCATTTCCATTTGTGAAACATCAAGCTCAACAGGTAATGCACCCGCATCTTCCATGGTATTGAAGAAAATCGGAGCTATTTTGCCACCAAAACAGAAACCGCCATCACGCTTGTTTGGAACATAAGGAATATCATCACCCATATACCACAACACTGAGTTGGTCGCTGACTTACGTGAAGAGCCCGTACCCACAACGTCACCCACGTACACAAGAGGATGACCACGAGATTCAAGCTCATTAATTAAATTGATTGGGCCAATCTCACCTTCTTTATCTGCATCAATACCTTCACGAGAGTTTTTCAACATGGCTAATGCATGTAGAGGGATATCTGGACGCGACCAAGCATCTTGAGCTGGCGACAAGTCATCGGTATTGGTTTCACCTAAAACTTTAAATACCGTTAAAGTGATTTTTTCTGCTAAAGCAGGCTTAGATTTAAACCACTCAGCATCAGCCCATGATTGAATAACGCTTTGTGCCACAGCATTGCCAGCCTTAGCTCTATCAGCAACATCATGGAAAGCATCAAACATCAATAATGTTTTCTTTAACTTCTCACCCGCCAATTCTGCTAATTCGGCGTCATCTAGCAATTGAACAAGTGTTTCGATGTTATAACCGCCCAACATTGTGCCCAGCAATTGTACTGCGTGTGCCTTATCTACTAATGGAGATATCACTTCACCTTTAGCCACTGCAGACAAGAAACCAGCTTTGACATAAGCGGCCTCATCAACACCTGGAGGAACTCTATTGGTCAATAATTCAACTAAAAACTCTTCTTCACCTGCAGGTGGATTTTTTAATAGTTCAACTAGGTCATTTACCTGCTCAGCACTCAATGGTAATGGCGGAATACCTAATTCAGCTCGCTCTGCAACATGTGTTCTGTAAGCTTCTAACACGCTAGATTCCTCGTTTTATGGCTATTTATTGGCTGCTAATGGTTACACTTGGTTATTTATTAAACAAAGCAACCATCCCTGCCATGAATTGATTGATTTTGGGTAGCAAATTATAACACAGAGTACGGAAAATGTGAGTTCTATCTTGTTCAGTTGGGGTTCATTCGATAAAACCTATGCTATAGTCGAGTCATAGCTAAATTAGAGGGGAACCTTACAATGACAAATATCAAAGAATTGATGAATAAAGTACTCTTAACGGCTTCAGCACTGAGCGTTACTTTAACACTCGCACTATTTTCAAATGATGCGTCAGCATATGGTGATGATGAGCACAAAGCAAAACCTATCAGCGCCAAACCAGCCACCAACCGTCTTTTTAGTGACGATGATCGCCATATGATCCGTGATTATTATGGCCATAATTACCATGGTGGCTATGAGCATGAAGGAAAAAAGAAAAAGCGTTTACCGCCAGGTTTGCAAAAGAAATACGAGCGCACTGGCGAATTACCACCTGGTTGGCAGAAAAAATTACAACGTGGCGAAGTCATGCCAATTGATGTTTATCGCTATGGACGACCTTTACCAATTGATTTAGAGCGTCGTTTGCCGATTGGTCCAGTTGGCAGTAAAGTCTTAGAGATTGAAGGCAAAGTCATTCGCGTAATTGAAAATACTCGCGAAATATTAGATATTTTAGACTTGGGTCTTTAGTAAAATTGCCAAAAAACATAAAAGCCAGCAATAAGCTGGCTTTTTTTATAGATTTTCATCCTAATTCAATATTGTTATTTCATATAACTAGAATGAGCCTGCGCACTAGAAAAATGGTTGTTGTCGCTCAATAGCTGTTTTAGTCTCTTGTTGTAATTTTCCGCAAACTCTCGGGTTTTCACCCTTAATTGAGCATGCTCGTTGTTGTACACAATCTCAGACATCCCCTCAAGTAACTCGTATTCTTTACTTTCAACCACTTGCTCACATAAATTCTTAGGCAGTCCAGGGATTTTGACATTTCCATCCAACTCAACCGCTAAAAAACGGGGTTTACTATCTATGTTTCGCGCGATCATAGAATCAACGGTGGTATTTTCTACCCACAGCATATCTTCAACCACTTTTTTAGCTTCTACACTTTGATGTTTGCCCTGATATTCGCAGGCTGATAGCACAATCATCATTATGGCGATTACACAATATTTCACGCTTAACTTCTGCCCTTCACGTTTTTGTTCTGCCTTATTTTATAGCTAACGGCTTAATTTTGTTCACAATTGCAATTGTGCCAAATTATTTTTCGCTACAGAATCAATATTTGTTAGTTTTTTGTATCCATTCGTAGTAAACGAATGTTTGAAATTGGCTGATTATAAGCCATTTATAGATGCTTCATGTGCCAACTTAAGGTATGATCGCTTTTTTCTGGTTTCAAGCCTTCAAAGTTAATTTTTTTAAGCGTATTTGGATAACATCATGCAACTTTCAGCCCTTACCGCAATTTCTCCAGTCGACGGCCGTTACGGCTCAAAAGCCGCTGATTTTCGTAGTATCTTTAGCGAATTTGGTTTACTAAAATACCGCGTAACCGTTGAGGTTCGTTGGTTACAGGCTTTATCAAAAGCCCAAGGCATTGACGAAGTTCCTGCTTTTTCAGAGCAAGCCAATCAAGTCTTAAATGATATTGTCGCCAATTTCTCAGAAGATGATGCACAACGCATTAAGGATATTGAGCGCACCACCAATCATGACGTTAAAGCGGTAGAGTACTTCCTAAAAGAGCAAGTTGCCAACAATCAAGAGTTAGCAAAAGTTAGTGAATTTATTCACTTTGCTTGTACTTCTGAAGACATCAATAACTTGTCTTATGCGTTGATGTTAAAAGAAGGCTCTGAAGTATTAGCCAGCTCACAACGCCAAGTAATTGATGCGATTCGTGCCTTAGCAGCTGAGTATGCAGAAATACCAATGATGTCACGTACGCATGGCCAACCAGCCTCTCCTTCTACCATGGGTAAAGAGATGGCCAATGTAGTCTATCGTCTTGAACGCCAAATCAAGCAACTTCAATCACAAGAAATGCTTGGTAAAATTAATGGTGCGGTAGGCAACTACAATGCGCACTTATCAGCTTATCCTGAATTTGATTGGCAGTCGTTTGCTGAAACATTTGTCACATCAATCGGTTTAACTTGGAATCCTTACACCACGCAAATTGAGCCGCACGATTACATGGCTGAATTGTTTGATGCCGCTGCGCGTTTTAATACCATCTTGATCGATTTTGATCGTGATGTTTGGGCTTATATCGCATTGGGACATTTCAAGCAAAAAACCATTGCTGGCGAAATCGGTTCATCGACCATGCCGCATAAAGTCAATCCAATCGATTTCGAAAATTCAGAAGGCAATTTGGGTATCGCTAATGCGTTATTCGATCATTTTGCCATGAAACTTCCTATTTCGCGTTGGCAGCGTGATTTAACCGACTCAACGGTTCAACGTACCCTGGGTGTTGCTTTTGCCCACAGCATTATTGCCTACCAAGCAACCTTAAAAGGTATTTCTAAACTGGAAGTGAATGAACAATCATTACTAGACGAGTTAAATTCAAACTGGGAGCTTCTAGCTGAGCCAATTCAAACGGTTATGCGTCGTTACGGCATTGAAAATCCTTATGAAAAACTAAAAGAATTAACTCGCGGCAAACGTGTCACACAACAAGACATGGCGGTATTCATTGAAGGCTTAGAACTTCCAGAGCATGAAAAAGCGCGCCTAAAAGAGTTAACGCCAGCCAGTTACATTGGTAATGCTATAGCACAGGCTAAAGCAATTTAATTCAGCTATTCGAATTATGATATGAGCATCTACGACAACGACGCGTTTGGAAAAATCCTTGGCGATATAAGCGTAGATGCTTTTTTCAGAGATTATTGGCAAAAGAAACCATTAATAATCCGCAATGCATTTGATCCCAAGTTAGTCGCTGGCGATCAGCCCTTAATCAGTCCTGAGGAGCTGGCTGGTTATAGTCTTGAGCCTGACATTGAATCACGTTTAATCACTAACGATTTGCAATGGACTCTTGAGCATGGCCCACTTGATGAATCAGTATTTTCTCAAGTTCCTGAAAGTCATTGGACATTATTGGTTCAATCCTTAGATTATTTCCACCCGCCTCTGCAACAACTGATTAAATCCTGCGATTTTATTCCGCGCTGGCGCTTAGATGATGTGATGGTTTCTTACGCGACTAATGGCGGTGGTGTTGGTCCGCACTTGGATAAATACGATGTATTTCTGATCCAAGGCCAAGGGCAAAGACGTTGGCGTGTCGGGCATAAAGATCAATTGGTCGTTCACTTCAGTCCACATCCAGAGATAGCTCAAATAGAGCCTTTTGAAGCCGATATGGATATTATAGTTAATGCTGGTGATATGTTGTACATACCACCAAATACCCCGCACTGGGGCGAATCTATTGACGAGTCTATTTGCTACTCAGTTGGTTTTAGAGCTCCTAATATTGGCAGTATTATTCAAACGCTGTTACAGACTTTAATAGATAATGAGCAGACGGATTTAGATACGCTTTGGCAAGATGGCGGTAAACTATCATCACGTTTTAGCGATGGTCAACTCCATTCACAACTCGACGGCTGGGCTCAAGACGCCATTTTTAAATTGTTCAACAAGCGAGACTTGCTGATTGCCATCGGCAAACAAGTCACCGAACTCAAATATCCAGAAGCGGTTGAGCCTATAGACGATTGCGAAGCTAACGAATTATCAGAGCTGGCTTTCGTGAAACATTGCAGTTTACATCCACTGGCAAGGATGGCTTACTTTGAAGATGATTTAGAATTACTAACCTTTATCAATGGCGAGTATTTTCAATTCCCATTGGCACTCAAGCCGATTATTCGTGCACTTAATCTCAATCAAGTAATAGAGCCGCAAAATCTGCGCGATACTCCCAAACATCCGTTACGCGAATTTTTCTCTTGCGCTTTTTTATTAGGCGCATTGGAAATAGTAGCTTAAACTAACCAGTTATTGCATAAGCAAACGTTTTTCATTCATTCAAGCCTAGTAATAGGCAAATAATAAGACTAACAATAAGAAACAAATATGAAACATCTTCCCTGGCAGGATATTCGCCAAGAAAGCTCTGAGCTGATAAAAGTTGCAGTTCCAGCAATTTTCGCTCAGTTAGCACAAATGGCTTTAGGAGTCATTGACACTTTAATGGCTGGCAATCACTCAAGCCTGTCATTGGCCGCAGTCGGTACTGGGGTCAATACCTTTCTGATCATTTTTTCATTATTTTTTGGTTTAACTTTTGCCTTAAACCCGATGGTTGCTCACTTTAATGGACAAGGCAAATTTGAGCAGATTGGCAAAGTCTTTCAATTGGGAATGTTTCTAGCAATCATTTTTGGGTTGATTACTTTTATTTTGCTCAACAATATCGAACCCATGCTTAACGCAATCAATGTGGCGCCAGATTTGGTTGAAACTACTAGCGGTTATTTATCGGCTTTAAGTTGGGGTTCCATTTCCATTTTTATGTTTTTGGCCTTACGTTCCTCAAATGAAGGCTTGTTTTCAACCCGCGCCATTATGATTTGCTCATTTCTAGCAATTCCTTTTAATGTATTGTTTAACTACTGGTTTATCTTTGGTGGATTTGGTGTGCCAGCTATGGGCGCGGTAGGTGTCGGTTATGCCACCAGCTTAGTCTGGACTTTGCTGTTTCTGTTTTTATTGATATTCACCTATCGCCACAAACCCTATAAAAACTTGAATATTTTCAAGAATATACAGCTACCACGCAAACCACTAGTTAAAGAGTTTTTTCAAGTTGGTACTCCGCTTGCCATTGGTATTTTGATGGAAGTGGCCATGTTTGGCTTGATCGGTGTTGCCATTGCTCGATTTGGAATTGAACTGACAGGAGCACATCAAGTAGCTATGAACTTAGCCTCATTGGCCTTTATGATACCGCTAGGTTTATCGGTTGCGATCACCGCTCGCGTGGGTTATTGGATGGGCAAGCAGCAGCATCGTCAAATGCGCCTATCAGGTTATTGTGGGATCGGTATCAGCTTATTATTTCAAACGCTTTCGGTCAGCATTATGTTGCTATTCCGTTACCAATTAGTAGGTTTCTATACTGATGATTTAATGATCATAGAAATAGCAGCTTCGTTATTATTCTTAGCGGCTATATTCCAGTTTTCGGACGGGCTACAAGTCAATGCCGCAGGCGCTTTACGGGGTATGAAAGACACTACAGTTCCAATGATGTACATGGCTATCTCTTATTGGATTTTCGGCTTCCCCATAGGCTACTATCTCGCTGAGAAAAAAGAAATGTTGGTTCAAGGCTATTGGATTGGCATTATTTGCGGCTTAACAGTTGCCGCCGTACTGTTACTTGGCCGCTGGAAACATAAATCAAAACAACTAGTTAGCCCAGCCGCTCTGACATAAAAGCCCAACAGCAATAGATCAAACTTGCTTGAAGCGCCTGTGATCAGTACCATAGGCGCGTTTTTTAGATTATTTTATAACCAGATATCACTATGAACCCTTATTCTGTCGATAATTATCAACGTCCATTACTAGAAACACCTAATGGCGAAGAAAAAGTCCTGATGCACTCATGCTGCGCACCTTGCGCTGCGGAAGTTATGGAAGCGGTTCATCACTCTGGCATCGAGCAAGTGATCTTTTTCTATAATCCTAATATTCACCCAATTGAAGAATACGAAATTCGCAAAAACGAAAACAAACGCTTCTGCGATAAACTGGGTATTAAGTTTATTGATGCGGATTACGACAAAGACAATTGGTTTGAGCGTGTGAAAGGGCTCGAAATGGAGCCTGAGCGCGGTGCCCGCTGTACTGTATGCTTTGATATGCGTTTTGAGCGAACAGCGCTGTATGCTGAGGAAAATGGCTTTAACCTGATCACCAGCACATTGGGCATTTCACGCTGGAAAAACATGGAACAAATTAACGACTGCGGAGTACGTGCCGCCAACCGTTATGACGATGTAAACTATTGGACCTTCAATTGGCGCAAGCAAGGCGGTGCCCAGCGCATGATTGAAATATCTAAGCGCGAAGAGTTTTATCAGCAAGAATATTGTGGCTGCGTTTACTCGCTACGCGACACCAACCGCTGGCGTAAATCCAACGGCCGCGATCGCATCAAAAGAAATATTAAATTTTATGGACATGATAAGCCTGAATAAACAGGCTTATCATATTACTTCATTGGCAACTTATTTAAACAAACATCAAGCTCATTTCGCTTAGCTTTGATACCAGCTAAAACCGCATCCGAACTTCTTTTTGAACACCATCCCTGATGATTTTCAGCTGAGTGATGTTGAACAGAACAACCTAAGGCCTCAATAGCTTTATCCATATTAATGGCACTTTTAGCATAATCTCGGCAGAATTGTGAATCTGGATTATTGGAAAAATTTGTGCTGTTATCTTGTGAATCATTTGATGGGGAGAGGATGTCTGCACACCTATATTTCTTACCTCCCAAAGATTTATCTGTGGACTTATACTCTCGTGATGAGCCAGCCCAAATTTTAACTAACTCTATTTCTTCACCTGCATTGCTATGTCTATCAGAAAATTCTCTTTGCGCTGCCAAACAAGTCATCTTTGCCATATCTTCGTAGGTATGCATCGATAAAGCATAGTCTATTGATATTTCGTTTGCTCTTTCGCATGCCTTTTTGCGTGCTTTTTCTGGAGAAACACGAGCAAAACCAATGCCTTCCTTATAGTAAGATTCTGGAAAGTAATAATAAACCTTTTCCCATATACTACCAACCTTTGCTTTAGCAGAAATTTTTAGAGAATCTGTATCACAACTCCTTTTCACATCTGCCTCAACTGAGCCTGTAAAAAAGAGACTACCGAACAGAATTAAACTAATTACTTTCTTCATACCACCCTCCTATACCCTATTACAAAGACATATAACCTATAAAAAAAGCTTTATCAAGATTATTTAATCCGTATATTCGAACTTCTTACTTTTGGTGTTGAAGTTCTTGTCGAACTTCTAGAACTTGAACGCGACTCGCTGCGAGTCGATGAGCGAGAACTTGAAGACTCACGTCGGCTAGTGTCTTTTGGACTTGAGCGACGTTCAACTCTTACTGGCTTAGGCTCTAGTCTAGTAGGTTCAATACGAGTTGGCTCAACCTGAGCAGGCTCAAAGCGTTGCACTTCTCGGTATTCTCTAAACTGAGTTGGATCACGATCAGAGTTATTGGTTACCGCCATAGGTAAATTAGTCACTGGACGAGTGCTACGAACTCTTGGCTCTGTAGTTTGGCCGACTTGCACATCTGTCGAATGTCTATGATCTAAACGACGATCATCATGGCGGTTATCACGGTATTGGTAATGGTCTCTATATCTGTGTCCATCACGGTATCTATAAGGGTCCCATAAAGGATAGCGGTTGTAGTAATAGTAGCCGTGCGTACCATGATAAACACGGTATCTATAATGATATGGCCAGAAATACGGTCTGTGATAGAACCAGAAAGGATCCCATGTGGAATAAACTTCAATATGACGATGTGCTGGGCGTTCTTGCCATAAATGATGACCACGCGTATCAACTACTGGGAAATTAATTTCATGTTGCCCTACTTTACCGGGCATTGGCTCACTCAATTGTCCAACAATGGTAATTTCTTTACCTTGTTGATAAATCATTGGATCAAGAAAACCTGGCACACGGGCAATAAAACGACCGCCGGTTTGCTGGTTAGCAACTGGGCGTGCTTGGTAATCAAGCGGTAAATTAACAATTTCTACCATCGTATCGCGCTCAAGATTTTCCACACGAGCAATAATACCGCCCCACTGAACCTCTTGCCCAACATGAGCGTTTGGAGATTGTGCAACTTGTATAAAACTCACTGTTGGCACATCAGTTTGTACTGAGCGAGGTGCACTCATACAAGCCGAAAGCAAGGCTGTCGCTGCGACAATTAATGATAATTTAAGGGCTTGGGTCATATCTAACTCCATACTTCTGTCCAAATCACAGGATCTTGAAGCAGTAAAACTGAATCTTTTTCCTATACTGAACCATTTTTAGCATAATTTCTATGAATTGAAGCTGAATAGCGATTTGTTTTGCATTTCTTATAAAGATTATTTTGCCAATTTACCCTGCTCGGCTTTCTTCTTTGCAACATCGTTGCGCAAGTAAACTGGTTGAGCAAACTCTGCGGCAACGGCCTTACCACGCTCAAACTCGTATTGCACTAGCGATAACATGGCTTTTGCCGAAGGAAAAGTTACTTCTGGCTCAATCACCATCGAAACCTTGGCTGCGTCGCTTAATATTTTAGAATAGGTTTGCCAGCCTGAACCAACACTCCAATAAATAGGATTAATAACTTCAGCTACTTGTGGGTTAGACGATTGAGCTACTTGTGCGGTGACATTTTCTGGCGCACACACGACTTCCTCTCCAACCAGTTGCATTACGCCTGTAGCTTCACTTTCTAAGCGATATTGTCCCCAATACACTTCCCCCATACGAGCATCAATCGCCGATAGAACATGAGTTTCACCACGCTCCTGATAAGCCGCTTGCGCCATAGCTTGTAAGGTTGAAACACCTACCACTGGTACGTTTGCCCCATAGGCCAAGCCTTGCACAATACTGATACAGATCCGCAAGCCGGTAAAAGCGCCTGGACCACGACCATAACCGATCACGTCCAAATCAATGAGTTTAATGCCTGCTTGCTTGAGTAAATCATCCACCAACGGCAACACCAGTTCGCCATGTTGACGCGGTGCGACTTGATAAGAGTGGTAAACCTGGGGTTGGGATTGATTGTCAAAGCCATGACTTTCAACCTGCAAAGCAACCGAGCAGGCTTCTGTTGATGTGTCTATAACGAGAATGTTTGGCATAAATTATTGAGCTAACTGTGTACTATTCAGACAAATTTTGCAGAAAGTTTATCACAACTTGTTGTTCCCGTGTGCGCGGCATTGGCGGTAAACTTTGCAAAAAACGTTTACCATAATGATTGGCAATCAAACGCGGATCACACAACACTAAAACGCCTTTATCTTGTGCATCGCGAATAAGACGACCAGCGCCTTGTTTTAAGGCGATAATAGCTTCTGGGATTTGCAAATCAAAAAAAGGATTCTTGCCGCTTTTACGCATATGCTGAATTTTAGCTTCAATCAATGGCTCATCTGGTGCAGTAAAAGGCAATTTATCGATGATCACACAACTTAACGCTAAACCTTTAACGTCAACACCTTCCCAAAAACTTGATGTCGCCAATAAAATCGCATTACCTTGCTCGCGAAAGTCTTCAATTAATTCATTCTTTGGTTTTTCACCCTGCACTAACAATTGCCTATCAAATCCTGCTTCTTGCCCTGCTTGCTGCCACAAATCTTTGACTTTGTGCATCGCAAAATAACTGGTAAACAAGACAAAAGTACCGCCCGGATTGGCTTGAACGATTGGCAAAACCTGTTCTTGCCATTTTTCGATGTATTGACGATCTCGCGGATCGGGTAAACCTCTTGGAATATGCAAAAGCGCCTGTTTTTGATAATCGAATGGGCTGTTTAAGACCAATTCTTTAGCTTGATGCAGACCTAATTTCTCTTTGAAATGGCTAAAATCATTCTGTTGAGCTTCAGACTCACCCGCCTGAGAAATCGTCGCCGAAGTAAACAACCATGTATGGGCCGCCTGTTCATTACGGCTTTGCTCAAACGCTTCAGCAATATCAAGTGGAGTCTCTATAATGGCGAAGCCTTGACGATAGGTTTCTACCCAGCGCACCGCACTCTCTTGTTGCGAGGGCTTATCTTTCTGCTCATCAAACAAGACCAGTGTTTGCAAGGCATCAACCGCACGTCGATGGCATGAATCTAAGCCTTTAGAGCGCGAAGCATTCATTTCTAAGCGATTGGATAAGGACTTTAATTCGGCCTTAAGCTCTAACAATAACTTTTGTAATTTGGGACTAGCGATTTGATTCCAATTGGTCTTTTTGCCTGATTCTCCAAAAAGCAAACGGATTTCATTAATAGCCCCTTCAACCCGGCGCGTGGTGACAGTGAGCTGACGATCATCTTTAGCCGTAGTCATAGCCTCTAGCTCAGTATCGCGGCACAATTCCATCACTTGACGGCTAGTAAAGCGACGTCCATAAAAGCTATGCGCAATATCCGCCAGTTGATGAGCCTCATCAACCATCACCAAATCTGCATCGGGTAACAATTCGCCAAAACCATCTTCTTTGAGCACCATATCAGCGAGTAATAAATGATGATTGACCACCACCACATCAGCATCAATAGCTTTTTGCCGAGCTTTAGCCACATAACACTCATCATACAAAGGGCAGTCACCACCCAAGCAATTTTCGTTGGTCGAGGTGACATAAGACCATAAGGGATCATTGTCGCCCAAATCGGAACATTGAGTTAAATCGCCAGAGCTGGTTTGGCTTGACCATTCTTTCACCCGCTGCAAAGTATCGAGCATAGAACGACTTTGAAAGCGACCAGAACCTAAACTTTGTTCAAGCCGATATTCGCACAAATAATTATTACGACCTTTCAGTAACGCAGTTTTTGGAGAGATTGATAGGGCTTGGCAAATATTAGGTAAGTCTCTGAAAAACAACTGATCTTGTAAGTTTTTTGTACCTGTTGAGACGATGATTTTCTTATCGTGCTCCTGCCAACTCTTCAAAGCTGGCACCAAGTAAGCGAAGGTCTTACCGGTTCCCGTCCCTGCCTCTATACATACCGACTGCTGCTGCTCGATAGCTTGAGCAATAGTTTGCGCCATTGATAATTGTTCATCACGTTGAATAAAGCCCGTAAAAGCCTGTGCCAACAAGCCATCGGAGGAAAACAATTGCGGGATATCAGGTAAATCAGATTGGGACAAGTACGAGCGCCTTAAGCCAAAATGATCTAATGAATAATGCGCTGTTCAACCAGCGATAACATTAATTGAATATGAGCTTTATCGTCATTCAAAGCAGGAATATATTGGTACGAGGCATTTTCCTGACTATGATTTTCAAGAAATAACTGTTTGTTTTCCATAGCAATTTCTTCAAGAGTTTCTAGGCAGTCGGCACTGAAGGCTGGGCAAACCACTTGCACCGACTCAACGCCCTCTTTTGCCCACTCGGTTAACTTGGCATCGGTTGCAGGGCCAATCCACTCCTCTTTACCAAACTGTGATTGAAATGAAATATCAAATTGCTCAGCATCTAAACCCAACGCCTGAGCCACTAACTCAGTAGTGTTACGGCATTGAGCTTCATAAGGATCATTGTTTGCGCTAAAACGTTTGGGCACACCATGATAAGAAAACAATAATTTATCCGACTGACCGTGCTCGTGCCAGTGGCGTTGAATAGAATCTGCTAGGGCTTTAATATACAACTCATGATCGTGATAATCACCCACATAACTAATTTCTGGGACAAAATAACGATCCTTATAGTGTTTGGCCACTCGGTCAAAAATTGATGCACTAGTAGCCGAACAATATTGAGGATACAACGGCATGATAATAATCCTCTCGCACCCTTGATCTTCAAGAGTCTTCAAACCTTTCGCGATTGAGGGATTTCCGTATGCCATAGCGATTTCTACAGGAATGTGCTTACCGTATTTTTGCTCGACAAAACGATCATTAATGGCATTTTGCAATTTCTGTCGCTGTTGTTGGCTGATTACGAGCAACGGTGAACCTTGTCGCAACCAAATCTTTTGGTACAGTTTGGCGACTTTGGCAGGTCGAATACGCAAGATAATACCGTGTAAAATCAAACACCAGATCCAACGCGATATGGAGACTACACGTTTATCGTGTAGAAATTCGGCAAGATACTGACGCACAGCAGGCGCTGTTGGTGCGTCAGGAGTACCAAGATTACATAGGAGAATTCCTTGTTTTTTCAAAAACTTATCTCCTTTTAAGAAAAAATTATTCAGCTAAACCTGCAAAAATAGCATCACGAATGGATTCAACCGAGCCAACCCCTGCAACCTTAACATAAGCTGGTGCAGCTTCAACGTCTTGCTCAGCCCAATCCGAATAGTAAGCCACTAATGGACGCGTTTGCTCTTCATAAATAGACAAACGATTGCGGACTACATCTTCTTTGTCATCATCACGCTGAATCAAATCTTCACCAGTAACATCATCTTTACCAGCTTCTTGCGGCGGGTTATAGGTAACGTGATATACACGACCTGATGCTGGGTGTACGCGGCGGCCACTCAAGCGTTTAACGATTTCATCGTGATCCACATCAATTTCTACCACAAAATCGACATCAATATTATGCTCACGCATCGCATCAGCTTGCGGAATAGTACGCGGGAAGCCATCTAACAAATAACCGTTCTCACAATCGGCTTCTTTAACACGATCTTTGACGATTCCGATGATGATGTCATCAGACACTAACTCACCAGCATCCATCTTTTGTTTGGCTTGCAAACCAAGCTCAGTTCCCGCTTTAACCGCAGCACGCAACATGTCACCTGTCGAGATCTGGGGTATATCGTATTTATCTTTAATGAATTGAGCCTGCGTACCCTTACCAGCACCTGGCGCGCCTAACAAAATAATGCGCATCTGAGAAGTCTCCTACAAATTACCGCAACAAATTTGAACAAATAGCTGTAAGGCGCTAAAGATACTTTGATTACAGCCCTAGCTCAAGCAAAAAGTCGTTTTTTTGCTCTTAATCGAGCAAAAGATCATCAATCTCTTGATTTGCCGCAACTACACAGTTTCGACCATTGTTTTTCGCTTGATATAACGCAGTGTCAGCTAAACTCATCAACTGATCTAATGACAAATTATCTCGCCAATAAGCATAGCCAACAGAAATGCTGATACGGATCGGCTGACCTTCATAGCTCACAGCTTGTTGATTGACTAAAGTTCTTAGCCTATTAGCCAATTCATCTGCCTCTTCTGTATCTGAGCATTCAAGCATTAGAGCAAATTCTTCACCACCGATTCTCGATACCAGATCAATCTCACGAACCTCGTTGCTGAGTATTTTAGAAACTTCGCTGAGTACAGCATCACCAGCAGCATGACCAAAATTATCATTAACTTGCTTGAAATGATCCACATCAATCATAAATAAATATAGCTTTTTGGCCATGTTACGCTTACTTCGTGCAATTGATTGATTGGCTTGCTCAATAAAGGCTCTACGATTGGTAAGCCCTGTGAGGATATCAATTCTCGCTTCTTTTTCAGCTTTATTTTTTGCTTGTTCTAATAACTTGGTTTGTTCTTTAACCTTTTGATTTAACACATCAGCAGTGTGCTCAAGATTGGTGCGATAGAGTGTTTCTGCCTCAATACGCGCTTTTTGCATGTGACGTATTCTGAGCACCAGAATGGTCAACAACAGGAATATTTCAATGAAACCACCCACATAAATCATCCATAAGCTGATGGGCGTATCGGCAATATAACCACGCAATCGCATGGATGCTAAGACCATTCCAATTAAAAAGATAATCCAGCTGAACATGAACAGCAACGAGTTTGGCACTTTCTTGAAGTAAGAATAAATACCTATCGGAATTAGCAGAAAATAACCAATTGCAGTGTAATCGATGATAACCCTAGAAAAGTAAGGATAACCAAGCACGTTCAACACCACACCAACCACATCAATAGCAATAACCGTCAACAATAGTTTATCGGTTATTGGCATATTCTTTGCAGTTTCCAAAAAAAATCGAATGAACAGAATCGCGGTAATTTGGCATATATTGATTTTCAGCACCACCATCCACAATTGATAGCTCGAATGCGACAACCAATAAGGCAATATGCCGCTGGCACTGACAAACATGAAGAATGCTGCCAAAGCAAATGCCGAATAGAATAAAAATAGTTTTTCTTTAGATACGAAATACAGCAACAATGTTATAAACGCCATGAATAATTCTGTGCTGAATAAAATCGTCAGAAACGTCAACTCTTTATCACTATGTCGATAAAACTCTCTTTCTGACCATATATCAAAAGCGGTAAAACTGTGCATTGGAAACTGATTTCCAGGCATGATACGAATAACCACTTCTTTTTCACTGTTAGGCGCTAAACTGAGATGAAACGCGGGGCGATGAAAAGACACTTCTCTTAGCTCTGCGGGGGCTGCGTATAAAAAACTTTGCAGCTCAAATGCTTGCGAACTATTCTTAAGACGGCTATGGAAATCTATTCGACTCACGGCAGGATCGACATAGGCGATAATAAGTTTTTTTTCTAACCCTGAACGATTTTGTAAAACAAATCGCATCCATGAAACATCTTTATCCATTCCACGATTATGAATTTTGCCTGTGGAAGCAAGCCAATTGTGCTGCGCCAGCACATCTTCCAATGTTAATTGCTGACTTGCATCCTTGATATAATGATAATCGTTGTTAGTTTTTATATGACCTTGCAAATTTGAAACGTCAACCACGGGGACGTTTTGAGCAGCTGAAAATGCGATAGGAGAAAACACAAGCAACACCATCAACATGATGCTTTTCACCATTATCTCTGTCGCTCTTTGCACTTCTCTCAAAGGGTTATTGTCTCATTTATATACTAATGCTATTTGGGATCATCGAAGGCAACTGAGACTTATAGGCAAGCGGCCTTTGACGATTTCGCTCAGTTATCTCAACTTCAATTTGTTTTAATGTCAGTTGGAACTTTGCCAACAAAGGCTCAACGCGCTCATCAGCAAAATAATGATATCGATGATGCTGATTATAATACCCTAATATGTCGTATTGTACACTGCTGAGTAAGTAGCCAAAAGACACTTGATAAAGACTCACATCCAGCGGTGGTAACCATTTAATAAAATCCGTTTGACTCAAGGTTTGCGAACGGTTCGGCGGCGGCGCGTATAATGCTCCAGTCACACTGGGAATATAGGTCATCAGCGGATATTGAGCATAATTGACCGAAGCATGTTGCGCGCTGGCGGTATAAATGATCAAAGAAATAACTTTTACTAAATAGTCAAAATCATCGATTTGTTTGCTCCCATCCACAGAATCAGACAGCCCATTCATGCCTTTCACCGCTGCTCGACGGCTATTAACCATTTCATTGATCCAACTTTGCAGCTCTTTATCGGCCAACATCTTCTGCTGCTTTGAAACTGTATCTCCTTGATAATAAAGAGAAAGATAAGATTCAACAAAAGATTGAATGGCCTGCCATAAAAGCAAGGTATCATCTCTAAAAGGAAATTCAGCTAACCTATCTTTCTCAACGCCACGGATAGTAAACAAGACATCAGGAAACTGCTCATCGAAGCGCCAATGGTTATAAGCATCAACAATTAATTGGCAACTGCTGCTATGATCCGTACCAACTAGAGAGTCCACCACCCCGCCAGGGACAATCAAGCTATGAATTGCGCCATTATTAATATCTAAAGTAAATCGGAAATGTGGCTTCAACAACACCATAATCGGATGTTGCTGAGACAATTGGCGATTAGCGGCAATTACCATTGGCTCTATCGTCAGGTGACAAGCACCCAAATGAGCTACAGTTTCATGCTGGATGGCACAGGCATTTTGCACAGACAATTTGGCCACTTGCCATTTCGTTCGATCAGGATCATTGTTGTTAGTACAATCATTCGGAGTGAAAATTGGCATAGTTTCAGCATCATATTGCTGACCTAATTGAATCGCAATCGGTTGCAAAGATGCCTGCGGAGGATAACCTTGCGGCGGTGTTTCGTTCCAATAAAATAAGGCGATTGGCGCAGTAACATAACGTTTTAAGTTATGAATTTCACTGCCTTTAAGACCATCAAACATTGAATAATCACAAACATATAAAGTGCCAGCTTGCGCAGCCGCCTGCAAAGTCAACTCTTTTTGGCCCGTCACACTCTGCAGAACTTCATCTGTGATTGGGAACTTTTCCAATAATTTCAACAAACTAACGGCATTATTAGTACTGGATGGGGTCAATGGTTCGCTCACCACACCTTTAAGGTTGGTGGTATTAAACCCTCCGATCTGCATATAACCAAAATACCAGTCTTGCTCGCTGATTTTCAACTCATCCGTTACTGTCATCCACGGCTTTATTGGAATGCTAAGATTAAAGGGCTTGGCTGTCTTCTTGTACAGATCTTGGTAATCACCCAAACTGCTTGCTTGTAAATAATTACGCTTACCATCAATAGTCAACATGTCAAAAAGCGTGTTCTTAAGAAAGGCTGTGAACCCCTCGCGTTCAAACTCTGCAAAAACCTTTTCTAAACCTGTGATAATAGTCACAACGTCTTTTGGCAAGCGGCTAATACCTTTAACTGAAGGGACTAGAGTCTTAGGCACTTGAGCCAACAAACCCATCAAATGAACAATATCTTTACCTTCTTTGATATATTTATGATGCTCTTTATCGGCTTCAAATTTTGCAAAAGTCGTTTCTATATCGTGCAATAAAGCCAAGCCTTCTTGCGGCAAATCATTTAATAACTCGCTTTCCAACAAGGCTACAATTACTGCTTTGAAATTATCAGCCAATGGCAAAAATACTTTCAGCAACTGAGCATTATAATCGAGTGTAAAACTTTCACCTTCGGGAACATCGGCTGAAATTGGCAAAGGGTCGAGGTAACTAAACATATAGTTATAGGCCGTGCGCGCTAATGACAACTCAAACTCACGTTGTTTTTGTTCGACAGCACTCGCAAATTGCGGCAAGACTGGCATCTTGTTATCGTGGTGCATGACATCCCCTATTAATCATTACTATTATATGTGCAATGCATTTAGTCCTTTGCATGTTTACAAATGGCTCTCCATGCCTATAACCCATTGATAATAAAAACATTATATTATAGACAACACTTATGAAAGAAAAGCAAAATATTCAAAACCGAACTGCTTAGGGACTTTTTTTCGCTATGCAAAATTTTTCCAGGCTGATATTCTGCCACAATCTTTTATAACATCATTCATTATCCGCTATGCCAATGAAAACCATGTCCAACAAAGAGGTCACTATCTCCATTATTGGCGCCTTTATCGCTACTCTATTCGCCTCATTTTTCAGCAACAATATCTTACAAGCAGAAGGCATGCCGATGGTTTTGGCCTCAACGGGTGCTTCGGCGATGTTAATTTTTGGGATCCCGCATAGCCCTGTTTCTCAGCCATGGCCAATCGTTGGCGGGCACCTAGTCTCTGCGCTCATTGGCGTGACTTGTTACTATCTAATTCCAAACCCCATACTGGCATCATCAACAGCCATCGGGTTAGCCATGCTAGCGATGCATTTTACTGACTCTATGCACCCACCAGGAGGCGCTACCGCCGTCACTGCCGTAATAGGCGGCGCAACCGTACATCAACTCGGTTATTTCTTCGTTATAGTTCCTGTTTTTATCAACTCAATCATATTGCTCTCAGTAGCCATGGCGGTAGCTTCTTTTAGAGAGAAGAACCCTTTTATTGACGAGCCAATGACAACTTCCTAAGCTGTATTTTGATACACTTACTCCTAACAATGTCAAAATACTTTACAAATCATTATCTTTTCTAATGCAAAATTGCATCGTGGATCTCCTACACGATTTCAAGAAATCAACTCTTTTTCTTATATAACCAATTGAATAATCTGTAATTGCTTTATATGGAAAGCACAACACAACCAAGGATGGAAATTATGAAAAATTTATTAATAGGATTATTTTTATTATCTGCTAGCTCTTCTGTCATTGCTGGTAATTCAGGTGTATCGGGCACTCGAGGTGACTTTAGCAATACGCTTTCTTATTACGATAGCTATAAACTGCAATCGTTTAATGTCAATGAAAAACTTGATAGGCCTTGTTATGTCAGCGCTATTCTACGAGGTACTAACGGAACTGTTGAAGAAACAACTAACAACTGCTATTTGTCACCAAACCACACATCTGTCAGTGCAGTAGGTCTATTCTATGGAAAAATTGAAACACTTCAGGTTTGCCACTCAAAAAGTGGTCGCGTCAAAGGTTATAAAATCACTGGAACCAATCAGCAAGGTTTACCCGATACCGACTTCTACAAACGTGCGAATTGTTCAAAGTGGAAAAACACCGTTTCTTGCCCATCGGGCGAAATTGCTAATGGCTTACGCGCCTATTTCAAAGGAGCATCTTTTAATAAGTCAGACATATTGGTTGGCCTGCAGTTATTATGCAGAATAGATAACTAAGTTAGAATTATTATGTAAAGGCTGTTTATTCAGCCTTTACTAAATAAGGTTTTAACCAATTTCCAATCAGCACACCCGAAACAACACCTAAACTATTAGCGAGCAAATCCTGCCATTCAAAGCCGCGATTTGGAATAAATTGTTGCAACACTTCGATCACCAGTGAAAACACAATACAGCCCAGTGCAATCTGCCAATGTTTGTGTTTAGTAGAGCCTAAGCGAGCCAATAGAGCTAATCCAAAATATCCTATGAAATGCAAGGCTTTATCCCAGGGTAAGTTAGAAGGCAGTTGTTTTCCAGGCATCAGGGACATGATAAAAATAAATGTTGTAGCAGCGAGGAACAACACTTTAAATAATTTTGAGTTTAAGATTTTCAACATAAAAAAACCGCTCTTATCTTCACGATAAAAGCGGTCTCCATTTAAGATTTCAGCTTCTATTGAGCCAATTTTAGCAGCAGCTTGTTGAGCTTACTAGCAAAACTAGCCGGGTCTTCCAACTGCCCTGCTTCTGCTAATTGTGCCTGATCGAATAATACATCAACCCACTCAGCAAACTTCTCTTCATCAGCTTCATGATCGACCAATTGGATCAGCGCATGCTCAGGATTAATTTCAAAAACAGGTTTTACCTCTGGAACAGGTTGACCTGCTGCCTGCATCATCTTCACGATTTGCAATGGCATATCACCTTCGCCAGCAACAATCACAGCAGGCGTGTCAGTTAAGCGATTGGTCACGCGAACTTCAGCAACTTTCTCGCCTAAAGTATCTGCAATACGTTTAGTTAGCGCTTCATGCTGTTTTGAAGCAACTTCTTTAGCTTTTTTCTCTTCTGCATCTTCGAGATTCCCCAAATCTAATGCGCCTTGGGTTACCGACACAAATTGCTTACCTTTATACTCCTGAAGGTGTGACACAGTCCATTCATCAATTCGATCAGACATCAATAACACCTCGATACCTTTCTTACGGAATATTTCCAAATGAGGACTGTTTTTGGCTGCTAAGAAACTATCTGTAGCAATATAATATATCTTGTCTTGCTCAGGCTTCATGCGTTCAATATAGGCATCCAATGAAATGGTTTGCTCTTTTGTGTCAACATGAGTTGAGCTAAAACGGAACAATTGGGCTATTTTTTCTTTATTAGCAAAATCTTCGCCAGGACCTTCTTTTAATACTTGGCCAAATTCATTCCAAAACTCTTGGTATTTGTCGGCATCTTTTTTCGCCAGCTGCTCTAACATTTTTAACACACGGCTTACAGTAGCACTGCGTAGCGATTGAGTTGTCGCTGAATCTTGTAAAATTTCACGGGATACATTAAGCGGCAAATCATTTGAATCTAATAAGCCGCGTACAAAGCGTAAATACACGGGTAAAAACTGCTCAGCATCATCCATAATAAATACACGTTGCACATAAAGTTTTACCCCTCGCACACGGTCACGATTCCACATATCAAATGGAGCTTTTGAAGGAATATACAGCAAACTGGTGTATTCTTGTTTACCTTCAACTTGGTTATGAGACCAAGTCAATGCATCTTGAAAATCATGAGAGATATGCTTATAAAACTCTTGATACTCTTCATTTGAAATATCAGATCTTGAGCGTGTCCATAGTGCAGTCGCTTTATTAACTGCTTCAAACTCAGGTGTTTCTGGCTTATCTTTTTCCTCACCAAAATGTTCTTTTTCCATCTCAACAGGCAGAGAAATATGATCTGAATATTTACCAATAATATTACGCAGACGATAAAGCTCTAAAAACTCATGTTCATCATCTTTCAGATGCAAAACAATCTGTGTACCACGCGAACTTTTACTAGTCGGCTCGATAGTAAACTCACCATCACCTGCAGATTCCCAAATCACGGCTTGATCAGCATCAGCTCCTGCTGCACGCGTGATCACGGTGACTTTATCCGCAACGATAAATGCCGAATAAAAACCCACACCAAACTGGCCAATTAACTGAGAGTCTTTCTTTTGATCGCCAGTTAGCTTGCTAATAAAATCTGCTGTACCTGACTTTGCAATAGTGCCAAGATTAGCAATAACCTCATCATGGGTCATACCAATACCATTATCAGAAATGGTCAAAGTTTTCGCATCTTTATCTGACCAAATCCGTATTTTCAGCTGCGCATCATCACCGTATAAAGCCCCATTATCTAATGCTTTAAAGCGCAATTTATCAGCCGCATCTGCAGCATTAGATATCAACTCACGCAAGAAAATTTCTTTATTAGAGTAGAGAGAATGCACCATCAAGTGCAATAGTTGCTTTACTTCTGTTTGAAAAGAATGTGTTTGTTTAGCAGTCGCTTGCGACATAATAAAACCCCATATAAGACGTTACAATTCAATTGACTTGGTTATGGGGGTTAGATTAATAATTTCAAGCAACCTTTATATAATAAAAAAGCCAGCAAAAGCTGGCTTTTATAGATACCACTTACAATTACCGCAATTCCTCTGGAGTCGTTAAAATACGATTTTCTTCTAAGAATAAACGTTGTTGCAACTTACTATCCTTCAACAAAGAGCCATCTTCAAGATATTGTTTATTCGTTTGAAGTTTCGCCGCTTTTGTAGTTGTGGGGCAAGAACCCGTATTACGGTAATCCAAAGCTGCTTTCAGCATGGCTTCATTGGGGTCACCCAAAAGATGGTCAAAGTCATCAGCAACAGTACAGCCCTTTACAAAATCTTGACCATTATCTGTAACAGAAGGCACAAAACCATCGGAATATTCACCAAATCCTTTATCATTTTCACCACGGAATTGAATTGTGAAATAAGTAATGCCACAGTTATCTGTCGCATAGAAGCCATATGGTTTACCGCAGGTAGTATTGCCTATCAAAATAACCTCAACATCAATACCTCTTAAACCATTAATAAAGGCTTCAGACGCTGAGCATGTTCTTCCTGTAGATAATACAAACACACGGCTAAGATTCACACTTGGTAGTTTTCCGCCTGGCGCTGTAGCCTCAGAGCTGGTTCCTGTGTAGAAAGGTGTTGCCGACAAGGTTTCTCCTGTTACAGGATTTACGGTTGGATGTTTATCGTTAAATACAGTAGTTTCAAAATCTTTATTTGCTGTTTGTGCGTCACCAGCCACCATATAGGCTAATTGACTAGAGATAAACAAGAAACCGCCACCGTTATAACGCAGATCGACCACTAGATCTTGAACACCTTGGTTATCGAAATCCACAAAAGCATCGATAATTTCTTGCTCGGCAATACGAGTACCAAAAGTATTGAACTGCATATAGCCAACTTTACCAGTAGCAGTGTCGAAGACTTGCTCATTTTGAACCGGATCAGACGTTACTGTAGCTGATGTCATTGTGATGGTGCGAGTTGTGTTACTATTCAGGTCTCGTACTACAAACTCATGCATCTCACCATCATTTGATGGGAATAAGCCCGCATTTAAGGTCGCTGTATCATTGCCATTAATTACGTCAACACCATCAATTTCCAAAATTTCAGCACCACGAGCAAGGCCAGCCCCCGTCGCGGGTGAGTTCGGTTCTACATAAGCAATACGCACATCTCTTGGTGGTGCAGACTGGATCAACACAAATCTAGCTCCATAACCCGATGATGAACCAGTGGCAACTTGTTGCTGATATTGATCAGTGTCTGCAGTAAAGTGGAAGTTATCCTTTTGATTGCCTGAGCTTGTAGTTGCGGTTGTCTTCAAAACATCAAAATAGGATAAGGTATCGCTGAAATTTGCAGGATTTTGGTCTTGAATTTCATCGTACCAAAGATAGGTATTGTTACTCCAAGAACGTAGCCAATGATTTTCTTCTAAAGTCGATCCTGCTTTATCTGGCCAAGGATCGCCATTAATGTCATTTCCAGTACGAGGCACTTCACACAAGTCTTTGAACTTATCCTCATCTTCAAAAACGCCTTGGGTCCAAGTAGGACCAGAGCCACCTGTGGGTGGAGGTGTTGTACCACCATCACCTGAATCGGATCCACCACCACAATTGACTAACGCCAATGTTGATAGCGCTAAAAAAAGCGCCTTCAAGCTAAAATTAATATCATTGTTCATTGCTACCTACCACATGATTTATTTTGCAAATTAATTTAGCAAGTTACTTGCAAAGAAAGAAATACTCTGTCGAATACAAACAAATACCATCCTTAACACAGTATTTCAACTTTATCCTTACTTTGTATCACTTTGTAGGCAGACTTTGAAATAGAAATATACGATGAAGAAAGTAATATTTTATAAAATCAATGAGTTACAACATTACTTTATTATAATTTATAGGGTAAACGTCCCGAGAAAGAGTGCATTAATGTACCTCCGTCGAGATATTCCAACTCACCACCGAGAGGAACGCCAGAAGCAATTCTAGACAAGCTTACAGGCTGATGCTTGAACATTTCAGCAATAAAATGAGCCGTTGCTTCACCCTCTACTGTAGAATTTGTTGCAAGGATAATCTCGGTTGGCTGTTCTTGCTCAACCAAAGACTTCAGTATATCCAACCCTAAATCCGAAGGGCCGATTCCATCTAATGGTGATAAATGCCCCATTAAAATAAAATATTTCCCTTTATAACCACCAGTAGATTCTATGGCATAAACATCGGCTGGGCTTTCAACTATACATAATAAGCTGGAGTCTCGAGCTTGCGACAAGCAGATGCTACACTGCTCATTCTCTGTAAAATCTCGGCAGCGCTGGCAATGTTTAACCCCCTGCATGGCTTTAAGCAAAGATTCAGACAAATGCTCACCACCCTCACGATTTCTTTCCAATAAATGATAAGCCATACGCTGCGCCGATTTAGGACCAACCCCTGGCAAACAAGTAAAAGCATCTATCAGTTTCTTTATCAGTGGTGACTGCATTCAATTTCTTCTATATTTAAAGCCGTATTTTTAGAGCTATAGGCGGCAGTTTCGAATCGAAAAAACTGAGTGTATAACAATACTCGATGTTTTTGAGCGAGAAACTAACAAACTATAGCACTAAAAAGACAATTAAAAAGGTAAGTTCATACCCGGTGGCAGATTAATACCCTTGGTCACTTCCGCCATCTTCTCTTTAGATGTCTCTTCAACTTTACGTACTGCAGCATTCACTGCCGCAGCAATCAAGTCTTCAAGCAACTCTTTGTCATCATCCATAAGACTTTGATCAATCTCAACACGCTTAACATCATGACGTCCAGTCATGGTAATTTTAACCATGCCTGCACCCGCTTCAGCTTGAACTTCTAAGTTTGCAACTTCTTCTTGTGCTTGTTGCATTTTTTCTTGCATTTGCTGGGCTTGCTTCATCATATTGCCCAATCCACCTTTACCAAACATCGTAAAACCTCAATATAATTATTGTGTTAAATACTTTATACTTGCTTCATCTAATTGCGCAGCAAACTTGCTCTGTAACTGCTTTGCAAAGGGATGAGCAATCAAATCATTACACGCCTGTCTATGGCGCTCTTTTGCTTTGCGTTGCCAAATCATCGCTGGAGTTTCCATTTCTGGCTCGGCAAAACTCCATTCGATAGTTATATTTCGCTCGAAATGTTTTTCAAGCGCTTGTTCGATTTCTTTTTTTGCGGTATCAGTGCAAATAATATCCTGATCAGGACTCACTTTCATCACAAGATCGCCCTGTCCTTGCTGGCCGCTAGACCATTGCACCGTACTCGATTGTAAGATCTGGTGGTAAGTCCCCGTTAAATCAAGTGTTTTGACCAAATCAGCCCATTGCTGCGACTCCTGACATGGCTTAAACTGCGCATCATTCACTAGCTCTGCACTAAACTCCTCAACCACCGCTTGTATTGGAGCTTCCTTCTTTTGCCCCTCATCCTGTTCTTCAGCTTGAGCCATAATCAAATTGCTCATCAAATGCTGAGTCAGCTCATCGTTTAATTCATCATCATCTTCATCATCAACATCATCAGCCGCCTGAATAACACTTCCATGATCTATAGATTCTTGATTGTGTGTAGTTGCTGATAATTGAGATTCGGTCAGCGCCATCTCTTCAGAAACACGCTTTTGGTCGCGTAATTCCGACGTTTCAAACAATTCGTCGGATTTGCTTACTGAACTCAGCGCTTCACTTTCAGTCTGCGCATTATTTTGCGGCGGTTTTTTGGTGCTAAAATCTAAACCTAACGCAGAATGCAAACTTGCCAAAGCATTATCTTGCAGCTGCTCATCTTGTTTACTAGGCTCTAATTCATACGTTGAAGTTTTAGTTTCTGACTCACTTGGCTCAAAGTCAGTTTCATCAGCATCAACAAACTGTTGATAATCATCGGGATTAAATGGAGGTTCATCAAAACCAACTGCCTCATCTAGCTCCTGGTTGACCTGCTCCGTGTTTGATTTTTCAAGGCTTATTTCTCCGTTAGCAGCTTCTCCATGAGCAGTGTCACTTTGAATGATTTCATTAGAGGAGTTTTCATCAAATAAATGACTATCTATTTCTTGCGGCTTTTGAACAGAGTTCGACTGAACGAGCCCACTTTGAGCATCAAGATGCTTCTGCTCGGCATTAATATTCGCTGGATTGTCTTGCTGTTGATGCGAAGTTAAAGAGCGATCTTCTGAGCTATCAATTTCTGGTGCAGCAAATTCAATCGTTAACTTTGCACTAACTTTTTTTTTTGCCCCAACAGAATTGGCGCTTTCGTTTGCATCAAGTTGAAAGGCGAGCATTCGCAACAAGGCCATTTCTAAACCTTGCTTTGGCGTTGGAGCCCACTCCATATCTCGTCGCGCGTGTAAGCCCATTTGGTAATATAATTGCAGATCTTGAGGATCCATATACTCAGCAAACTGAGGAATGTAAGTTGCTGCGCTGTCTAAATGCACGCCTGTGGCTTGGAAAATAGCAATTTGATGCAAGCGGCTCAATAGCTCTTTCATCGCATCTGCAAAATCAACAGGATAATTACTCATATCGGTAATAGCTTGAATGGCGGCAGCACTGTCTTTATTAGCTAGCGCTTCCAACAACTTGACCATAAATTGATGATCAATAGTACCTAACATGCTGCGAATATCAGTTTCTTGAACCTGTCCTTGTCCAAATGCAATGGCTTGATCGAGCAAGCTTAAAGCATCGCGCATACTGCCTTCCGCAGATTGAGCGATCAGATTAAGTGCTGGCTGTTCAAATTCAATGGCTTCTTGTCCAAGAATAAAAGATAAATGATTGGCAATAGTTTGCTCATCCATATGCTTCAAATGGAATTGCAAACAGCGCGACAAAACCGTAACAGGAAGTTTTTGAGGATCAGTCGTTGCCAATAAGAAAATGACGTGTTCAGGTGGTTCTTCAAGAGTCTTTAATAGCGCGTTGAATGAGCTGTTCGACAACATATGAACTTCATCAATCAGATAAACTTTATAACGCCCACGAGTTGGGCGGTATTGCACATTTTCCAATAATTCACGAGTATCATCGACTTTAGTTCTTGAAGCAGCATCCACTTCAATTAAATCAACAAAACGGCCTTGGTCAATTTCAACGCAACTCGCACACTCACCACACGGCTTAGAGGTTAAGCCATTAGTCTCACAATTCAAACACTTAGATAAAATGCGCGCAATGGTGGTTTTACCAACCCCTCGTGTGCCAGTAAATAAATAAGCATGGTGCAAACGCTCAGTCTCAATCGCGTTAATTAACGCTCGACTGACGTGTTCTTGACCTTGAAGTTCGTCGAAATTCTTTGGCCGCCATTTACGGGCCAACACCTGATAGCTCATTTTTTGTTCGAATAATTAGCGATTTCTAAAGATGACAAACTGTACCATAGTTCGGTGAAGAGATAAAAGAATAGAAACTACCTACACTTAACAATTGCATGATTTCTGGCTGAAACGCACCATAAGCAATGCAGAAACATCAAGTAACTGTTGGAAAGTTATTATTTTTGAAAAATAAGACAAGAATCAATTACAGCAGATAATAAAGACTCTACTAGCCACACCCCGGCACACGAGTCAATCGCTACCGTTGCTCCCTTCCGGGCCTGGCGGGGTTCACCATCTATCGTTGCGAGGGGACCAGCAGAGCCGCGGGCATTATCCCTTAAATGATTTAAAGAATAAACCCTTATTAGTTACATATTGCTAAATTTTTTGAATAAACCCTTGATGGATTAACTTTGCTAAGACAGGATCAGCTTCATTATCACCAATATCGGCATAATCATAAGTCTTATAATCTGACCAGCGATTGATTTGCAATTCAACCATATCATCTTTGATCAAACGCTGTAATATGAGTTGCTTATTATTAATAGTAGCTCTTTGGACAAAAGAGCCATCTTGTAGCAAAGCTTGTAATTGCGCCAATAAACGCTGGTGTTTTTGGGTATGAATTCGTTCAAATTCAATACGGTAATCGTGCTCTTTGAATACTTGAAACAGCGTTGGTTTTGAAGTTTGCCAGTTATGCCAGAGCGCTATGCTAGAATTGCCGGCTTTTTCCAGCGCAAGCATGTTTCCCGTCATCCAAACAGTCAAGGTATAACTCTTAGGTTTTCCCTGCAGCTCACTGTCAATCACTCGATAATAAGCCCTTTGACTCACAATTGACTTTGTATCAGTTTTAATGCCTGCAAACAAACACTCAGCATATAGCAGCGTTATCACAATAAAAAAACATTTATTTTTCATATCAAATAAGTGAAGTTATTCATTAAAGTGAATCCTACTCATGAATGAGCAGGATTCAGGAGTGAAGAGTTCTTTTTGGGGTAGTCACTCTTCAAAACATCTTAAAGCTAGATGAGGTTATTGTGATGCTTCTGCTTTAGCCACTAGATCAGCCGCATGGTTAATAGCATGGAAAATATTGCTTTGCTCATGCGTGCCTCGCAGTAACTGTGCGCCAGGTCCAATAGCATAAATTCCTACATCTTCGCCTGAATGCGTTTCAGAACTTAACGGCACTAAGGCTTCTTGGTGAAAGCCATGACTTTCAACAGCGACATCACTCAGCTCATAACGCCCTGCAGCATGAGGATCACTATAGCGCTGATCGCCAGTGCTAGTATCGCCATAATCTGCAAAACCTAAACCGTTACGATAACCAACAGTGGTGTAAGGCATATCATCTTTTGCTAACACATGCTCATCTTCCGCATGCCCTGCACTATCATTAGTTTTAACCAAACCTAATATCGGATTACCACGAGTTGGATAACCTGCCATTGTGAACACATGCCCATGATCAGCCGTTACAATGATTAAAGTTTCAGACAAATCAACACTATTAACTGCAACCTGAATAGCTCTATCAAACTCAACTGTATCTTGTAGAACACGATAGGCGTTACCAGCATGATGGCCGTGATCAATACGTCCAGACTCAACCATTAAGAAAAAGCCTTTATCATTTTTGCTTAAAATATCTAGGGATTTTTGTGTCATTTCGCTCAAAGATGGCTCTCCCGCAATATCATTAGCGCGATCCACTTCATATTCCATGTGAGACGAATTGAACAGGCCAAAGACTTTATTCACACTAGCAGCATCAATAGCATCAAAACCCGTTTGGTCATAAACATAAATACCATTTGTGTATTTGGCTCTCCACTCATCAATCAAATTTTGACCATCTTTGCGCTTGCCTGATTTACCTTCTTCATCAATCACACTACTTGGGAAAAAGTGACGACGACCACCACCCATCACAACATCAATTCCATCACCATAACTAAAGTTAACCAATTGAGAAGCTATATCAGTACATCCATTGGCTTTTGCTTCATCAGTCAGATTATTATCACTCTCCCAATTACGCTCAGGTGATTTAGAATAAGTCGCAGCAGGTGTTGCATGGGTAATTCTTGCCGTACTTAACACACCTGTGGATTTACCCGCCATTTCAGCAAGCTCAATAGAAGTAACCAATTCTTGCCCAGATCCAGAAGCACAATCTGCACGCAGCGCTTTTTCACCGTAACCAATAACACCAGCTTTGGTCTTAACGCCACTGACCATAGCTGTCATGGTGCCAGCAGAGTCTGGAGTTTGTTGATTCGTGTTATATGTTTTCGAAAAACCAGCAACAGGAAACTTCTCAAAACTTAATTGATATTCTTCGCCCGTTTGCCCATTTTGTTGACCCGCAAAAATTCTTGCAGCAGTAACAGTAGAAACACTCATGCCGTCACCAACAAATAGAATGACGTTCTTGGCAGCGCCTTTTTCAAGTAATTCCTGTGTTTCTTTCGCCGTTAATACGTTCTGCTCACCAGCTTCAAACCATTCGTTGGTCTTTGTCCAATCAATTGTTGACACTGCAGGTGTTGGTTCAGATTCATTTTTATCATCATCGCCAAAACAACCACTTAGTAATGCTGTCGTAACAGCAATTGATAGTAATTTAATCGTACTTTTCATCATATCATCCTCAATTCTGTTACCGGTTATTGATACTTTTTGCCAGATAATTCAGCAGCTTGATTGATAATGTGGAAAATAACATTTTGCTCAATCACACCATTAATTAAATGAGCGCCAGGACCTTGCGCATGAATAGAAATATCTTCTCCTGCATGAGTTTCTGAACTTAAAGGAACTAACGCTTCTTGATGGAAGCCACTATTGGACGTATCCACAGTAGTTAAGTCATAACGACCAGAAGCAGCATTGTCATCATAACGTTGGTCACCACCATTTCCCTGCCCATAATCGGCATAACCTAAACCATTGGTGTAACCGACTGTAGTGTAAGGCATCCCATCTTTAGCTAAGGTTGGTTCATCTAACGGATTGCCATTTGCATCAGTTCCTTTTACCAAACCTAAAATATCATTGCCGCGCTGAGGATAACCTGCGATAGTGAAAACATGACTATGATCCGCCGTTACAATGATTAAAGTTTCATCTGCATTAGTTTTATCCATAGCTGCTTGAACAGCATTAGCAAATTCAACTGTATCCTCTAAAGCACGATAAGCATTACCAGCATGATGGCCGTGATCAATACGTCCAGACTCAACCATTAAGAAAAAGCCATCATCATCTTTACTCAACACATCAATTGCCTTGCTGGTCATTTCACTTAACGAGGGTTCACCAGCAACATCATTCACTCGGTCAGTCTCATATTGCATATGTGAAGAATTAAACAAAGCTAAAACTTTATTGACGTTTGCAGTATCTAAATTATCGAATTGGGCTTGATTTTCAATATAAGCAGCAGCTTGCTGTTGATAACGCTGTTGCCATTCAATCGTTAAATCACGACCATCCTTGCGTTTACCATTTTTACCTTCTATATCCGTTTTAGTTTCAGGAATAAAATGGCGTCGCCCCCCGCCCATAGCAACATCAATACCATCACCAACTTCAAACTCAACTAACTGTGCAGCAATATCTTTACAACCCAAAGTAACAGCGTAATCAGGCAAGTTATTGTCACTTTCCCAATTGCGCTCAGGCACTTTGGCATAAGTTGCGGCTGGTGTTGCATGAGTAATTCTGGCGGTAGAAATAATACCAGTAGCCATACCTTTTTCTTCTGCAAGCTCTATCGCAGTTTTTAACTCATACCCCTGAGCTGTTTCACAACTAGCGCGATCAGTATCAGGTGCGATATTTATAACCCCTGCTTTAGTTTTTACACCTGTCATCATTGCCGTCATAGTGCCTGCAGAATCTGGCGTTTGTTGATTGGTATTGTAGGTCTTAACATGACCACTATAAGGAAATGTCTCAAATGATAAAGCGTACTCCTCGCCACTGTTACCTGCTAATTGACCAGCAAAAATCCTCGCAGCAGTGATAGTTGAGATACCCATACCATCACCTACAAAAACGATGACATTCTTGGCTCTTTCTTGTTTTTTTTGTTGTAGTTGTTTTGCAATAGCTGTTTGCCCATCAACAAACCAACTGCTCGTTTTTTGCGCATCGGGAATTATCGACGCTTGAGCGTTACTGGCGATGATTGCTGATAAAGCACTCACAACTATTGTTTTCGTCATAGAACTCATGATTAACCTCATTCCCATAATTTGTTAAATACATCGAATAACATAAAGCAAGCATAGGGTATCGATAACGAATGACGATTTAGTGACGAAACCATGACGTTCCGTTGTAAATTTGATGTCAAGTTAATGAAGAATAAGGAGACGAGTTATATTTCATGAAATAGCTATAAATAATTTCTATGTGAGATACGCAAAAGGTGATATATTTGCCCTTTATACAGCTTGCTTATTCCTTGTAAGCTATTGATATATCAAGAAGAAAATCACTTAGGTTTATTGCTAATGAAAATTGGAATCTTATCGCGTAATTCAAAACTCTACTCCACACGTCGTTTGGTTGAAGCGGCAAAAGAACGTGGTCATGAGCCTTTGGTCATAGATGTTTTGAAATGCTACATGAATATCACGGCAAATAGACCTACCGTCCATAGTAAAATACAGGGTGAAGTGACTCAAGTGGACGTTGATGCAGTGATTCCAAGGATTGGCGCGTCAATCACCGCTTACGGCACAGCCGTTTTACGCCAATTCGAAGTTGGCGGTGTTTATTCAGTCAATGAATCGATCGCCATTACCCGTTCACGCGATAAATTACGCGCGCACCAGCTATTGGCTCGTAAAGGCGTTGGCATGCCTATCACCTCTTATGCGCACTCAGTAGATGCTACAGAAGACTTGATTGCCTCAGTTGGTGGGGCTCCATTAATTGTTAAGGTTATTGAGAGCACCCACGGTAATGGTGTTGTTCTAGCTGAAACCAATAAAGCTGCAGAAAGTTTGATCAATGCCTTTCGTAGTTTAGATGCAGATTTTCTAGTACAAGAATTCATCAAAGAAGCTGGCGGTTCAGATATTCGCTGTTTTGTGGTTGGTGATCGAGTTATCGCCGCGATGCAAAGAAATGCTGCAGAAGGCGAGTTCCGTTCTAACTTACATCGTGGAGGGTCTGCGCAAGTAGTCAAATTAAAACCCGAAGAGCGAGCATTGGCTGTAAGAGCGGCCAAAGTCATGGGGTTAGATGTTGCTGGTGTCGATCTTATTCGCTCCGCGCATGGTCCATTAGTCATTGAAGTAAACTCTTCGCCCGGTCTAGAAGGTATTGAAAAGGCCACAGGTAAAGATATCGCAGGTTCAATCATTCAATACATTGAAAAAGATTCAAAAAAAGGCCCGAACAAGCCAAAAGGTAAAGGTTAATCATTAGGTTTGAATTATGACTAAAATGATCGTCGGCTGGAAAGAAAAAGCTCAACTCAAACAATTAGGGCTTAATAGTATCAAGGTTAAGGTTGATACTGGGGCAAAAACCTCAAGCATTCATGCTTTTGATATAAAAACCATAGAAAAAGATGGTGTTAGCTGGGTTAAATTCAAAACCACCCCATTACGCAGACATCCAAAACGTGTTTTTGAGTGCGAAGCAGAAATTGTCGATTATCGAAAAATCACTAGTTCAAATGGCCAAACTCAATCGAGGTACGTCATTCGCAGCCCAATCACAATAGGCTCAGAAACTTGGGAAATAGACATTACTTTGGCTAATCGCGAGAAAATGCGCTACAAAATGCTGCTTGGGCGTGAAGCGATGGAAAACATTTTGGTTTCACCTCATGAAGCCTATATGCAATCTCCTAAAGATTGACGTCAACTTTATTTATAAGCTAAGCCAGCTTTACATTAAGCCCCAATTGCTATATCTTACGCGGCTCAAAATTCGGTTAAAGTTAAAAGTCTTTAAGCTCTGATAGCCAAAGAGTAAAAAGCAAAGCTTCGAGTAACAAGCACGCATAAGTGCGACTGAATGAGTAACAGTGGATCTGATTGATATACCAAGATTCACAAGAAAAGTTTAACGGTGAAGTGTCCGAGAGGCTGAAGGAGCACGCCTGGAAAGTGTGTATACGTTAATCGCGTATCGAGGGTTCGAATCCCTCCTTCACCGCCAAATACACAAATGCGAACCGATGATTCCAAGCATATTATCTACTACCCCTCCCTCCCCTTTTTACTAATATCTAAATACTATGAAGCATTTAATGCTTTTGATTTATTCACAAGAAAGTAATGATAACTAAAGAACAGTACTCCATTAAAAAACAAATCACCCAATAGACTTCTTTGTAAAAAAGGCAACGCCATTAGATATGATTCGGCTAAACCTAATATATCTTTACTATAAAAGTCATTCATTAACCATACCCCGAAGTTGGTAATGACAAAGAACAGTAATGAACCTGCCACTGATGCTAAAAGCACTCGGCCAGAAGAAATCGAATGTCTCAACCAAAAACCAAGCAATACCGATATCAACATTGCAAAATATACAAAAAATATCGTGTTATGCAGACCAATGATTAAATCTGATAATAACATTGCCAAAAGCGGTACCAAAACTGCATACACCTTTTTATCAAAGTGTGCTCCAGAAAAAAGAGCCATCGCCATAACAGGAGTTACATTAAGAGGATGTGGTAGTAATCGATATAAGGCTAAAGCAAAAATAATAGCTATCAAGGTGATTGTTTTAGTTTTGATTCTATTCATGATTAAGTCTCTTTAGTGTTATTCCATTGCAACTCTACTGAATTATTTTGCCGAGCAAATACTCTGCTTAAAACGAACAAATAATCAGATAGTCGATTTATAAACTGTAACGAAATTAAGTTCAATTCGCTGCATTCTTGATTCAATGCCACTAGCTGGCGCTCTGCTCTTCTGGCAATACAGCGAGCCAGATGGGTTTGTGCTGAAATATAATTTTCACCAGGTATAACAAACTCTTTCAAAGCTGGTAGTTTGCTATTGATGGCATCAATCTGTGCTTCCAAAAAAATAACAGAATCCATCTCTAAAACAGTATTTTCAGGTAAAGCAAGCTCACCACCTATATCAAACAATCTATTTTGAATAAAAATCAAATCTTTTTCATGGCAATCATCATATGGGTAGCTTTTCAATAACGCTTTAACAAGCCCCAAAGCAGCATTAAGTTCATCAATATCACCAATGGCACATATCCTTATATCTGACTTTAATTTTATGTCACCATTTGCGATTCGCGTCCGACCATTATCGCCTTGCTTAGTGGTAATTTTTGTTAATCTATGTCTCATAGTATTTCCTGCTTTCTACGCCATTGCTCAATACTTAAAATTGATAACTTATCTTGGCCACCCCATGTCGACCAGCGGCAGGGTAAAAACCATTAAATTGAGCATAATCAATATAAGACTTGTTAAAAATATTATCTAATCGCAAAGATAGTCGCCAGCTATCCAAATTCCAACTCAATGAACTATTGACTAGTGCATATGAGTTTACTTGGGGTAATGCATTTACAGCATCGCCATCTTGATAGCGGCCTCCTCGATAATTCACCTCCACACGCCAATCGAGATCATCCACTACAGCCCAATTTACCCAACCGTTAGCGGTTTGCTTTGCAACTCCTGGCAATTGATATTTTTTCGAGTCAACGACTAGTATTGCATCAACATAATGATAATTTAATCCTAAACTGATGAACTGCAATGGATTAAATTCATATGAAACAATAAGTCCATTTCGACTTGATGACTGTCCATTCACATTCGCCCCCGGAAAAAAAGCACCTACAGGCTCGGTTGCATTGGGGTCAAAAAAAATCTCATCTTTTAACTTAAGTTGATAAATAGATGCTTTGAATTGGTGGCCATTCTCTAGGTAACTTATACCAAGCTCAGTAGAATAACCTCGCTGAGGATTAAGACCAATGATATTAGGAGATGTATAAGCTTGTTCATCAACTTTAGCGAATCGAAAGTTTTTACTCCAACGAGCATACGCTTGTAATTGATTACTCACTTCATAATTTAAGCCAATATCAAATGCATGAGCTTTATTATCAAGATTTACTCCTTGTGCATAACTAAAAGCATCAGTTAATTCGTCTTTAACCTTGCTATAACGGCCTGCCAAGTTCAGATTCATGCTTTGTAAGAATGGTATTGATAAATAACTATAGATACTCAAAGCCTTCTGCTGATTACCACGACTTAACAGTGAAAAGTCATAATCATTATGATCAATATCCATACCAGCTATCCATTCTACAGTTCTAGCGTCGCTTCGCTGCTCTTCTAGCACCCACACTTTTTTTATGCGCGGATACACGCCAAGTTGACTCCGCTCAGTGCTGTTTACTGTATCTGTTGCAAAACCAATAAAGCTGTTAATACTTTCTATATTACTGTCAGAATGATTAATATCTAAACCAAACTGCCAACTTTCTGAAAGTTGATGACTAGAATTAAATTGATAGCTAACCCTGTCAGTATTCACAAAATCATTTGCAAACTCATCTCTTGATAACCGAGGGCTTATTAAGTCTTCCTCTAATAGTGCCCCTGGTGTTTGTAAGTGTTCCTTAAAATCAATAATCTCTAGGTTCCAATTCGAACTCTGACCTATATAGCCTAGCTGCATGGCAACCTGTTTTTGTTTTTGCTCATTATGTTCGCGATAATTATCTGTTCTCTTTTCATAGCCTGAAAAAGCCCCTTTCCATCCGTTATCACCAGAAAAGTTTACATCCACACTTGCTAATCTATTATGATAACTTCCTGCTGCTACTGTAAATTTTGCAGATTGATTATTGGGTGATTTGGTTATCACATTAATCACTCCAGCAACCGCTTGATCACCATAAAGACTGGTTGCACTACCTTGAACTATTTCAATACGTTTAATACGTTCAATAATGATTGTTTCAAGATCGGGAGCAGCTATGTCAGTATTATTTAAGCGTCGCCCATCAAGCAAAACTAATACATTATTTGCAGCTTGTTCGAATGCTACCCCTCTCAAACTGACTATTGTTTTTCCAGAAAGATTGCTAACTTGAACCCCTGCAACTTGTTGCAATAACTGCAAAAGATTACTAGCTCCGGACAACTCAATGGTTTCTTGATCAATAACATCAATATGTGTTGGAAGTTGCTTATATTCCTGCTCAAAACGGTTTCCACTTACAATGATAATATTATTTTTTACTTTAGTGTGTTCCGATATTGTTTGCGCTTTTTCAGCAGCATCAGAGGACTTAACAACAAAAAGATTAACGATGATTACAGCTAATAAATACGTCAAATAATGTGAAGCAGTTGCTTCAATCCGGTCAAACATATGCCTTTGCATGTGAATAGTCTCGTAATACGAGCGGGAACAAAAAAAATAACTAACCAAATAACACTTCAACGCCCGCCGCATCGACTGTCAAAGAAATTAAGGCTGGTCTCCGGACTTATAAGCTTCTAGCTTCTCACCTTCCCAGCGATTTATAGCTTCAAATCACCAGTGGTTATTGAAAAGCGCTCCTAATTACCGTTGCGGGGGCAGTATCAGAATCACACTGATTTCCCAATTAACTCTATCAAGACCTTAATTTAGGTAGTTACTAGATATAACAACTTACTCAGAGCCATTAATTCACTTCAAGGGTTAGAAAAAGCAAATCTGTGGGTTTCCCTCTGAGCAAGTGAGTGCTATGATACGCAAAAACCATATAGACGTCTATACGTCTTTTAATAATTTATTGGTATATGAACAAACAACAAATACTAGACTTACTTCAAGAAAGAATCCTATTACTCGATGGAGCAATGGGTACCATGATCCAGCAATACAATTTACAGGAAGAAGACTATCGTGGTCATCGTTTTAAAAACTGGCATAAAGATATCAAAGGAAACAATGACTTACTGAGCATTACGCAGCCAGAAATCATAACAAGCATACATCAGGCTTACCTTGAAGCAGGTTCAGATATTATTGAAACCAACACTTTCAATTCAACTCGGATCGCTATGGCTGACTACGATATGCAAGACATATCTTACGAAATAAATCTTGAGTCGGCGAAATTAGCAAAAAAAATAGCGCAGCAATACTCGACGAAAGATAAGCCTCGTTTAGTGGCCGGAGTATTGGGGCCGACCAATAGAACCTGCAGCATCTCACCTGATGTCAATGATCCTAGCTATCGTAATATTAATTTTGACCAGCTGGTCGAATCATATTACGAATCTACCGATGCATTAATCACTGGTGGCTCAGATATCATTTTAATAGAAACCATCTTCGATACTTTAAATGCAAAGGCAGCAATATTTGCCGTAAAAAAATACTTTAAAGATAAACAAAAAGAATGGCCAATAATGATATCAGGAACCATAACAGACGCCTCAGGAAGAACATTAACCGGCCAAACAACAGAAGCTTTCTACAATTCCTTACGACATGCGAACCCTATTTCGATTGGTCTTAACTGCGCCTTGGGGCCTAAAGATTTACGTAAATATATAGAAGAACTCGATAGAGTGAGTGAATTTGCAGTATCGGCACATCCAAACGCGGGATTGCCAAATGAGTTTGGCGGCTATGATGAAACCCCTGAAGATATGGCTCAGGAAATGAAGCAATGGATTGATCAAGGTCGACTCAATATCATTGGAGGCTGCTGCGGGACCAAACCAGAACATATTGCTCGATTTGCCGAAATGATTGAAGGTTATAAACCTCGAACACTAAAAGAACATTCAAAATCTTGCCGCTTATCAGGCTTAGAAGCACTTGATATTAATCAAGAGAGTTTGTTTGTCAATGTTGGTGAGAGAACGAATGTTACTGGCTCAGCGCGTTTTCTCCGCTTGATCAAAGAAGGTGATTTTGAAACAGCAATAGAAGTTGCTTTGCAGCAAGTAGAAAGCGGTGCTCAAATTATTGACATTAACATGGATGAAGGCATGCTTGATTCTAAGCAAGCAATGGTCACTTTCTTGAACTTAATTGCCTCAGAGCCGGACATAAGTAGAGTCCCCATTATGCTCGACTCATCTAAATGGGAGATTATTGAAGCTGGCCTTAAATGTATTCAGGGTAAGGGAATTGTGAATTCAATATCATTAAAAGAAGGAGAACAGCAATTCTTAGAGCAAGCTGAATTGATACAAAGCTATGGTGCAGCAGTTATTATTATGGCATTTGATGAACAGGGTCAAGCTGATACTTATCAAAGGAAAATAGAAATATGTGAAAGAGCTTATAAATTACTAATAACAAAACTCAATTTTGATCCATACGACATTATCTTTGACCCCAATATTTTTGCCATTGCAACTGGCATTGACGAGCATAATAACTATGCTGTTGACTTTATTCAGGCTACTCGTTGGATAAAAAATAATTTACCAGGAGCTATGATTTCTGGGGGGGTATCTAACGTTTCCTTTTCTTTCCGAGGTAATAACAAAGTTCGTGAGGCAATACATGCTGTGTTCCTCTACCATGCCATCAATGCAGGCATGGATATGGGCATTGTGAATGCTGGACAACTAGAAGTTTATAGCGAAATTCCAAGTGAACTTCGTGATGCCGTTGAGGATGTTGTTCTTAACCGAAGGCCTGATGCTACCGAAAGATTATTAAGCATAGCAGAACAATATCTAGGTCAAAGCACAGAGCAAAAAACTGCAAAACTAGAATGGAGAACCTGGCCAGTTAACAAACGATTAGAATATGCTCTTGTCAAAGGTATCACAGAGTTTGTTGTAGAAGACACAGAAATCGCACGCCAACAATATGAGCGCCCTTTGCATGTTATTGAAGGTCCTCTCATGGATGGTATGAACATTGTTGGAGATCTTTTTGGCTCAGGGCAAATGTTTTTGCCACAAGTTGTAAAGTCTGCTCGAGTGATGAAAGCCGCGGTGGCTTATCTTCTTCCTTATATGGAAGAGGAAAAGAAGCGTCTAAAATTAGCAGACAAACCAAAAGGAAAAATAGTTTTAGCAACCGTTAAAGGTGATGTACACGATATTGGAAAAAATATTGTAGCTGTTGTTTTACAGTGCAATGGATACGAGGTAATAGATCTTGGCGTTATGGTTCCTTGTGAAAAGATCATTCAAACTGCTATTGAACAAAATTGTGACATCATTGGACTATCAGGTCTCATAACCCCTTCGTTAGAGGAAATGGTGTATGTTGCAAAAGAAATGAGAAGATTAGACCTGAAATTGCCATTACTTATTGGTGGCGCTACAACATCTAAAATTCATACAGCCGTAAAAATTGAACCGAATTATCAACATGGCGCAATTTATGTAACCGATGCCTCTCGAGTAGTTGGAGTGGTTAACCAACTTTTAAGTGAGAAAAAAAGTCACTATTTAGACAAAATTACTAATGAGTATGCCGCATTACGAGAGCAGCGAGCGAAAAGACTAAAAAAAGCATCCTTGTCAAACTTGCAGAAGGCGCGTGATTACAAATTAAATATAGATTGGAGTAATTTCACACCTTATGAGCCAACATTTATTGGCACTAAAGTATTCAATGATTTTCCATTAGAAGATTTAATTGAAAGAATAGACTGGAGTCCGTTTTTTAGATCATGGCAACTGGCAGGAAAGTTTCCCAATATTCTTTCTGATAATATTGTGGGTGAAGCAGCAACCAAACTATACCATGATGCAGAGCATATGCTTAAGAAAATCATTTCTGAAAAGTGGTTAACCGCTAAAGCAGTGATAGGATTCTTTCCTGCCCATTCGCAAGGTGATGACATTCTTATTTACGAAGATACTGATTTTGTAACGCCTCGATATACATTACATCATTTACGTCAACAAAAACAAACGCGCGAAGGAAAAAGTAATCTATGTTTGTCAGACTTTATTGCTCCTCTTATCTCAAATAAAAAAGACTATATTGGAGCTTTTGCAGTAACAGCAGGAATTGGAATTGACAAACATATCGAAAGGTTTGAACAAAAAAATGACGACTACAGCGCAATTTTACTAAAAGCACTTGCAGACAGATTAGCCGAAGCTCTCGCCGAGCGCATGCATGAGTTAGTTAGAAAAGTATACTGGGGCTATAATTCTGAGGAAAACCTAGATAATGAACAAATTATCTCAGAGAAGTACCAAGGGATTCGTCCAGCTCCTGGTTATCCAGCTTGTCCAGATCATACAGAAAAAGGAACTCTCTGGAAGTTATTAGAGCCCGAAAAAAATATTGGTCTTAATATCACTGAGAATTTTGCCATGTACCCTACTGCTGCAGTTTCAGGCTGGTATTTTTCACATCATCGTTCACAATACTTCGGTACTGGAAAAATAGATAAGGATCAAGCCCAAGATTATGCAAAACGAAAAGGATGGTCTTTACAAACTGCCGAGTATTGGTTAGCCCCTGTGTTAAACTATGACACATAACACTACAGAACAAATAACTGCTCTGAACAGTGCATTTATTGCAAAAAGTTATTTGAAAAATTATTTTTCCGTGTTAACTTCGTACCAATAATATATATTAAAAAATATGCAAACGATAACAATGTCTATAAAACAGGCGAACATTAACTCCTTAAAAGCTGCTTTAGTGTCAGTGGTAATTATTGTGGTGATTTTATTATTACCGCAAAGGGGTCGTTTGTAAGTAACAAACAATTAACCAAGCCCCTGCACTGAAAAGTCCAGGGGCTTTTTACTTTATAACGAACAGGAATATTTTTAGAACTATGCAACTAGCAACTTCAATTATTGTGGTAGTGGTTATTGTGGTGATTTTATTACCGCAAGGGGGCTTGCTGCGCAAATAAAAGATAAAATGCATTAAGCCCCCGCACTGAAAAGTCCGGGGGCTTTTTTTAAATTAAACAAACATCAAAGGTAAACAAATGAAAGTCAAATATGATAAAGATATTAATATCAAATACTTAACAGATAAAAAAGTAGTTGTCATTGGTTACGGCTCACAAGGATATGCTCATTCAAACAATTTGAAGGACAGTGGTTTTGATGTAACTGTTGCATTAAGAGAGAGCTCTTCAAGTTTCCAGAAGACAACTGCCGCAGATCTTAAGGCTAATACGCTAGACAATGCCATTAAAGAAACTGATGTTGTCATGCTTTTATTGCCTGACGAAAAGCAGGCTGAAGTTTATAAAAATCATATTGAGCCTCACCTAAAACCTAACGCCAGCTTAGCTTTCGCACATGGGTTCAATATTCATTTCTCACAAATCGTACCGAGAAAAGATATCAATGTATTCATGGTAGCACCTAAAGGCCCGGGACATACCGTTCGCTCTACTTTTACCGAGGGCTCAGGTGTTCCATGTTTAGTAGCAGTTTATCAAGACGTCACCGGTGATGCTAAAGAAATTGCTTACGCATATGCAAGTGCTATCGGCGGTGGTAGAGCTGGTGTTATTGAAACCAGCTTCAAAGAAGAGACTGAAACAGATTTATTTGGCGAGCAAGCAGTCTTGTGTGGTGGAACATCTGCTTTAGTGCAAGCCGGTTTTGAAACTTTAGTTGAAGCTGGTTATGCACCTGAAATGGCTTATTTTGAATGCTTGCATGAATTAAAACTGATTGTTGATCTAATGTATGAAGGCGGTATTAATACTATGCGCTATTCTATTTCAAACACTGCAGAATATGGTGATCTAACGCGTGGAAATCGATTAATTACCGAAGCAACTAAGCAAGAAATGAAAAAAATTCTTAACGAAATCCAAGCAGGACAATTCGCTAATGAATATGTTGAAGACTGTAAAAATAACTATCAAAGATTAAACCAGCTTAGAAAAAACAACCAGCAGCATCCACTTGAAGTTGTTGGTGAAGAGTTAAGATCTATGATGCCTTGGATCAAGAAGAAGCCATTAGTTGATAAGGCTCTTAATTGACAAGGATTTATAATGTTAGGCGCAAACTACTTAATTAAAGTTCTAGAAGAACATAAAGTTGATACCGTTTTTGGTTATCCTGGCGGTGCAATTATGCCAGTCTATGATGCTCTATTTGATAGCAGCATAAAACATATACTGTGCCGACATGAACAAGGTGCTGTTTTTGCTGCAGATGGTTATGCTCGTTCCAGTGGTAAGCTCGGCGTATGCATTGCAACCTCTGGTCCTGGTGCAACTAACCTTTTGACAGGAATAGCCAATGCCTATCTAGACTCTGTACCTTTACTTGCCATAACGGGGCAAGTGAATTCAGATCTAATGGGCACAGATTCCTTCCAAGAAATAGATACTCTGGGACTTTCTTTTTCAATTGTGAAGCACAGCATATTAGTAAAAACAATCGATGAGCTACCACAAGCTATTTATCAAGCTATTCATATTGCTCAAGAAGGTAGGCCTGGTCCAGTTCTGCTAGATATCACTAAAGATGTTCAGCAGGCAGCAATAAAAAGAGTAACTGTATCGCTTCCTGTCAGCGATTGCTCTGATCTAGATGAAAAAAAATTACAACAAGCAAAACATCTTATTGAAACCAGCAGTCGACCTCTGTTTTATGCTGGTGGTGGCATAGGTATGGCTAATGCTAGTACAAGCTTCAGAGCACTAGCAAATAAACTACAAATTCCCATCGTTACCACTCTAAAAGGAATCGGTTCAGTTGCTACAAACTTTTCCAACAATTTGGGCATGCTAGGGATGCATGGTACTAAAGCCGCAAATTTTGCAGTACAAGACTGTGATCTGCTAATTGCTGTAGGAGCAAGATTTGATGATCGAGCCACTGGGAAACTAGACGAGTTTGCGCCTAGTGCTAAAGTGATACACTTTGATTTCGACAAGGCCGAGTTTGATAAATTAAAATTTGCCACGGTAAAAGTTACCGGTAATCTCAACAAAAACCTGCAATATTTAGAACAGCAGATCAATTGTACTGGCAATCAACAATGGCTAAGTAGCTGCCTGGCCAACAAGCGACAGTATCAATTTAAATACTCGAAAAGTGAACAAACGATTTGCGCTTCAAGCCTACTAAATCGTTTATCTAAATTATTGCATGATAAGCCTCACATCGTTACTTGCGATGTTGGTCAGCATCAAATGTGGGTTGCTCAACATATGCATTTCCAAGGTATAGAAAATCACCTTAGTAGCGGCGGGCTCGGAGCCATGGGTTATGGACTTCCCGCTGCAATAGGTGCGCAACTTGCGAATAAAGATCATCAAGTAATCAATGTTTCCGGTGATGGCTCTATCATGATGAATATCCAAGAATTAGCCACTTTGATCAGGTATCAAATTCCTGTAAAGATCCTACTTCTGGATAATCAACGCTTAGGGATGGTACGCCAATGGCAACAATTATTTTACAACAATCGCTACAGTGAAGTAGATCTCTCCGACAACCCTGATTTCACTCTTGTTGCTAATGCTTTTGGTATTCGTTCACAAAGCATAAGTAGTGGTATGCAAGTAGAAAAGGCTTTGCAACAATTTCTAGATTCGGAAAAAAGTTATCTGCTACACGTTTCGATTGACCCAAAAGAAAATGTTTGGCCACTAGTGCCTCCAGGTAAAAACAATTCGCAACTTATAGAAGGAGAATCCTTATGAGCAGGACAAGCAATATCAAAATCATAGCTAAAAATTCATTAGGCAGTCTTGAAAGAATATTGCGCCTAGTCCGTCATCGCGGCTTCGAAGTTAGTTATTTTGAAGCCAACAGTTATGACATTGAAGATGGTTTAGCTATAACTATGCAAGTAACAGGTGAACGCCAAGAAAGTAATCTATTTCATCAATTATATAAACTTGTAGACGTTATTGAAGTCAATCTCAACAGTCATCAAAAAGTAAGGAGCTGCTTGGGCAATGACTAACACTATCAGAGTTTACGACACTACCCTGCGTGATGGCTCTCAAACCAATGGCATCAGCTTTTCTTTAGCAGACAAAATAGCTATCTGTAAACTACTTGATGACTTTCAAGTCGACTATATAGAAGCAGGATGGCCAGGCTCTAACCCTAAAGATATGGCACTGTTTGAACAAGCCAATGAAATAGGCTTAAGTCATTCAAAGCTGGTTGCTTTTGGCTCCACTAAAAGACCTAACAATAAGGTAGAAGAAGACCCTCAAATTCGACAGTTAATTGAAGCAAACACATCTACTATTACTATTGTAGCTAAGTTTTGGGATTTCCATGTCACTGACATTTTAAGGACAAGTCTTGAGCAAAATTTAGTCATGATTAAAGAATCAATAAGCCACTTGAAGTCTTATAATAAAGAAGTATTTGTTGATGCAGAGCATTTCTTTGATGGTTTTCTGTCAAACCCGCGGTATTCTTATCAATGCATCTTGGCGGCCGTTGAAGCTGGTGCAGATAATATCACCTTATGCGACACCAATGGTGGCAGCACCCCTGCTCAAATTCAAAATGCGGTTGAACAAATTAAGATTCAATTTCCTGATCTGAGTCTTGGTATTCATTGCCATAATGATTGTGATTTAGCTGTGGCCAATAGTCTAAGTGCGATAGAGTCTGGCGTTGACTTGCTGCAAGGAACTGTAAACGGCTATGGCGAACGCTGTGGCAATGCAAATCTAATCCCTTTAATTGCTAATTTAACGTTTAAAAATAATACACAATTCAAGCAAGACTTTGATCTTAAAAAACTTTCAAAACTTGCACATGCAATAGCAAACATCGCTAATATTCCTTTAAATGCTAATGCACCTTATGTTGGCGAGAACGCTTTTACCCATAAAGGTGGACTGCATGTCTCAGCCATAGCTAAATACAGCAAAAGCTATGAACATATCGATCCACTTCTTGTTGGTAATGACCGCACTATTACGATCTCAGAGCTATCAGGACGAAGTAATTTAAAACTTCAAGCCAAAGAGCTTGGATTCAACATTAACGATATTAGTTACGAGTTATTAGAACAAGTAAAAGAACAAGAGCAGCAAGGCTTAGTTCTTGAGAATGCTGGTGGAACCTTTGAAATGCTTATTCGAAAAAAACAAAGCGATTATAAGTCTCCATTCGATCTGAAAAAAATTCAAGTACAGACTGGTAATTTTATTGAAAATACAGAATTTTGCACCGCTATTGTAAAGAATGAGGTCAATCACATTTCTTATTTAGCGGCCTGTGAATCCAAAGGCCCGGTAGACGCATTAGACAAAGCTATTAAAAAGACTTTAGTTGCTCAATATCCTCAAATTAACGAATTTGAGCTTGTTGATTATAAAGTTTCTATTGTTGACCCTATTAACGCGACAGCAGCAAAAACTCGGGTTTGGATTCAGGCATCTGCTTTTGGCAAAACTTGGAGCACTATTGGATGTTCAGACAATATTTTAAAAGCAAGTGCCGAAGCATTAGCTGATAGTTATCAATTATTTATTTTAAAGTTCAATCTTAAACGCGAGGAAAGTTCTCATGGCAAAAATTTCTCAGCCTAAACTTATTTGGCACAACGGCGAGTTGATTCCTTGGATGGATGCTAAGGTTCATGTACTGAGCCATGCTATCCATTACGGTTCTTCTGTTTTTGAAGGTATACGTTGCTACAACACCCCTAATGGAGCAGCTTTTTTTAGACTCAACGAACATATTGAGCGATTGTATCAATCGGCAAAAATATACCGCATGAACATTCCTTTTACTGCAGTAGAATTAACTGAGGCCTGTCATAACGTTATTAGTGCCAATAATCTTAAAGACGCTTACCTAAGACCTGTTGCTTTTTTTGGTTACGGTTCAATTGGCGTTAGTCCAAAAGAAAACCCTGTTGTCGTTTCTATTGCTGCGTTTCCTTGGGGAGCATATCTTGGAGAAGATTCAATTAATCAAGGTGTTGATACCGCTATATCTTCTTGGAATCGCGTAGCATCAAATACCATTCCAACGGCAGCAAAAGCTGGAGGTAATTATTTATCTTCTCAACTCGTGATCGAAGAAGCAGCAAGACATGGCTACCATGAAGGCATAGCTCTTGATACTAATGGTTTTATCTCTGAAGGCTCAGGTGAGAATATTTTTATAGTCAGAAATAATGTTCTTTACACACCTCCATTTACAGCATCAATTCTTCCCGGCATTACTCGCGATACCGTTATAACACTAGCTAAGAAAAATGGACTACAAGTTATTGAGCAAAATATGACTCGTGAAGCTTTCTATCTTGCTGATGAAGCATTTATGACTGGTACTGCAGCCGAAATTGTGCCGATAAGAAGTGTCGATGGCATTGATGTAGGTAATGGCAAACGCGGTGCTGTCACTCAATTACTTCAACAACAGTTCTTTGGTCTGTTTAATGGGGCTACTGAAGATCAATGGCAGTGGCTCACTCCTGTAAAGGAACTGACTTATGCCTAACTATCGATCTCGCACTAGCACACATGGTAGAAATATGGCTGGGGGACGAGCATTATGGCGTGCCACAGGTGTCAAAGAAGAAGACTTTGGAAAACCCATCATTGCTGTCTGTAATTCTTTTACTCAGTTTGTCCCTGGTCATGTTCATTTAAAAGATTTGGGACAGCTAGTCGCAGGGGTTATAGAAGAGCATGGGGCCATTGCCAAAGAGTTTAATACTATTGCTGTTGATGATGGAATAGCTATGGGACACTCTGGCATGCTTTATTCTTTGCCATCACGTGAAATTATTGCTGATTCAGTCGAATACATGGTCAATGCTCACTGTGTCGATGCCATGATCTGTATCTCTAATTGTGACAAAATTACCCCGGGAATGTTATTGGCGTCAATGCGCCTTAACATTCCAACCATTTTCGTTTCAGGTGGCCCAATGGAAGCTGGTAAAACCAAGCTCTCTGACAAAATTATCAGACTTGATCTGGTCGATGCGATGGTTGCAGCAGCTAACCCGAAAATAAGTGATCAGGACAGTGAGCAAATTGAGAGAAGCGCCTGCCCTACTTGTGGCTCATGCTCAGGAATGTTTACCGCTAACTCAATGAACTGCTTAATGGAAGCTTTGGGATTAGCTTTACCCGGCAATGGATCTTTGCTTGCCACCCATGCTAATCGTAAACAACTCTTTATCGATGCCGCAAAAACTATTGTACAGTTGACCAAAGCATATTACGAAGGAAACGACACCTCTGTATTACCCAGAAATATTGCCAATCAACAAGCCTTTGAAAATGCCATGATGTTAGATATTGCTATGGGAGGTTCAACCAATACTGTTTTGCACCTATTGGCAGCTGCCCATGAAGCAGAAGTCGATTTTACCATGGCTGACATTGACAGATTATCAAAAAAAATACCTCACTTATGTAAAGTCGCGCCATCAAGCAAAAAATACTACATGGAAGATGTTCACCGTGCTGGTGGAGTCATGTCTATTTTAGGTGAATTATCTCGCGGCGGTTTACTCAATGATGAGTTAAGAACCGTAGCAAGTCCTAGTATCAAAGAAGCTATCATGCAGTGGGATATTACGGTGTGCGACTATCCAGAGGTGAAGCATTTTTATAAATCAGGGCCCGCAGGTATAGCAACTCAGCGAGCATTTAGCCAAGACTGCTATTACCCTAGCCTTGATCAAGATCGAGAAACAGGTTGTATCAGAAATATCGACAATGCTTACAGTCAAGACGGAGGACTTGCGGTATTATTTGGAAACCTAGCCCCCAATGGTTCTATTGTGAAAACCGCAGGTGTAGATGAAAGCTGCCTTAACTTTGAGGGGCAAGCTGTAGTATTTGAATCTCAAGATGAGGCAGTAGCGGCTATCCTTTCAGATCAAGTCAAGCCTGGAAGCGCGATCATTATTCGTTATGAAGGACCAAGCGGCGGCCCAGGTATGCAAGAAATGCTTTACCCGACCAGCTATCTAAAATCAAAAGGGCTTGATAAAAGCTGTGCTCTAATAACTGATGGTAGATTTTCTGGCGGAACCTCTGGGTTATCCATTGGACACGTATCACCAGAAGCGGCAAGTGGAGGAAATATTGCATTAGTCGAAAATGGTGATCCTATACGCATTGATATTCCCAATAGGACCATTGAGCTTTTCATTAGTGAGCAAGAACTTTCACAAAGACATAATGACAAAGCCAATCATTGGAAGCCAAATCAACGTGATAGAACGGTATCAAAGTCACTACAGCTTTATTCTAAATGTGTATCGAGTGCAGATAAAGGAGCCGTAAGATTGCTTTAAGCAGTCTTACGGTTGATTTGTAACTGTTGTCGTTTACCTAAACTATGGCATATAGCATAAGTAAGCTCTGCTCGATTTAAAGTATAGAAATGAAAATTATTAATACCTTCTTTAGAAAGGTGTTTAACCTGCTCTATAGCTAAATGTGAGGCTATTAACTTCCTCGTAGTAGGGTCTCCTTCCAATCCTTGATATAACTTTTCCATCCAAGTAGGAATTGCCACATTTGTAAATTTAGAAAACTTCACTAATTGCTCGAAGTTAGTAACAGGCAGTATTCCTGGTGTTATTTCTATATCTATACCTTGTGCTATACAGCGATCTCTAAAACGCAAAAATACTTCTGTATTAAAGAAAAATTGACTAATCGCTCGCGTTGCTCCAGCATCAATCTTTCGTTTTAGATTATCAAGGTCAAAATTAGCGTCGGGCGCTTCAGGATGCACCTCTGGGTAAGCTGCAACGGTGATTTCAAAGTTATGAAGCTGCTTCAATTTCTCAATCAAATTTACCGCATATTTAAATTCACCTGTAATTTGTTGCTCTTCTACATCACCTCGTAGAGCAACAATATGTCGAATCCCTTTATCCCAGTAGTTATTAGCTATAGTTTCAATTTCGCCTTCCGTTGCATCTATACACGTCAAATGCGGTACGGGCGTTAAACTTGTTTCACTTAAGATTCTATCAATAACCTGATGTGTTCGCTCACGTGTTGAAGCTGCTGCGCCGTAGGTTACCGAGACAAAATCAGGCTGCAATGTCTCAAGTCGCTTAACCGTATCCCATAAAGTTTTATGCATTTGATCCGAGTTTGGAGGGAAAAACTCAAAAGACACGTTCACTTTACCATCTAATTCAGAAAACTTCTGATTAATAGACTCAATATGTTCTAAATGTTCATATGACTGTATTAGAGCAGACATTAGGCTTTCCTTAACAAATCACACAAATCATTCAACACTCCAGCGGCAGTCACCTCTCGCCCAGCGCCAGGCCCTTGAATAATTAAAGGGTTATCGTTGTACCATTTAGATTTAATGGAAAATATATTATCGCAAGGATTGAGATTAGCAAAAGCATGATCTTGACCTACAATCTGTAATCTCAATTTAAGTCTTTCTTTGGTTAATGTTGCTATATAACGCAGTACGCCTTGCTGCTGTTGTGCATTTTTGTATTGGTTCAGATAAAACTGATCTATCTGGTTGGATTTACTCCAAAACTCATCTAACGTTCCTTCTAAAAACTCATTATCAATAGCTGGCTCAAAATCCTCAATTGCACTACTAAAACCCACCTCTCTAGCTAATATTTTTATTTTTCTAATCACATCGTTTCCTGACAAATCCTCTCTAGGATCAGGCTCGGTATATGCGTTATCTTTAGCTATTTTCAATAGCTTTGAAAAAGCTACTGAACTGTTAAACTGCCCAAAGAGCCAAGAAAGCGAACCAGAAAAAATGCCACTAATTTCAACAATCTCATCTCCAGATTCTTCAAGTTTCTGTATTGATGCTTGAACAGGCAGACCTGCACCTGCAGTAGTATTTTTCAGCCACAATCTTTTATTTGAAGCTAGTTTACTTTCAACCTCATCAGCTAGAACAGAATCTGAAGCAGCAATTTTATTAGCAGAAATAATATGCCATTTGTTATCAGCGAAAGTTGTATATAAATTGGCAATAAAATCGCTAGCCGTTAAATCTATAACCACTAGCTCTTTATTTTTATATTCTTTTAACTGCTCAAATAGTTGATTGTTAGAGTTATCATTTAAATCAATAAAGCAATTCTCACCATGCAGCGTCAGACATTTATTATTGAATGCATACTGCTTGCTATTAGCAATGGCAGTTAGTGACAATGAGCGATTAATTGTACTTTCAATATGCTTTTTATTATCTACTAAAATATTGATAAACTGCTTTCCGATATTTCCATAGCCAAGCACAATGATAGGAATAGATGGTTCGAGCAAGAAGAAAGTATCATGTAAATCTTTTAATAAGTATTCAGCATTTTCTTCTTTAATAACAGCACATAAGGTATGTGAGTTTGTTGGATAATGTATTTGCTCAATATTAAACCGTTCTAATCGAGATAAAAACTTACTAATTGTTTCTCTATTCTGACGGATATTTTGTCCAACCAAACTAATAAGCGCCAATGATTCCTGATTAACCACTGGATAGAATTGTAATGATTTAATAACAGAAACCACATTGAACAAATCACTCTTTTCAGCATAAAAACTTACCCTACCCATACTTCTATCAAATGAATAAGCGTAAGTTGCTAATTGTTTGATCAATAATATCTGCTGAATTTTCCTTGCATTTAACTCGCTTAAATTATTAATAACTATAAAGTTAAGACCTTTTTTATATGTTATAGTCTTTACCGTTTGCGTATCTTTAATATCTCTGCTGATTTTTGTTCCGTTACTAGCGCCATTAGCTTCAAAGCTACTTTTTATATACACATCTGCATTGCAATTGAGAAGTGGATTCACAGTTTTCTGATGTAGTACATTTGCCCCTAACTCAGATAAAGCCTGAGCTTCACATAGTGAAATATATTCTAGCTTGTATGCATCGCTTATTATATTTGGATCCGCTGTAAACACTCCATCAACATCAGTCCAAATAGTCACTGATTCCGCATTTACCAACTGTGCTATAACTGTTGCAGAGTAATCACTACCATTACGTCCTAATGTTGTAACGTTCCCGAGTTTATCTTGAGCATAAAACCCTGGAATAATTAAGACTTCTTTTTTGTACTGACTGTACAATGCAGCTAAGCCTTCTTCTGCAAACTCTTCATCAAATTGGTGGTACTCATTATCTGTTTTTAGCCTAAGAAACTTCGTGGGCTCTATTGCCTTTGCAGCAAAGCCATTCTGCTTTAAATACTCATCAACTAGTGTTACAGACCACCTTTCACCAAATGCTAATACTTCATGATGATTAATAACATTAGCTGTTTTGTATTTTTTGATTTTTTCCAAATCTCTTTCTATTTGGCTGCAAAAGCTGCTTGCATTTTCTAACAATTTTTTCGCTATATCTTCTAAGTATTCCTGTATTTTTTTAGCAAATTGGTCTTGGCCTTGCGCTAAAGACAATAACCAATCTGTTATATGTCCATTTGCTGACAACACAGTCACATCACCCGGATCACAGTCTGCAATAATCCGCTGTGCTACATTTTTAATTTGCTCTGAGGTCGATAAACTTGAACCACCAAATTTATATACTTTTACCGCCAAACTCTTGTAATAAGTTTTGGCTAGTGCATAATTTGTATTAGCCATTATGATGATCCTTAAGTAGTTGAATTTGACTTCGTTTGAATGCAGCATCCAAATCTTTAATTAGATCGGCTACATTTTCGATTCCAACTGATAATCTTAGTAAATCATCTCCAATACCCGCTTTTGCTCTTGCCTCAGGATCCATTGCTGCGTGAGTCATGGTTGCTGGATGACAAATTAAACTTTCTACCCCACCCAATGATTCAGCCAATGAGAAATACTCTAAACTATTTACAAAAGTGCGTAGGTTTGCTTTCTGTAAATTCAATGTAAAAGAGAGCATTGCACCAAAGTCATATTGCTGTTTCTTAGCAATCTCATGAGTAGGGTGAGTCGCTAATCCGGGATAATATACTTCGTCAACTAAAGGATGCTCTAATAAGTAGTTTATAACTTCTTTTGTATTTTCAGTATGCTGCTTAACTCGAACCGCTAATGTTCTTAACCCTCTTGTAGTAATGAAACTATCAAATGGCGATCCAGTTATTCCAGTACAATTTGCCCACCACGCTAACTGCTCCCATAACTCCTCCTCTTTTGCTACTACTGCACCACCGACAACATCACTATGTCCATTTATATATTTAGTAGTGGAGTGAACAACAATATCAGCACCTAATGTCAATGGTCGCTGAGCTATTGGTGATAAAAATGTATTGTCCACCACTTTGATAACATCATCACCAGCTTGTTCGCAGATAGCAGCTATATCCACTACTCTTAATAGAGGGTTACTTGGTGTTTCTATCCACAACAGCTTTGGCTTTTTAGCCAATACCTTGCTCAATTCACCAATATCACCTTGATCAACAAACTCAACTTGAAACACTCCTTTTTCTTTTAATGAATTAAATAATCTATAAGTACCGCCATAACAATCATGTGGAGCTACGATCAACTCACCTTTTTTTAATAAATGTGTTACTAGATAAACGGCAGACATGCCACTTGACGTTACCACTGCATCGTAGCCCTCTTCCAGTTGCGCCAATGCTTTGCCTAAAATATCTCTTGTAGGATTTCCAGAGCGAGAATAGTCGTATTTTCTTGGCTTGTTTAAGTCATGGAATGTATAGTTACTCGATAAATATAGCGGAGGTGTTACAGCACCATACTGTTCGTCACTTTCTATTCCTGCTCTTACTGCTAACGTTTGATTACTACAATCTACGTCCAATGATGAATTTACTGACATTATATTTTCCTCTTAACCTTTATATGTTTTCCAAAAACGGACGAATTGCGTTTTCAAGTTTTTTATACTCAATAAGAAATCCATCATGGCCATATTGAGTCTCAATTATTTTCAATCTTGCTCGTTTTAACTTTTTGACAGAGTCTTTTATTAAATTTAACGGCACCGTTTCATCGCTATCAAAAGCAACAAATAATGCCTCACATTGGATCTGACTTTCTGAAACGTCATGTGTATCAATAGAAGTTGATAAGGATATATATTTTTCTTTATCAAATCGTTGCACAAACTTCTTAGCGTTATGCTCTAAGTAGTCCACCACATCAAACCTCACCTGTTGGCCTTCAATTTTTGCCTTTCCATCAAATCTAGCTTCTATCTCATCAAATCCTCGGTATCCCAAATGTGCAATTGACCTTGCTATAGCTAGCTCTGTAGCTGTGTCATGCTGTAAACCTAAAATTTTTCTTTGAATGCTGCGCAATGCTATTGCTTTATTGCTATTACGCAGTGCACAACAGATACACACTAAATTTTTAATCGACTTCGGGAATAAAGATGCAAATGATTGACCTACTAAACCTCCATATGATGAGCCAATAAATGCTGTAATCTGTTTAACACCTAACTGTTCGAGCACCAACTTGACAGCCCTTGCTTGATCTTGGGTGGCGATTAATTCGCTGGCTCTACCGTAAATATAATTAATACTAACTACTCTATAGTGGTTCAAATCTATTAACTTTGATTTACCTACTAACTCACTCCACCAACCTTTTTTTCCTTGTGTATTTGCTATTTCATCAGTTACCAATCTAGTTGCTGAAATCCCACCTTGGATTACAACAACAGGCTTATCCGAGCCCCCAAACACACAGTACTCAATCTCAATATTTTTTAATATCGCCCCAAAATGCAGCTCAAATTCTGCTAAATGCAGTGCTCCTAGTTCACTCTGCTCAGTATTAGTCAGCACTTCATTAGCAATTTTTTCTAATGCAACACTCATAAAAAGACATATAGACGTCTAAACGACTTATTAGTTTATATTTAATATTTTGCAAGTCAAGATGTTTAGAAGGCTAAAAATATGTATAATAACTAAATCGAATAATGTGCGAGGTATTTATGGCAAAAGATTGGAACGGGGATTTTATTAATCCCTATGTAGAGCATGGCGAAAAAAAAGATAAAGTTAAAAAAGTTACCGTATCGATTCCTTTTTCGGTATTAAAAGTATTAACTGACGAGAGAACGCGTCGCCAAGTAAATAACTTACGTCACGCTACCAATAGTGAACTTCTATGTGAAGCATTCTTGCATGCTTATACTGGACAGCCTTTACCTTCTGACGAAGATTTACGTAAAGATCGTGATGATTATGTATTAGAAATGGTAGATAAAGGTAATAAAAAGAAAAAAGCCAGCAAATAGGATAATATCGAAAAATTACGTATTTAATATTATTTATAAAGCCCTGAAATAAGGGCTTTTTATTTTATAATCAAATAGTTAACCTAAAGTTTCTAATATCTCTTCGTCTGAACCTTCTTTGATACCATCAAATAGGAAGGTACTAAGATACCTCTCACCAGTGTCTGGTAACATGGCCAAGATGTTTGCACCTTCAGGAGCTGTTTCCGCTACTTTTAAAGCTGCTGCAAAAGTTGCGCCTGAAGAGATCCCGCAGAAAATTCCTTCATTACTTGCAAGCGCCAATGAGGTATCACGTGCTACGTCGTCTTCAATCGGTACGACCTGATCATAAACTTCACGGTTTAACACATCTGCCACAAAGTCGGGTGTCCAGCCTTGAATTTTATGGGGTTGCCACTCTTTACCTTGTAATAAAGATGCTCCTGCTGGCTCAGTTGCTATCACTTTAATGTGCGGTCTAGCAACTTTTAACACTTCACCCACGCCTGTTATTGTCCCCCCCGTACCATAACCACTTACAAAGTAATCCAGACGTTCACCAGCAAAACTTCTTAATATTTCTGGTGCAGTAGTATTTCTATGGTATTCAGGATTTGCTAAATTCTCGAATTGTCTTGCTAAGAACCAATTGTTTTGTTCTGCCAATTGCTGAGCAACTTTTACCATGCCAGTTCCACGCTCAGCAGCTGGTGTTAACACAACTTTTGCCCCTAACGCACGCATAATCTTACGTCTCTCAACAGAAAATGTCTCCGTCATAACCGCAACAAATGGATAGCCTTTAGCGGCACACACCATAGCCAGAGCAATTCCAGTATTGCCCGATGTCGCTTCTACAACAGTTTGCCCGGGTTGTAACACCCCCTTTTGTTCAGCATCATTGATAATGGCATAAGCCAAACGGTCTTTGACAGATGCTAAAGGATTAAAATATTCAGCTTTAACAAATAAATTAACGTGCTTGGGTCCTAAACGATTAATTTTAACAATTGGAGTGTTACCAATCGTTTCTAAGATAGATTGATAGATATGTGACATAACTTATACTGCCTCTTTTAATAAATAACGGGGTTCTTGGTTATTTTCATTCAAAAACAAACTACTTTGATACCATGCTAATTTTTCAGCGAGTTGCACAACTTCGCCAATAATAATTAACGAGGGAGACGTTATTTGATATTGCTCCACTAACTCAGATAATTGGCATAACCTACCAACTGCAACTCGCTGGCTTGGTGAAGTACCATTTTCTACTATTGCAACAGATGTATCAGGATCGCGGCCATATTTTATCATTTGCTCCGATAATATATGATTACGCAACAAGCCCATATACACAACAACTGTTTGGTTCTGTCTAGCTATACTTGGCCAATTCAAAGAATCTTCAGAGTTTTTACAATGAGCAGTAATAAACATCACCGTCTGCGAATACTCTCTATGAGTTAGGGGTATACCAGCATAACTCGCACAGCCCGAAGCGGCAGTGATACCGGGTACTACCTCAAAATCAATTTGATTCTCAACTAAGACTTCAAGCTCCTCACCGCCTCGCCCATAAATAAAGGGATCACCTCCTTTGAGTCGCGCCACAGTCAAGTTTTGTTTTCCATACTCAATCAATAACTCGTTAATTTCTTCCTGCTTTTTACTATGACCTTTCGCTCTTTTACCCACATTAACCAAACTTGCATCCTTTCTTATTAACGCCATAACACCTTCCGAAATTAAGGCATCATGTAATACTACATCTGCTTTTTGCAATATTTTAAGAGCTTTGACTGTTAATAGCTCAGGGTCTCCTGGCCCAGCGCCGATTAAATAAACCTTGCCTTTAGCTAGATAATCCGTCTCAAAATACTTTATTGCAGACTCAAAATCATTAATTTGAGTTAATTCACCAGAAAAGGATTTATCAATATACCATTCATTAAAACTACGTTTATCCTTAAAGCTATGGTATTTTTTTTTTAATTTTGGCCTATAATCTTTGAGTCTATTAAGTAGTATTGAAAGATTATCAGGTAATATCCACTCCAATTTTTCTTTGATTTTCCTTGCCAAAACAGGTGAAACCCCTGATGTTGATATAGCCACTAGCAGTGGTGAACGATCGACAACAGCCGGCATTATAAAAGTACTATTCTCTAAATCATCTACCACATTAACCCAAATACGCTGCTCTGTAGCATCATTGCTAACCTGCTTGTTCACTTGATAATTATTAGTAGCCGCCACTACAAGAAACTGACCTGCTAAAAATTTAGCCTCATAAGCAGATTTGATCAGATGTACCGCTATCGTGCTATTTTGACAATACTCTAAGATCTCCTCACTAAACTGCTTTGCAACCAAAGTCACGCTAGCACCAGCTTTTTGTAAATGTTTGAGTTTACGTAGAGCAACATCACCCCCGCCCACGATAAGGCAAGCTTTATACTCTAACTGTACTGTTATAGGTAAATATTCCATGTATTTGATCATTTTCTGACTAAAGATCAGCATAACAACACTTTTAGTTATAAATTAATAATAAATAAAAGAATTACCTTTATAACGAAAGAGCATAAAAAATGTAATTATCTGCCTGCCTCTGTTGATATATCTTTTTGTCATGTGTTAATATTAGGCATCTATGCATTTAGACGTCTATTTAAGATGAAATTACAACAGTTAAAATACTTAATTGCAATAGTGGATAACAATTTAAACATTACATCGGCTGCAGAGAAGGTCTATACATCCCAACCAGGAATTAGTAAACAACTCCGTTTGTTAGAAGACGAGTTGCAACTCAAAATCTTTGAACGAAATGGTAAACAACTAGTAGGAGTTACTCCTCTAGGGGAAGAAATACTTAGTCGCTCTCGAAAAATCATTCAAGAAGTCCAAAACATTCAGCGACTTACTGAACATGACAATCTAAAAGATACAGGAAGCTTCAGTATTGCCACCACACAAACTCAAGCTCAATATGTATTACCACAGGTGTTTTTAAATTTTCATAAAGAATATCCAAACCTCAAAATCGACCTACAACAAGGTACAACAGAGCAGATAGTTGACTTATTAAAAAAGCAACAGGTCGAGTTTGCCATCGCTTCTGGAAATGAAGAACTTGGTTCAGATATCGTAAAAATACCTTGTTATCAATGGGATCGAATTGTACTTTTTCCCCATGATCACGAATTAGGCGATCTCACTAAAATCACCTTAAAAGATATAACTAAATATCCTATAGTGACTTACCCAGGAAATGAAAAAGGTGACTCAAGCCTAATCAAAGCCTGTGCAAAAGAGAAGCTCAACCCGAATATTGTTTTTACAGCTCGCGATGCCGACATCATAAAAACATATGTTAAAAACGGCTTTGGAATAGGAATATTGGCTAGCATGGCATTTGAACCACAGTCTAACCGAAATTTAATAAGCTATTCTACTAGAGATATTTTACCTCGATGTACCACCTGGATAGCTTTTAATAAAAACTTATTTCTTCGAAAGTATATGAAAGACTTTATCCGTTTTTTTGCACCGCATATATCAGAAGAAGAATTCAAACATTACCTATACCAAGATCATGTATCTTCTTTAAGTCTGGTAAATAGTATTGAGCCTGAAAAGACCAGTTCATTACCCATGCATAATATGTGGCATATCTAGTATGTCTTTAGTTAAAAGCCAGATAAAGTATCCACGTGTAATCCACACTCACGCTGCATTCCGGCAAAGCGGGTATCTTCTTCTCTCATACCCACCGACAGAGGAACCGTACTGTGAGTATCACCAATTGAGATATAACCTTTCTCCCACAAAGGGTGATAAGGAAGGCTATTATTTTTAAGATATTGATGTAACATCCGATTATCCCAGTCAATAATTGGATGTACCTTTATTCTATTTTTGAAACTTTGAACTACCGGTAATTGTGACCTTGAACTGGCTTGCTGCCTTCTCAATCCAGCAAACCATGTGCCGACTGTAAGTTGTTCTAAAGCTCTTTCCATAGGCTCAACTTTGTTACGCTGATTATATTGCTTTAATTGCTCCGCACCTTGCGTCCAAAGTTTCCCATAACGAGCTTCTTGCCATGCACTACTTAGCTCTGCACGATATACATGCAGATTAAGCTGTAACTTTTCTGTTAACTTGTCAATAAATTGATATGTCTCTGGAAATAAATATCCCGTATCAACCAAGATAACTGGAATATTGGGGACCACTTGATTCAACAAATGCAAACTTACGGCTGATTGCGCGCCAAAACTTGAAGCCATTGCATAGTTCCGCGGTAAGTGCTGTAACACAAACTCTATCCGCTGCTGTGCTGTTTTGTTCTCTAGCTCCTCATTCGCATTGCAAAGCCAGTCTTTATTTTCAAATAATATATTATGCATAGTCCATTCTGCTTAGCGATGAAAATCAAGACCATTAACTACTGATTGGATGTAACCTTTGCGAACAACGAAATCTCCAAAATATTCGCTGGCTTGCTTGTGATTTGCATAATCATGCAGCAAAAGATCTAACTCGCTTAAAATTTGTTGCTCATTAATATTTTCTTTGAACAACTTGTTTAATCGATCACCTTTGTAACTTGAGCCGAGATATAAATTATATTTACCTGGAGCCTTTCCTACTAAGCCAATTTCACCTAGGAATGGTCGAGCACAGCCATTCGGGCAGCCTGTCATACGCACATTAATTGCTTGTTGTGACAATCCATATTGTTCTAACTGCTGCTCTATTTTAGTAATTAAACTTGGTAAATAACGCTCTGCTTCTGCCATAGCTAACGAGCATGTAGGAAAAGACACACAAGCCAAAGAGTTGAGCCTGACAGGACTTTCTTCTTGCCCAAAACTGATATTATATTGTTCAATAAGTTTGGCTATTTTTTCTTTATCTTGCTTTGCAATGTTACTGATAATAAGATTTTGATTGGGCGTAATTCTAAACTCACCATTATGAATTTTAGCGATTTCATACAACCCACTAAACAATTTTGAGTGTTCACTATCGATAATTCTTCCGCTATGGATATAGAGTGTTAAGTGAAAGAGCCCTTTTTCGTCCTCAAACCAACCATAACGATCACCATTGTGTACAAACTCAAAATCTTCTGCATCCTCTAACTCATAACCTAGATAAGTTCGTAAGATATCTTTAAAACCATCAACGCCTAATTTATCAACTGTATATTTTAAACGTGCAAGTTTACGCACTTCACGATTTCCGTAGTCTCTTTGAACTTTTACAATCGACTCTGCAACCTCGAGTAATTGCTCTGGAGTGCAAAACCCTATGACATTAGCAATACGTGGATAAGTTTCTTGGTCGTTATGAGTGCTGCCCATACCGCCACCAACTAAAACATTAAATCCTTTTAACTGGCCGTTATCCTCTATTGCAATAAACCCCATATCATTAGCGTAAACATCTACATCATTATAAGGAGGAATAGCTATGGCTGTTTTAAACTTACGCGGTAAGTACGTTTGACCATAAATAGGCTCTTCTGTTGTTTCAACTTTCTTACCATCTAACCATATTTCATGAAAAGCATTCGTTTTTGGTAACAAATGCTCACTGAGCTTTTTGCTCCACTCAAAAACTTCTGAATGAATTCGTGAAGTTTCTGGTAAAGGGTTAGCCATAACATTTCGATTAACATCTCCACAAGCTGCGATAGTGTCAAGTAATGTTGAATTAATACCCGCAATTGTTTTTTTTAGATTTCTTTTGAAAACTCCGTGCCATTGGAATGCTTGCCTTGTTGTTAGACGTAACGAACCTGAAGAATACTCGGTTGCTAAATCCGCTAAGACTTTGTATTGCTCTGCTGTTGCTACACCTCCAGGAACACGCGCCCTTATCATAAAAGAATATAGCGGTTCCAATTTTTGCTTACGCCTCTCATTTCTTAGATCTCTATCATCTTGTTGATAGATGCCATGAAACTTAATCAGCATTTGATCATCATCGGCCACTGCACCAGTAATTCCATTATTAAGACCCTCAGCGATAGTCCCTCGTAAATATTGACTCTCTACTTTAATACGCTCTACATCAGAATGTTTAACTGGATTATATTGTGTTTGCTGAATTGTCTTTTTTATATCGTTCATTAGTACACATCTCTCTGATAACGCTTATCTTTCTTTAGTTGCTTCAAATATTCCTTGGCTTGCTCAGGTGTTTTATTGCCACTAAGCTCAATAACTTCCAGCAAAGTAGATTCCACATCTTTTGCCATACGATGCATATCTCCACATACATAGATATGCGCCCCACTTTCTAACCATTGCCATAACTCTGCGGCGGCTTCTTTAATTCGGTCTTGAACATAAATTTTGCTTTCTTGATCTCTTGAGAACGCAACATCCAATTTCGTTAATACTCCTGTTTGTAAATACTTTTGTAGCTCTGTTTGATATAAAAAATCAGTATTAAAGTTTGGATTTCCAAAAAATAACCAATTGCGCCCTTTTGCTTGTTCATTATCTCTTTGCTGCAAGAATGACCTAAAAGGTGCTATACCAGTGCCAGGACCGACCATAATGAGATCTTTACTTTCGTCTGGGAGCTTGAAGTTGTTATTGCTATCAACATAAATCAATAATTCATCATTCTCATTAAGCACTTGTGTTAAAAAGTGCGAAGCGACACCAAAGCGCTGACCATTTTCATTTGTCAAACACACATGATTTAGCGTTACATGAATTTCCTCAGACACTTCATCCTGACTTGAAGCAATAGAATACAAACGGGGTTTTAATGGTTTTAATAAATCAACCAGCTGTTGTGGGGTAAGATTAACATCTAATATTTTCAAGACATCTACAAATTGATGATTATCAATATACTCAGAATAATTTGACTCTAAAATATCTTTTAAAAGATATGACTTACTCAATTTATATAATTCTTGTAAAGTCTGCTTACTCAATAAAGTTAGCTCTAACTTTTCTGATAACACTTTTTCAATACTTAATGTTTCTCCAGCATATTTAACCTGTTGCTCTGGAGAAAATGATAAATTTGCTAACACCTCTGCAACCAACTCTTTTTTATTGCACGGTATAACCGCCAAGGCGTCCCCAGGCTGATATGTAATACCTGAACCGGCTATATCAATCTCTAGATGATATGTATCTTTCGTTGAACCTACGCCTGTAATTTTTTGAATTGTTGAAATTGTCGCACGATACGGATTATCCTTTGAATAAAGCCTTTCACTACCTATGAAAGCTTTCTCTGGAACTAATACTTTATTATTATTCTGTCTTTCCTGATTTGAAATTTTTTGAGTGACATCACTAATCCACTGCTTAGCTGCACTTTCATAATCGATATCACAGTCTTTTCGCTCAATAATTGATTGAGCGCCCAACGCTTTAAATACCGCATCAAAATCTTTGGCAGTTTGGCAATAATACTCATAACTACTATCTCCTAATCCTAAAACAGCATAACTTACACCAACTAAATTAGGGGCTTTCTTACTATGAATTGCTTCATAAAAATCTATAGCATCATCAGGTGGCTCTCCCTCTCCATGAGTTGACGCAATCACAATAATTGATGTGTAATCTTTTAATGCTTTCAACTTGATATCTAAGGTTGAGCTCAGCGAAGAACTAACACCTTCAGCTACTAAACAGTCATGTAAATTACTGGCAACTGATTCGGCATTACCTGTTTGCGACGCATAAAGGACTAGCACTCTTACAGACGATGATAAATTAAGCGCCAGACCAACTTGCTGATGAATTTCATCACTGTCTGAAACTTCATTACGTCCGTCGTATAGGCCAGCACAATAGCCACTCAACCATTGAAGCTGATTTCGGCTTAACGCCTTAATATCATTCAATATTTTATGGTCAACATCAGTTGATAAAGTAGTCTCTACTGTTTTTTCTTTTACGGTCACAAATAAGTACGGTTTGCTTTACTGTGCTTGAATTATTACCGTATAGACGTCTAAATAGAACGAATACGATCGAATACCTTTATAACTTTTTTTTATACCTAGCGCCTAGATCAGAGCAGTTGACATGAACCTGATAGGTTTAACCTTCGAATATTTTTCCTGTAATAATAGATCTCATTTTATGGTCTAATAAATAGTAAACATCATAAGGCGGTATCCTTATGTATCTACATAGACATAATCGTATATTACGCAGTTTTTTGGGAACGTGAGGCTTCAGTTCTGATATGTATTTCTGTATCGTCATACAATAAAGCCCTCATTTTGAGGGCTTTATTGCTTAGCGGATCAATATTAGTTTTATTGGGCTGCAGGCTTTACAAATCGTAATGTCATACGATTACTTTCACCTATCTCTAAATATTTTTCTTTATCTTCATCACCTAACGCTAAGCGAGGTGGTAAAGTCCATACGCCTTTAAGGTGTTGAGTAGTATCTTTATAATTACGATTTACATCTGATTTTCCAACTAATACAAAGCCAGCTTCTTTTGCTAGATCAATAGTATATTTTTCATTCATATAACCCGATTGTGCAAACTCTTCCTGCTCAAGACCACTAGCCAAACTATGCTCAACAACACCAAGATAACCGCCCGGTTTTAATGCTTTATACATTGCTTTAAAAGCTATTAAAGCGTTATCACGACCGCCATTATTCATCATCCAATTATGCACATTACGAAATGTTAATACATAATCAACCGAGTTTTCTGGCGCAATCTCTAAGTGTTTTGGTGGTTGAAAAGTGGTGATTTGAACATTAGCGTACACTTCAGGATTGGCATTCATTTTCTCAGTAAACTTAGTTCGCGCTTTGCCATAAAAATCAACTTCATGGTTTGGATCAAACTGCGCAGCATAAAGTTTACCCTCTTTCCCAACAAGTGGTGCTAAAATCTCTGTGTACCAGCCACTACCACCGGGCCAAATTTCCACAACCTTCATACCTGGTTTTACAGCAAAAAACTCTAGCGTTTCTTTAGGGTGGCGATATTTATCACGAACTTTGTGCTCTAGCGTTCGGTGCACTCCATCAATAGCCAATTCCAATGCCGACTGTTGCAGCTTAGGTTGCGCCTCTGTTGTCACTTCATTAACTTGACTTTCTTCATTAGCATTCTTCTCTGCTTGTGCTTTTTCTTCTGCTTTATCATTTGAACAAGCAGTTACTGCTAAAATCAAAGCGCTTATAGCCATAATTTTTAAATTCATCAATTTAACTCCTTAAGTTGCTATCATGTATTTTCTATTAATAATTTATATATTACTGTTTACGCTAGCTTGAATGTCAGATGCAAAGTTAACCATTTTTTGTAGAGGGATCATAGCTTTTTCGGCTAAGTGCGGATCGACAAAAATCTCTTTATCATCGCCGTCAAACACTTCCGATAATACTTGTAATGCATTCATTTTCATCCAAGGGCAATGCGCGCAACTACGACATGTAGCGCCTTCTCCTGCAGTTGGAGCAATAATAAGCTCTTTATCAGGTGCTTTTTGCTGCATTTTATAGAAAATACCCTTATCAGTTGCAACAATCATTTGCTTATGCGGCAGTTCATTTGCCGCTTTGATTAGCTGCGAGGTAGAGCCTACAAAATCTGCTAATGCCACCACCTTTTCTGGGGACTCAGGATGAACCAAAACTGCCGCTTTGGGATACATTTTGATGGCATTTTGCAAACCTTGATACTTAAATTCATCATGAACGATACAAGCACCCTGCCAAAGTAACATATCTGCTCCAGTTTTTTGCTGAATATAGCGTCCTAAATGCTTGTCTGGGCCCCAAATGATCTTTTTGCCCTGCTCAGCTAAGTGCTCTAGCACATCAACAGCAATACTTGAAGTGACCACCCAGTCTGCGCGCGCTTTAACCGCAGCAGAAGTATTAGCGTACACAACCACCTCTCTGTCAGGGTGCTGATCACAAAAAGCACTAAAAGGCTCAATTGGGCAACCAAGATCCAAAGAGCAAGTGGCTTCTAATGTTGGCATCAATATACGCTTTTCAGGACTTAAAATTTTCGCAGTTTCCCCCATAAACTTAACGCCCGCAATAATAATAGTGTCTGCAGGGTGTTTAGCGCCAAACTTTGCCATTTCTAACGAATCACCGACAAAACCACCGGTTTCCTCTGCCAGAGCTTGAATCTCAGGATCGGTATAATAATGCGCAATTAATACTGCATTATGCTGCACTAGCAGTTGCTTAATATTAGCAACATGCAAATGCTTCTGCTCTTCCGAAAGCACTTCTGGCGGCTTAGGAAAAGGCACGTCAATTTCGATAGTTGTAAGTAATTCGTTCATTAAATTGTCCAATCTATAGCTTTGAGCCTAATGACTAGGCTATGTTGATACTATGATTATATAACAAGATCAGCTTATCCCAATAAAAGATTTCTTTGTATTTGATTTTGCAGTTTTTTTTGCTCTTGTTACAATCAGCTTATGCCAATAAGTAAAGCAGACGTTAACCATGCAAAAGAATGCAGTAAAGCGTGAACAAACATCTAACCCAAGAGATCGCTCTCAGCTCTATGGTTTTCTGTTTGGCTTAGTTTCCTTACTGGCCATTAGCGCCTGTGGCGATGAAAATGCGCAAAATAAAAACAGGCCTATTGCTCTAAATCCCACAAATCCAACTGTAAGTTACAGTTACCAACTTCATAACGTTGAAATTCAAGACGACTACCACTGGCTATCGCAAGACACTGATCCGGAAGTAGCTGATTGGCTCAAGACTCAACAACAATTAACTGATGATTATTTTGCAGACTTCGCACCACCTAAAATAGAAGAACTCGGCAACCAGATAAGCTATAAACACCCGCAGAAGCATCATTACAAAATATTTTGCCTTAAACACAACCTACTTACAGAGACACAGGAACTCATTGCATATAATCTTATCGATAAGCAAGAGCAGGTTTTGTATCAAATCAAGAACCGTGCAAACGTCATTATAAGCACTAACCTTCACCCTTCCGGTCGATATTGGGCGATTCAAGAGCGTCTTATTAATAAACAATATCGTTGGAAAGTTTTTGATATTGCTAATAAAAGATTTATCGGTAAAGTTTTCCCAATAAATGACCAAGCCACTGCATTTACATGGTTAGGCTCAGAGCCCAAAGCTATTTTTAGCTCGGCCAACTCTGTGCAATATCATAATTTGCAACAAGGCGATGCTTTTGATTATGAATACATCAAAACAGAACAATTTATTCAACTTGATCAATCACTTAGTGACTGGAACATTTCGGCCCAAATTACTCAAGATAGTAATTATTTAATTATTACAGCTACTCATCCTGTAAAGTCAGGGCAAAGAATTTGGGTTGAATATCTATCAATGAACACTACTCCACAAGTTGATAAAAACAATCTGCAACTCGATAAACGTTTAACACCTTTAGTTAATAAGAGCCTCGCTGACTTTGAGTTTATAGGTAACATCGAGGGAACTTTTTACTTCAAAACAAATCTTGCAGCACCTCGCAACCGAATCATATCGATTGAATTAAATAAACCATCAAGGCGCTACTGGAAAGAAGTCATAGCTCAAGAAGATGCGGTTCTACTCAATGCAAAACTCATTAACAAACGATGGTTATTACATTACCTTGAAAATACGCGCAATAAAATTGTATTCAGCTCACTTAATGGATCCAATCAACAACAAATTAAAATAAACAATAAAGCGCACTTTGCCAGTATGTTTGCTCGAAGCTATACAGAAGAAACACTTGCAACTGTTGAAACCATTACTCAACCCACTACTACATTTTCGTTAGAAAACGACACAATCAAGCCCCTTTTAATGACAACACCCAACGATATTAAGAATAACAGTGAGCACAAAAGCGAGGTGGTTTTTTATCGTTCAGAAGATGGTAGCCGCATTCCATTAACCCTTTTTTCGAAAGCTAATATCAATAAGGATGGCGACAATAAAGTTTTGCTAATAACCCACGAAAGTTTTGGTTCTATATTTGAAAACCAGTATCACTTTTTATATCAGCAATGGCTGGAATTAGGTCATATTATAGCTGTAGCACATATTCGTGGAGGCTCAACATATGGACAACGCTGGCAGCAAGATGGTCAAGGGCAGCAGCATTCCAAAATGGTTGAAGATATTATCGCAGGTGCCGAATGGTTAATTGATAAGAACTATACCAGTCCGCAACACTTAGCACTGTATGGTGAAAATTTTAGCGGCTCTATGTTAGCTCAGTCTGCAATAACAAAACCTGAACTTTTTTCAGTTTTAGTGATAGCAGATAGTGAGCTTGATTATCTTAACTATTTATCTAATGCCAACTGGCAAAATCAATTTAACCTAGCTAATGATAAGGAGTCCGTTGAGTGGCTCAGAAATAATAGTCCTTACCATCAATTAACACCTAAACCTTTGCCTGCATTATTGATGATCAATAAAAGCTCTGTAAAAACATCATCAAAAAAATTAATTGCCAAATGGCAAAACAATCAAACTATCTCCAGATCCGCTTTGCTATTACATCGCTCTGATGAAACTACACAAGTTGAAGATAATTCTACAGAACCTCAATATGAGCTAGATATCTCCAGAAAGATAGATTTACAAACGATCTATTTTTTACAACAGCAACTCTAAAAAAAGCCCCGCATGTTGTGAGGCTTTTATCAATAGTGCTTTATCGTTACTTTTTTACAGTTACTTTTAAGCGTAATTGCAACTTTAACAATTACTCTAGCTCAGATAAAAATCCATCTTTTACTTCAAACTGCTGCTCTACACAAGAAATGCCTTCTTTTTCAAGCTGTTGTAAAATTGGTTGGTATATATCTGCGCTAACAGGCAAGATAACACCTTTACGATCTATTTTTTTATCTGCTATAAGTTGAGCGGCAATTGCAGCTGGGTAGCCAACCGTTTTTGACATGGCTGTATAGCCACCAACTTCACCTAAAGCTTTTAGGGTCGAAGCAATATAGTATTGGCTCCCATCGGCACGCTCTAAAGCAAATTTATGTTGCAAAATAACCATGTCTCTCTCATTAGATTGGTACACCAATTTTTGAGTTAACAAGTGGCAAAACGCGTCTAAAGGATTAGAAAAACATCCCACAAACTGATCAGAAAAGCAACCAATCCACTCTAAGCCCGACCATATATTCCCATCAACATGCTGCGATAATTGCTCTACTGAAAGGCCATTTATTTTCTCAATATATTGACTCCAAGTTAAGTCAGCACTGTTAGCATCTACAACAGATAGCAATTTTAACTGTTTTGCAGCTTGAATGATGTCACAGAACCCTGCATAGCGTAATGTACCGCGTAAAATATTGTGGGCTTCGGGAATACCGTATGAGACTTGGTAGCTGGTTGATTCGCGATTGGGATAGCCCTCTAATGACAAACCAGCAATATCTAAAGGTTTTGCCCAAGCTAACAATTGCGCGGCATCGACTTTTTCAACTTCACCATTTTTTAAGAAAACGGCTTCATTGAGTAACGCCATAAGCACCCCTTTTGGTGCCCATGAAAACTTATAACCTAAAGGATTGTCATTATCTTCTGGGGCAGGCAAACCTCCGCACCAGGAGACAAAAGTTCTTACCTTTTCACCCTTAGCATGGGCTTGGTCAATGATCTGCATTGCACTGAGATGATCAATACCTGGATCTAATCCAATTTCATTTAATATAGTGACGCCTGCTGCTTGAGCTTGCTCGTTTAAGGCTTTCATTTCGGCAGACTCGTAACTTGCAGTAACCATATTTTTTGCTTTTGTGATTGCGGCTTTAGCAATGGTTGGATGCAACGGCGCTGGTACTAAACTAATAACTAAGTCATGCCCATCAACCAATTGTTCAACTTCTTGCTGATTAGTTACATCTACTTGTACAGCCTTTGCTTGTTCAAACTTTTGCGCCAACAATTCGGCTTCTTGTAAAATATGGCTCGCAACAGTGACTTGATTATCTTCACGTCGAGTCAAATACTCAACCAGTGGTTGCGCCACAAAACCCGCTCCAAATACTAAAAACTTGGCCATGATTAACTCCTAAGATTTAAGCAACCTATAGCGACTAACGCAATTTCTCGATTAATTGATATAGCGGATTGAGCAAAGTTTCACCCAATAAGTAGCTACGTTCAGGAGACCAGCCTGTTTCATCATTCGGTAAATTTGCATTATCTTTGAAAGGCATTTCCAGTGTTAACGACAAGCAGTCAAATGTCTCACCTACCCAATTACTGGCAACCGTTAAGTTGGCTTGACCAGGCTCATCCAGAGGGTAACCGTATTCTGTTTGAAAGTCAGGATTAACTGCTTTTAGAATAGTTCGAAAATCATTTTCCAATGCTGCAATGCGCTCATTGTAGCTTGGGTTACCTTCACTTGCAGCAACAAAAATGTAAGGTAAACCTTCATCTCCATGAATATCAATGAAGGCATCCACACCCGTTTCTAACATTTTTTGACGCACAAAATAGACTTCGGGGCTTTTCTCAACTGACGGCTCTAGCCATTCGCGGTTTAAGTTGGCGCCTGCAGCATTTGAACGTAAATTCCCACGAATACTACCATCAACATTCATATTCGGAACGATATAAAATACAGCCTCATTCAATAAACTACGAGATAGTGCATCATCTTCATTCAATAATCGTTCAAGTAAACCTTCTGCACACCACTCAGCCATTGACTCACCTGGATGTTGTCGGGCAATAATCCAGATTTTCTTTGCTTTTGCTTCATCGCCAATGATCAGAAGGTCAATATCGCGTCCATCTACAGTGTGCCCAATAACTTGATGCTGGCAACTATCAGTACACTGAGCACTTTGCACTAAAGCTTGATGACGTTGATAACTATATGGCGCAAAATAGGCGAACTGGATAGAGCTATAAGCCAATTGATGCTTAAAAAGCAAAGTTTGCTGCTCGGTAAACTCTGTTGGCACTCGAAACCAATGCTCTCCATCATAAGACGCAACGACTTGATAACCTTTCCAGCCATCAACATAAGAACATTCTTTGGCATTGATAATTTCAAACTGGTAGTCTTGACCTGCTTGTCCTGTAAGTTTGAAATGGAACCACTGCTTAAACTCACTGTTAGAATCATTTTTGATCGCTAAGCTAATATTGCTCGGATCAGTAGCATTGATAACTTCAATATTGCCACTATCAAATTGGCTATTAATATTCATACAACCTCGACATACTGAAAAAAATAAAGGGCCCAAAGGCCCCTTATTCACTTGTGATAATAACTGATTTTACATCTGTGGCGCTGGAATTGAAACCGTAAAGTTAGCTTTGAAGGTATCTTCTGGCAAATCTTTAGGCATCGCAGGGTACGGCGCTGCATCAAATAGCGCCTGACTGACCGCATCATCAAGGATTTTCTCTCCTGACCCACTCGTCACTGCACCACCTACAAGCTCGCCATCACGATCCACTTCAAGGGAAACAGAAACGTCACCATGAGTACGTCCTTGGCGAGGTCTTAACGCTCCACCTTTTGCATATTTACGAATAATTTCTTTTAACGGATAAGCAAAAGACTGAACATATTTTGAACGAATAGCGTTGGTATATTGACTACGCATTGAATTCAACTCCGCTTCCGTTGGACCCGCTGGCACTTGCTCAACTACAGGTTGTTGCACCACCTGTGCTGGCGGCTGTTGCTGTTCAGCGGCTTGCTGTTGAGCTCTTTCATTGGCTTCTTGTTGACGACGTAAATCATCTTGTCGTTGTTGCTCAAGACGTAACTGCTCTTGAGCAGCAGCATCGGCTGCTTGCTGTTCTGCCAATTTCTTAGCTTCCTCTGCTTTACGCTCTTCTTCTAAACGTTTTTCTTCCTCTTCTTTTTTCTTACGTTCTTCTTCTGCAGCAGCTTCTTGTGCAGCGCTATCAAATACCGCAACTCGAGCAGCTGATGGATTAATTGAAGAGAATTTAGCCAATAAATCAGAATACTGAACAGCTGGCTGACTACCCAACATGGCATCCTTAAACTCTTGTGTTGGCGGGCGATCACCTAACCAAGTATTCAATACCAAAGGAAAAACCGCGCCGTCTACCACGCCAACCTCGGAACCATTGATAGACACTACTGTTCCTTTAGCCGGAACGAGATCAATATCTATCACATCACTGGCTTGCAAGTTTTGCGCCATTAAGGTTGCAAAATTACGCACACCCTTAGCAATTTTTAATACGTCTTGTCCGTTATTGTTATTTTTAATACGCTCAATCCAAAAACGCTTCAAACGTACGCCAGACAAAGAATCTGCTAATACTTTAAGCTGCATACGTTTAGCACCAGATGCGTTTTGAGCAGCATCAGCATCCGTTACCTTGCTCGGTAAATATAAACCCGCAAGAAACCATTCTTTACGCAATTCACTATGAACAGAAATACCATTGAGCTGCAAATTGCTGCCCGCTACGTTAACTTGTTCAGCCGCTACAGCACTCTGTGAAACCAGTGTGATCGCAGTAATACTGATCAAGCTAAGAAGTGAAATAAGTGCTTTTTTCATCATAAATTAGTACCGCTCAAGTATTGCTAGAAAAAGGAAGTGCCTGATTTTAAGTCGCAGGCTCTGTCAACATTTCAAATATTGTCAGATTATGTCAAAAATTATGACACAGTTCATATTGTAAGAGAAATACAGTTAATTGCAAGAAGCAAGTTGTTAAGATAACTCTTTGAATTATAAGTATTTTACATATCCTTTACTGAATGATGAATGAATATCATACTTATAGTGATAGGATAGAACTTGAGATAATTACTCTAAATCATTGACCTTGTTGAAGAAATAAGGCAATTTATCTGCCAATACTAGAACTTAACGACAAAAATTACGATGTCTCAAACAATTTTACTCGTCGAAGATGATGAAAAATTAGCCGCTTTAGTGGCCGATTTTTTGCACAGCAATGATTATCAAGTGCAAATCGAAAGCAATGGCAGCAAAGCAATAGATCTGATCATTGAAACCCAACCCCGCGCAGTCATTTTAGATGTTATGCTACCAGGAGCTGATGGGTTGTCAGTTTGTCGAACAGTTCGCCCTCATTATCATGGACCTATATTAATGTTAACCGCAATGAGCGATGATATTGATGAAGTTGCAGGACTTGAAACAGGTGCAGATGATTATTTGGCCAAACCGGTAAAATCGCGAGTATTGTTAGCTCATCTGCGCGCTTTATTGCGTCGTGTCGAAATTAATGATGTGGACGAACAAAATGGCGATTATATCCATGCCGGCAAGGTCAAAATCAATCCACAGAATCGTACCGTTATGTGTGGAGAGCAAATAATTCATCTTACAACTGCCGAATATAATTTATTATGGTTATTAGCTGAGCGCTCAGGTGAAGTGGTTAGCCGAGAAGAACTCCATCAAAAAACCTTTAGATTAGAATATGATGGAACGGATCGTAGTATTGATTTGCGAATTTCTCGATTACGCAAAAAACTAGGAGATGACCCAAAGTTGCCATACATCATTAAAACAATTCGTGGTGAAGGTTACTTATTGACCAAATGATCAAGAAAATTCTTTTACCCATAATCCTTCTGATTGTCGCAAACTTATGCGCTTTCATGGTGCTCTATTACGTCTATTTTCCATGGATGGCCAGCATTGATAGCGAAGAGGTAAAAGAAGAAATTTTGACCGATGTCCGTGAGTTAAATTTCAGATTATCAGTCTTAGATTACAATCACTCACCACAAACCATAGCTCGCGCTGAATATGAGTTAGAGACAGATATAACCAACGAAACTTTCGATCAATTGTTGCTCGACAAAGACTCAAAAAAAGAGCTCAAAGAAAATCGCTATCTCGTTTATATGGACGGCGATAATGGTCCAACAGGCCACGTTATTCTTAATGATAATCAAACCGTTTTAACACTGGGTCCCTACCCTGCCGACTATAATGATATTATGGTTAAAGACTGGTTTGTTTACGCTTTTATTTTACTGCTAGCCAACGGTGCAATTGTCATTTCATTGTATCAATATATGCAACGCAGCCTCCGTCCCGCAACTTTTGCTTTGGATAAAGTGAGTTTTGAAGGCTTGTCACTCGAACGACAAGAGGTTTCTGTTGAAGATCTATCCAGTAATGTACCAAAACTTATTGAACACATTAATAAGCTCAGCAAAGAACATCGTCAAAGTTTATACAATCAGCGCGATCTAATGCATGCAGTAGCTCATGAATTTCGCAGTCCAATGGCTCGCATGAGTTTTGCACTAGATCTATTTAATGAGAACACCACCGAATCGCGCCGCGAAAAACTAAAACAAGATATGCACGATGCACTTGATGAACTCGATTCTTTAGTTCGTGAAGTGTTAGGTTATTCCCGACTCAAAGATGGTCAACATCCTTTGCAGCTTGAATATTTCAATATAAAAGATGTAGCTGATGAAGTTTGTGCAAAAGTCAAAGCGATCCATGTCGATAAACAATTCTTAATCTACAGCCAGCCCAGCAAAGGTCTAGAAATTTTTGCTGATCGCAACCTAATTGAGCGTGCACTGATTAACTTAGTGCGTAATGCAGCACGTTTTTCTATTTCAACAGTACAAATCAGTTTGAATAAATATAGTGACAGTCTAGATATTAAAGTTGAAGATGATGGTCCAGGAATCCCTCCCGGCAAGCGTGAGCGTATTTTCGAACCATTCACCCGCTTAGACTTTAGTCGTAATCGTGATTCAGGCGGAGCAGGTTTAGGATTAGCTATCGTCAAAGGAATTGTTAATCGTCACAATGGCAAAATATGGGCTGAAGATAGTCGCTTACTCAATGGGGCTTTATTTACTATCCATATTCCGATTGCGCAAGCCGAGTCTTTAGCTGAAGAAAAAATCAGCGATAAAGTAAGTGATGAAGAGGATTTGCACTTAAGCTAATCGATGCCAATCAAAGCCTTGATTTTGATCAGCAATTTTGACACTTTCTAATTGCCAACCCAGTGCTTTTGATAATTGTTGACGTACAATATCAGGGCAATTATTCTTTTCGCTAAGATGAGTAGCAATCACAAACTGTAATTGTTCACAGTTTAATTTATTAATTATTTCAATAGCTTGCCGATTACTTAAGTGACCATAACTACTTGCTACTCGCTGCTTAAGGCGCTCAGGATAAGCCCCATTCCACAACATATCTTCATCATGATTACATTCTAACAACAAAGCATGACACTGTTGTAAATGTTCAACTAACTCAATTGTGTATGATCCTAGGTCAGTGAGGATGGCCAGTTTTTTTTGTTGATATTCAAACATAAACTGACAAGGTTCACGTGCATCGTGCGGAACCGATAAAGGAGTTATCGATAAACTTGCGACATCAAAAGGCTCAAAACCATGAATGATATGTTTATATTCAATATTACCCAATTTCTGAGACATTAAAGTTCCGCGCGTCCCCCAAACAGGAATGCGAAACTTACGACTGACAGGCCCTACTCCACCAATATGGTCTTGATGTTCATGAGTTACTAATATTGCATCAAGCTGCTCAGGTTCAATCCCAAACCTTTGTATGCGTTTTGAAAACTCTTTAACGGTAAAGCCACAATCCACCATGACTGTGACTTCCCCATTTGAAACGAGTGTGGCGTTTCCTTTGCTTCCCGAACCTAAAGATGCAACTTTTAACCCAGTTGCATCGATGCTTTTATCGGTTAGCACGGCTACGGAACGCCGCGGAAAACTCAGGATAAATTTCTGTGATTTTATTAGCTGGAAGCAAATTACCTTCACTATCAAAGAATGTCATTGCTACTCCATTAGTGTTGAGCTCTTTCACTTTGATTTGATAATCGCCAGGTTGAAGATTTACTTTAGCTTCATCGTCATCACCAAATAATGCATCCCATACACCACTATCAGGATCTTTAACATTGAAATAATAAGTCCCAGCGGATTGATCACGATCTGTAATTGGTAAGTTTAATGACTCTAATACTCTTGGCATTTGCTGCCAAACCGATTGGAAATCACGATCGGTTACCAATGCCACATTACCTTGATTATCATTACCTAAACGAACATCAATAGCGCCTTCTTGAAGAATTCGAGCACGAGCTTCTTTGGTACGCTCCGAATCATAAAAGCCTAAGAAATAGTTTAAAAACTGCTTAGCCACGCGATCAGAGGTTTGCACTTCTGCCCATTGTCCGTCAATTTCTTGCTGGTTAGCCAAGTGCACAGCCTGTAAGCCCACTTCACTAGTGCCGCCTACAGCAGCTTGGCTTTCAGCTATCACTTTCAAAGCAAAGCGATGACGCTGACCTTCAATATTATAAGAACCTAAATATTGAGAGACCGCCGATTCATCTTCATCTGAAATCCAATCAGTTTCAATCGCTTGCGCACTTGAATTGCTTAAAGCAATATTCTGCTGTTGCACAAAACGGTTAATGTAATCCATCATCTGCGAGCCACTATTACGCACCCACACGGTCGGTTGAGCTTGTTCTTTGTCTTCACGCACGCCATCACCACCAATCAACAACAACTGTGGTGGTTCAAGGTTCAACATCTTGCCTTGGGCGTCACGCTCGGTGATCACCACGCCTTCTGGAACACGATACTGATCTTCAACTTTCAGTTCCGTGGTATTTGGCGGTAATTGCAAATCAGGCCCTTGCTGGCTTTGCATATAACGATCATCAATATCCTCAGAACCATCATTAGCTGAAAACCAGCTACAGGCCGAGACAGATAAAGCCGCCGTGACGACCAAAGATAGATTTAAAGTGTTTCTTAATTTTTGCTTATTGTGTTTTAACATTCGCTTGTTCCAACGCTTGTAATACTTTTGGATGATGTTGCTCTGAAAGCACCGTTAACGGTAAACGAATACCCTGCTCCATCATGCCCATTGCCGCTAACGCCCACTTAACTGGAATTGGGTTAGCCTGTAAAAATAAATCTTGGTGTAATGCTGCTAATTTGGCATCAATTAACTGTGCCTGCTGCCAATTTTGCTCTTGCGCCGCTTCACACATTTTGCTCATCAAGGCAGGCGCAACATTAGCTGTCACCGAAATCACGCCATGACCACCTAATCGCATAAACTCCAAAGCTGTAGCATCATCACCACTTAACAGTGCTATTGGAGCATCGCATAGGCGATTTAGTTCCTCAACTCGTGAAACATCACCTGTCGCCTCTTTAATAGCGACGATATTTTCAATCAAAGATAGTTCCGCGACAGTCTCAGGTAACAAATCACACGCAGTTCGACTGGGTACATTGTATAGAATAATCGGTAACTCAGTACTTTCCGCAACCGCTTTGAAATGCTCATATAGACCTTTCTGCGTAGGCTTACAATAATAAGGCGTTACCACTAAAGCGCCATCAACACCGAGTTTTTCTGCTTGCTGGGTTAATTTTATCGCTTTATGTGTACCAATTGCACCAGTGCCAGCGATAACCTTAACACGTTTAGCGGCTTGCTCGACAACCACTTCAATAGCTTGATAATATTCACTTTCATCAACAGTTGCTGACTCGCCAGTTGTGCCCATAACCACAATGCCATGCGTGCCTTGCTCAACGTGCCAATCTACTAACTGTCGTAAAACTTCAAAATCACACTCACCATTAGCTTTCATCGGTGTGACAATTGCTACAATACTGCCTGAAAACATCTTGTTATCCTTTAATTTTGCTCGGCTATGGTATCCAGCTTGGAGCATAAAAACAAGCGCTAAAACCCTTTGTAAAAAAGCTGTGACAACAATTTCACGTTGATCCCTTGCGAAGGCTAAAAATCTCACGTACAGTTAGCTTAGATAAAAAATATAAGACAAATAGCTGGCAAAGACTGGCTAACTTAACAACAGTTAAACAGGAGGCGCAATTGAGCCAACCAGAACTGAATATAAAACTGAATAAAAAAGCACCAAACTTCAAACTCTCCGCCACTGGCGACCAAACACTTTCCCTAGCAGATTTCAAAGGCAAAAACCTCGTTATCTATTTTTATCCCAAAGACAACACTCCTGGCTGTACCACAGAAGGACAAAACTTCCGTGATTTATATGAGCAATTTCAAGCGCTTAACACTGAAATATTAGGTGTTTCTCGGGATAGTGTAAAAGTTCATACCAATTTTAAGGCCAAACACCAATTTCCTTTTGAGCTATTATCAGACGGCGATGAGAAAATGTGTACAGCTTATGATGTGATCAAGCTCAAAAAGCTCTATGGCAGAGAATATATGGGCATTGAGCGCAGTACTTTCTTGATTGATGAGCAAGGAAAATTGCGTAATGAATGGCGTAAAGTCAAAGTGAAGGGACATGCCGATGAAGTGCTTGAAGCAGTGAAAAACCTGTAATAAATGAAATACAACAGGACGGTCAATCATATTTTGTAGGCTAATTTGAATTAAAACAATAACTTGCACCCAAAGAGGTTACTGAATGGTCAAGAAAAAAATCGAAGGAAAACGACTTTTTGTTTTAGACACTAACGTATTGATGCACGACCCCACCTCCCTCTTTCGCTTTGAAGAACACGATATTTTTATCCCAATGGTGGTACTCGAAGAGTTAGATGCAGGCAAAAAAGGACTCTCAGAAGTTGCACGCAACGTTCGCCAAGTCACTCGCTACATCGATGATCTCTTTTCCACCGCTAGCGAAGACGAAGATCCCATGACCGAAGGCATTCCCATCGGCTCATTACCGCAAATTGGCGACGAAACCAAACACGGTAGAATCTTTTTCCAAACCCGCGAACATATTGACCGTCTTCCAGACTCATTACCAAGCAGCAAAGCCGATAACACTATATTAAACGTAGCCCTCGCTTTATGCGAAAAACATCCAGAATCCACCGTTACTTTAGTCTCTAAAGACATTAATCTGCGCATTAAAGCGAATATCGTAGGCGTACATGCAGAAGATTACTTCAATGATAAGGTGCTGGACGATGTTGAGCAGTTACACACAGGCTATTATGAACTACCTGAAGATTTCTGGGATAGTCATAGCCGTGATATAGACTCTTGGCAAGAGGAAGGTCGAACTTACTACCGTATCAAAGGCCCGCTGGTTAGCGAATGGTTTACCAATCAATGCCTGTACAATCCAAGCGATAACTTCGAAGCTATTGTTCGAGAAATTACTGAATCGCCAAGTGAGCAAACTGAATCATCTGCATTAATTGAAATTCTTACTGATTATCGCAATGACAGTCACAATATTTGGGGCATCACTGCCCGTAACCGCGAACAAAGTTTTGCCTTAAACCTACTGATGGATCCTGAAATTGATTTTGTGACCCTACAAGGCCCCGCAGGAACAGGCAAAACCCTACTCGCTTTGGCAGCGGCACTTGAACAAGCTATTGAATTAAAACGTTATAAAGAAATTATCGTCACTCGCGTCACCATATCCGTTGGTGAAGATATCGGCTTCCTACCGGGAACGGAAGAAGAAAAGATGACCCCTTGGATGGGTGCTTTGATGGATAACCTTGAAGTATTAGCCCCATCAGATAATGATGAGTGGGGAGCTGCGGCAACGCACGATTTATTACGCAAATGGATCAAGGTGCGCTCACTCAACTTTATGCGTGGTCGAACATTTCTCAATAAATTTATCATCATAGATGAAGCGCAAAACCTCACCTCAAAACAGATGAAAACCTTGATCACACGTGCAGGTCCAGGAACCAAAGTTGTATGCATGGGTAATGTCGCGCAAATTGACACGCCATACTTGAGTGAAACCACATCAGGAATTACTTACGTCGTCGATCGCTTCAAAAACTGGGGGCATGCAGGTCATATCACGCTAAAACGTGGCGAACGCTCACGATTAGCGGATTATGCGTCGGATATACTTTAATTACTAAATTCCCGCTAAAGACCTAAGAATTAACCTTAGGTGTGCGGGCATTTAGCTAGATTATTCAACTTATTGAAGCGAGGCAGAAAACTCTATCAGTTTAGTCATAACTCTATAAGTATTTTCATTGTTATCCCCATATGAAATCATTACAAACTGATCTTCACAAAAAACCCAATAATCACTTCTAAATATAAATCCTTCGTCATCAAAAGTTGTTTTATAATCAAATCGGTCAGTTTCACAAGTAGAGCTGGTATCAACCTTAACATTTAGCCGTTTCAAATTAACAATTTGCTTATCTGCTGATAAATTATCAAAATTCACATCTGAAATTAAAGCCTTCTTTTGCAAAAATGTGTTATCTTTTTTTGGCGTCATTCTAACCATAAGAATTTTGTTAGGATCACTATAAAGACTAACAGCGAAAACCTTTACTTCAGCATCATCAGTTTCCTGTACTATCTTCGCACTTTCAGGCAAGGTTAATTTTAAGTTATCAAAGTGAAAATCTTGGGCCATTACTGTAATTGAGAAAAACAAGCCTAAAATTCCTACAAACTTCATATTACTCTCCACTTTCATCTGAATTTATTATTTCCCTATGCCCTTTCACAGCATCAAGTACCGCATTGACTAATATGGCAAGTGGTATGGCGAAAAAGACACCCCAGAAGCCCCAAAGACCTCCAAACAGCAAAATCGCACCAATAATAGCTACAGGATGCAGACTCACCGCTTCTGAAAAAATCAATGGTACCAGCACGTTACCATCAAGAATTTGAATGACCATATAGACCACAAACAGGATATAAAACGGTTGGGTAAATCCCCATTGGAAAAAGCCTATCAATAACACTGGAATGGTCACTAATGCCGCTCCAACGTAGGGTATTAGCACTGACAAGCCAACACAGACACCTAATAACAGAGCATAGTTCAAGCCCATAATAGCAAAAGCAATATAGGAAACGACTCCGACAATAATGATTTCTAACACTTTGCCGCGAATATAGTTACCAATTTGATGATTAACTTCGCCCCATACGCTTTCGGCCAAGTGCCGATCTTGCGGTAGCCACTGTAAACACCAACCTAAAATTTGGTTGCGATCTTTTAAGAAGAAAAACACAAGCAATGGAACCAATACAATATAAACCAGCGCTGTGGCTATACCAACTAACGAGCTAAATGAGGCAGTTAATAAGGTTTCGCCAAAAGCACCCAGATCAGAGTTAACACTGGCGAAAAAGCTACTGACTTGCTCAGTTGAGATGAAATTTGGGTATTTTTCTGGCAGAGCTAAAATCGCTTCTTTAGCTTTTAAGGTGATGTTGGGCAGCTCTGAAACTAAACGCGAGCCCTGTTTCCAAACGAGAGGAATTAAACCAAATACGATCAGTAAGGCCAGTCCAATAAAGCCCGCAAATACAATTAATACGGCCCAAAACCGTCTCAAACCACGCTTTTGTATTGCCGACACGACCCATTCCAACAAATAAGCAATTACAATAGCCCAAAGTATCGGAGCCATCAGATCGCCTAAGGTTAAAATAAACACAAAACCGACAATCAACAGCATTGTCAGTACAATTGTAGCTGGGCTCGAAAAATTGCGCTTAAACCAGCGTGTGAATATTGAAGTCATTTTTATATTGTTTACCCATTACTGGAAGCTAAAGTGTGATTGAGCAAAAGTTTGCACTTATCACATGTAGTTTGATTGAACTTTTATCACATTAAAGACATCATATACAGTAACTCGCAACACTATTTTACATAATGAAAAAAAACTTTCTTGCGCTAAAACTGATCATTTTAAGTTGTATTAGCTGTTTTACTTTAGGCTTTGCCGCTCAAAGTCACGCCGCAACTGACTTGCCGAAAATTGGCGAGGCAGCAGGCTCAACCCTTTCTGTTGCCAAAGAGCAAATTATTGGCGATGAAATTATGGCGCAAATTCGTCGTAGCGAATATTTAGTCAAGGATCCACTGATCACTGACTATATACAGCAACTTGGCCATCGCTTGGTAGCCGCCAATCCCGATGCGCTAGGCCGTCGCTTCCAGTTTTTCGTGATCCAAGAAGACAGTATCAACGCCTTCGCCCTACCCGGAGGTTATATTGGGATCCACACCGGTTTAATCACAGCTTCACAGTCCGAGAGCGAGCTTGCTTCTGTGCTAGGCCATGAAGTTGCGCACGTTACTCAACGCCATCTTGCGCGACGTTTGGAAAAACAAGGTCAACTGAGTTTACCAGTGATTTTGGGTATGATTGGTTCCGTAATCGCAGCCACCCAAGATCCAGAGGCTGGTATGGCAGGTGTTGCAGCGACGCAAGCAGCAGCTCAGCAAAGCATCATTAATCATACTCGTGAAAATGAACAAGAAGCAGATCGCATAGGTGTAGCTATGCTTTCTAGTGCAGGCTTTGATGCGCGAGATGCAGCAAACTTTTTTGAAACATTACAGCAAGCCAGCCGCTATACAAAAAAACCACCTGAAATTTTGTTAACCCACCCTTTATCTCGAAATCGTATAGCTGCAACTCGCTCGCGGGCAGAGATGTATCCAGAAATTGAACATCAAAGTTCAATGGATTATCAATTAATTAAGGCAAGAGTCGAAAGTCAAAGCAAAACTCACGACAATAATTATTTTATCAACCTACGTGATAAACATAGAAATGGTAAACTTAACCGTCTTAGCGAACAGTACCAATATGCAGAATTGCTGAAAAGCCGAGCCCTACACATCCAATCTACCGCAATATTGGAACAGTTATATGCGCAAAACCCTAATAATCAAGTGTTATTATTTAGTTTAGCTGAAGTCCAACTTGCACAAGATAATAACAAAAAGATACTGCCTTTATTGTTAGAGCAGCTAGACAAAACGCCTGGCTCAAGCAAACTCATCAATATAACCGCTCAAGTTTATTTGAATATGGATGATGCAAAAAGTGCAGAAAAATTACTGTTGCGTTATGCTGATGTGAATAAAAATAATCCGAGCTATTTATATACCCTCGCCCAAGCTCAATCCAAAGCAGGCCACATCCCTGAAATGCACGAAACCACTGGACAATACTTACTTTTGCTAGGTGATTTGCGCACTGCTAAAAAGCATTTTGAGCTTGCGCTAAACCGTACATCAGAAGATCCTTATGCGCAAACACGCATACAAGCGAGGTTGGATGAAGTTAGACAACGCTTACGCGAACAACTGCAAAAAAAATCAGACCTTCGCTTAAGCATCAATTAATCCTTCGCGGAATCTACCCCAGAGCTGGCTTTAATTTTTTCGATGATAGTCAAGATCTTTTCTTGATCGACTTCACCTAATAAAGGACCAAGAACTTCACTTTGTGGTGTAACCACGTAAGTCGCGGGCAAACTTTGCGGTCGCGCCATCGGCAAATAAGGCATCGGCTCGGTAGCCAATACAGGATATTCAATATTTAACTTCATGACCAACCCAGCCAATTCTGCGTTTGACAACTTGTCAAAGCTAACTCCTAAGACAGCAATATTAGGGTTATTTTTGGCTAATAGGTTTAATTGTGGGATTTCCTTTAAGCAAGGCGGACACCATTCTGCCCAAAAGTTAATGACCAACCATTGGCCACGATAATCTTCGATAGATCTTTTTTGTCCATTAAGTAAGCTGAATTGCTCATCTTTCTGACAGGAAGCGAGGCCAAACACACAGGAAAGCCATAATAAAACCAAAACTGTTTTTTTTGAAATAATCATTATAAATCATTAATTTACGGTTAATTCTTGATGCTTTTTTGTGGAAATAGCCATCAAATTAGGGCATTATTATACAATCTTTTGCAAACTCTAGGGTATTATTGATACAGCGAAACCAATGATACTTCGACATAACAATAACTAAGGTCTTGGCAACATGGAAACACTCAAGCTCACCTTCCCGTCGCTACAAGCAGGACAGGAGTTTATGCTCGATACCAGCCCAAATGCTGTGTCGAAGTGGGTCAATGAGCTTGCTTATTCTGATATCGACCACGCTATTAACGAAATGACTAGAGTGGTTCGCACCCTCAACCGCAGTCGTCAAAAAGCCGCTCATCGCGAAGAAAACTTATTCACGATAGACAAGGCCTACCTGCAAATTAGTCGCCATTTTCGTGAACAAAACGACAAGCGAGCGATAAAAGTTGATACCAATCAGTACAAGGCCTTGCACAACCTGACCACCGAAATGGCTTTTGCCGCCAAGCGAGTTTTAGATGAAATAAGCTCGCAAAAATTTTTATTGAAGAAAAATCAAAGACTTGCCAAAGCAATTAATTTTTCACAGCATTATCTTGGCTTGATGTTAATCGAGCAATACCAACTTTACGCTCCCATTCCGTCTTATATCTGGCGCGAACTACATATGCTGTACCGTTTCGCTGAAGCAAATAAGTTCCATACCAGTCAGTTACATAAAGGTGAAGAACCTCTCGAGCCTTTACAAACAATTAAACACACTTATATTCGTAACTGTCTTATGGCAGTGATAAATCCTTATCATATAGAGGACAATCAACACTGGCAGTTATTCAAATATCTATCCCATTGGGGTCATGTTTGCAGCATTGTGAACGACACCAAGCAATATCGTGATAGCCAATGTTTAATCATCGATCTGAATGATAGCAACAAGCCTCACTTTGCTGATGATAACAGTGAATATGATGACGAGGAACAAATCCGCCTATTAATGACTGACCAACTATTGGCAACAGTTAAACAACATTTAGATCAATTTAATCAAAACCGCAGCCTACCCATGCCCGCATTTTACGCAGGTATCGATCTCAATCACGCTGAAAAGTTAATGCAGCGAGTGTACGCCTATTGCGATCATCATGTAGAGCGAAAGTCTGCACGTTACCCTATTATGGCTGACGTAGATACGGTCTGGGGATTACCTTACGTCATTAAAACCTTACAACAAGACAGCAACCTGACTGGTGATACCGATCTCGATATTAATTTGCAGAAAATGCTTGGTTCGCAATATGAAACCAACATTCGTTGGCAAGCAGTCAACCATAGTGATGGCGGTATGTGCATCAAACAGGTTAAGCAAGATATCAATGAATTAAAAGTTGGCAATCTTATTTTGTTGAAAAGGCATATCAATGGTATACCGCAGAAAACTTGGCAATTAGCCATTAGTCGCTGGCTCAATGGCGATCAAAATTCAGGTTCAACCGTTGGCTTAGAGTTTATCCATGGCAATTGTGAAGAAATTTATTACCTCACTAAAGATAAAGATGGTGAAACAATACGCCACTCGGTAGTTTTAGTAAAGCCTTTCGATAGCTCATACCCTTTATTGATTGCGCCAAAGAACTTGATTGGCAAACAAAAGCTGATTCAAATTGAACAGTCTGGTAAGGCAACCACTGGTCACCTAACCAATGTGATTGAAACCAGTACCAATTTAGCTATTTTCGGCGTTCGAATCGATTAATAAATGACTTAATTGCTTATCAAGTTCTAAATTAGCATTTTCAATAATGCTGTGCAGACGTTGGCATTGTTCGTCGCTAAGCACTTGATTATTATTAGGTAATCGCCAATTTCCGCGACGATAAATATCCACAATATTCAAATCACTTCCATTAACTTTTAAGCAATATTGCTCATCCTCAAGTTTGGCCAAGAAGTTTTGACTGAGCAACTCCTCAATATAGTTTCGCAATGTTTGACCGTGCAAATAAGAAAATTTACTTTTAACTTGCTCAATCGACGCAGAACTTTCACCCTGTTGTACATGAGCAAAAAACTGTAGAATTTTGACGATAGATATAAACTCATGCTCAGACTTTTCGCGCTTCATTTCAAAACGATGTAAAGCATAGCATATAACTGCACCCAACAATAAAATCAACCAAGATAAGTAAACCCATAGAAAAAACAGTGGGATAGCAGTAATAGCGCCATAAATCACTTCATAGGTTGAAAACTTCTTCACAAAAATGGCAAAGCCATATTTAGCAACTTCAAACAAAATTGCCGTAATAGATGCCGCGATAAGTGCTTTTGAAAATTTTACAGGACTGAATGGTGCGATGGTATAAAGCATGCTAAACGCTAGCACTATCAGCACAAAAGGCAAACCTATGGTCAAAATGCTATTGATATTTTCAACTAATGGCAAAGCAGCAAAATAGGATGTTGCGGCCAAACTACCCGCTATTAGTATTGGCGCCATGGTCAACATTGCCCAATAAGCAAGCCACTTGCTAATACCATGACGTTTATTGGTCGTTTCCCAGATAACATTAATCGCACGATCTATAGAACGCATCAGCAAAAGAGCAGTAATAATCAAAAAAGCAAAACCAATTGCCGATAAATTCTTCGACTTCGCCACATATTCGTTCAAATGCTCTTGAACTGCTATCCCAGTATCGGGCAGTAAATTCTTAAAGATCAGCTCTTGGACTTGCGTATTTAAGCCATCAAAAGCTGGAAATAATGCCATTAAACTCACAGCAACCGTCATTAGCGGCACCAAAGCCAACATATTATTCAAGGTTAGCTCTGCAGCCATTGCGCTACAATGTTTCTTAGCAAATTGTGAAAATACGAATTTTGTGAAGGCTTTTAGCCATTGCCACCTTTTTTCCATACCCATTTATGCCTAAAATAGCTTATCTTTAGTTATTCATTGAATTACAACACAGGACTCAAAACAAGTCATGAGCGAATTTAACATTTTACACAACCCACGTTGTTCTAAATCTCGTCAAACATTAGCCTTATTACAAGAAAATGGTATCGAGCCAAATATCATCGAATACCTTAAAGACACACCGAGTAAAAACAAAATTAAAACCATTATTAAGTTACTGGGCGTTGAACCACGCGATATCATGCGTAAAAAAGAAGCTGAATATAAAGAAGCGGGACTTGATGATGAATCATTAACCAAAGAACAGCAAATTGCCTTGATGGTAGAATATCCAAAAGTGATCGAACGTCCAATTGTGTTCACCAAGGACAAAGCAGCAGTTGGTCGCCCTCCGGAAAATGTGTTAGCGTTAATGAAATAAAAAAACATTATCATGCCGCGGCTTGACCGCGGTACCCACAAAAGATAGCGTCTAATCATGAATAAAATTCTCGTTCTTTACTACTCACGTCATGGTAACACTCGACAAATGGCCCGTTTAATTGCACGCGGCATTGATACCGTTGAAGGCTGTGAAGCTCTATTACGCACAGTTCCTGAGGTTAGTGCTAACCATGAAGCTACTGATAGCGATATCCCTAGTGATGGAGATCCGTACATTTCGATTGAAGAACTGCAAGAGTGTGATGGCTTAGCATTAGGAAGTCCTACTCGCTTTGGCAATATGGCTGCGCCACTTAAATATTTTCTCGATCAAACATCCGCACAATGGTTATCAGGAGCCTTAATTGGCAAGCCAGCCAGCGTTTTTACGTCAACAGGTTCACTGCACGGCGGCCAAGAGACGACTTTGATTACCATGATGATGCCCTTACACCATCACGGCATGGTCATATCAGGAATACCCTATTCTGAAACTGAGTTGCTCAGCACCACAACAGGAGGAACACCCTATGGTGCGTCGCACGTTGCTGGTAGTGATAGTCAGCAAGCGATTAGCGACGAAGAAAAGAAACTGTGCATCGCACAAGGTAAACGATTAGCCGAACTGGCCGTAAAACTGAAGAAATAAAGTATTACTTATGAACTTACACCTCAAAAAAGCACTAAGAGCGCGCCTTGTAGCCATTGCAAGTTTTGTGATGATTGTACTTATTTTGCCAATTTTTATTTGGTTTAACCATGACCACCCGACCATGCGCTGGATATCATTAGCAATTTGGTGGCTACCGCTGTTATTTGCCTTGCCAGGCATGTTTAAAGGCAAAACCTACACTTATGGTTGGACAGGGTTCATTATCCTACTCCCCTTCTTATATGCGTTCTACTACATCGTCGATCCAGACAAGTTTACATGGGCACTGACACTAGTCATTTTATCAGTAGTGTATTTCTTAGCTTCTGTCAGTTACGTCAAACAATATGCTTTATCGCAAGGGATTAAGACCAATGCAGAAGCGAAGAAGGCGAAGGGGATCGAGTAGTATTAGTTCATTTCTTTGTCCGCACAAAGAAATGAACATCAAGAAATATCAAACAACCCTTTATAAGCCCTAAACCTTAAAAAATGGTCACAAAGTACCATTGCCGCCATAGCTTCTACAATGGGGACAGCTCTTGGTAGAACACAAGGGTCATGACGACCTCGCCCGTGAAATTCTGTTTCTTGGCCATCAACAGTTACCGTATTTTGAGCTTGAATTAAGGTTGGTGTAGGCTTAAAAGCTACTCGAAAGACAATTGGCATTCCGTTAGAAATCCCACCTAAAACACCGCCAGAATTATTGGTTTTGGTTTTTATCGTTCCAGCTTGATTAATAAAAACATCGTTATGGCTTGAGCCTGTTTCAAGAGTGCCAGCAAATCCTGAACCTATTTCAAAGCCTTTACTGGCGTTAATCGCTAACATTGCCTTGGCAAGATCAGCTTCCAATTTATCGAATACTGGCTCCCCTAAACCCACAGGAACTGAATTAATTCGACATTCGACCACACCGCCTAACGAATCCCCTGCCTTACGCGCTGTTTCGATACGTTCAATCATTTTATAGGCTAACTCTATGTCAGGACAGCGCACTACTGTTTGCTCAATTAAACTTGCATCAACTTGTTCTGCTTCAATATCTAACACCAAATCATTAACACTTTTGACATAACCAATGATATCAGTGCCTAAGGCTTTCTTTAGTATTTTTTGTGCTATAGCTCCAGCGGCCACATGCCCAGCAGTAATCCGCGCAGAACTTCTACCTCCACCAGCAACATCACGAATACCGTATTTCTTCTGGTAGGTAAAATCAGCATGACTAGGACGAAATACTTTCGCCATTTCAGAATAATCTTTGGATTTTTGGTCTTGGTTTTCAATAACCAAACTAATTGGCGTACCAGTAGTGATGCCATTTACCGTCCCCGATAAAATTTTAACCAGATCTTTTTCATCACGACGCGTAGTGATTTTACTTTGCCCTGGACGGCGCTTATCTAAAAAGGGCTGGATATCTTGCTCGGTTAACTCTAAACCTGCTGGACAGCCCTCAACTACAGCACCAATAGCTTTACCATGAGACTCACCCCAATTGGTAACCTTAAACATTTTTCCAAAACTATCGCCAGCCACTTTCTACCTCTTTTCGCTGAAGGCTCAACCCTATTCAATTTCTTCCGTAACAATACCAATCTGCTCAAGATATTGCCAATACTGAGGAAAGGATTTTTCAACTGCCTGTGCATCTTTTATCACTAGATTTGGAATTTTAATTCCAAGCAACGCTAACGACATAGCTAATCGGTGGTCATGACAACTGGAGACTTTAGCCGCATGTAATTTATTACTACCAATAATTTTAATATAATCTTCACCATATTCGCACTGCACCCCAACTTGTTTAAGCTGTTCACATAAATCAACTATTCGATTGGACTCTTTGAAGGCCAAATGAGCAATATTAGTGATATGTGTTTCACCACTGGCAAATGCTGCGATTACCGTAAGCGTTGGTACCGCATCAGGCATATTGCCCATATCAACTTCTATACCAACAAGAGGCTTGTTATAACTGATCAGTAAGTCATCTTGCTGGCGCTCAACGTGAGCACCCATAAGCTCTAAAACGTGAGGAAACTGTGCTTCACCTTGTACAGAATCAAAATCATAATGCTTGATGCAGGTAGATGTTTCAGCGATTAAGGCGGCAGCCATAAAATAACTGCAACTAACCACATCACTTGCCACATGAATAGTATTGGCTTGTAACTTTTGTTGTGGCTCGATTAAAAACTCTTTGCCATTGATTCGACCTATATTTCCAGTAAATTTTTGTATCGCTTTTAAGGTTAATTCAATATAACTTTCAGAAACCAACTCACCGGTTAATTGAATTAAAGTTTCTTTCTCTGCTCGTAAGCAAGCAATAAGCAAAGCACTTAAAAATTGACTAGAGCGAGAGGCATCTAATTGACAAATACCGCCTTGTATGGGGCCTGTTACCGTTAATGGTAAATATCCTTGATTGGAACTTACTGAAACCCCTAACAGCTCTAAACAATCAACAATTTCCTGCATAGGCCTTTGTTTCATTTGCTCACTTGCATCAATGAACACTGGACTGTACATATTTGCTGATAAAGCCGTCACAAAACGGCTTAAGGTTCCACTATCTCTACAGTTTAAGTGTATCAGATGGTCACTAGAGTAATCTTTTATGCCCTGAATAATAACCTGAGAGCCAGTAACAGTTACTGTTGCTCCTAACGCTTCAATTGCTCGCAAAGCGGCATCAATATCATCATTTACTGGAACATTATGCAGAGTCGTGTCGCCATCAACTAAAGCAGCAATAGCAATATAACGATTAGCTAGATATTTACTACCGGGAACATTAACATCAAAATTGGATATTCCGCTTGAAACTATACGCCTATGACTCAAACTCATTCCTATTATTCAGGTTGTAATTCATCAAAAATATCGCTAAGCAACTCAACGTCTCGATCACTTAAATCATCTGCGTCAACAGCATCTTCTACAAAAAGAGCAAACTCTGCAAACCATTCGACATCACTTAAATCTTCTTGTGGTATCAAATCCACCATTGGGATTAAATATCCCACTAAAAAAAGTTTTTCTTCATCAACTTGCTGTTCCATATCCAACAGCTGTTGCTTGATTGTTTCTGCTATCAACATTAATCAGGCCTTCTTTTCTTTTATCATGAGCTTGATGCGCAGCATTTGCCATGGTTTGCGCATAATGGCCTATCGCATCAAACATATCTTGAGGCTTATTATAATGCTGATTGATCAGCTTCACTATAGCCGAACCTGTAATAATTCCATCGACTCCGACTTCTGCAGCTTGATACACATGCTCAGGCTCAGAAATACCAAATCCCTGTACTAAAGGAGCGCTGCCATAATCGCGTAGCTTTCGGATAAAGTCACTACTTGCTTGATTTGCTGCAACCTCGGTCCCAGTAATGCCTTTGCGACTTAAAACATAGGTATAACCTTGTGAGTTCTGCGCAATTAGTTGCAATGTTTCATCATTAGCGTCAGGAGGAGCAATAAAAACGCTTTCTATTGAATGATTATCTGCAGAACCACTAAATAAAGCACGCTCCTGCACAGGGCAGTCAGCAATTAGCACAGAATCCAAGCCCGCTTGACTTGCCTGTTTATAGAACTCATTGATGCCTTGTGCAAATACCAAATTGGCATAAGTTAATAAACCTAATGGTAAGTTGGGATATTTAGCACGTATCGCAGCAATTTCATTAAAGCCATCTTTTACTGAAAACTGATTGGCTAAAGGTCGTAAGCTGGCTTGTTGAATAACAGGACCATCTGCAACAGGATCAGAAAAAGCAAAACCAAGCTCCAACCCATCAGCACCACTTTCAACCAACTTATCAATTATAGCCAACGACAAATCTGCGGTGGGGTCACCCAATAATACAAAAGGTATATAAGCCAATTGATTGTTATCTCGTTTAACTTCAAATAATTGTTGATAGCGCATTAGTTCACCGCCTTGTGTTTAATCAGTTCCATTACATGAGCCAAATCTTTATCACCACGTCCTGATAAATTAACAATGATATTCATAGATCTTTGAGCCGTTATCGCCATTTTTTTTGCATAAGCCAAGGCATGCGATGACTCCAAAGCCGGAATAATACCTTCTGTTCTGGAAAGCTCCTGAAAAGCATCCAGCGCTTCTTGATCAGTTATTCCAACGTATTCTGCCCTTCCGGTTTTCATTAAATGCACATGCTCAGGACCTACGGCTGGATAATCTAGTCCTGCCGATACTGAGTGAGACTCCACTATTTGTCCTTCTGTGGTTTGTAAAGTTTGAGTTCGAGCGCCATGAATAATCCCTTCACTGCCTTTCAATAAAGTTGCACCATGAGCATCAGAATCAAGCCCATGCCCAGCAGGTTCAACACCAATAAGCCGCACATCCTTATCGTTAATAAAATCAGCAAAAATACCAATTGCATTTGAGCCGCCTCCAACACAGGCTATAACCGCATCAGGAAGTTGACCTACTTGCTCTAGAATTTGCTGTTTGGCTTCTTCACCAATAACTTTTTGAAAAGTCTTTACCATTTTAGGAAATGGATGTGGGCCAGCTGCAGTTCCTAATAAATAATGCGTTGAATCGTAAGATGCAGCCCAATCACGCAGCGCTTCATTAATAGCATCTTTTAAACTGCCACTACCATTATCTACTGCAACGACTTTTGCACCCATTAACTTCATGCGGAAAACATTTGGAGCTTGACGCTCTATATCTTTTGCCCCCATATAAATGGTCGCATCGAGACCTAATAATGCACATGCCAATGCAGTAGCCACTCCATGTTGTCCAGCACCTGTTTCAGCAATAATCCGTTTTTTACCCATGCGTTTAGCAAGTAATGCTTGAGCCAAGACTTGATTGGTTTTATGAGCACCGCCATGCAACAAATCCTCACGTTTTAAAAACACGCGAACCTTATCTGTTTTTGCAAAGCTACTACATTCTGTTAATGGTGTAGGACGACCTGCGTATTGACTTAATAATTGGTTTAATTGCTGCTGAAAATCTGCATCAAGCAAAGAGTCCTCAAATGCTTTTTCTAATTGTTGCAAAGCAGGCATCAAAATCTGAGGAACAAACTGTCCTCCATACTGACCAATATAAGCGCCATTATATTGAAAATTATTTTCTTTTGATAAAGGAGTATTCATTTTAATTTCTCATAATCTATGTTGTCTTCAGTAACGCGCTATTAACTTTGCGCTATCGAATATTTGATCAAGCTTTTCAGAGCACTTAACGCCAACACTTTTCTCGCTTCCAGAACAGATATCTAGCTTCGAAAAACCCATCTGCTTAAGCAGTTGTATATTGCTTGCATTTAATCCTCCAGCAATACGCAGCTTATTCTTATGAAGTTGAACATCATTTGTTGCTAACAAGTTCCAATCAAACGTAGAACCAGTACCACCTTGTTGTTGCTCAACCTGAGAATCAATAAGAAATTCATTAATCCGCTGGTAGTTAAAGTTCAATGCTTCGTTTAATGCATGTATTACTTTTGATATAAAAAATTCCTCACCAATACTAGCTCTCAATTGATTAATATAGTTTTGTGATTCTTCTCCATGCAACTGTATACCATTTAATTCATATTCCTTAATAGCATTTGATACAAAATCTACTGATTGATTTTGGAAAACCCCAATCAAAGGCTTTTGTGATCTGCCAATTGGTTGTTTTAATTTGCGCTTAGAACTTTCTGCAAAAATAACACCTAGAGTAGAAGCTGGTTTTAAATCAACTAACTCACGATCCTGTAGATTGGTTAAACCACAAATTTTTATATCACCATATACTAATTTTTGTACTGCCGATTCCAAGTCTTGACTTGCCATTAGAGAAGAACCAACCAAACACGAATCAGCATGCGCAGCTAGTTCAATTACATCATCGTGATTATCAATTCCAGACTCTGTCACAACTATTCTGTCATCAGGTATTCTACTAGCTAACTTCTTGGTATTTTCTAACGATGTCGTTAAATCTTTTAAATTTCGGTTATTAATTCCTATAATTTCACTGCCAAGTGCAATAGCCCTGTCCAACTCTTCTTCATTATGAACCTCGGTTAATACATCCATATTCAGATCTTTAGCTTGTTGCAAACAGGCCTTATACTCAAAGTCATTTAATATAGATAGCATCAGCAATACTGCATCCGCGCCATAATAACGAGCCAGCCTTACTTGCTTAGGCTCTAAAATAAAGTCCTTACACAAAACAGGTCTATCTGTATGTTCACTCACGTAACGTAAATTATTAAAACTTCCTTGAAAAAATCGCTCTTCTGTTAATACAGATATAGCATCTGCATATTGCTCGTAAACTGGTAAAATTTTTGTTAAATCAAAATTTTTATTAATTAGTCCTTTTGAAGGAGATGCCTTTTTACACTCCATAATAAAAGCAAACTGCTTATGAGATAGCGCTTTCTTAAAGTCTCTCTCACTGGGCTTTAGCTCATACACATCGGCAGTATTTACTATTAGCTGCCTCTTATGTTCAACAATTGTTTGCAAAACATTAAGCATTTATTAGCTCCTTTGCATCATTTCGAATAAGTTGTTTGCAAAGCTCTTTTACATTTTGCATATATTCGAACACCTCACCTGTTAATATTTTTTGCTTAGCCATTATCAAACCTTGCTCAATAGTATCCGCATAGTTATTTAAAAACAGTAAAGCTCCTGTATTAGCCGCCACCATATCAATATGAGCTTGAGGAGCATTTCCTTTAAGTAACGCTAAACCTGCTTGCACATTATCTTCAAGTTTATCGACTTGAATATCTGATAAAGAATAACTCGCAATACCTAAGGCATTAGGCGTAATCTCTAATGTTTCTATCTTTCCATGATCAAGTAATACTGCATGGGTATTATCATGTATTGCAATTTCATCTAAACCTGAACCGTTAACCACTAAAGCTTTCTTCACTCCTAAAAGTTTAAGGATCTCCGCGAAAGGCTTACAATATTGCTTATCATAAACACCTAATAACTGAACATCTGGCTGAGCAGGATTAGCCAGAGGACCTATCAAATTAAAGATGGTGCGCGTTTTAAGTGATTGCCTAATCGGCATCACATGTTTGACGCCATGATGATAATTAGGAGCAAATAAAAAGCAGAAATTTGTTTTTTCTAACAAGATTTTACTCTGTTCAGGTGATAACTGAGTTTCAATACCAAGAGCTGACATTAAATCTGAAGAACCACACTTAGATGAAACTGAACGATTACCATGTTTGACTACTTTAACCCCCATACTTGCAGCGACAAATGCAGATAAAGTTGAAACATTTATTGTTTTAAAACCATCACCACCCGTTCCACAACAGTCCGAAATAGAGTAATCAACCTTTGGAAACTCTACAGCTTGATCACGCAATGCCTGAGCAGCACCAGCAATTTCTTCTACTGTTTCACCTTTGGTTTTTAGTGCTGCCAGCATTGCCGCAACTAGAGGCAACTCAACTTTCCCTTTCAAAACTTGGTCAAATGATGTTATTGCCTGCTCAAAATTTAAACTTTTTCCTTCATAAACTTGCTCAAGCAACTGCAACATGATCACACTCCTCAATGCCTATCGCTTCAGCGGCGACTCGCATAAAATTGTGTAACAAATACTGACCTGATTTGCTCATAATGCTTTCTGGATGAAACTGAATACCAAACACAGAATGATTAAGGTGTTCTACAGCCATAACTTCATTATCATCTGCTTTGGCAATTACCTTTAACTGCTCTGATACATAAGATGCCGACAGCGAATGATAACGGGCTGCTTGAAATCGTTTATCCACTCCTGAAAACAATTCGCTGTTGCCTGCATAAATATCCGATGTTTTACCGTGCATTACACTTTTAGCATGGCTTACCTTTCCACCAAAAGCCTCAATTATCGCTTGATGGCCAAGACAAATACCCAACATGGGAACAGTTTGATGAAAGTCCTTTATTACTTGCAAACAGTGGCCTGCATTTTGCGGGTTTCCTGGGCCTGGCGATAAAACTATTGCATCACTCTGTTGAATCAGTTGCTTTAACTTCAAATAGTCTATGTCATTACGGCAAACTGTCACCTGATGACCTAGTGAGAGAAATTCGTAACTCAAGTTATAAATAAACGAGTCATAATTATCGATAAGTAATATTTTCACGCGACACTCTCCTTACTCAGAGAGTACTCCAAGACTTCAGTCAAGTTTTGATTTGAAGATAAACAGGCATCTATAACAGCTTTTGCTTTATTATAGGTTTCTTGCGCTTCTAACTCAGGATTAGAGTCATACACAATACCCGCTCCAGCACTTATATAAGCAATATCATCTTTGACTACAGCGGATCGGATAATGATGGCACTATCGAACTCCAGATTGGCATTAACTAAAGCAACTGCGCCACCATATAAGCCTCTAGGTTTATTTTCTAGCTGACGAATAATTTCACATGCTTTAATTTTAGGTGCCCCTGTTAATGTGCCCATATTCGCACAAGCACGATAGGCATCAAAACAATCCATTTCTGACTTTAGCGCTCCTTTAACTTCAGAGACCAGATGCATTACATGAGAATACTTCACTACTTGCTTAAGTTTGCTTATACGACGTGTTCCAGTTTTAATAATTCTTGCAAGGTCATTACGCGCTAAATCAACCAGCATCATATGCTCAGCATTTTCTTTCTCGTCTTGGATAAGCTCTAGTTCAATTTTTGAGTCTTTTTCATAATCAAAACTACCGTTACCAACGGCTCTTCGACGTGTTCCTGCAATTGGGTATAAGCTGATCTCTTGATTTATATCAACTTTCAAAGCACTCTCAGGGCTGGCACCAAAAAGTTGTTTGTCACCGAAATTGATAAAATACATGTAAGGACTTGGGTTATTTTTTCGTAGCACTCGGTAACTATCTAAAGCGTTAGCACAGTCAACCGCATAGGTTCTTGAAAGGACGACCTGAAATACATCACCATCAATAATATGACGCTTAGCCGATGCCACCATTTCAGCATACTCGTCATCAGTCGTATTTACAGCAATAGAATTAGCAACATGAGAAACCATCAACTCTGATACAGGAGCATCTAGCAATTCATTCAGATGACTCAGATTAAGACCTAGCCGAATGGTATTTTCAGCATAATCAGCAAACCCTTTAACTACGATAGAAGCTGTTTGGCTATCTACTGACTGTATCAACAACTGATCAGCCAAATAAAAACATAAATCTTCGTCTTGTTTGTTTATTTGAGGAACTACTTCAAACTGATCAACTAAGTCAAAGCTAAAAGCTCCTATTAAAAAACTGGTGGCATTATCGTGTACACTGTCAGTTTGTAGCTGCCTTGTTACCTCTTTTAATACCGTCAATATTGATTGTTGTAAAAGTCTTTGTTTTTCATCTACACAAAGTTCTTGTTTAGATATACAAAAAGAAATGACACTGTTTCCTTTTGAGATTTCTTTACTCGGAATATGTTGCGTATCAAAGGCTTTTAAGAATGCCTCTCCATTTGGATTAAGCGCTTGCATGATAACTTTACGATTCATCGCACTTATTTTGACTGCAGCAGACAGCATTAAAATACTTTTTTGATAGTTATGCGTTCCGGCTTCTGCCGTTTCCAATAACGCTGTATGAGATTTTTGTCCATTGTTAGACAAACGCTGATAAACCTCATAAGGAGATTGGCTTAACGATAATTTTTTATTAAGTGTTTTAACTTGCATAGCGAGCCCCCTGTAAATCGTAAGCGGTTACAAACTGGCGACCACTAGCAATAATAAAAGGCTTGAGCTGTTGCATAAGCTCCGTAAAATCGCCAGGCGATAGTGCTTGAGCAGCATCTGATACAGACTCACGTGGATTTCGGTGGCATTCAATAATTAGACCATCAGCACCGCACGCCACCCCAGCTTTTGCCATTGGAGCCACTAACGACCGCACCCCAGTTCCATGTGAAGGGTCGACAATCACTGGCAGATGACTTTTCTCTTTAATATACGCCACAGCATTGAGGTCTAAAGTATTACGAGTAGCAGTCTCAAAAGTTCTAATGCCGCGCTCGCAAATCATCACATGAGGGTTTCCCGTTGCTACAATGTATTCCGCAGCCAATAGCAACTCTTCAATTGTTGCTGATAGTCCACGCTTCAAAAGAACTGGCTTTTGTGTTTCACCGACAGCTTTCAACAACGAATAATTCTGCATATTTCTAGCGCCAATTTGGATAGCTGAGGTATAACGCGCAACGTCATCAAGGTCTTTAATGTCAACCAATTCAGTAATAGTATCTAAACCAGTTTCTTGTCCTACTTGGTGCATGATTTTTAAACCCTCAACACCTAACCCTTGAAACGAATAAGGGCTGGTTCTAGGCTTAAAAGCACCGCCTCTAAGTACTGTTGCTCCTGCTTTTTTTACATATTTCGCGGTTTCCAACAATTGCTCTTCACTTTCTATTGCACAGGGTCCCCCCATAATGGCAAACTGACTAGAACCCACAGAAGTCAAACCTAGGTTCACTACGGTATCCTGAGGATAGATCTCGCGACTGACTAATTTATATTGACTCAAAACAGGTTTAATTGATTCAACCTGAGGATGACTGTCAAGATTTAGACCCTGCAGTACACGCTCATCGCCTAAAGCTCCTAACACAGTTCTTTCAACACCAGGCATATGCAAAGGCTGTAAACCTGCAGCCTCTATCTTATTCAGTATTTCTTTAGCATCAGCTTCACTGGCATTGGCTTTCAAAATAATAATCATAATGTTTTCCTATTAATAATAATTGCAAATTCTTCGGGCATAAAAAAACCCGCTTCTCTTTCGATGAAGCGGGCTTTTGCCTATGACTGTTTTATATATTCAACACAGCACATATCTTCGAACAAAAGCCCGCTGATTCCAATGCCACCACCACTGCTGTGCATTACTGAATTGGATTGACTGTCTAATTAATTGTTGAATCATAATATCGATCTTCGTTCATTTGTTTTATTGAAAAAAAAGCCCGCATAATGCGGGCTTGAGAATATTTTTCTTTAAACGCAAACTAGCCCGCTACTGTTGTAACGTGCCACCACCAAATGTTTTGTGCATTCTTTCTTTTCATGTCGATAAAATATGTTAATTTAACTTTTAGGTCAAGACTTAGCTTATAACTTTTTTGAATATAATAAGAGTTTACCCACTATCTCATTTGCCTTTTGCAAACTTATCTACTTGATTTTCAGTTTTTAATCGTGAGTTTGCTTGCTTTTCTAATAACCTTTGTATATTTGAGGTTAACGACCAGATTTCTAACTTGGCAGCAGCATCATGCCACTCAGCCACAGTCAAACCAGCTGCAAAAGAATCTAAATAGGCAACCCGATTACCTAGTTTTGTTGGAAAATCTTCTAACTTTAATTGTTGTTTAGCTTCTGCAACCACCTGCTCTGCTGAATTGGTACGAACTCTATAACGATTCCAGCAAATTCTTGCCACAAGATTTGGATTGATTTTCTGTGCTTCGTCAACGATTTCTGCTAAATGTTGCGTTGACCAAACTTCAACTTGCGAAGGACTTAATGGAATTAAAGCCAAATCAGAAAGCAGAACAACAGCGCGGGTTAGATTGGTAATACGAGGGTGCCCATCTATTAAAATATAATCGTAATTATCTATATTATCACGAACATATTTTTGCAATTGAGATAAGTTTTTTGCACTAACAATATCAAGATTCTCAATAACATACTTGTCATTGCGAATATTAAACCAGTTTTCAAGAGAACTCTGAGGATGATCGGTATCAATCATCAGAACATTGCTTTTATCGGATAAGGTTGAGGCGATATTAGCACAAAGGGTTGTCTTACCTGCCCCACCCTTCATTTGAACGAAACTGATTACTTTTGCGCGCACAAAAATTCCCCGTATCACTTATTTTCAATACATTCTACATGACACGGGGCAATTCGCAAGCCAGTTAAAAACTCTTTTTATATCAAGCGCTTAGTTATTTTTTATCTCTTCTAGCTCTGACTTGGTCAGCTCTCTCCATTTAACCGTTTGCAACTCATTTGCAAAGTCACACTTATTCCCGCTACACACTTGCTCAGTACCGACATAAGAAACAATGCTTGTATCATTACCATTTGAATTATCAGGGAAAAGAACAGTGAAACCAGGAGCAATCCCCACATAATTCACATTCGTTGAGCGCTCGGATACTTGATCCAACACTCCATTATTATTGCTATCAAACTCACCAAAAGCGGGACGACCATCTAAAATACTTATGGCGTAAAGCTTATTGTCGCCTACCGTAACAGCACAACTTGTTGGATCGTTATTCGGTTTATAAGTTGTAAAGAAAGTGCGGTAATTGATAGTTACTGAATCTGCAAGTACTTTTTCGCTAGTTTCCAACTGTAACATCCATCCGTTTTTATTTGCGTTGAAAATATCAAATATACTCGCGAATCGCTCTTCGCCTTCTACGTCAGTGATTTTATTGGTCACATCAAATAAATCAGATTCCGATAAAGCCGAAGTTTCAAAGGTTTTAGATAACACTTTTTCATCAAAGAACGTATAAAAACGATCTACTGTGCCATCTTGTAATGGATGAGCTCGATAGCCACTGCCAATAGCAACCATGCCAATAGTTTTACCCTGCAGCCTTGCGAATGACACATCTGGTTTATTGTAAAAACGTCTATTCCCAGTTTTCCCAGTCCCTTGTATTTTGGCTAACTTAGCACCTTTAATGCTCGTACTACCGCTTGGCGAGCTTGGTGCGTGTATATCAAAACGGAATACTTGTCCGCCAGTGTCTGCGGCATAGATAACTTCAATTGTTCCACTGCCAGTTAAATCACCAATAGCTAGATCTGAGGCAAAGCTGTTGGTCATTAATGATGAAATATCGTCCCCACTTCGTCCACTAACAGCATCTGTTTTAGCGTCCCATAATTTCTGACCAGTTATCGCATCAGCGATGAATATATTGTTACCCACATTGTCCGAGGTGCCTGCAACTAAATCTTCATTATCTTGATTATCAGAGTCATAACCACCACCAAAAACCATCACTAGCTTTTCTTGATTGCCCCATTTCATGTGTCCAACAATAGGTTTCGACCAGGTTTCGCCCAAACCCTCATAATAAATTACCGGATCCCAAGCTAATGCACCCGTACGCGTTTCGTCATAGGTTGCTTGATCACCAGTTATGGTAAACATCAGTTGTGGTTTAGTGCGTTCTGAGATATCAATCGCATAATAATTTTTACCACCACGACGCATTCCCACATACAAATATGCCTTTTCACCACTATCTACCAAACCATCATTATCATCGTCAAAATGATAAACTGTAATGTCGCCATCAAGTCCATAAATACGATTACTTGGGTCGGTTAAACCCGAATCATTTGCCAATTGCGAAACATTAGGCAGTAATTGACGCGGAATAAATGACCATAACTCATCACCACTATTATTAGCTGGATTGATAGCATGCAAATAGCCTTCATTAGTGCCTACAAAAGCCACCTCAATATCAGATGCGTATCGAACTATAACAGGTCTTGAGTGAAGAGGATCTCCAAAGCGATTTATCATTGCATCATCAACACCATCACCATTAGTATCGTAAGGTGTTTGCAAGTTATACAACCAAGAAATGTGATTATCTAAAACATCATCAGTAACGCTAGCGTCTAAACCCAATAAATCACGAGTAATTTTGTTATTAGTCAACTGGATCTTATTTTTGTTAGTCCATAAATTCTTTTCAAGAATATTACTGTACACGTCGCGAGGTAAACTAATGGCTTGCGCCGCGCCACCCATTGCCACATCATTACCGTCCTGCACACTCCAAGCACTTGAAGCGGTATCAATAAATTGTCCATTTGCATCCACAGCAACAACTTCATTCTTATCGACAATTTGACCATTCTTTAAGTAATATTTTTTTAGATTCCCGTGCCATAACTGGGTACCTTCTGGCTTAAACATGGCTAAATATAATTCGTTACCACTGCTTAAACGATTGCTTTGACTTAATGGAACGCTAGGCGCAACAAACTGACTTTGATCAACGCCCGATGTAATTGACGCTGCAAAAGCGTCTGCCAAGCCCTGAGCATTATCAGCTGCTGTAAAAGTTCCTTGCCCATTGTTAGCGACAGTTTGCAGAAAATCTCTAGCACCTTGATTATTAAGTGCAAAAGCAATGGTGCTAACACTGACATTGGAAGGAGTAACCCCTGAAACCTGATCATTTGAGGCAAGAAACCCTGCTAATTGCTGCATACATTGCTTACCAGCATCATTACTTGGGCAATTTTGTCCAGTGATGGCTTCAATATCATCATCATCGGTATTTCCAAAAGTATTTGGCAAGCCATCGGTCAACAAAATCATATTATTACCAATACCGCAATTAGCTGTAATTGGTGTATTAAAAGTGTCGTTATTACCTCGCAAATACTCCGCTGCTTGATACATAGTTTTACCCAGCGGAGTTCCTCCGTTAGCAGTCAATCCTGCAATCGAAGCTAATAACTTTTGACGGTGGGTTATACCACTATCAAGTTCAGCAAGACTCTTAACTTCTTCCTGCAAAATAATGTCGCTTCCACCATAAGAATAAAACCCTACACGAGCCGTATCATCTAAATCATTCAAAAAGGTTGTTAATGCTTGCTGCATGATTTGTAAACGAGACTGCTCACCAGATGTTGGATAACATTCTGTATAAGGCCAGTCAATGATGTCAGTATCACAAAAACGAGTAGACCATCCCATTGATCCAGAAACATCAAGAACTAATAAAATATTAACCGGCTGGGCATTACCGAAATATATTTCAATATCATCCGCTTTTGCGCTTGGATTAATTGCAAAGACTGTTAATGCGGTAACGATACTTATTGCAAATTTTCTAAACATTATCCCCTCTCCTTACCGCTTATAGCGATGAGTTGCAACTACGTACAACTTGAACCCATTCTTCAATATGGGTATTAGTTTCACCTTGATCGACCACGCCATCTTTGTCGATATCGAGGTGTCCTTCCCCAACTAATTGAAAAGCATGACAACCCAACGCGCCATTAGGATCCATTGAATTACCTAAACATTTCAAAGCAGAGCGCTCACAGTTATGATAAAAAGCTTCTACTTGCGCTTTTAACAAACCATCAGACTCTAGCCTAATTTCATTTGAACAATCGACAAGCTCGCCTTTGTCATTAGCACATTTAACATAACCCGCGCGTGGAGTAGTTAGATTTTCCCAGAAAGCATTTTCAGCAGTATCTAATAGATGACTAATATCATACTGATAAGCTGCCGAATACGAGCTGTTAGCTGTTTGCGCGGCATGAAAGGTCATAGCATCTTCCTGCGAGGCATTAGCCATTTTTTGTGATGAAATGCCCGAGGACATAATTGCTACACCTAAAACTGCCAAAGTTGCCATAATCAAAAGTGCGATTATGAGTGAAAAACCTTGTTGATTAACATTTAATGTATACATAATTACTCCGAAACCAGCAGAGAATCTGGAGGTTGAACACCGTTATTGTTCAAAATAATGGTGCTAGAAAATACTTGCCTATAACGCCCATCACTAAAGTTATACGGGCCTTCATTTAGAACTTTATTAACACTAATATCTTTATCGCTGGTAACATTTGACTCATCTGAAGCAATGGTAAATCCAATTTGTACGGTTTTGACCATTGTTATATCTGAAATCACATTAGCATCAACATACTCCAAGCCTTGTGCAGTTAAAATGCCATATCGAACTTGAAAACTTTCAACATTTTTTATTAAACTCACTCCATTGCATTGCAACTCAGGTAAGTCACCAGTTGCAACTAACTGATAAGTGTTTTGTACTATGCCAGCTGTTGCTGCATCACCATCGCAATCAGTATCACCGTAATAACGAACAGTAAATACATCTGAGTTTTGACCGCCAGTGATCGACTTATTATTTTCAAGATTTACTAAAGGTTGCGCTAAACTATAACCATCGATAGTTTCGATACCATTATCAACCCAACCTGCTTTTTGAACGTCTTTGACAAGGTAATTCATCGCAAAACGACCATTATCATGAACTTGAGTCATGCTACTGGTTAATCGATAGGTTTGCTTGCTGGATAAAAAGACCATGAAAATGCCAGCAATAATGATCAAACCAATAACCATTGCTACCATTAATTCTACAAGAGTGAATGCCTGGCTTTTATTTCCTAACTTCATGGCACTATCTCCAATTGCACACAGGCATAATCAGAGCCTAGCCCAACTTCTGTTTGACAGCGAGTATTTTGTTGATATTCAGTTTTACCACTGATGTCCTTTCGCTCCACACCCTTCCAAGCAAGATACAATGACATTCTTGAACCAACGCTACAATTATCAGAGTCACCTACCGAAGTGTCACGGTCAAAACAGGCAGCCCCCATTATGGCTGTTGGAAGTTTCGTGTTAACCACTGAACTACAAACCTCGAAAATATCCTGCTGAGCAAGAAGATTCATTGAACAGCTCGCGCCTGAAGTGCAGGCAGCTTCTGGGATTAGGCTATTTTCAATATCACACCAGGCATAAAAAGTTCCTGATGCAACATTATTAACATAAGCGTTTTCCGCTCCACTGTCCGTTTTCAAATACTCTTTATTATTTCGGATACGCGAAACAGCATCCTCTAAGATCATCGTTGCTTGTGTGCGACTAAAAGAATCGACAGAACTATTTAAGGCACCAATTTGCAAAGCCGCATAGCCCAACAAACCAATACTAACGATTAACAAAGTGATCAAGGCTTCTAGCAATGAAAAGCCATTTTGATGTTTACCTTTTATCATTTGAGCCACAACCATCACTAATTTTTTTTACTGAAACATAACCTGAAGAAATCATGGTCAAATGCCGCCCTTGACCAAGTTCATTACAAATGATTAAACCTAAATCACCTAATGGATTTAAACGACGCGTCATTCCATTGGGTCTAAATTGAATTTCGTTAATATCGAATGCTTGAACAGATAAGTGTTTTGGAAAGTGAAAACTCTCTAATGACTCCGCATTATTTTCTAGTAAGCTCCAACCAAACTGCCAATCAAAATCATTAGCCACTAGCTGTGTACTTTGGTTGTTTTGAATTGCCAACGCTCTGGCCTGTTGTACAGAAGTGATAAAAATATTGCTAGCTTGAGTCAAAGAATCTTGCGCTGAAAGCTTGTAAAGCAAATGTGCACCAGAAAGCGTAAACACAGACAGAAGCACCGTACTAAACAGCGCTTGAATCAATCCAAAGCCATGGTTTTTACGAAGTGTTACTGACATACATCCCCTAGATGCCCATTGTAAGCTGTCAGTATTTTATACAAGTCAGATTTGACTTTTAGAGAAGTTTTGTAATTTTATGTAGCGGTTTGTATAACTTTTAATCAGTTCACAAAAAAGCCGCATAAAGCGGCTTTGGTTAACATTAAGTTAAGATTACCAATTATCTACAGAGCTACAACTTGATGTTGTTGTAGTTCCTTTAACTCCTGCCTGATTAATGGTTAACGTGCAGTCACCAGTCATCCCACCTTTGGGACTTGCCGTAATTGTATAAGTAGTAGCCGTTAAGTTAGAAAATGATAGTTCATAATCAATGCCTGAACCTTGGACAGGAACTCTGTCAGTATGGATACCACCTGAACCTAAAGTAGCTCCTGCATAGGTAAAATTATTAGCTTTATATCTTTCAATCGCCTCTGCGGCAGAAAGTAGGCTAGACATAGCATCTGATCGCTTACCTTTCTTGATATGACTTATATAGCTAGGATAAGCTATAGCTGAAATGATACCAATAATTGCAATTGCTATCATAAGTTCTATTAAAGAAAACCCTACATTTTTTTTCATATTAAACCTTCAAAATTAAACAGCGCAACTGCTGCCAACTGTTGTTATGTCTACCGAAGACATTCCTGTAATTGTTATTTTCTTACCTTCACCTCGGCTATCACAAAAGGTAACAGGTCCCCATTGAGCAAGTGAGCTTCTAATTCCTTTATTATTAAAAGACAACACCGTTGCAGAGCTAGAGTCTGAAATATAATCAAAACCATCATTTGAGTTAAGAAGTGTATCATTAGCTTGAGCATAATCACCGCTACCATCAAGATCTAAATACACTCTCCACCCATCATGCCACTTTGTTCCTGTAGCTTCTATAATCACCGTTTGTCTATTGCTTATCGCTTCACTACGAGCAAGCCGAATACTGCTTACTAAATCATTAGACAAAGTTGCAAGTCTATTATCTTGAATAAAGTTAGACATAGGAGGCGCGGCCAAAAGCATTACTATTGAAATAATAACAATGGTAATTAACACTTCCAAAATTGTCATTCCAGATTGTTTTTTCATAAGACTACTCTTCTTTTTCTCTCCAGTTAACTCTATTGAGATTACCGAAGTCGTTTGGAACAAAATCGTCATTCAGTGTAGTACCAACCAAATTAATAGCTCCATTTGATGTAAAAAGCACTTGAACTGGAGGCGCTAAACCTGCATTCGGTAATTCAACACTTCTATCATCTGCAGAATCTCCTACAACGCCACTATTATTAGTATCAGCAACAGGTGTTCCATCAAGCAAATTAATACCATATAGCTTACTACCACCTACAATAGGTGAACAAGTTGTTTTACTATTACCTGCGGGATCATAACTTGTAAATAATGTAGTTCCATCCACAGTTAGTGCTTGCGTCAAAACTTTTTCGTCACTTGAGAGCGTAAAATACCACCCACTATGAGTTGGACTGTCAGACTCTAAATAACTTAATACGGTTGACGAATCCAGAATATTCGTTACATCAAGCATTTTATTTGCGATGATCGGATCACCATTAATATCTGTTTCTCCTGTGTCAGTTCCACTCATCGAAACATCAGCAAAGTCACCCGTTAAGGCACCATAATCCCTTATCGAGAAAAATGCATCACTGACACCTTCATATAAAGGATGCGCACGATAACCAGACCCTATAGATACACCGACATAATCCGGCGAGTTAGGGCGATTAATTTTTGTCAAGTCTGGAGCATAGAAGAAACGTCGCTCATTAGTGTTATTTGAGGCATCTTTAGTAGACAAATTAGCAATTCGCCCCCCAGCACCAAAGAGTTGGTTTGTTCCGTCATAATCTTTATTAAGATCAAATCTAAATATTTGGCCAGCCACATCCGCAACATATATGTGTTCAATAGTACCATCACCTGATAAATTAATTGCTGCTGGGTTTGCTGCAATACTGTAATCCATATCACTTAGCGTGGACTCTTTTCCTGTTGCACTAGCATTTGATATATAAGATTGTGCACTGTCTAATAACACGGGGCTACCTGCCGCTTTCGATGCATCAACATCAACAATAAACAAGTCATTACCAGAACTTGCTGTCTGGAAATTTGTTTCTTCATCATTTATGCGATCGTTATAACCACCGGTAAATACCATCACCAGCTTCTCAGTCTTAGTACCGTTATCATCATAAGAAATGTTAGCTATAACCGGTTTAGCCCAAGTCTGAGCTAAGTTTGTGAAGTCGTAGTTAGTACCTGATGTCCCACCTTCCACAACAAACATCAACTCTGGAGACTCAGGATTACTTACATCAAGTGCATAGTAGTTACTGTAAATATCACCTCTAGAGTTTCCATCATCACGTTGATGACGCTCACCTCTTCTCATCCCAACAAACAAGTAGGCTTTATCATTTTTACCTTCATCAATAATGCCATCTGGATAATATGGTTGAGTAGGATTGTTTTCATCAAACACTTCTTCGAAATATAGAGCTATCTCACCATCAAGACCGTATAAGTGCTCTTCTGCAGAAGTAGTATCATCATTACGATACATATCCTTCATTTTTGGAAGTAACAGCTTAGGAATGAATGACCAAACTTCTTTACCCGTTGCAATATCAATAGCATGCAAATAGCCTTCATTACTTCCGAAGAAAGCAATATCTTTAATATCTGTACTTCCCGATGTTGTATAGGTAATTACTTTCGGAGTACTGTGAAGCGGATCACCAATTTCTGTTCTTACATGATCTGTTGTAATAGAAGCTGTTAAAGTGCCTGCATCGCTGATTTCTGTATCATTAAAGTCTAAACCAGCCAGCCAATATTTCAATGTCGAAGCTGCTTTGCTTAAAGTTGTATATTTTGTAGAGTCTAACCCTAATTCTGTAGCGTAATTGGTTGCATCCAAGCTGAATTCACTATTATCCGCATCTAGAATAGAAGTTAGTGCATTTGAATCTGCTGTCACATTTGTGTAAACAGTTCGCTCAAATGTTCCGCCTACCAGCAAATCTTTTAAGCGAGATGCAGCTCCACCCAAAACAACTTGGTTACCATCAAACTCTGTCGCTTCATTCCAAAAGCTTTTTGCTGAAGTGCTATCCGGAACACCACTTGCATCAAGACTCTCAATAAATAAGGCTGTGTTAGTATTCACAGCGGCGTCGCCATCCTGATCAACAATCTGAGGATCGCCATTAGCATCAAACCCTAACTCATATTTTTTCAGGTTTCCAGGCCATGTAGTAGTAAGTGAAGGCTCAAATTGTGCGAAATACAAATCACTTCTATGAGTTAAACGGTTTTGTTGGTTAACTGTAACCCCTGTTTCTACAATAGACGTTGAAACATCTTCAATCTCATCAATAATATTTTCTATTGCTTCTACTAGCTCTTGTGGCGAATTCCAAAACAGAAATTTTGCTTTAGGGTCTTCGCCGATAGCTGTTGCACCAGCATTACTTGCTGCAACAATTGCTCTTAATTGATTTGTGCTGTTGTCAGTACACACTGAATCAGCATTAGTACCATCATAGTCATCGCACGGAGTTACCACGTGCGTTGTTAGCTGCTCCGACTGCCTTAACTCATTGACAAAGTTATAAAAACAGGTCTCACCATCATTCGCTCCACAAGAATACTGTCCGTCACTCAACTGCGAGATACTTTCAATATTAGTTTTCACATCTGGATTAGAGTCATTAAACTGACCAAATGATAAAACAATAGCATGCTTTGCCGAGCACACATTTGTTGCTGAAGATCCAGGAGTATAATTTGTTGCCGTAGCTCCGTTTAAAGCTTGCGTATCAATATCAGTTGACCAATTTGACCACAAACCACCGACTTCAGGAGTATCACCAAGCATATACCTTACAGCTTCTAAATATCCAAACATGGTAGGGGTATTACTAGATTGCGACAAAGAGTTAATGTCCGCTAGTAACTCCACCTTATTTGGATTTACCACACCGTTTTGGTCTAAAATACTTTTAAATGCAAAAGCAATAGGTGTTCTTTTTCTACCAGAGCTCTGTTGATAAAAAGTAAAACCGACATTCACGTCAAGAGGATCACCACTATCATCTGTTAGTGTAGCCAGTTTGTCCACAATAGCCTGCATTGCATCGATAGTTGCATCAAAGCGATTAGAGTTTACCACTGAAGTTGGGTCAGTCGGATCAGACAAATAACTAAAAGAGCCACCTCTACTGGCTGAAGAAGCATCAAAAATAAAAATTAAATGAGGTTTAGCAGAGTTAACATTATTAGCATTAGCATAATAAATTTCAGTATCATCCGCCTTTAAAGCCAATGGTAATGATAGATAAATACCCGTAGCAGCAGCTACTAATGTTTTCTTAAAAATATGTTTAGCCATAATTCATCACCTTAGCTAGTAAAGCATGGGCCAGAGAGATACACCCATTGCTCAATTGTAGTAGTAGCCACATCAGTTGTTTTACCTTCTCCAGTAATTTTATAGGTATGGCAAGCTGCTCCTCTTGTCTCACCCATGTTACGTGTATTTTCACCACAAGGGGTGCATCCTAAGTATTTTGAAGACGCATTAGCCGACAGCACACCTTGTGAATCAATGGTTGGAGCAGGTGAAAGAGCAGCACAAGCCGCAGAAGTAATCACGGTACCATCTGACTGAACACAGTAAGACAATGTTTGGAACTCATTCACAGGGAACAAAGTACTATCATCATCATACTCATTAATTAATGCATCAGCACCACTTTGGGCTGCACTAAATGACATAGTATCAGCTTGAATGTTGGTCGCTATTTTTTGCTGTAGTACAGAACCCCTCATTGAGCTTACTGCTACTAGAGTAATAATAATTAAAATTATTAGCACCATAACTAATGCCGCACCAGTCTGTTTTCGTTTCATATTCATACTTAACCTTTAATATATTGGCATGTTGGGCAATGCGATTGTTGAAGAGTATTGCCTAATTATTCTTTTGCTATCAGTCGCTGTAAATGTTCCTTCATTCAGTAATACGAATGATTTATCACGTCCACTGGTTGGAATTTCTTCGTCACTTGCTACTAATAGTGTTAATTTAATAGCACTAATTGCGTAATTAGTGTCCGCCGGAACACTATCTGCATCAACAAATTGATTGGGTGATCCATCTTGCTCAGGGTCAAGTCCATATAAAATTTGCAACGTTTGTACATTACCAACTAATGGCTGTGGTGTGGCACTTGAATTACCTTTGCACATTAATTGCTTAGTACTATCATCAACATAATAAGTATTTTCAATAATTCCAGACGTAACAGCACCACCAATACAGTCAGCACTTCCTGAGTAGCGAACTTTGATACTATCACTTTTTAACGCTGCAAAACTTGCAGGAGCTCCAGCCTCTCCCTCAAAGGTGTCTGTGTCGAAAATTATATGGTTGTCCTGATAACCAATACTTGTTTCATTAACTCCTGTATCAAGCCAACCTGCTTTTTGAATATCATTTCTCAAAATCATCAGCGCCAATCGGCCATTATCCTGAACTTCATTTAAAGAAGATTGAGTTGCGGAAGAGGTTCTAGTAGCTAGAAATAATGATAAAATTCCAGCTACAACTAGCAACCCCAAAAAGCCCGCGATGATATATTCTACGAGAGTAAATCCACCTTGCTGTCTTTTGATCATGGTATAAACTCCATAAATGTACAATCACGTCGTTCCAATTCTGAAGCATCTCTTCCCAAAGTTGCGGTCCAATAGGTTGTGCACTGACTTGCAATGTTAGTTGTATTTTGACCCGAACCAGTGCGCTCCATCCGCCCAGCCCAAAAAACATATACAGAGTGCTTGGAACCAACTGAGCAGGTATCTGTATCAGTACTATCCTTATCTGTACATGCAACAAATATTTCACCATCCGGCAACATATTATCTTGAGCTGTAGTCGTTGGCATCATTTGCATACAAACAGACCAAGCATCAAACTCTGCTAATTCCGAAGGTGTGCATGAGTTTGTTGTGCATAGTTTGGCAGGCGTATTTAATGCTGAACCGTCTGTAGCTCTGCATATATAATCTGAGTTTGTCGAGTAAATATTTGAAGAGTTTGCAGTAGAACAATTTGCATTATTATCGGGGTCTGATTCATCACAATTAATGTAGTCTCTGTTAGCCCGCATTGATGAAATTAAATTTTCAGCCACCGCATTTGCTTGTCCTCTTAGCTCACCGCTTTGCGAGGATACCGTACCTAATGCTTGAAGCCCGAGAAAGCCCAATATACCAATGGCAATAATTACCACGGCGATAAGCACTTCCATCAAGCTAAAGCCTTTATTTTTCTGTATTCGCATATTAACCCTAAGTGTTAATGGTATTTGTCGACAAATACGTTATACCGCACTAGGCAGTCAATTGCATGGGGATTTTGATAATCGGTAGTAGAAAGCCGATAAGTGGTTCACAAATCGGCTATTTTGATAGATTTCAATGAGTTAGGATTGATTTTTATTGAGCTCGCAACTCAGCCGGAAGTACAAAGACGATGTTTTCTTCAACACCATCGGATTCGGTGACGGTTTTACCGCCTTGACTTTCAAGGAAGCTAATAACATCTTTGACCAATACTTCTGGTGCAGAGGCACCTGCAGTCACGCCAATTTTATTAACAGTGGTTAACCATTCTGGTTTAATTTCAGTGGCGTTATTAATTAAGTATGATTGGCAGCCTTCAGTGACCGCCAGCTCCTGTAACCGACTGGAATTAGAGCTGTTTTGCGCCCCGACCACCAAAATCAAATCACATTGCGCTGCTAGTTGCTTGACGGCATCTTGGCGATTTTGCGTGGCGTAGCAAATATCATCCTTTTTTGGGCCTTGAATATTGGGAAACTTGGCCTGCAAGGCTTTAACTAATTTTTGCGTGTCATCGACTGAAAGCGTGGTTTGAGTAACATAAAACAAGGCATCTGGATTTTTCACTTCCAGTTTTGCAACATCATTTTCATCTTCAATCAAATAAATGCCCGCCTCATTATTATCATACTGTCCCATAGTACCTTCGACTTCGGGATGACCTTTATGACCTATCAGTACACATTCTTCATTTCGTTTACTATGGCGAGCAACTTCCATATGAACTTTAGTCACCAACGGACAAGTAGCATCAAACACCTTTAAATTACGCTCTTTGGCATCTGTACGGACTTGTTGGGATACGCCATGAGCACTGAAAATCAAGGTAGAGTCGCGCGGAACATCGTTTAGATCTTCAATAAAAACCGCACCTTTCTCGCGTAAGCCATCCACCACAAATTTGTTATGCACCACTTCATGTTTCACATAAATCGGTGCACCAAACAGCTCAATCGCTCTATTAACGATTTCAATTGCACGATCAACACCAGCACAAAAACCACGAGGGTTGGCTAAAATAATCTCCATTAGGCTGTTACCTCAGTATTGTTTTCCTGAATGTTTCTAACCTCAATCACTTCTACTTCCAAAATAACCTCTTGATCAGAAAGGGGATGATTAAAATCCACTTTGACCGAATGGCCTTTAACTTCACGGATCAAGCCTGGAATCGAACCACCACCCATCTGCTCAAAAGCAATGATAGCGCCCTCTTCCAGCTTCACATCAGCTGGAAACTGATCAATATCCATAAAATGAATATTATCAGGGTTTACTGGACCAAATAAGTCACTACCATCCAGTTCAAACTTTTTTGTTTCGCCTTGTGCCATATTGAGCAATTGCGACTCAAGTGAATCCGTTAGACTACCATCACCTAAAACAAACCACACTGGCTTGCCATCAACACGGGTTGAATCTGCGGCAGAGCCGTCTTTAAGCAATACATTAAAGTGCACCAAAGCTCTAGAATTTTTACCAATTGTCTGTGCCATTATTGTTCTTCTTTTACTTGCTCTGATTTGGATTCCGACCTCTGTTCAGGATTCTTGAATGAGTCGATAATGAGTAAACCAACACCTATCAAAATCACACTGTCAGCAATATTAAAGGTTGGCCAATGATAACCGTCTTTTGACACATACCAATCAATAAAATCAATCACATATCCATAAGCCATACGATCATAAAGATTACCAAGAGCGCCACTAAGCACCATTGCCATACCCACATTGGCAAGCTTATTATCTTTCGGTGTTTTCCACATCCAAACCAATAATAAAATGCTGATCCCAGCAGCAATCACGGTAAAGAACCAACGTTGCCAACCGCCTTGATCGCCCAAGAAGCTAAAAGCGGCGCCATAGTTATAAGCAAGATTCAAATCGAAATGTGGCATCACTTCAATAATCGGCCCACCAAACACAGGCGCTAGATTATTATCAGCCCAAATCTTAGTTGCTTGGTCAATAATCAGCAAAATCAGCGTAATCCAAAGCCATACTAAACCTGATTGTTTAAAAGATAATTTGTTCATCTTAATCAAGCCTTAAGCAAAGTGACGAGTTTCGCCATCGCCATTAACATTATCATCACAACGATTACAGATAGTTGGATGCTCTTGATTTGAGCCTACATCTTCACGATGATGCCAACAACGCTCACATTTCTCATGAGTTGACTTGCTGATTACTACGCTAAAGTTTGGCTCAGCTAACGATTCATCAAGCTCTAATTTAGCTTGAGAAGTAATCATAACGAAGCGTAATTCATCTGCTAATTTAGCCAATGAATCAAACAAACCTTTACTAACTTTAATTACTACTTCTGCATCAAGAGAGCTGCCAATAACACCCTCTTTACGCTGCTCTTCTAGCGCTTTGTTTACGCCAGTTTTAACTTCTGCAATGTTCGCCCAATCTTGCGCAGAAATGCTTAAATCACCAGCGGAGAACAAACCTTGATACCATTCAGCAATAAAGACATTACCGTCTTGTTCGCCAGGAATTTCTTGCCAAATTTCGTTTGCAGTAAAGCTTAAAATTGGCGCCATCCAGCGTACTAAAGCCTGAACGATATGATACAAGGCTGTTTGGCAAGAACGCTGCGCGTTTGAACCTTCTTTGGCAGTATATTGACGATCTTTAATGATATCTAAATAGAAAGATCCCATATCCAGCGAGCAGAAATGGTGAATTTTTTGCGCCACTTGCCAGAAACTGTAGTTATCATAAGCTTCAATAATTTCTTGCTGTGCTTTATAAGCGCAATCAATCGCCCAACGATCAAGTGCTATCAAATCATCTTTAGCCACTAAATCCGTTTTTGGATCAAATCCTGATAAATTGGCTAATAAGAAGCGTGCAGTATTGCGTAATCGACGATAAGTATCACCGGTACGCTTTAAGATTTCATCAGAAACGGCCATCTCGCCACGGTAATCCGCAGAAGCCACCCATAAGCGTAAAACGTCAGCACCAAGTTTATTAATGACATCGTTTGGTGCAATCACATTGCCCAAAGACTTAGACATTTTTTTGCCTTCTTTATCGACCACAAAACCATGAGTTAGGCAGTGCTTATAAGGCGCGTGACCATACATACCTACCGAGGTTAATAGTGACGATTGGAACCAGCCACGATGTTGATCCGAACCTTCTAAATAAAGATCTGCTGGCTGGCGCAAGTAGTTTCGGGCTTCTAATACGCAGTAATGAGTTACTCCTGAATCAAACCAAACATCAAGCGTATCATCAATTTTTTCGTACTGCTCAGCATCAACTAACTCAGAAGCATCTAAGTCATACCATGCTTGAATCCCTGCTTGCTCAATCTTTTGGGCAACTTTTTGCATCAAATCTGCTGAGTCTGGATGCGGTAAACCTGATTGCTTATCAATAAATAAACACAAAGGCACGCCCCAAGTTCTTTGACGTGAAATACACCAATCAGGACGCGATTCCATCATAGTTTCGATGCGCGCCTCACCCCATTCAGGTACCCACTTGACCTTTTTGATTTCTTCCATGGCTTTAGGCTGTAAACCATTTTGCTGCATAGAAATAAACCATTGTGGCGTAGCACGGAAAATTAATGGCGTTTTAGTTCGCCAGCAATGCGGATAACTGTGACGCAACTTATCTTGATGCAATAAGCGCCCTTTTTCGATCAATAAATCGACCACAGGCTGATCAACTTTATACACATGCTGTCCAGCAAAGATTGGCGTTTCGTCATTAAAAACACCATTAGCCATCACATAGTTCAACACGCCTAAGCCATATTTTTTGCCAACTACGAAATCATCAGGACCGTGATCAGGTGCTGTATGTACTAAACCTGTACCAGCATCTGTAGTCACATGCTCACCACAAATCACTGGCAAGGCTTTATCATAAAACGGATGTTGCACGGTTAAGTTTTCAAGCGCAGAACCTTTGCATAAAGCGATAACCGAGAAGCTCTCAATATCTGAAGCCTTCATCACACTTTCTACAAGCGCTTCGGCCAATACAAAATTCTCCTGACCATATTCAGTAGCAGCACTAACCAACACATAATCTAAATCTTCATGCACTGTTACCGCTTGGCTTGATGGCAATGTCCAAGGCGTTGTTGTCCAGATCACAACCGATGTTTCGCCTTCAACTTTTGGATTGCCAAAAGCTTCCATAAACTTGTCAGTATCAGCTAATGGATAACGCACATAAATCGAGAATGAGGTTTTATCTTGATACTCTACTTCTGCTTCTGCTAAAGAGGAGCCACCCACCACACTCCAATACACGGGCTTAGCATCTTTTTTCAAGTGACCATTAGCGACTAGCTTTGAAAGTGCGCGAACAATATTGGCCTCAAAAGCAAAGTCCATAGTGCGATATGGATTATCCCACTCGCCTAAAACGCCCAAACGAATAAAATCAGCTTTTTGTGCGTCCACTTGCTTTTCAGCGTAAGTGCGACATTTTTCACGAAACTCTGCATGAGAAACTTTTACTCCCGCTTTACCAACTTTTTTCTCAACATTGTTCTCAATCGGCAAACCATGACAATCCCAACCAGGAACATATGGCGAATCAAAACCGCTCAAGGTTTTGCTTTTGATTACCATATCTTTCAAAATTTTATTCACTGAGTGACCAATATGAATGTTGCCATTCGCGTAAGGAGGGCCATCGTGCAAGATAAATTGCTCGCGCCCTTCACGCGCTTTACGAATTTGTCCGTAAAGATCGTTTTTAGCCCACTGTTGCAAAACTTTTGGCTCGCGCTGCGGCAGATTGCCACGCATTTCGAACTTGGTTTTCGGTAAGTTTAAGGTGTCTTTATAATCACTCATATTATTAACCCTGGTCGTTTACCAGATGACTCTCACTATAACTTTAGTGTCACTGAATATTCTGTTGTCTAAAAAATTCTTTTGTTTGTGCTATGTCTTGGGCAATTTGCAGTTTTAACTCATCAATTGAAGCAAACTTTTTCTCTTCACGAATTTTCGCTACAGGCTCAACACAAATTCTTTGGCCATAAATATCGCCATCAAAATCAAATAGGTGTACTTCTAAACGTTCCGCACGCACATTCAAGGTAGGCTTAACCCCAACATTGGCCACACCATATATTGGTTGTGGGCTTGATTGAGAACTAAGCCCAAACACCTTGACCGCATAAACCCCTTGCAAAGGGCTTTTACGCCTTTTCAAAGCGATATTCGCGGTTGGAACGCCAATCTGTCTGCCCTGTTTATCGCCATGCGCAACTTTGCCACAAACAAGATAGCTTTTGCCTAATAGTAACTTTGCCAATTCAAAATCATTATTTCGAATAGTTTGGCGCACTTGGCTACTACTAATTCTTATACTTTTGCTATCAATTGTGTGCGTGATTGAATGATTGGCTTCAACTGAAAAGTCATAACTTTTCAACAATTCAAAATCACCTGTGCGCTGATGACCAAATCTAAAGTCATCACCAATAAACAAGTGCTTCACTCGCAAATGCTCCAGCAAAACGCGACGCACAAAATCCTGCGCACTCAACTGAGCTAACTCACGGTTAAAACGCAAACAGAGCACATAGTCAACGCCCAAAGCCTCAAGCGCTTTAACCTTATCGGTTAGCTTAAATAAACGCTCTGGCGCATGATCTGGGCGAAAAAACTCTTGCGCATGAGGCTCGAATAACACCACCACGCTTGGTAATTGTAATTCAGTGGCTTTATCAGTTAACCGCTTGATTATTGCCTGATGTCCTAAGTGAACGCCATCAAAATTACCAATGGTCGCCACACACCCCTTCTTAAAGAGCTCGATCGGACAACTGTACAACCCTCGAATTAAGCGCATCTAAGCCTGTTTCTCACTGCTTGCATTGATTTACCTGCGGACGAACTCAGCCCAGCAGACGATTCATTCAAAGCGGGCAATTATAGCGGTTATTGGGTTAATAATTAACCTTTAATCGGCAAGAACCGCAACTATTTGTTATATTGTTGTGATTATGCAATTATCAAGCCTATCAAAACCCAATTTAGATTGAAATTTTCAATAAAAAGAATGGATTAGCCAATGTCGCAATCAGATGATACAAGCCGCATAGAGCTCGAAATCAAGCAACAAATTGCCTTTGTCACACTCAATCGACCAGACAAACGTAATGCCTTGGACTATAGGATGTTTAAACAACTGGCCAAAGTACAGCGTCAGATCAGCAAAGACCATTCTATTCGAGTAGTGATAGTCAACGGCGAAGGTGAAGATTTCTGCTCTGGACTGGATGTTAAATCAGTTATTGGCAATAAAATGACTGGTCTAAAACTGTTGTGGAAGTGGTTACCTGGTAACGCCAATCTAGCACAAAAAGCTAGTGTCGGCTGGCGTAAACTCAAAGTACCCGTAATAGCCGCCATTCATGGTCGTTGCTGGGGTGGCGGAATGCAGATTGCGCTTGGTGCAGATTATCGGATTGCTGAATCAGCCAGCTCATTATCAATTATGGAATCCAAATGGGGGCTAATCCCCGATATGGGCGGTACCTTAGCTTTGCGTGATTGCATGAGCAAAGATCAAGCGATGAAACTTGCCATGACTGCAGAAGAGCTTACTGCAGAGCAAGCACTTGAGTTAAATTTAATCAGTGAGATTGCCAATAACCCTAAGCAAATGGCGATGATCTTAGCGGAACAACTCAAGCAACGCTCTCCCGATGCCATTAGCGCCATTAAAAAGCTCTATCACAAACGCTGGCAAGATTTTGATCGCTATATGCTAGCAGGAGAAACTGCTGCACAATGGAAAATATTGATGGGCAAAAATCAATCCATTGCCGTCAAACGTCAACTTGGTAAAAACATACCCTATAAGCATTAATATTATGAAAAACATTACTCTTACATTATTTTCACTATTTTTTATAAGCTCTTGTGCAATGCACAATAAACCTGCACAAACATCAGATAACATCTCACGCTCATCATCACAGGCATCATTAAGCACCTCAGAAAACGCTTTTTTTGCAAACCTCAAGAGCTTGTGCGGACAACAATTTGTCGGCAACACGGCATACCCTGATGATCCTAGCCATGATTTTGCAGGCAAGAAATTAGTTGCGACTGTTAAGTCATGTTCAGATACTGAAATCCGCATTCCCTTTGTGGTTGGCGAAGATCATTCACGCACTTGGATTATTAGCAAAACAGAACAAGGTTTATTGCTCAAACACGACCACCGCCATCATGACGGCACCCCTGACGAAGTTACCATGTATGGCGGCTTTGCTAAAGATTATAAAGATGAGCAAGGCACTGAATATAAACAGTTTTTTCATGCTGATGCTCATACAGCTAATTTAATTCCTGCCGCACAAAGCAATGTCTGGATGTTAGAATATAAGCCTGACAGCCAAGAGTTAGTTTATTATTTAGAAAGGCATCAAAATCCTAGGTATAAGGCTATTCTGAAAGAAAAATAGTGGATTCCCGCGAAAGCGGGAGTCCATGAAATATAATTATCTGCTAATCCTAAAGTCCCTTGGTCTTAGCCCCATAAGCACCAGCAAAACACCGTAAACCACAATGGTGGCGCCAATAATTGCTGAAATCATGCCAATGGCTTCAAAGCGCGTCCATGATTGCCACTGCTCAATGCTAAAGTCGAAATACCATAAACCCGCTAACAACACTCCTGTTGCGATTATTAATTTTGCAATCCAAATCCAACTTTTCTTGGAGATTTTAAGATGGTCATGTTTGTGCAAATAGCGATACAACAAAATAGCGTTGATGAAGGCTGCAATACTGGTAGCAGCGGCTAAACCGACATGGCCAAAAGGCTTAAACAAGGCTAAATTCAGTACGATATTGCTCACTACCGAAATCACACCAATCTTAACTGGAGTTTTGGTATCTTGGCGCGAATAAAAGCCTGTTAGAAAGACTTTAACCATCATAAAAGCAATCAGACCTAGCGAATAAGCCTGTAAGCTCTGCCCTGCTTTGAAGGAGTCTTCAGCAGTAAAAGCACCATGTTGAAAAACGGTGATCATGATCGGTTCAGCCAGCCACAATAAACCTACTGCTGCTGGGATACCAATCATCAATACCATGCGCAATCCCCAATCTAAAGTGCCTGAATAGTGTTGCATATCCTCTTTGGCAAAATACTTTGATAAAGTCGGTAATAAGACGGTAGCTATAGCGATGCCAAATATTCCCAATGGGAACTCCAACATTCGATCAGAGTAATACAACCATGAAATGCTGCCTTCGTTTAATAGCGAGGCAATTTGGGTATCAATCAACAGATTAATTTGACTAACAGAAGCTCCAAAAATAACAGGCAGCATCAGTTTCATAATGCGTCTTACCGCACTGTCTTTCCAAGCCCATTTTGGTTTTGTGAGATAGCCCTCTTTCCATAAAAAAGGTATCAACAGCAATAGCTGAGCAACACCTGCGATAAAAATCCCCCAAGCCAAAGCATACACGGGCTCACTGAAATAAGGCACAGCAAACCAAGCCATGCCGATAATTGAAACATTCAGTAAAATTGGCGCAAAGGCAGGTATGGCAAAACGGTTCAATGTGTTAAGTACCGAGCTATACATAGCGACGAGCGAGATAAAGAAAATATAAGGGAATGTGATCTTGAGTAACTCTGACGCTTGGTAAAACTTAGCAGGATCATTGACGTAAAAACCGAAACCAAAAATCGCCATTAAGCCTTGTGAGCCTAAGACACCAATTATTGTAATGACAAATAAAAAACCGCCTAATGTACCTGAGACTTTGCTTAACAGTTCGAGTGTTTCTTGTTTTGAGCGCTTTTCGTAGTATTCTGAAAAAACTGGCACAAAGGCTGTAGCAAAGGCGCCTTCGGCAAATAGTCTGCGTAAGAAATTAGGGATTTTTTGCGCTACAAGGAAAATATCCGATTTTCCATCAGCACCCAATAAATTGGCCAATACCACATCGCGCACCAACCCAAGAATGCGCGACATCATGGTCCAAAAACTGACGATGGTGCTTGATTTCAATAAGCTGGCCATCAAATCCCCTTGTTTAATTCAAGTAATAAACCTTATATTTCAATTGATTACAGGTTTAGAAAAACAATTCCTACTGATATAAGCAAGAAAAACACTTTCACAAAAAATCCACTGTAATTGGCGGCAAGTTTAAGGGATAATAGCGCCGGTAACCAGTGGTCAGTGACAAAAGCCAGCAAATTGCCATAATTATGTCGATTTTACTGATTTTTGGCGGCTATAGGCTTGATATTAGCCTGTAAAAGCTGTATATTTCGCGGCCTTAATTTTATGTATTTTGTTTAACCTGTTTAGGAGTTCACCTTGGCTAACATCAAATCTGCCAAAAAACGTGCTCGTCAAGCTGAAGCTCGTCGCCAGCACAACGCAAGCCGTCGCTCAATGCTACGTAGCTACATTAAAAAAGTTGTTTATGCTATCGAAGCAGGCAACAAAGCGGAAGCACAAGCTGCTTATGACCGTGCTGTATCAGTAATTGATAAAGCTGCTAACAAAGGCCTTATCCACGGTAACAAAGCTGCTCGTCATAAGAGCCGTTTGAACGCACGTATCCAAGCTTTATAAGCCAATACGTCGTTACAAAGAATTTAAAAAGCCGCGACTGGTTTTAGTCGCGGCTTTTTTTGTTTCTGAAAATTATTGGCTCGCGTCTTTTGCCATTGCTCTTTGTTGGGCGTTTAAACGTTCATTGTCCTTTTGTGAGAAAATAACCAACCCAGTATTTTTTCCCTGCTGAATCTCTTGCCACTGCTCTTCTGCATCAGCTAAACGTTTCAGCTCCCTATCCGTTTCATTATTGGTTTTACTGGCCCAATTTTTTAAACCGCTGATCTGCATATCTTTATATTGCCCAGCCCAAAACAAAAGTAGTTTCCCATTTACGATTTTCCAAGATTCAGGATTGGCTGGTGTTAAATTACCCGACCCAGACATCATTAAAGAACACCAACCACCATGTGCTGGCGCATACTTTTCAGGATTAGCGTTAAACGCCAATAGCTGCGCAGAATCAGTTAACCAATAAGTGACTCCATTATAGTGAGCACTAAATTGAGGAGAGCCAGGTTCAGCCTTACCGCGCTCAAAATAAGACACGGGGCTATAACCATCAATTGCAACCCCTTGGTCATTTTGCTGCATAAGATTAACTTTCTGTTGCTCAGTTAAAGCTGTTACAGAGTCGTTATTTGTTGTCTTTTGACAAGCCAATAAAGCGCAACAAACACAGACAATTGCACCTATTTTTACTAATGACATTATAATTTTCATTGATTCCTCATTATAAGTTGTTAAACCACAACTTATATGAAACACAAGAAATCATATGAATTTCAAAGGTTTGTGATGAGCGGTTACCGTCTTGTGATTAGTGGTCGTTAACTTTATGCCTGTTTAAGTAATTGCATCAATAAGCTGCGCTGGCGACGGCTCATTGGAACTCGCTCACCATTCTTTAAACAGATATGATTGCCATTAATCCTTTCTACATAGCGAAGGTTTACTAAGGCACTACGGTGTGAGCGGAAAAAGTTATTACCAAGTTTTTGCTCTAAATCTGACAAACTCGCACGGTACATAATGCTACTGTCATTAACGTACAGATGAACATAGTTACTATCAGATTCAATCCATCTTATCGCCGCAGGCTCAATTAAACGAAAACTACCATCATTAAGCTTAATCTTAATTCTTTCGTTACTACTATTAGCTGCACGGACTTTAGAGTCGCCAGTCTTACTTTGGTGACTAGTCAAACGCCAGGACCAAATCAAGATCACACCAACATAAATAAACAATTCGATATAAAACCATTTAAAAAACTGCTCTTTAAAAACAAAGCCGAAGGTCACTTTGTCGACCAGCTCGGCTTTAAAAATAAACCAAGATGTTGCCATTAGAGCTATATGCGCAGTAATAAAGCATAAGCCAATAGCTAGGTGAAATAACCTATGCTTACTTGAATTAATTGGCATGTAATCTATTAGACGCCCGAGTATTAATACCCAGCCACACCATGCAGCAATAATGTATAGGGCCTGCCATACAGCTATCCAAGGAAAAGGACGGCTTTGAGCAACGGTATTAGCAAATAGCCAGCTAAAAATGACTTCGGATAAGGCGAAAACAATCAAAGCTATCCATAAAGAATGAACAACCTTGTTGTGTTGTCGGTAAAATTGTCGTGTTTGCGAGTAAAAGCTATTCAAGATCAAGAATGTTTATTGCGTTTTGTATTTGCTGCATTTGGTTACTGTCTAACGATTGTAGTCGGTTTGCAATCTCCTTTACACGAAATTTACGCGCATCTTCTAGCGTTTGCTGGCTTTTTCGTGTTGCAGCAACATAAACCACGCGTTGATCGTTTTTGGAACGTGATTTAATAACATAGCCCAACTTTTCTAGGCTTTTGACGGTTCTGGTGATGGCTGGCGCTGACACCTGTTCCATTTCTGCCAATTGATTAATAGTTTTAGGACCAGTAAACACCAGCACTGACAAAATCGACAAGCGCTCAGGCGTTAAGCCACTTTGCGCGTCATGTTTACGGGCATCACGCAATAAATTCACTGCTAAGCTATGCAATTGATTAGCAATATCATTGCATTGATTTTGCTCCAATCCTTCAGGAATATCTAATTTTTTCATAAGCACGCAAACAAATTGACAAAAGTAAAATATTAACTATAGTTAAGTATATTCGTATCACTCAATTTTGCAAGTTAGAATAATCTATTGAGGCTTTTATGATCACTGGAATCCAACAAATTCACATAAACGTAGAAGATATTGATCGAGCGATTGATTTTTATCAAAGAATTTTAGGTTTAACCTTAGTCATGTCGTTCCCAGAGCAGAATATGGCATTCTTTGATTGTTACGGCACACGCTTGTATCTTGGCACTAATCCAGAGTATCAATCAAACCCATTTATTTATTATCAAACAGATAATATTGATAATGATTTCAGCACGTTAAAGCAGAACAAAGCGGAGATCATTAAAGCACCCATGATCATTCATAAAACTGAAACCCATGAAAGTTGGTTATTAGCTTTCAAAGACTCAGAGGGCAATACCTTGCACTTAATGCAAGATAAACGTATCGGATAAATTGATAGATAGGCAGCTAGCAAGTGACGTTTTGACCACAATCATTCCCTTTGCCAACATTAATCGTTTATCAAAATCGTTTGTTTACAGATATTAATCACTCAATATTATTAGTACCTTTATTTACTTTTAACCTAGTAAATAAAGATAAACACCATCTGTATTAGCAATCTTTTTTGCTCTAAAACGATTCATTTTTCGCCAGTTGCACAAATCCCTAAGATTACATTATGTTTTTTAGCCCCTTACCGCCTATCCGCAAAAAAAACAATAACTTATTGATTTTTTTGCATTTATTACTTTAGCTTATGATTTTATACTCTTCTCACAATTGTTCCGCACCTTAATTGTAAATTTTTCTGACGCAGGTACGACCAGTTATTGACAACACAGGTCGGATCTGTAGAATGCGCGCCTCATCCATCGTCTCAAGAGGCAGATAATCGTGAAAAAGCTTTATTCAATCCTTTTATCAGCAACTGTAATCATCAGTGCACCCGCTTTGGCTAAAGTTTCTCCGCAAGAAGCGGCAAAACTTGATAATGAACTTACTCCTATGGGCGCAGAGCGCTCTGGTAATGCCAACGGTTCAATTCCTGCCTGGGATGGCGGCCTTAATCGTGTACCAAAAGGCTATCAAGTTGGCGAACACCACAAAGATCCTTTTGCTGAAGAAAAACCTCTATTAGTTATTGATCAAACCAATGTTGAAAAGTACAAAGATCACTTGTCAGCAGGCCAAGTGGCAATGATCAAACAATATCCTGACTATGTTATCAAGGTGTTTCCAACCCACCGTACAGCATCTTTCCCACAGAAAGTGTACGACTACAGCAAGAAAAATGCGCTTAAGGCAACCTTAACTGCTGATGGTGCGGGTCTGAACAATGCTAAAGTTGGTGTTCCATTCCCTATTCCACAAAACGGTTTAGAAGCAATTTGGAATCACTTAACACGTTACCGCGGTGAATACATTACGCGTGAATATATACAAGTAACTCCACAAGAAGACGGTAGCTTTACCCCAGTTAAATTTGAGCAAGAGTCATTGCAGTACTATGTTCAAGAAAACCCGGAAAAAGACAATTTACTATTCTTGTACAAACAGCGCATTACGGCTCCTTCGCGTCTAGCAGGACAAGTATTACTTGTTCACGAAACCGCTAATCAAGTTGAAGATCCACGTCGTGCATGGCGTTACGATCCTGGCCGTCGTCGCGCACAACGTACACCAACTGTCGCCTATGATGCCCCTGCTTTGGCTTCCGATGGTTTATCAACTGTAGATAACTTTGATATGTTCAGTGGCTCTCCTGATAAGTACGAGTGGAAGATTGTGGGCAAAAAAGAAATGTTCATTCCATATAACTCATACAAGTTGCACAGTGATCAGTTGAACTACAATGACATCATCAAACCAGGTCACATCAACCAAGATCTTGCTCGTTACGAATTACACCGTGTGTGGGTTGTAGAAGCGACCTTAAAATCAACTGAGCAAAACATCTATAGCCGTCGTACCTTCTACTTGGACGAAGACAGTTGGCAAGCAGCACTGGTTGATCATTATGATAACCAAGGTAAGTTATGGCGCGTAGCCGAAGCTCATGCTTTGAACTACTACGAAGTGCCTGTGTTGTGGAGTACTTTAGATGTGATCCATGATTTGAATGCTAAGCGTTACATTGCTTTTGGCTTGGACAACAAAGAAAACATGTACGACTTCCAAACTCCATTGAAGTACAACCAATTTACAGCTTCAGCGTTACGCCGTGAAGGTCGTTAATCGCATAAGCTAAGAGATAGCTATCCCTAACATGGATGTTCATTTGACTGCCTATAGTCACAGGCCGCTTCCCTAAGCGGCCTTTTTATTGTAAATATAAAATCCGCATATCATTTATTCTAACACCACTTGATCGCGTCCTTTACGCTTAGCCATCAACATTCTATCATCAGCTATATTAATTAAATCATGTGGATTGTCGCTTTCTCGCGGAGTTTCAACCAACCCTGCGCTCAATTTCAATTTAAGATTTAAGTTATCTTCAACCTCAAACCCATGTCGCAATTCAAAGCGTATATCGTTAATAATTTCCAACGCTTGCTGTTTATTGGTATTTTTCCACATCATGACAAACTCTTCACCGCCCCAACGCGCGACATGAGAACGCTCAGCGTGTTTACGCAACACATCAGCCGTTTTTTGTAACGCCAAATCGCCTGTGGCATGGCCATAACGATCATTAATCGACTTAAAATGATCCATATCCAAAAAGGCCAAAGTAATCGGTTGCTCATGAATCGACGAGTCTTTTAATAAACTACTGAATTTATACTCGAAATAAGCTCGATTTTTTAAGCCGGTTAAACTATCGGTTCCCGAATAAATCACTAAACGACGACTGCGTATCACAAAACCCACTGATACAGCCGTAATGGCAACTAAAATCAAAATTCTGGCAATTTGTACTGGCCAATAGAACGAACCGTATGATTCAGAAAAAACACCCTCCTGAGTGAGCTGCCAGCGGTAAGCAATAAATACCGTTAACAGAAAATATTGCACAATACAGATAACCCCAGCAAATGCAGTAATACGATAATTAAGCCTCAAAGTGCTAATAAAAATCATCACACCATAGAATTGCCAAATGATCATACTATTGGTCGCCACCAAAGGTTTACCAAACAGTGCAAACAACAGCAGAATAATTGAAACGGATGAAATGTCGAAAAAGGTGGCATACCAAGCCAACTTAGGCCAACGCACTTTTTCTAAAGTCAAAATATAGACAAGGACGGCGAATGCAATAGCTACCAATGAAGCAAAAGCCGTTATCACAAGCTCAGGGCGGGAATCTTCGGTTAATAAGTATATGGCGATGGGAATAATGCCAATAACCGAATAAATAAGTAATCGGAACAAAGCAATTAGACGCTCACCACTATCGGAAGCGTCTAATAAAAGATTTTCTTGATATTGCTTTCTAACTGCCAAGCATGCTCCTTTGCTTAACTGTATAATCAACCTGCTTTTGGAAAAAAGCTCTAACCTATTGTTATTCTTAATAACTTTGGTTAGATTTGCAACATATTTCTAATTAGAATCGCTATTTATCATCTTCCAACACAAAATTAGGATCAATATCATCCAATGTTAGATCATCCCAATCATCATCATCCCAATCGTCTTCTTCGGGCTCATCAGACTCACCCACTTTTGGCCAGTGGAATTCTTGGGTTTGTTCTTCAGTTTCAAAATTACGGATCTGAGGATTCTCAATTAAGTATTCCATGATCTCATTACAGATCAACTGAGTTCCTTCTTTTTTCACCGCAGACATACGAAACACTGGGCCATCCCATTCCAAGCGCTCAATAAAGCCTTTGATAAGCTCATCAGCTTCATCTTCAAGCATCAAGTCGGTTTTATTAAAGACTAACCACACAGGTTTATCTTTTAAGGAAATATCTTTGCTTTCACTGTACTTATAAAGCTCATTCATAATGCCATGAAAGTTCTCAACCGGATCCGATTGGTCGTATGGCATTAAATCCACAATATGCAGCAAAATACGTGTACGCGCTAAATGGCGTAAGAAACGAATACCAAGACCAGCACCT
>JABXIQ010000053.1 GCA_013373015.1 Kangiellaceae bacterium
ACGGTGCTGGTGGCACTGTCGATTGAACGGACGCGCGGTCATGTCGGGCGTCGGTTCACTTTGGGATAGCGTTGTGGTTTCTTCCACGAGGTTTTGGTGGTTCGCGTGTCCTAGCTTAGGAGCGTGGCGACCCAAAAGTAGGTAAGCGTTACAACAGCCCCCCATTTTGACCTCTATTCTGAGCAAGGCACGGCCTCTATATTGGCGCATAGCGCCAATATGAAACACTACACATAGGCTCTTTCGGCCCAAACCGGTCATTACAGCAAGACACGGCGGATGTCAGCTGCTCGCCCCACGTTTGCCAATCACGACTCTGGCTTGGCCGTACGGGACAATCACCGCTTCAGCTAACTCCTAGCCTTAACGTCCAGCGGTATCGGAGCCTAGACCGCTCCCCGTAAAACGCGCCCGTTTGCTGTTGCAAACTTGATACCGGACATAGCGAAATCAGCATCATGGGAAACCAAAACATACTCTCCTGCGATGCATTCACTCACCAGCGCAGCATCCGTAAGATCCAGCTCTCCTTTTGCTGCGTTAGTCAAATTCTTCATCAGACATTCCTCTTCAAGGTTGGATTGCTGATAGACGCAATCCTCAAGTATCTCGAGGCAAATATCTTTCACAGCTTCAATCTTTTCCTTTAACTCATCAGATGTTTTCCTAAGACGCTTGAATTGCCCCCCCATATTTCTGCCAAACAAGGCGTCAAATTCCATCTTGCAAAAGCGATTGAAGAACTCAGATATGATCTGTTCATTGACGATTACAGTATTTCCAGCCTTCAGCAGGCTATCATAAAACTCACTATAGATCGCAGCCTCATCGCCCCTTGGATCGTTTCCATAAATATAGATCCATATATTTGTATCAAAGAGTACAAATTGCCCCTCGAACCCACACTCCTTATTGGCGTCAATTATATCAGTCATCGTCGTCATGCTTGATGCTGTCAAAAATCTCTTCGATGCGCTTTCGGTCTGAGAAATAAGCCTTAGCTCTATCTACAACCATCTTCAGCCTACGAAGGTGCCACTCCTCGAAGTCGACCGGAGGAGCTAAATGCTTTTTCAGTGTCTCTTCGTCAAATTCACCGTAAAGTTGACCAACTGCTGCGTTCAAGAAAGCAGTGGTCATACGCGTTACCCCAAAGAAAGATATTTCTGCTCGTTCTCCGCTCGAGATAACCTTGTAGATTTCCCGATGCACTGCTTGGCCGTCCGATGCTGCGACGCATATACCTCCACCCACGATGGAAGATATAGATATCCTGATAGCTTTCATTTTTACCATATTTCGTGAGGGTTGATTGATGACTGCATATGGTACGACTTGGTATCCGATGTATTGATTTCTAATGAAACGGCCGTACCGGGGTATATGCCTGATATTCGATGTTTGGTAACGTGCCCATTGCGGGCCTCCCAATACCCTGAATGTGAGCACACGAGCAGGCACCCCCCATTCATTGTGACGAAGTCCTTCAAAATGCCAAGGCCGAGACCACCTGGAATATCACCCTGCCGCGCACTATTATTCATCTCCATAGCCCAATCGATTGCATCTTCAGGTGCCTTGAATTGGCGACCAGCCGCCGCGAGAGAACCCTGTATGCCTTGTCCACCATCGGACAGAATGAACGACAGCCGATCTAATCTAGGAAAGTACTGACCGCCAGCAAACACTGGAATCGGAGAATTGGACCACAATGCGCTATTCGCAAACAACTCATCAATACCCTCGAAAAATTTCCCCCTCAGGCCGTCGCTCATTCGAGGCATTTCCCGTCGCATAAGGCGAGACCTCGTGAAATCAGAAAATTTAACCTCATCGTCCCTGTCAAATTGCGTGATAGGTATTGTGGTTCCATGCACATCAGCACGGGATCCCAGAAGAGTTTTGTTTTTTTGAAGGATCGATTGAATGCGCGGTGCAATGTTGAAAATCTGAATATCGTTTCCCAGAGCTCTCGACAGATTGACAATCGTTAATAGACATGCGCCGAGCTGTGCATCGATCCAGCCGAGTCTCTGGCAATCGATCCCGATCTTTTCATCGCTGAACCTTGCAAGTTCAGTGTGGAGTCGAGCAAGAGCATCAAAGCCACGCATATCTGCACGAATTTCGTAGGCACATATGTCGATCATCAAGCGGTCGCTCAAGTCAGCTCTCCCCTTCGGAATAGGCCCCTGCATGACCATTCATGATCTGTCTACCGAGTTAATACGTGTATGTCACTGTGCCTTTGCCGTCCGAGACCTACGAATGATGATTTACTTGCGGGCCGTCCATGGCTGCTCCGTTCGTGCAAAGTGCCGCGAAGGTCCGCAGTCAAGCCATCGCGGTCCACGAAGGGTTAAGTCCGACGCCGGTACTAGGCGTTGCGAGAGGCACGCACTAGATTGCGATTGGTGATACAGGAAGTGAAGGCACGACATCCTTCGGCTTGGGCTCGAAAAAACTGCTTAAGCGTTGGATGACCGCAGCGCGAAGCTTGAAATCGCCTAGTGCGTCAAGAAGCGTTCGCGGGGCCAGCGCACCGTCTGTGAAGGCGGCTAAAAGGCCATCACGGACTTCGTCGGATAGGATTGCTGCGAGCTCGTCATACAGCCCATCCTCGCCAAAAATCGAACCAAACAGCAGCGCAACGACGAGTGCGGACCGATCAGGGTTCACAAATAGCTTGCGGGCGAGCGCCAGGACAGCGGTCTTGTCGCCTGTCGCGCCGACCACCAACGCCATGGACGTAACGACAGACGCCGCACGGCCGTGTCCGCGCAGAATGTGCGGTTCAAAACGTGCCGCGCGTGCGTCCGACCGATCCCCAGCTAGGAAAAGAGCCTCGGCGGCGGCCGAGTGCAAACCGGGGCGACCGAACTCGAGTGCCAAGTCCGCCAGCCGATCACGGCCTGCGACATCGCCCTGTTTGGCGACAGCTAACAGCAGAGCGTCGCGCAGGCCGGAATCGCTGGTCACGGCGGCCTCCGCCATCAAAATGTCAATCGCGTCAGCGAAGAGCGAGGCTTGTTCGCCCAGCAACTGGGCGGCGGAGGAGGCAATCGGATAGCTCACCTCCTCGCCATAGAATATATCGGCCCGTGTCCACTTATCCGCGATCAGACCTATAAGGGTCGACTGATGGGTCGCTTCGGGCTTAGCTTTGAGGATTTCGACGAGTGCTTGGCGTACGCCGCTGCCCTTGTCGTGTGCCATTGCCAGAATGTGCGCGGGAAGCGGCGCGGTGAGGGGGGCAGAGATCGAGAGCAACGCGTCGCGGCGGACATTGGCGAACCGGTGCGTAAGCGCGCCCTGTACGATATCCGTGAGGCCCTCCCTAATAGCGATAGCAAGCGCGTTCGTGGCGCGCCGGATGTCCTTTAGTTCGTCGCACTTCGTCGCAAGCAAGCTTTCAACATAGGTTCGGACCGGGCGCCCCGCCGCCGCGAGGAGGCGCGCCTGCTCCAATTCCAGATCGGGACTGGCGGTAGCGTCGAGTATTTCGAGCTGCTCGATTTCGGTTGGCGACAGCGCGTAGTAGCATTGTTCAAACACCGCCCTTGCCAAAGGCTCATAAGGCCCGCATTGACCCAACGCGTTATTTGCAAAGGCCGAAACCTCTGCCTCGAGATCGTAACCGTTCGTTAGTTCGCGCAGATCGGTCATCGCCCGCAAGACGCCCTGAAGATTCTGGGCGTTAGTCATCTCGTTGAGCCAGGATAGCCCGATCAATGGTGCCTGTATGATCATGGTCTTCAGTAGGGCATGGCGTGTGTCATCGGCTAGGTCGGGCGTCCTGAGATCGTCGGCTAGCCGCGAGTTGAGATCAGCCGACCATTTCTCGCGGGCCAGTTCCCAAAAGCGCGCATGGTGGCGATGCCCGCGCGCAGCATCGGCAAGCCCCACCATTTCGCCCCGCTGCGGAGCAATACCTTTGGCACCAACCACTTGAATCCAGCCCCAGACCAGTTCAGCTGCATGGCGATGTGCTATAATGGCATTCCAGCCTGACCGGCTACGCAACTCGGCAACGTAAAGGCAGTTGAAAGTGTCAGCCGTATCCCCGTCGTCCGCATGCATATCGGCGAGGTGCTCGGCGTAGCCCTCGCTGTGTTCACCATTGCGGATTTCGAGCCAAACTGATCTGTCGTCGTCGTCTCGCAGGCGGATGTTCACATCGATTGCGGCGTCGACCACTGCTTCAAACCTGGCGAAATCCACCAATGCACTCTGACCAACCAAGCGGGCATTGAAATCGTGGCCGAAACTAACCATCCGCATCGCCGCATCAAGGAATGCATCGGTCTGGGTACCGGCTACGGCGGCGATACGCTCAGCGAAGTCGTCTGGGAAGCGATCATTTGTTCGAATTAGGATTTCTCGTATGAATCTACCCGCGACTTGTCCCACATCGGGATCGGCCAGCATCCGAGCGGCATCCGATGCGCTAATGGGTGTTTCTTCCCAGTCCTGAAGCCACTCAAATTCAGTTCCTCGTGCGCTGACCCAACGCGCGAACAGAGCAGTCGTGTCAGAGGGGGAGCCAACGTCTGCCGCAAGCTTTAGGTCAGCTTCGAGGGTGTCGGAGGCTGTCAGCAGTAGAGAACGAACGTAGCAATCAAGCGCCGCCTGGGCGCCTGGACTGACCTTTATCCGGACGCGATCTTTCTTAGCACCTTGGACGAGGCGCGCCGCCGCCTCGTGGCCCCAGTCATCGCTGTCGGCAGCAATCAGAATATCGACCATCGCACCAAGAAGGCGAGCCGCACGGCCAGGGTGACCCTTGACGATCCGCTCCAGCCCCGCTTCGACGCGTGGGTGATAGTAGCTAAGTACATGGTTCGGTTGACGCAGGTTACGCCCAGCGGCCATGAATCGGATCAGCGGGATGATCTTATCCTCTAGTTCCAGCTCGCTCTCGCCAATTGCATCAGCGAGCTGGGGCACCACCTCCCATGACAGTCGCGGGAGCGCTTTTAGAAGACCCCAGACCGCGATCGCAGGAAGCGTGTCCTCGCGCACCTGAATCTGATCTACGATCGTGTTCTCAATCGCATCGATGTGCGCGCGATCGAGGCAGCGGTGAATGAAGCTCGGCATGGTTTCGTCGGATCCTCGCTCGTCCGCGAGCCCGTCGAAGAATTTCTGCATCTCATACGGGCTTTCGAGCCGTTTGAGGACTAGGTCATGGTGCGAATAGACTGAAGACTTCAAGTCTTCGGGCAGAAGCCGCAGCTGATTGTCGAATAGCCGGAAGCGTTCGCTCTGTCCGTAGTGCCGCGTCTCCAGTGGAACGAACCATCGCCCTGAAAGCCGTTCACCGCTTTCCTTAAAGACATCGGACCTGGTGGTGACAATGAACTGTCGGTCAGCGTGTGCGTCGTTCAGCATGCGATCAAGGTCGCGGTTCCAGACACCTTGCTCGGGATGATACCTATACTTGCCCCAAGGGTCTTCAATCATAAAGACGACGCGACCGGCCTCCCTCGAATTCCAGACCTGCTCAGGCCCGCCTGTCACACGGATTACTTTGAACGCGCCATCCGGAGCCCTGCGTAGTTCGTCGAGTAGCACTTCGGCTGCCGTTGTCTTTCCGGTCCCCGAACTGCCACTGATGATCACTCCGTGCTGTGTCGCCAATTTTTGCTGCAGCTCATCCCAGTTCGTCGGCTTGACGAACATTCTAACCTCGGGCGCTGTAGTAAGGTAACCGCCGAAGGCGGTGATATTTTTTTCCAAGGCCTCGCGTGTCCAGACGCTGGGACCGTTGCGCATATGTTTGAGCGCGACGGCCCGCAGGTCCTGAATGCACTCCGAGATGTGGGGCAGAGGCACCTTGCAGGTCGTTTGCAAAAGGTCACGGATCTGACCATCGAGTTTTGCCTCGTCGAGACCGTCGAGAACGGCGACGCGCCCGTCTAGGCCGGGCAGACGCGATCCGATGTCCTGCGGCAGTTTCGCAGGCCACGTGCCGCCTACCGAAGCCATTCGCAGATCACGGGCGACACCCTTGGTGGCAGCGCTGGTGACTAGCAAGTACCGAAGCGTCTTGTCTTCTGTTAAGTGTGTATTTGGGGATTTGCGCTTTTTCCCCTTGTTTAGAAGCGTTTCAAGATCGGTGCCCGACCAGGGCTCACCTTGTCGAAGTTTGGCCTGTACGATGAGGGGATAGCCTCCGATCGTGGTGCGCGTCGCGCCCGAGACGTGCATGTCATCCTTCAGGTCGGCGGCGAGGTCCTCATGGTTGGCGGGTTCGAGGGTGATCGCGTCGAGCCGCTTCCGCACCAGCATAAGATCAAGTGCAAGGTAGATTGAGACATCGACCTGATAGTAGTACCCTGCCAGCCCTGCCGGCGCGCTTGTCGTCTTTTCGTTCATTATCCGGCCCCATTGTCCCGAACCGGAATATATAAAAAACCCTCGATCAGACCAACTAGAAGTGAATGCGGTAAGAAACTGGGTACTTAATTCACCCCGCAAGCCAGCTTTGTCGAGTGCCTGTCATGCTAATTCTCACAAAAGAGGCTAAGCGGAAAAGAGAGGGATGTATTTGCCACCAAACTCCGTTTGAAGGTGTTGCCAGCCCTCGCAATTTCACTTTTAGGATTGCACCAGAAAGGCCTTGGCACGGCATGAGAATAGCGCCCTCAAAAGACTTAGCGCTTGATCCGAAACTCAGGTGGAGCGTTCCATGGCAGTAACTTCTCATATTCAGAGCGTGGGAGTTTCATCGCGATCTGGTCGAAAACCCATTTCAAATAGGGCTCTGCATTCACCGCATTGAGTTTACAGGTTTCGATGATTGAGCTGTGAATTCCCCATGCCTCTGCGCCCTCATCACTTCCAAGAAAATTCACATTTTTCCGCAGCAAAATGGTCGGCTTGAACATGCGTTCAACCGCATTGGTGTCGAGGTCGATCCGCCCATCATCGACAAATCGTGTCAGATCACCCCACTGTCTAAGCACATAGCGGATCGCTTGCCCCATCTTGTTCTTCGAAAGATGACGGTCTGCATGCGTGACCAAGAATGCTTTTAAGCGCTCCAGAATGGGAACCGAGAACTGTCGCCGATGCGCGACGCGGATCAGAGGTGGTTTGCCCCGGATTTTCGCTTCCTCTTCATAGAGCTCGGCCATAATTCGAATGACCGTCTTGGCGTCCGGTGTTTTGTTGAATTCGTATTCGTCTGTGAAATTTCGTCGAGCATGGGCCCAGCATTTGACCGGTGTGATTTGTTCTACGGGCGTTCCCGGTCGTCCAAGCCGACCGTATCCGGCATAGGAGTCGGATTGGAGAAAGGCCGAGACCCCGCTCAATATGTCATGGATATGGTGCATCGCTCGAGTGTCCCGCGGATAATAGATCACGACCGGCGGTTTATTTCCAGCGAATGACCGGTCGTCACGCAGAAGAGCATAGAGGTAGCTAGTTTTGGTTTGTCCTTTGCCGGGTTGAAGCATCGGCAAGGTGGTCTCATCCATGAACAGCCTTTCGCTGTTCGTTTTGAGTTCCCGTTCCATCAATTGGTAAATTGGCAAGAGCGCTTCATTTGCCAGACGGTTTGACCACCGCATCAGAGTGCTGCGGGGCAGTTCGATGCCTTTCGACAGAAAGATGTTCTCCTGCCGGTTCCATGGTAGTTGCCAACCGAAACGCATCGTGATCGAATTGGCCATGAGCGCGTTACTCATCGTGGTTTTTGGAAAAACGCGCGGTTCAAAGGTCGTCCCGAGGATCTTGTCTTGCAGGCGACACCGGTACTTGGGATACTGCCGCACCGCCACGTAGTACTGCGCGGGGATCACCTCCAGCGTTTCATTTTCTTCAATGTCCATAATGCCACCGCCGCATCCGCAAGGGCACTTCTTGTCCTTGGTGCCCATGAATATCGGTCGCTTTTTAATGTGCTCCGGCCAGACTCTTGCACCTCGACCGCTTGTATTCCTCGGCTTCGTCTCTTTTGCTTCAGGTTGCCCTGCAGCCGCTCCGCCGGAGCCTCTTCCATTTTCACTGCCAGACTTATTCGCAGCATCATCGGTTTTCTGATCATCCGCGCTCTGGCTTCGGTCATCAGTGGCCTTGTTTGGATTATGGTCGGCTTTCGCGCCGAATTGCGTCTTGTTTAGTTTCGCTATCTGGCGTTTCAGACGCGTAATTTCTGTTTTCATCAGTTTATTAAGCATATTTGCTTTCAGAGCCTCGTCTCGGAGGATTTCATTCTCCGAAATCACTTCACTCCAAAGTGCGCGCAAACGCTGAACCAGCGCCGCACCATCAAGGTCACGGGCTGCCAGAATGTCATTTTCTAACTGTTCAATTGTATCGAACACGTCCTGTGGCACGGCAAAGAACCGTGCCCTCCATCCCAGACATGAAGCAAAGCTCATTCGGTCATGCCCGCCGAATTGCGGGCATGTGACTTGACTTTTGATGCTGCGAAGGGGATGAATAGGGTATCGTGCTAAAGCGATTTTAGAGCTCGGACGGACTGCAATCCTCCGAGCTCAACCTTTTTCAACGACCTTCTCGTTGCCGTCATCTGCTGTTGCGCATTAATGTTTCATCGCGATTTCCTTTCATCGTGCCCAGAAGTGTAAGAGGCACGTATCATACAATTTTCAACGTACCTCTCCCACGCACCAACGGGGATCTTTGGATTTCTTTTACCGGGGGAAGTGAAAAGGTGATCCAGCGCACCAGACTTGATCAAATGCCGGATATTTGAGACAGGCACGCCAACGCGGTCGGCGAGTTCCGCAGGTGTTTCCAACGGTTTGACGACGTGTTCAGGCTTGCTGAATGACATCAGTTCAAGTCCTTCCATTTTTGTTCATTTCTGTCTCAAGTTGCGCATAGTGGCTGCGTGGTATATGTATTAGCTACATCGTGACTACATGTGTGTCAATTTCTAACGAGGATTAATGAGATGCGGCAGGCGTTTCATGATAATTCACTGGCGAAACGGATTGCTCAGGTGCGCCAATCAAACGGGCTCTCCCAAGAGGAATTCGCACGCGCGCTCGGCATTAGTCGCAGCGGTTATCAGTTTTACGAACGCAATGAGCGTGAAATACCATTCACCGTCATCAAAAGATGTGCCGACATATTTGAAATTGATCTGTTATGGCTCGCGTATGACGACGGCGAGGAACGGGTGCTCGAACGAGACAATAAACTCTTTGATCGTCTCGATGAAATATATGAATTTATTGACGACTGGGTTCGAGAGAATGGCCGCAGAATAAGTCGGGAAAATAGAGCTAGACTCGCGAGGCACCTGTATGCCGCATATTGGCTAAAATACGGAGACTTGCGGACAATCAAGTTCGCGCCACGACAGGAAATGAACAATGTGATCGAAATGGTGTCATACGCAGCATGACGAAGACGCCCGAACAAAATCTGCCCTTTTTTGCGAGATCTCCTGCGGCAACGGGCAAGGGAGCTATTACTCAGTGCTTCAAGAATATTGACGCGTTTCAATTATTCCGTGAGTTCACGGAGAGTTCACCAGAGCCAAGCCAATTCAACCCCCATGTTCTTTCCTGTGACAATTGCGGTAGTCGGCAACATCTCACGAAAAAATACTGTGAATGTGGCCATTATCTGGAAGGACAGCTCAACAACCATTATTGGCACTGGAAACAGACTAGGAAACGCCAATATGAGCAGCGTTCAAGGCGTCAAAGAATACTATCTGTTCTGACACTTTTGTTCGGTGTCCTGCTGGCCTCTCTGTTTATTTTGCCGATCACTGTCCAGTGGGCATTTACACTGTCTGCGACGCACTTCGAAACCGTCTATTCTCTTGTATATGTCGTTTGCATGGGGTCGTTGATCGGCTCGTCAGCGTTTGGGCGCGCAGCTAAAAAATCTATTAAAGCGATAGGGTATCTGACACGGGAAAAATTTCTGTACGAGGAATTTGAAGCGCGGCTAGGATAAAATCGTTCTGACCTCTCCTTCATATTTTGTCCTTCAGCATCACTTCGGGAAATATTTTGAAAAGAGTAGTGGTTGCTCTGGGCGCACAAGCTTGTCGGAGACTTCGATCAAAGTGCTCGCTTTTTTTCGACCGCCATCCTTTTTAATAATTTGTAGCTCGCCTTCCCCTACAAGTTTTTGAAGAACGTCGAAAATCATATTGTTCTTTGCGGCGGTCAAATTCCCGATTTGTGACAAGAGCTGATCGACTGCCAGAACATTATCGACCATGCTGTCCATAACACGTGCCGGAAGTTCATCCTCCAACTCCTTCAAAAGCTTTCGCTCGTCGTCTTGGCGGAAGGAAAATAACGAGTCTTTGCTCTCGAACAGGCGATGATCGAAGCCCATCTCGAAAAGCGATCCCTTTCCTATATGCTGGAAATGGTTCTGTTGATCCCAGTGCACCGAGAGCATCTTGTCTCGCGCGGCTTGGTGTTTTGATAAATGGGCCAGAAGCATCCAACGTTTGTCAGTTTTCGAATACATCATGAACGGAGTGAAGAACTGCGCTCCGCTATTATGTCGAATTGCTTCCATTATTGAGCGTTGCGCTGTGGCCCGCCCAAAGTTTTCGTCGTCCTTCAGTTCCTGCCACATGCTCACGAATGCGGGATTGACGCCGAATTGCTTCAACCCGTCCAAACCAGTACCGTCTTTGCGCAGGTAATTGAGAAGGGCATCAATAGAAAAGGTCAGAATCGCTTCTGGTTTTTGCAAGTTTGAAAATATTTTTTGGAGGCTTTGGATTGGCACATCTGTATATCCCCACTGATCCAGCACAAAAAAACTTCGCCCTTGCCTTTGCCGCTTTCGGATGTCGGTGAGAATGGACGGCAGTAGCTCGTCAAATTTTCCCGTTTGAAGGATTATTGTATTATCAAGTCGAGAGGCATATTCACTACGCTGCAATTCATCACGCAAAGCGGCCATGTGTATGGAATTGGCGTCACTGAAATAGAATTGTGCGCTGATTTCCAGCGGCTTGTGACGCTCTTCATTCACGCGAACTTTCGCGCGCTCCACTGCATTCAAGAGCACAAAAGGACTTCCGAAGCGCGTCTCGTGACCTTTCTGATAGAGGCCTCCACCACAAAAGCCATCTACGATGGTAATGCGCAAATTATCCATTCTGCGGCTGGCAGTTACCGTATCGAAATAGATATCGAGATATTGTTCGATTACTTCAAGTTTACGTTCTGTATGAGCTTCAATGCTAGGTAGCGGCTCACCGATCTTCCATCTAAAATTGTCTTTTTTCGCCATATCTATCAATTCATGTTGGGGCGTAGGAAATTCTGAGCCGTCAGTGAAAATTGTGTCTCATCTAAGGATGCAACTCTGAGGGCATTTCGTCCCATGTCCGCCCACGGTAATCTCTACCGTTCAGCTTCTTTGAGCGTTTTTTGTTGTCTTTGCCCCACGTGCCCCACTGCTTGAAGAAAAATGCGGTGTTATAGACCCGGCAACTATCGTGAATTTCGTCGATCCATTTTTCTTTGATTGGGCGGGCATTGCGTCCACTTTCGCCTCCAACAATCGCCCAGTCGATCAAAGACAGATCCACATCACCGACAGAGGCGATCAGAGGTTCAAATGAGATGAAGCGAATTTGAGCAGGAACATTGCGCAAGTCATCAATCCGATGCGCAACCTTTTGACTTTCAACACTGGTTCCCAGCCAAACATTTTTCAATGGCACAGGACACATTTTCCCTAAAACAGAGGCCATCCGATCAGGTCGCTTGGTCAAGATTTGGTAGTTGTGCTGTTGCGTCTCAGACATCACTTTCCAAACTTTTTCGATGAAGCTTTCGGTGACATCTGGATGGAAAAGATCGCTCATAGAATTTACAAAAATTTTGCGAGGTTTCCGCCACTTTTTAGGCAGCTCTAATGACTTGTGGTCCTCATAGACTTTGCCATTCCAAATCGTCCTCGTGCCGGACTTCCGGGTGAGGCCTTTGTATTTTTCAACCCCCATGGCCTCCAATCGTTTTGCCATGTTCATAGCGTAACAATTGGTGCATCCTGCTGACATAATGCTGCATCCAGCGACTGGGTTCCATGTCGCGTCAGTCCATTCGATCTGTGTCTCGGCCATATTCCATAGTCCTCAATGCACTGCCAGCGCGCTGGAATTTTAAATACCTCGCAATATGCTCAAAACATACCTGAGCGCGTCTTTTCAATCAATTACTTGCTCTTTAGTATTGCCAAATGCTCGCTATTTCTCGGTGATCAATTCAAACATACCAGCAGGCATCAAAACGAAACGACGCCCTTTTTCATCGACGATGACAATCGGGTCCTGGTCGTATGCAGCTATGAGTGCGTCGCTGTTCTGCCTGAATTGCTCCTCGGTAATTTCGACGAATCTTGGTGGCTTGGACGCTACGAACGCATTGCATATCATCTCGCGCGCTAGATCTTCCGCCGTCATGCCCCGCTTCGCTGCCATTCTCTCGAGCAAAAGCAAAACCTTATCTGGAATGTCATGTATTGTAAGATCGACCATGTCTGGACCTCCTTGATCTGCCTCCTCTCCCCACATTTCGTCCATGAATGCCTTAAACTCCGCTGCTGTCATATGACCAGAAGTCCCGGTTTCTGCCGGTTTCTGTCTCGCCAGTTTCCGGTCTTCGATTGATGAACTCTGTTCCTCAGGTGCTTTACCAACGGACGGCGTATCATCTTCAGGTTTTGTCATAGTTCAGCCCCTTCGACGGGCAAATTTGTTCCAGAAAGCTCAGAGGCAACCACAGGGCGTTTGGCGTGCCGTGTCGTGACGCGCTTCCAGTCTATGCCTTCGAACAGGGCTTCGAACTGCGCCTTGCTCAGGCTGATCACACCGTTTCGCACATTCGGCCAGACAAAGCCCCGGCCCTCGATGCGTTTGTAGACCATCACCAGCCCGGTGCCGTCCCAGACGATGAGCTTGAGACGGTCGGCGCGCTTCGAACGAAACACAAAGATCGCGCCAGAGAAGGGATCGAGTTCGAATTCAGACATCACAATTGCGGCAAGACCGTCCATTCCCTTGCGAAAATCGACTGGCTCGCTGGCGAGATAGATTTTGAAATTGCCTGCGGGAGAAATCATCAGATTACCGCCCCGCCTGTTCGAGAGCGCGGACGAGTTTCGCAAGATCATCCACGGGATAGGTCGCTGGCAACGTGAGATCTACGACATCGCCTCTCAGCCGGATCGCCTCTTCTCGTACGTCTTCATCCTGCAAGGGCTCCTTGACAGGATCCAATATGATTTCAGCAAAGGTCGGCTTTTCTGGGTGCGTGCCGAAGGTCGCACGGTGCTGCGCGACGTCCGAGCGCCATTTGTAAACGAGCGATTTCGAGACGCGACATTCTTTCGTGACGTCTTCAGTCGTCAGTTCGCCACTTTCGATTTTGGTCCGGATAAACCGCTTGAAGCTGGGTGGCCAAACACGGCGGCCACCGGCATGAACCTCGATGGAGAAGCCGTAGTGATTTCGAATGCTCGGTTGTTCTGACATATTGCTGTCCTCTGGTTCGGAGGAAGGCTATCAGGATGTCGGAAGTCCCGTTAGAGGCCATCTAGGGGGCCAGATGCAACGCTTACAAAAGTAGCACCGCTGTAGCACCGGTTCGTGGGTCTAGAAACGCAAAAAGCGCCCCTTGGGGCGCTAAGAGATTGATATTATTGTTATTCGACCTTGGTTGCGGGAGTAGGATTTGAACCTACGACCTTCAGGTTATGAG
>JABXIQ010000025.1 GCA_013373015.1 Kangiellaceae bacterium
GAGTGTGGTATCGGCGTTAAGAACTACAATGATGTAAAAGTCGGTGATCAAATCGAAGTTTACGAAATTAAAGAAGTGCAACGTACCTTATAAGGTGCGTTGTCACTTGACCATCTGTCTAGCTTTTAGAGTAGGTTATTAAATAAATGTCACAAGCAAGAGCACAGCGAGTTGCCGATCAAATTCAGCGTGAATTGGCGGTATTGTTGCAACGTGAAGTTAAAGATCCGCGTCTAGGTTTAGTTACTGTTTCTGGCGTGGAAGTTACCAGTGATTTACAAAATGCTAAAGTGTTTGTGACATTTTTAGGCAAAGAAGACAGCAAAGAAATTAATGAGGCTTTGGCGGTTCTTGCTAAAGCAGCTGGTTTTTTACGCAGTCAACTAGCCAAAGCTATTCGGATGCGCAGCGTTCCTAATATTCGTTTTTTCTACGATAAGTCCATTACTGAAGGCGCCAAAATGTCGAGCTTGATTGAGCAAGCCTTGGCCGCCGATGAAAGCAACAAACAGTCATCCTAGCGGAGTCAATCATGGCCAAAAGACGTAAGCGCGGTCGCGATATTACGGGCATCTTGCTATTAGATAAACCAATGGATTTTACCTCAAACAAGGCATTGCAAGAGGTTAAGTATTTGTATTTTGCTGCTAAAGCAGGTCATACCGGAGCGCTAGATCCTATTGCTACAGGTGTGTTGCCAATTTGTTTGGGTGAGGCGACAAAATACTCACAGTTTTTGCTCAATGCTGATAAAAAATATCGCACTATTGCAAAGCTGGGTCAGAAAACCACTACCGCGGATCGCGAGGGCGACGTTCTTGAAACTAAGCCTGTTAATGTTAGTGAACAACAGTTGCTAAAAGTGTTGGAACAATATAGAGGTTCTATCGCTCAAGTCCCATCAATGTATTCTGCCTTAAAGAAAGATGGTGTGCCGTTATACAAGTTGGCGCGTCAGGGTATAGAGATAGAGCGGGATGCGCGCGAAGTGGAGATTTACTCACTTGAGTTAGTCAGATTCTCTGGCGACGAAATGGAGTTAGATGTTCATTGTTCAAAGGGAACTTATATCCGAAATCTTGTCGAAGATATTGGTGAGAGCTTGGGTTGCGGAGCGCATGTACAGGAATTGCGCCGAACAGCTGTTGGACATTTTGAGCTCTCAGAGTGCGTGACTTTAGAGCAGTTGCAAGCAATGAAGCAGCAAGATGCCAAGTTAGAAATGGATCAACTTTTATTGCCAATCGAGAGCGCATTATCGCATTGGCCGACGATCAGCTTAACGGATGATCAAGCCTATTACCTAAAACTGGGTCAGGCCATCCAAATTGCTGGAGCGCCACTCGAAGGTTTGGTCGCTTTGGTTGAAGAACAAGGTTTTCTAGGTGTTGGGGAGATTAATAACGACGGTAAAGTCGCTCCTAAACGCTTGGTAAAACAGGACTAATCCACACAACTGATATACCAACAGAGTGGATACAATAATTATAAGGAATTAGTTGCTAATGAATTTAGAACAGAGCCCGATTGTCATTTTCTCGCACGGAAAAGTCACAGGGCCAAAAGGTAATCGTATTTTAGCCTTGTCAGCAATTGCCGAGCGCTTAGGTTATGAAGTCGAATCTTTAGACTATCGTCGTTTGCCCACCAATGAGCGTGTCAGCAAATTAAATAACTATATCAAAGACTTAGACAGGCCTTATGTGTTGGTTGGAACTAGCATGGGTGGTTATGTTTCAGCGGTTGCCGCTTTATCAAATAATCCACTGGGTGCTTTTTTGATTTCACCAGCATTGTACCTTGATGGTTATGCAGAAGCTGAAGTGGAAAAGCTGACCTGTCCTGTCACCGTAGTGCACGGTTGGAGAGATGACATTGTGCCAGTAGAAAATGCTATCCGATTTGCTCGCTCAGCGGGTGCTGATCTGCATATTTTTGACGGTGGGCACCGTTTGCGTGAAAAATTGACAGAAACAGAGCACTGCTTTGAGCAGTTCTTACGCCAGTGTTTTGTGCAGTCGAAATTCGTTGCTCAAGCGAGCAATTTTATACCCGAAGTGGTCAATCATTAGCTAGATGCTGTGAAAGACCATTAAAAACAAAAAAACATAAGAAATTGCGTGATTTAGCGCTTTAACACTTGCTCAAAGACTTGTGACTAAGGTAAAATCGCGCATTCATTTGACTGGCTGAATTAGTGATTGGCTAGTCATCAGTAAAAACCGCTCAATAAAGAGCTTATTTGGAGAAACATTATGTCACTAAGTGCTGATCAAAAAGCTGAAATCGTAAAAGAACATGCTCGTGGTGAAGGCGATACAGGTTCACCAGAAGTACAAGTTGCTTTGTTAACTGCGCAAATCAATCATTTGCAAGGCCACTTCAAAGCGCATAAGCACGACCACCATTCACGTCGTGGTTTGCTTCGCATGGTAAGTCAACGTCGTAAATTGTTGGACTACCTAAAGCGTAAAGACAACAGCCGTTATGCTGACTTGATTAAAAAGTTAGGATTACGTCGCTAAGAATAAAAAGGGGCCTTGAGCCCCTTTTTTGTTTGCTGTCAGACGATGTGGGTTCTGGCTGCAAGTGGGTAAAAATGCCCTAGTAAACTTTAATAGGAAAATATTGTGGAATATACAAAAAAATCTTTTGAATACGGTGGTCGTACGATCACCATGGAAACAGGTCGTGTAGCACGTCAAGCAAGTGGTGCTGTATTGATCGATTGTGAAGGCACAACCGCGTTTGTAGCGGTGACAGGTAAGAAAGAAGCCAAAGAAGGGCAAGATTTCTTCCCATTAACAGTGAACTACACAGAAAAAACCTACGCAGCGGGTAAAATTCCTGGTGGTTTCTTAAAGCGCGAAGCGCGTCCATCTGATGAAGAAACCTTAATTGCTCGTTTAATCGATCGTCCATTACGTCCTTTATTTCCTGAAGGTTTTGTCAACGAAGTACAAGTTGTTATTACTATCGTTTCGATCAACCAAGACGTACCAACAGAAGTAATTTCAATGATTGGTGCATCTGCAGCTTTAGAAATTTCAGGTATTCCTTTTGCTGGTCCAGTGGGCGCAGCGCAGGTTGGTTATATTGATGGTGAATACGTTCTTAACCCGAGCGTAACGCAACTGAAAGAATCAAAACTAGACTTAATGGTTGCTGGCACAGACAGCGCAGTATTGATGGTTGAGTCAGAAGCTGACGAATTGCCAGAAAATGTCATGCTTGGCGCTGTAATGTTCGGTCATCAAGAGTCACAAGTTGCGATCCAAGCGATCAAAGAATTTGCAGCAGAAGCCGCAAAAGAAAAGTGGGATTGGACTGCACCAGAAAAAGATACTGCTTTATACGAAGCCGTCAAAGGTCATTCTTTCTCAGCAATCGAAGAAGCGTATCAAATCGCCGACAAAGCTGACCGTTATGCAAAAATTCATGAGCTATCTGATGCAGCTGTAGACGCTCTAACGGGTGATGAAGAAGGCAAGCCTTCTGCTGATGCGGTAAAAGATATGTTCCATTCGATAGAAAAAGAAGTGGTTCGTACGCGAATTATTTCTGGTCAACCACGTATTGATGGTCGTGATCCTGATATGGTTCGCGCATTGGATATTCGTACTGGCGTATTGCCTCGTACACACGGCTCTGCGGTGTTTACGCGTGGCGAAACTCAAGCCTTAGTGGTTGCAACCCTAGGTACGCAACGTGATGCGCAAATCAAAGATAGCATCATGGGCGAATCGAAAGATTACTTCATGCTACATTATAATTTCCCTCCGTACTGTGTAGGTGAAACAGGCTTTATGGGTTCACCAAAGCGTCGTGAAATTGGTCATGGTCGTTTAGCCAAACGTGGTGTTGCTGCGATGGCTCCAACTATTGAAGAATTCCCATATACTATCCGCGTAGTTTCAGAAATTACTGAATCAAACGGCTCAAGTTCAATGGCTTCAGTATGTGGTACTTCATTAGCATTAATGGACGCAGGTGTTCCAATGAAAGCTCCAGTGGCTGGTATCGCTATGGGCTTAGTCAAAGAAGGTGATAACTTTGTTGTTCTTTCTGACATTCTTGGTGATGAAGATCATTTAGGTGATATGGACTTTAAAGTAGCGGGTACTAATGACGGTATTACTGCACTTCAAATGGACATCAAAATTGACGGTATTACCCAAGAGATTATGGAAAAAGCATTACACCAAGCAAAAGGTGGCCGCTTACATATCTTGAGTGTGATGAATCAAGCAATTGATAAACCGCGTGATGATATTTCTGAACATGCTCCTCGTATCACGACTATCAAAATTCCTCAGGACAAAATTTCTGAAGTTATTGGTAAAGGTGGTTCTACGATTCGAGCATTAACTGAAGAAACTGGTGCGACTATCGAAATTGAAGACGACGGTACAGTAAAAGTTGCTTCGAGTGATGCTGAAGGCGCTGCAGAAGCGGTACGTCGTATCGAAATGATCACTATGGAAATTGTTGCGGGTATGGAGTTTGAAGGCAAAGTGGTTCGCCTAGCAGACTTCGGTGCATTCGTTCAATTGACTCCTGGAAAAGATGGTTTGGTTCATATTTCACAAATCGCTCATGAGCGCGTGAACAAAGTAACTGACTACTTGAAAGAAGGTGATATGGTTAAAGTTAAAGTGCTTGAAGTTGATCGTCAGGGTCGCATCCGCTTAAGTATGAAAGCTTTGATTGATCCTCCTGCACAGGAAGAAGCTCCAGCAGAAGCACCTGCTGACGCTGAATAATCATTAGTTATTGAATAAAAAAGGGAGCTTAGGCTCCCTTTTTTTAATGCTCCTTATCCTTGGGTGGGAATGGATCATTACCAGGAGCTATCGTGTCTTTACTCCTAATTTTTCCATCTAATCCTTTAGTAATGAGCTCGCCACCACCAGAATTGATGAGACGGTCTCTGCCTTTTGATATTGCTGCTTTTTGGGTGTCATGTAATGAACCAGCTCTGTTTGAACTTACAGATTTCTCAACCCATTTACCGTCATCTCGCTTATAAACTATTCTATCATTAGATTTCATATTATTCCTCGTACAAATTTAAAACATTAAATGATAGACAAGCTCAATTGACTTTTGGATACCCAAGGTCTAGGATTGGCCATGTAGAAAGGGGACAATCTTAGTTGAGCTGTCTACCTCTTAAAGGGACGACTGGTACTCGTCCCTTTTTTATCTCATATTCAACATCTAGTGTTTTTCTACGAGATATATACAAGATAGTGCTATTTTTTATGATTGGCAAGAGTATATCTTGTGGAATTTGCTGTGGATAATTTGTATATAAAGGTTGAAAAATTGCTAGCCCTTGCAGAATAAGGGCTGTAGGCTTTGCGCAGTTTTTATTCAATCTTAATCTGTCAAAAAACTTTACAGTAAATTTGGCTTTAGACTACAGAAATAGTATAAATTGAATCAATAAATGTGGATAAAAGCTATACTTGTTTGGTTTAGAATTGAGTGATTTTCATACAAAATTAGAAGCCAGAATAATGTGATTCGCGGCTTTTAATTTCCCCCTTGAGCTTGCTGAGTATTGCAGTAATCATTGGAGTAAGTATTTGGCATGTTTGCACCCTTGCGGGCATAGTAAAGCGTAGCGAGTCGTCAAATGCGGCAATTATTACGAGAAACACAAGGTAGCCTTAGGCCAAGCGACTGGGGTGTCGTTTCTTTTGGTTCGTTTTCTTTGGACAGGCAAAGAAAATGAACTGATTTTACGTAATTATTAAAACAGCAAGAATTTGACAGAAAAACCTCCAAACCTTATCTATACTGATATTATTTGATTATTATTGTCAGGAGTTTGCTATGAAACCATTAACCACAAAAATACTAAAAGTTTTATCAATATCATTAGCGATGGGAATTGGAATGACTTCAAATGCTGCCGATCAGCCACCTCCGCCTTGTTCACCAGAAGAATATCGTCAGTTTGATTTTTGGATTGGTGAGTGGGAAGTATTTAATCCACAAGGGAATAAGGTAGGTGATAATAAGATTGAAGTGATTTTGGGCTCTTGTGTGTTAAAGGAAAGCTGGGTCAGTGCCAGTCAGAATCGAGGTCACAGTTTTAATATTTATGATAGAAGCACAGGCAAGTGGCATCAAACTTGGGTTGATAATGGCGGTACTTTATTACTGTTAGATGGCGGTCTTATTGATGGTGCTATGGTGATGCAGGGAGAGACGGTTGGTCAAAATGGTAAAGTATTGAATCGCATTACTTGGACACCAAAGCAAGATAAAGATGGCAAGACCCAAGTACAACAAGTTTGGGATGTTTCGCAGGATAACGGTGAAACCTGGAGTACTGCTTTCGATGGACTTTATATTAAGAAGTAGCATAACTAAAAAAGTCACCTCAAAAATGCTACGCTTGCTGATACTGCGTTAAAATTTGGCTCAAAATGCTCATTTACGGACTGTAAACTGCGCGTCTTTGCCAAATTTTGCTTTGTGTTTTCTTCGCTCGCAATTTTTGAGATTACTTTTAGCTTTTAGATATATTAATTGGAGGGTTTTATGGGGAAGCAGATCTTAGCAGTGATTGCTGGTGTGGTTGTCGGTGTATTAACAATCTTCGCGATTGAGTCGATTAATATGGTGCGCTTTCCATGGCCAGAAGGCTTAAGCATGGAAGACACAGAAGCCTTTAATGCTTATGTGGCCAGCTTACCAATTGATGCATTGTTAACGGTTATTCTGGCATATGCGTTAGGCTCTTTTGTGGCTGGTTTTGTCAGTGCCAAAGTAGCAACGTCTAAACATATGGTTATTGGTATTATTTGTGGCGCTTTACTAACAGTAGCAGGCATCATGAATATTATGGCAATACCACACCCTATGTGGTTTAACATCGTTAGCCTTATTGTATTTATTCCAATGGCGATTTTTGGTGTGAAAATGGCGCTTAATGAATAGCGTTTAGTTAAGGTAAAAGCCCTGAGCTTATTCTTCGGAATAGTCAGGGCTTTTTTTATGGTTACTTATATCGATACATTGCTTTCTTTTTTGTTAAAAGAAGTGGAGGTGTGAGTTCAAAGTAACCGTAACTCTATTGAGAATTTCTAATTTTCTTAACTTTTTAACTTCTTAACTTAACTCTGTAAAAAAATGGCATCCTTGCCTGGAGTGAGATTTCCTTTTGCTTTAACGCTAGCAGGGTATGAGGCTAGCGATTTCGGGGGAAAGAAACATGTTGCATGGTTATTTGTTATCTGCAAGTTGCATTTCGGCACTCGATAACGCATACATAGTTGCATCGGCTGGATGAAAGCTTACTAACTGCTTGTTGAGTAATTGATATGTAACCGTCAAGGTGACGGACTCGCCCGAAGCTAATGTTATTGATTGTGTCGAAGCATTTTGTTCAGCGCAGTCATAATCATTCTGATTGGTAACTTGATAGTTAATGAGTGCGGCAGGATTCGGCATCGGCATAACATAGTCAGCTACTAACAGGGAGTCTCCATTATTGTGAAAGGTTTGATTGAGTGTAAGCTCAATTAATCCATCCTGTTGAAGTTGTTGAATGGTACTGGCAATAGGCATCAGCTTTTGCGGACGACCAGCGTGAACACCGTAGACCAAGTAACCTGACTGTTCAAGTTGTTCATTTATTAACGAGGATTCGTTTGCAACAGCGAGGCTAGTGGCTAAATAGGTAAAAGTGCCTAATGCCAATAAAGCGACTTTGCTCAGTGTTAAGTTAATTTTTGATAGGTTGCCATTCATGTGAAACTCCAAGTTGTTAAATGTTGTTATTAAGCGATGGAGTTATTACAACGAAACTTTATGATAATGGACTGACTGAATTGTGAGAGTTTGAGGAATAATGTGGCAGAAAAATGTCAGCCAAGGAAATATAACTGAACAATACTATTTACTTGGCTAAATTTTTGATTGAGGGATAGGGGATTATTGTTCGCTCGCTTCAGAGTTTACTTTTTTAAGATAAAAATCAAAGGTTACCGGTACCACAGTATCAATTGAGCGCAAGCCAGCAAGTTTTTGTAATTTTTCAATACCTTGGCTGAGTTTTAGAGCATCGGTTGATAGCAGAATGGGATGGTAACTTGTCACTCTGAACATGTCTTCATTAGTTGCATCAATGGTTACACGGGCTTTTATAGTGCTGGTTATTCCGGCAAGGGTGATGGTTGCGCTAATCTGTTCTGAATAAATCAAGGTATCTTCAACTATAAAGTCTAATTCGCCTTGGATTGTTGCAGTTGGGAACTTATTTGTTTGAAAAACATGCTCTTTGAGTCGTTGGTCACGAATGTCAATATGAGTATTGACGCTAGTCATATCAATTATTAGCTCAAAAGTTCCATCTTTATTTAGGCTGCCGCTAAAACTTTTGAAGTGATGATTTTCACCCACGCTATTGTTTTTAATACTGGTGAAATTGAGCTGAGATAGCTCTGTGTCTATAACCCAATTATTGGCCTGAGCACTCATGCTAACTGCCAAAAGGAGTAGCAAAGTGGATAGTGGTTTGAATGACATATGAAGCTCCAAAAGTGTAATAGCCCGATTTTAGCAAAATTAGGTCAAGGCTGTGTGAAAATCTGATTGAAAATAAAACTGGCCTTTTAAGGGAAAAAAGATTAATTTTCAATTTTTATGGTCTTAGACAACTCATTTGGCCTTATATTTTCGATAACGCTTTTCTTGTCTTGAGTTGTCCGTGGGTTATTTGACTGAGATAAATTCTCTAGATTGAGGGCTGACAAGGCAATGAATGGTGTGGTGATTGGTGTTACGCTATTTGTTATAGCACAATTTGCGGTGGGTTTATGGGCTTCTCGTAAACCTAAAAGTGAAACAGACTTTTTATTAGCTGGCAGAAAGCTAAGTCCTCGATTGGCGGTCTTTACCATTTTCGCTACATGGTTTGGCGCTGAAACCTGTATCGGCTCTGCATCGTCGATTTATGAGAATGGCTTATCAGGAGGAACTGCCGATCCTTTTGGTTTTTCACTCTGTTTATTCTTTATGGGTTTTGTTTTTGCTATGCCGCTTTGGAAACGCAAGTTTGTGACGTTTGCCGACTTATTCCGTCAGCGCTTCTCACCCAGTATAGAAAAATTGGTAGTATTTATTTTAGTCCCTGCATCAATGCTTTGGGCGGCTGCGCAAATTCGTGCGTTTGGGCAAGTGCTATCATCACTTTCAGGTTTACAGGTGGAGTACGCGATCACCATTGCTGCGAGTGTGGTCATCATCTACACCATGCTGGGTGGCTTATTGGCCGTGGCGGTTACTGATGTGATCCAAGCTAGCTTTTTGATACTAGGTTTAGTGTTGTTGGGAGTATTTGTGTTTACCAGTGGCGATCCAAATGCCAGCCTAGCCAGCGTTGACGCAGCTCGTTTCAGTTTTGTTTCTGAAGATTCTACACTTTTACAAAAGATTGAAGCTTGGGCTATTCCTATTTTTGGTTCAGTCTTAACTCAAGAATTAATTACTCGCGTATTGGCCTGTAGAAGCGCAGAAGAAGCACGCCGCTCGACCTTAACTGGCGCAAGCTTATATTTAGTAGTAGGTTTGATTCCAGTTTACTTAGGTCTGGTGGGTTTGAATTTAATGCCAGATCTAGCTGACTCCGAACAATTACTACCGCAATTGGCTAAAACCTATTTACCTACGTTTTTGTATATTATTTTTGCAGGCGCATTAATTTCAGCAATTCTCTCAACGGTTGATAGTGCTTTGTTGGCTTCTAGTTCATTGATTTCACACAATATTTTAGTGCCTTTTGATAAAGACATGAGCGAGCGCAAAAAAGTGCTATTAGCGCGTGTAGGGATTGTGGTTTTAGGTAGCATAGCTTACTACTTGGCCTTGCATGCTGAAGGGGTTTATGACTTAGTGGTTACCGCCTCAGCCTTCGGCAGCGCTGGCGTGTTTGTGGTGGGAGTGTTTGGGCTCTTTACACGTTTCGGGGGGCAGTTAGCTGCTGGTCTTACTTTGATCATTGCTGCCACCGTTTGGATTTTGGGCGAGTTTGTGTTTGCTTGGTCAACACCATTCTTTATTTCATTATTAACAGCCTTTGCAACCTACATTTTAATTGGCTTAATTGAAACACGTTGGTTACGAACATCAACAGCGTAAAAGTCTGTTATTTCAGAGGAAAATGTTAGCATCAATTGACTAAATATTAGCCAATTGATGCTGGCTTCCCGTCTATTACTGGTGGTATAATTCGCGCCCTTTTTAGTAAATTTTGGGCATTTTTATGCTCAAAAGTATCAAAGCGGTAATAAAGTCGAGCATGAGTAAAAAGTTATATATCAAAACTTGGGGTTGTCAGATGAATGAGTATGATTCGTCACGTATGTCGGATCTACTAAATAAAACTCACGGTTTGGAAGCGGCTGCTACGCCAGAAGAAGCGGACGTTATTTTATTGAATACTTGCTCGATCCGCGAAAAAGCACAAGAGAAAGTCTTTTCGCAGTTAGGTCAATGGAAAAATCTCAAAGATAGCAAACCTGATCTTGTGATTGGGGTTGGTGGTTGTGTGGCTTCACAAGAGGGCGACTTTATTCGTCAAAGAGCGCCTTATGTTGATGTAATTTTTGGCCCTCAAACGCTGCACCGTTTACCTGAGATGATTAAAGAAGCTTCAGGTACGAAAAAAGCGGTGGTCGATATTAGCTTTCCAGAAATTGAAAAATTCGACCGTTTGCCAGAGCCCCGAGCTGAAGGACCAACAGCATTTGTTTCTGTGATGGAAGGCTGTTCAAAATATTGTTCGTTTTGTGTTGTGCCATACACTCGTGGTGAAGAAGTCAGTCGTCCGTTTGATGATGTCTTGGCTGAATGTGCTCAATTGGCTGCGCAGGGTGTTCGTGAAATTAATTTGCTAGGGCAAAATGTTAATGCTTATCGTGGAACGACACATGAGGGGCATACTGCCGATTTAGCTGAGTTGATTACTTATGTTGCGGCAATTGATGGTATTGATCGTATTCGTTATACCACGTCACATCCAGTTGAGTTTTCTGACCGTCTGATCCAAGTGTATGCCGAAGTACCAGAATTGGTGAGTCATTTACACTTGCCAGTGCAGAGTGGTTCTGATCGAGTATTAGCGATGATGAAGCGCGGCCATACTGCATTAGAATATAAATCAAAAATTCGTCGTTTGCGTGAAATCCGCCCTGATATTTCTATGTCATCAGATTTTATTATTGGTTTCCCAGGTGAGACCGATCAAGACTTTGAAGCTACTATGAATTTGATTGCTGATATTGGTTACGATCATTCATTTAGTTTTATTTATAGTGCTCGCCCTGGAACGCCTGCATCCGATTTAGTGGATGATACGCCAATGGAAGTGAAGAAACAGCGTTTATCTATTTTGCAACAGCGTATTAACCAGCAAGCATTTTCTATCAGTCGTAATATGGTAGGAACTCAGCAAAAAATATTGGTAGAAGGCCCGTCGAAGAAAGATCCGATGGAGTTGCGTGGACGTACCGAAAATAACCGCATTGTGAATTTTGTTGGGCCTCATAGCTTGATTGGTAAGTTTGCCGAAGTGACTATCACTGATGCTTTCCCCAACTCATTGCGTGGTGACTTTATTGCTGATGGTTTGGTGCACTAGACCAAAAAGCTTAACAATTAAAAGGATTAACATTGGCTTCAGAAACTACTCTTAGTAATCAAATTTTCGAGCTTTTACCAGCAGATAACGACCGCCTGTCGACGTTATGTGGTTATTTAGACGAGCATATCAAGCATATTGAACGTCGTTTAGGAGTTGAAGTTAATATCAGAGCCAATCAAGTTAAGGTGATTGGTGAAGCTTTGAATGTGGCCGCAGCGCGACAGGTGTTAGAGAACATATACCAACAGACTGGTAAAGCAAAAGTGATTGATAGCGCAGAAATTCATTTAGCCATTCAACAGGTTAATGCTGAGATGGAGTCTCTTGGGCAAAGCCCCAAAAATCAGGTTGCGGATGACGTTAAATTGGTGACTAAGCGTGGCTTAATTAAACCGCGTAGCCCAAATCAAAAACAATACATTCAAGCTATCCAGCATCATGACATCAGCTTTGGTATTGGTCCTGCTGGTACTGGTAAAACCTATCTTGCAGTAGCAAGTGCGGTAGATGCTTGGGAAAAACAACAAATCAGACGTATTTTATTGACCCGACCAGCGGTGGAAGCGGGTGAGCGTTTGGGCTTTTTGCCCGGCGATTTAGCGCAAAAAGTTGATCCTTATTTACGCCCTTTATATGACGCCTTGTATGAAATGTTTGGTTTTGACAAGGTTGCTAAGTTGATGGAGCGTAATGTTATTGAAGTTGCGCCATTGGCCTATATGCGTGGTCGAACCTTGAACGATGCTTTTATCATTTTAGATGAAAGCCAAAACACCACGCCTGAGCAGATGAAGATGTTTTTGACACGGATAGGCTTTAATTCCAAAGCAGTGATCACTGGCGACATTACCCAAGTGGATTTGCCGCGTGGACAGCGTTCAGGTTTACGTCATGTGATAGATATTCTGCAAAATGTCGGTGGTATTAGTTTTACCTTTTTCCAGTCGGCCGATGTGGTACGGCATCCGGTGGTGCAGCGTATTGTGCAGGCCTATGAAGCTTTTGATAAAGAGCATGAGCAACGTCAGCAGGATAAGCGTTGATGGCAAATTGCATTATAGAGCTGCAATCAGCGCTAGAATCAGAGCATCTATTACCCAGCGAGCAACAGTTTTTGCAGTGGGTTAAATTGACTGTTCAGCATCATTACGATTTGGCGGGTGTTGATTTTCTGCCACAGCATGAATTGACCATTCGCATTGTTGAGCCAATGGAAAGTCAGCAACTCAATAATGATTATCGACAAAAAAACAAACCTACCAATGTATTGTCTTTTCCTTTTGAAATACCTGACGGATTTGCTCAGTTGGCGGGTTTGGATAAGGATATTCTCGGTGATTTGGTAATTTGTGCAGCAGTGGTTGAACAAGAAGCTGAGCAACAAAATAAACCACTGATGTCACATTGGGCGCATATGGTTATCCACGGATGCTTGCATTTATTGGGTTACGATCATATAAATGAGCAAGAAGCACAAGAAATGGAGTCTTTAGAGATTGAGCTGTTAGCAATATTGGGTATTGATAACCCTTATATTTGTTAATGAAAGCTTTTCTAAAGATTTAGTATAGGCAAACAAGAGGCTAAAATAATCCGCTATGAGCGACGACAAACCTCCGTCGAGAAGCTTTTTTCAAAAACTACAGGACATATTTAGTTCTGAACCTCAAGATCGTCAGCAGCTGGTTGATGTATTACGCAGCGCTAAAGACGATGAACTTATCAAACCTGACTCTCTGGCTATGATGGAAGGTGTGCTACAAGTTGCAGAGATGCAGGTACGCGATATTATGATCCCGCGTTCGCAAGTGAGCGCTATCCATGAAGATACGCCAATCCAAGAGATCCTCAAATTTGTGATTGAAACGGGGCACTCTCGTTATCCTGTGTTTGGTGAAAATCGTGATGATATTGAGGGTATTTTGTTAGCAAAAGAGTTGTTAACCTATGCTTTTGAACATGATGGCGACACCGATCAATTTGATATTAAAGAAGTTTTACGGCCTGCCTATATTATTCCAGAAAGTAAACGCCTTGATGTGCTGTTGACAGAGTTTCGCTCTAACCGTAATCATATGGCGGTTGTAGTGGATGAGTATGGTTGTGTTTCAGGCTTAATTACTATTGAAGATGTGCTTGAGCAAATAGTCGGTGAGATTGAAGACGAATTTGATGTGGACGAAGAAGATACAAACATCAAGGCTCATACAAACGGTGAATACACCATTAAAGCACACACTGAAATTGCCGACTTCAACGAGCGTTTAGGTGCTGATTTTTCTGATGAAGAGTTTGATACCATTGGCGGTTTGATCGTCAATAAATTTGGTCATATGCCAGAGCGAGATGAATCCGTCGTATTTGGTAACTTTAAGTTTGTCGTTATTAGCGCTGATCAGCGGCGAGTTAATTTATTGCGTGTTGAGCCGATCAGTGTTGCAGAAGCAGAATAATCCATAATTAAACAATAAACCTTTATGAAAAAAGTTCTTGCCAGCCCCCAAGGTTGGATAAGTTTTGTCATAGCACTGATTGTCGGTGCTTTTTATCCATTGGGCTTTGCTCCGTTAGAGTGGTGGCCAATAAGTATATTTTCAGTAGCGGCTTTATGGTGGTTGCTCAAAGACAAAACTCCTAAACAAGCCTTTTGGTTAGGCAGCTTTTACGGCTTGGGTTTGTTCGGAGTTGGTGTGTCGTGGGTGTATGTTTCGATCAATACCTTTGGCAATGCACCGCCTGTACTGGCAGTTTTCCTGACCCTATTATTTGTTTTTATTCTGTCCTTATTTTTTGCCATTCTAGGTTGGTTACAAGCTAAATTTTTTAGCCGCTTCTCATTGATCAGCCAAATCATTCTATTCAGTTTGAGTTGGTTAATGCTAGAGCTGGCTCGCGGCTCAGGATTTGTCAGTTTCCCATGGTTATATATGGGCTATACACAAACCTCAGGACCGCTGCTAGGCATTGCTACTTGGCTGGGCGTACATGGCTTGAGTTTGTTTTTGTTGATGTTAAGTTTGTTAGTAGCCGAATTTGTGATTGCCAGACAAGATAAAGCGAAACATTTGCTCAAGCTTACTGTGTTTTTAGCATTAGGCGTAATATTTAGTGCTTGGGGATTGCTGAATCAGCCTAGCAAATCACAAACCCTAAATATTGCCTTAGTTCAACCCAACATTGATCAACACAAAAAGTGGGATAGACGCTTTTTTGCTGAAATTGTTAATGGTATGGCGCAGCAAACAGAAAATTATTGGGGTGCTGACTTGGTGGTGTGGCCGGAAGCTGCAATTCCTGCATTTGATAGCCAAGTAGATTTTATCCTGCAAGATTTGCAACAAAAAGCACTGGAGTCGCACAGCCAATTTATTACAGGTATTCCCATTGCCCAAGATCAAGAAACCTATTTCGCGGGTATTAAAATGCTGGGTCAACAGCAAGCGGAGTATCGCAAGCAACAATTGGTACCCTTTGGTGAGTATGTGCCGTTTGCTTCTGCATTGCGTGGCTTGATTGATTTCTTTGATTTACCCATGTCGAGTTTTAGTGCGGGTAGCTCACAGCAAATGCCGTTATCTACCGAAAAAGCAGACTTAATTCCTGCTATCTGCTACGAAATTGCCTTTTCAGGCTTGATCCAAGACTTAGCCAATAAAGCGGATAATCATAAATTCAAAGCTATTTTGACCATCAGTAATGATACTTGGTTTGGTAAATCCTGGGGGCCATTACAGCATTTCCAGATCGCTAAAATGCGTGCAATTGAAACAGGATTGCCAGTGATCCGTGGAACCAACAATGGCTTGACCGCCGTGATCAACCCTTTCGGACAAGTCCTTGACCAAGAGCCGCGCTTTGAGAAAGCTGTCCTAGCTGGAGCCTTTCCTCTTTTTAACCGCCAAACCTGGTTCTTACAGTATGGTTATTGGACACTTTTCGGCTTGTCATTAGGGCTGTTAATACTTGCTTTTTTCTTGAGAAAATCTCCTACCGACCACTAAGTAGCATTCGACAAGACAAATTATGATTAAATCCTTGTATTTAGCGCTTTTGGCGCTATCCTTAACGGTTTGACAGTAGAATTTAACCAAACCATTTAGCATGCTGGGTTAAGCACAATAAATGGTTATAAAAGACTAACGATAATTTAGATTGTAACCGACATGACACAACACAATTGCTCACTAGCAGAACACTACCAACCTTCTGAAATTGAAGGGAAAGTCCAACAGAAATGGCACAAAAATAAAACTTTTAAAGCGGTTGAAGATGCTTCTAAAGAGAAGTATTACTGCTTGAGCATGTTTCCATACCCTAGTGGTCGATTGCATATGGGCCATGTGCGCAATTACACCATTGGTGATGTGATTTCGCGTTTCCAGCGTATGCAGGGCAAAAATGTGTTACAGCCGATTGGTTGGGATGCCTTTGGTTTGCCTGCAGAAAATGCTGCGGTTAAGAATAAGGCTTCGCCAGCACCTTGGACTTACGAAAATATTGAATATATGAAAGGCCAGTTGCAAATGCTGGGTTTTGCTTATGACTGGGATCGTGAGCTTGCTACCTGTAAGCCTGATTACTATCGTTGGGAGCAATGGTTTTTTACCAAGCTGTATGAAAAAGGCTTGGTTTATAAGAAAACCTCATCGGTTAACTGGTGTCCGAACGATCAGACGGTATTGGCCAATGAGCAGGTGGTCGATGGTACCTGCTGGCGCTGTGATACGCCTGTGGAGCAAAAAGAAATTCCTCAGTGGTTCATTAAAATTACTGCCTATGCGGAAGAGCTACTGAATGATCTGGACACACTTGAAGGTTGGCCTGAAATGGTTAAAACCATGCAGCGAAACTGGATTGGTCGTTCAGAAGGTGTGGAAGTGGATTTCACTGTGAATGAGCAAACACTTCGAGTCTACACCACTCGTCCAGATACTTTGTATGGCGTAACTTACTTGGCGGTGGCGGCAGCGCATCCGCTGGCTACGCAAGCCGCAGCGGATAATCCTGCGCTACAAGAATTTGTTGATGAGTGCCGTAATAGCAAAGTTTCCGAAGCTGAAATGGCGACTATGGAAAAGAAAGGGATGGCAACGGGTTTGTTTGCCACTCATCCGCTCACGGGTAAGCAAGTTCCTGTATGGGTTGCTAATTTTGTGTTGATGGACTATGGCACTGGCGCGGTGATGGCGGTTCCAGCGCATGACCAACGCGACTATGAGTTTGCTAGTAAATATGGCATTGATATTGTGCCTGTGATCAATCCAGCTGATGGCTCTGAGCTTGATATCAGTGAGCAAGCTTACACCGAAAAAGGTGTTTTGTTTGATTCTGGCGAGTTTTCAGGCATGGATTTCGGCCAAGCATTTGATGCGATCGCGGCTAAATTAGAGGTTGATGGTCAAGGCAACAAAACTGTTAATTATCGTCTTCGGGATTGGGGTGTTTCGCGCCAGCGCTATTGGGGCGCCCCTATTCCAATGATTAATATGCCTGATGGTTCGGTAGTTCCGGCGCCAGAAGATCAGCTTCCTGTGCATTTGCCTGAAGATGTGGTGATGGGTGGTGTGACTAGTCCATTGAATACCGATGAGGCATGGAAAAAGGCAGTGGTTGATGGTGTTGAAGGTGTGCGTGAAACTGATACTTTCGATACATTTATGGAGTCGAGCTGGTACTACGCACGTTACACTAGCCCAGATTATGATCAAGGTATGCTTAATCCTGAACAAGCCAATTATTGGTTACCAGTTGATCAGTATATTGGTGGTATTGAACACGCAACCATGCATTTGATGTATTTCCGTTTCTTCCACAAATTATTGCGTGATGCGGGTTTGGTGAATTCTGATGAACCTGCAAAAAAATTGTTATGCCAAGGCATGGTGCTGGCTGATGCTTTTTATTATGTGGATGATAAAGGCGCACGCCATTGGGTTTCACCGCTTGAAGTTGAAGTGGAGCGTGATGACAAAGGTCGCATAGTCAAGGCTACTGATAGTGAAGGTCGTGAAGTGATTCATGCGGGCATGACTAAAATGTCTAAATCTAAGAATAATGGCATCGATCCACAATCAATGGTGGATCAGTATGGCGCCGATACCATGCGCTTATACACTATGTTTGCTTCGCCGCCCGATCAAGCGCTTGAATGGCAAGACTCAGCGGTAGATGGTTCATTACGTTTCTTGCGCCGTTTGTGGAAAATGGTGCAAGGACATTTGGCTAAAGGCGAAGTCGCTGAGCTAGATACGTCGGTACTTAATGCAGATCAAAAGGCACTGCGCCGTAAGACTCATGAAACCATCACTAAGGTGACTGATGACTATGAGCGTCGTTATACCTTTAACACAGCAATTGCCGCGGTGATGGAGCTATTAAATCATGCGAGCAAAGCTGAGGAAAGTAGTGAGCAAGATCGTGCAGTATTGCATGAAGCATTAGAAGCGGCGGTATTGCTATTGTCACCAATCGTGCCACATATATGCTCTGAGCTGTGGACGGCACTGGGTAATGTTGATGATGTGGTTGATGCCCAATGGCCAGTTGCTGATAAGTCGGCAATGGTTCAGGATGAGAAATTGATCATCGTACAAGTTAATGGCAAAGTTCGTGCTAAGATTACTGTTGCGGCATCGGCATCCAAAGATGATATTGAGCAATTAGCTTTGGCTGATGAGCATGTGCTGAAATTTACTGAAGGTAGCACCATTCGTAAGGTGATTGTGGTGCCAGGTAAATTGGTCAATATTGTGGCTAATTAAAGGTAATGCTTTGAAAATATTGAAATTATTTTTGGTAATGATGTGCACAGCCAGTATGCTTACTGGCTGTGGTTTTCATTTGCGCGGACAAGGAACTGAGTTGACCGGGGCACAAGTATGGTTACTAACGAATGCCCCAAACGCTGATTTTGAAAGAAGTCTTAAACAGCGTTTGTCCTATCAAGGTGCAACATTAGTGGCGAGTCCTGAGCAAGCAGAAGTACAATTAGCTATCGAATCTTATGACTTGGAAAAGCGTACTGTTGCGCGCGACAGCTTAGGGCGAGCCGCAGAATTAGAATTGATTTTCACCTTGAATTATCAAATGCTTGGCCAAGGCAATATGACGGAGCAAGTTCCTGTGAGTCAAAAGATAAACAGCCGTCGTGAGTTTGCTTATGATCGTGGCTCCGAAGTGGGTCAAGATAATGAGCAGCGCCGTTTGATTAGCGATATGCACCAAGATGTGATCAGCCGCTTATTGTTGCAAATGGCTGAAGCCCGTAAGCAAATATCATCTAGCAAACCGTAAGCACCTTGAATATCAAAACGCGGATTTTAAGTGAAAATATATCCTGAGCAACTCTCTCAACATTTGCAAAAACTCTTACCCGTTTATTTAGTAGCGGGTGATGAGCCATTGCAAAAGATAGAGTGCGCAGATCAAATCCGTGAATTTTGCAAGCAACAAGGAATTTTAGAGCGGCAAATCATTGAAGAGTCTGCAGCTAACCCATTGACCGATCAAGCGGGAACCCTATCATTATTTGCTGAAACCCGATTGCTGGAATGGCGGTTTGATAAGCCTATTAAGAAAATTCACGGCGAAGCGATTCAAGAATTTATTAATAATCAATTGCAAGATATCTTGTTGATCACGGCTCCTAAATTGTCTAACGAGAAGCGTTTAGCTTGGTATAAAACCCTTGAAAAACAAGGTCTTGTGGTTGAGGTGTGGCCAATACCCGTAGAACGCCTAGCTGGCTGGTTGAATAATCGAGCAAAGAAAATAGGTGTGACATTGCAAGGAGATGCTGTTGCGACTTTGATTGAACGTTGTGAGGGTAACTTACTTTCAGCGCATCAAGATTTACAAATGCTATCCTTATTGGCGCAAGATCAACCGATCACCTCAGAAAATATTCGTCAATATGTCGGTGAAAACGCACGTTATACTTTTTATGAATTATCGGATGCTTGTCTATTGGGACAGGCGCCGCGTGCTTTGCGAATGTTGGCCAGCTTACAGGCTGAGGGTACTTATCCTTTGCCGATCATCAATCAGCTGATGCGAGAGTGTCAATTGTTAGCCGATTGGTCTGAACAAATTCAAGCTGGTTCAAGTTTGGCTGAAATTATGCAAAGTCAGCGCGTTTGGCCTAAGCGACAAAAGGTGTTGCAAGCGGCTATGCGCAGTCCAAATCCTAAAAAATGGTATGCTTTGTTACAGCGTTTGACCTTTATTGATAAATCAGTCAAAGGGCAAGCTGAGGGGGATGTTTGGCAAGAATTAGCTCAGGTGATTTGTTTGATCGCTAATGTTAATCCAATGCGTGTTAAGCCTGCGAGTAAACCAGATAGTCAAATTAGCAGCTCATCAGTCAGCGGTTTGCAGGATATTAAAAAGGCGCTTGGCGTATAGCGGAAATGGGAAAGTGTTGCTGATGGAAATTAATCCTAACTCATTGAAAAATAAAACTATTCATATCATTCTTGGTGGTACTTTTGACCCTGTTCATTTTGGTCATTTGCGTATAGCTCAAGAAATGCTCAATTTGTTTCCTCAAGCCAAGATTTCATTAATGCCTGCCGCTTACCCGCCCCATAGACCGGCACCTGGCGCCAGTACCGAACAGCGAATTGAAATGCTTGAATTGGTGCTCGATCAGCACCCAGGTTTGCAGTTGGATACTCGAGAGTTAAAGCGTACAGAGCCCAGCTATAGTGTGGTGACCTTGCGCCAAATACGCGAAGAAGTGGTTGATGGCTCAGTGATTTTCCTTATGGGAACCGATGCTTTTGCCAAGCTAGATCAATGGTATCAATGGCAAGAATTAATCCAATTGACCAATATTCTCGTGGTTGGCCGTCCGTCCAGTGAGTTACCAGATTCGGGCACAGTGGCAGAGTTTTTTCGAAGACATCAAGTTGATGACTTGTCAGAACTGACCGAGCACCCTAGTGGGCGTGTTGGTTATTATGAAATGCCACAATTGGATATTTCATCCACCTATATTCGAGAGCAAATAAAAAGCGGCTTTTCTCCGCGTTTTCTACTACCAGATGTTATACTTAACTACATTAATCAACATGAGCTGTATCAAGAGGCTCATGATAGCGACTTAGAAAAGGTAAATCAGTGCAACCCGAGCAATTAAAAGAACTAGTTGTTGAGCAGCTAGAAGATGCAAAAGCTAAAGAAATCAAAGTGTTAGACGTTTCTAAAATCAGCTCTGTGACTGATTATATGGTCATTGCCAGCGGCACCTCCAACCGCCATGTAAAGTCTGTCGCTTTCAATGTGGTAACTGGCGTTAAAGACAATGGTGTGCAGCCTTTGGGAGTTGAGGGTGAAGATACTGCGGAATGGGTGCTAGTGGACTTAGGTGATGTGGTAGTGCATGTGATGTTGCCGCAAACCCGCGACTTCTATCAATTAGAGAAGTTATGGGATCCGCAATGGAGTGAAAGCCGCTCGCAAACCCAATAGAGTTTCGTAAATTATCCAATGATATTGCTTGATTGATGCAAATTCGTCTTCTTACCATAGGTCAAAAAATGCCCGCTTGGGTAGAGCAGGGCTATCAAGAATATGCAAAACGCTTCCCGCGTGATTTTCGATTGGAACTTGTTGAAGTCGCTGCTGCCAAAAGAGGCAAGAATGCTGATATTGCACGTATTACTGAGCAAGAAGGTCAAGCCTTACTAGCTCAAATCAAGCCTAGTGATTGGGTGGTGGTGTTGGATGTTAAGGGAAAAAACTTTTCTACACCGCAGCTGGCAGAAAACATTGAGCATTGGCAACAACATCATCCCAGCGTGGTGTTGTTAGTGGGTGGGCCAGAAGGTTTGTCGCGAGAATGTATTGCCAGAGCCAATCAAAAATGGTCATTGTCAGGGTTAACTTTTCCACATCCCATGGTACGTGTGATAGTGGCTGAGGCTCTATATCGCGCGTGGTCGGTAACGGTTAATCATCCTTATCACCGCGAATAGCTTGTAAGGATGGTCATAATTGAACAGATTTTGCCAGCTATTTGAGCATAATTGATGATTATAATTTTGCATGCACCCAGTCAGATAACAAATAATAAATAACCTGAGAAAACAAAACCTTATATGTATAAAAGGCAAGCGATAAAAGATGTAGGCAAAGAAACGTCAATGTTTTTTGTGCGCTGTATTGTGGCTTTATTGTTTGTTGTGATTTTAATGCTGGTGTTGATCAGCCGACAGGTAAAGCTGCAGGTATTAGATCATGAGAAATACCAAACCCAGTCTGAAAATAATCGGATTAGTGTTCGTCCTGTTGCCCCTGTTCGCGGATTGATCTTTGATCGTAATGGCATACTGTTAGCGCAAAATCGCTCTATTTTTGCTTTGGAAGTTGTGCCAGAGCAGGTTGAGGATATGCAAATGTTGATTGATGAGTTGCAATCTTTGATGCAGGTTTCAGATGAGCAGGTTGCAAAATTTCAGGAGCAGGTAAAATTTCGTCCAAAGTTTAAGTCTTATATTCTCAAGTCTAATTTAACGGAAAAAGAGGTCGCTTTATTTTCGGTTAATCAACATCGTTTTATCGGAGCGAGTGTCGAGGCGCGATTAGAGCGCTATTATCCTTATGCGGGTGATTTGGTTCATGTGCTTGGACGAATGGGAGCTATCACCGAAAAAGATCTAGAAAAAATGGATCAGAAAGATCTGGATGAAAATCAAGATGTTGGCTTGACTCGTCAAAATTATGCTGCGACTAATAAAATGGGCAAGCTGGGTTTAGAGCGCTACTATGAAGATATATTACATGGTGCTGTAGGTAGCGAAAAAGTTGAAACGGATGTGCGCGGTCGAGTGGTGCGTGTTCTGGAAAAAGTCGAACCCATCTCTGGAAAAGATATTTATTTACACCTAGATCTCGATTTGCAAAAAGCTGCAGCGGATGCTTTTAAGGAAGTTGGTGCACGTGGTGCTGTGGTTGCAGTAGAACCTTCCACAGGAGGGGTCTTGGCGATGGTTAGTTTGCCAACTTATGATCCTAATTTATTCACTGGTGGCATTTCATCGGCTGAGTATAAAAAATTGTTAACCGCAGAACGTCCGCTATACAATCGCGCAGTGCAAGGCACTTATTCTCCTGCGTCAACTATAAAGCCTCATTTAGCTTGGTTGGGCTTACAGCAACAGGTGATCACCGAAAATACGCGTATAGCAGATCCCGGTTGGTTTTCATTGCCTAACAGTGAGCATCGTTATCGGGATTGGAAGCCCTGGGGGCACGGCGCAACTATGGGCGTGTTGCAATCGGTGGTTCAGTCTTGTGATACTTTTTTCTATGATTTAGCGGTTCGCTTAGGTATTGATAATATTTATCAAGGTATGTTCAAGTTTGGTTTCGGACAAAAAACTGGGCTGGATATTGTTGAAGAAAAAATTGGTATTTTGCCTTCGCGTGAATGGAAGAAAACCGCACGCAAACAACCTTGGTATATGGGAGATACGGTGAACATTGGGATTGGTCAAGGATTCTGGACGGTAACGCCGCTGCAACTTGCGAATGCCACGGCGGTAATAGCTAATGACGGTATTCGCTATCAACTGCAGCTGGCAAAAGAATTTGCTCAAGGCAATATGTTCGAAGCCAATGTTCCTGTGGAGTCTTATCACCAAATTGATACTGGTGATGGCAGTTGGTTGGATTTGATAAAAGACTCTATGTACAAGGTAACTCAGCCGCCATTAGGAACGGCCCGTTCTGCTTTTGGAGATGCTGGTTATATGGCGGCAGGCAAAACGGGTACTGCTCAAGTTAAAAGTATCGCTCAAGATGAAGAGTATGATGCGGATAAGTTGGATAAAAAGTTTCATGATAATGCTTTGTTTATAGGTTATGCGCCTTACGATAACCCGCAAATTGCGATTGCAGTAATTATGGAAAATGCCGGTGGCGGTGGCGGAAATGCAGCGCCAATAGCGCGTAAAATTATGGATGCTTATTTGTTAAAAGAGCAGGCTAGCAGTGCAGTGCAAAACGCGCAATCGATGCACGTTCAGCAACAAGGAGACTTGACTCATGCTGACTAGTTTTAATCAATCCAATACCCATAAAGCAAAAAACAATTTGTTATGGCGTCTGCACATTGACGCACCTTTACTACTTGGTTTGCTAGCTTTAATGTGTTTTAGTTTACTGGTGATTTATAGTGCGGGTGGTGAAAACCTTGGTTTGATCAAACGCCAAATGATGCGATTGGGTGCTGGTTTGGTTGTGATGTTAGTTTTGGCGCAAATATCACCACGAACGTTACGCCAATGGGCTCCTGTAGGTTTTGTGATTGGTATTGGATTTCTGCTTGCAGTCTTATTTTTTGGCGAGTCGAGCAAAGGCGCGCAGCGTTGGATCAATATTGGTATTCGTTTCCAACCGTCTGAAATTATGAAACTGGCGGTACCCATGATGGTTGCTTGGTATTATGCTGAGAAACCGCTGCCACCGACCTTTAAGCAACTTGTCATTGGTTTAGTTATCGTTGCTGTACCCACTATATTGATTATGAAACAGCCGGATTTGGGAACCTCATTGCTGATTGCTGCATCAGGTTTGTTTGTCATTTTCTTTGCAGGAATTCGTTGGCGCTATATTTTAGGCGCGCTAGCTGCGGCTTTAGTGATGTTGCCGATCATGTGGTATTTCGTGATGCACGATTATCAAAAAGGTCGAGTGTTAACTTTTTTGAATCCTGAACGGGATCCCCTAGGTTCTGGCTATCATATTATTCAGTCACAAATTGCTATTGGTTCTGGTGGAATTTATGGCAAAGGTTGGCTCAACGGAACTCAATCGCAGCTAGAGTTTTTGCCAGAGCGACATACGGATTTTATCTTTGCGGTGTTGGGTGAAGAGTTTGGTTTAACCGGTATCTTAATTTTGTTAGGCTTGTACTTGTTTGTGATTGGTCGTGGTATTTATATCAGTTTACAAGGACAAGAAACCTTTAGCCGACTGTTAGGGGCATCATTAATCCTAACGTTTTTTGTGTACATTTTTGTAAATATTGGAATGGTTAGTGGTTTGCTACCTGTAGTCGGGCTACCATTACCTTTGATAAGTTATGGTGGAACATCAATTGTCACCTTGATGGCCGGATTTGGTATTTTGATGTCGATCCAAACCCATCGGCGACTCCATTCTACCTAGTCAATATGATGTGACAGAACCATTAAAGAAAAGAGAGCATTAAATGAAACGGAAATTATCATCAGTTTTAACGTTAGCGGCCTTGTTAACGTTATCGGCAAATGTTTTTGCTGAACGAAAAGCACCGACCAATGCAAAAGATTTCGCTCAATACATGCAAGAAAAACATGGCTTTACAGCTGACTATGTTCAGCTGGTCTTAGGTAAAGCGCAAAAGCGAGACAGTATTTTGAAGGCCATGAGTCGTCCAGCGGAAGGCAAAGATTGGTATGAATATCGTCCTATTTTTTTAACCGACAAGCGTATCAAGCAAGGCGTGGAGTTTTGGCAGTCGAATGAAGAAACTCTGAGTGAGGCTCAAGAGAAGTTCCAAGTGCCTGCAGAAATTATCACTGCTATTATTGGTGTTGAAACTTTTTATGGTCGTATTCAGGGAAGCTATCCTGTTATTGAAGCGATCAGCACTCTAGCGTTCCATTATCCTAAAAGAGCAAAGTTTTTTGCTGGTGAGTTAGAAGAATATTTTGTATTGGCGCGCGAACAGGGTTGGGATTTGGCACAACCTAAAGGCTCTTATGCAGGAGCCATGGGAATGGGGCAGTTTATTCCTAGCTCTTATCGTTACTATGCCGTGGACTTTGATGGTGATAATAAAATTAATTTGTTTGATAACACTAAAGATGCGATTGGTAGTGTAGCCAATTATTTTAATAAGCATCATTGGCGTCTAGGTGAGCCAGTTGCGGAATATATTTCGAATGTTACACCTGAACTGGTAGAAACATTCCGCAATAAAGAACTCAAACCACAATTTGATTTAGCACAAATGAAACAAGCTGGCTTTGATTATCATGGTCAAGCGGAGCAAGATGCGGCTACGGGAATTTACGCATTCCAGCAAGAAAGCAAAGAAGATTATTGGCTGGGCTTTCATAACTTCTATGTGATAACTCGTTACAATCGTAGCCCAATGTACGCGATGGCTGTGTATCAATTAAGCCAGGAAATTCGCAAAGAATATGAAAAACAAAAACAATCAACCGAGCAAACGGTAGGATTTTAATCGTTAATAGATTCACCGTTTAGACAATATGAATAAAGATAATGTATAGGGTAATGTTTTGCTAACAAAGACAAAAATATTTTTGATGCTTGGAACTTTAGTAGCGCTAACGGCATGTACCATCACCTCCGTTAATCGTCCTGATGACCCTAAGTATGGTAGTCCTGAAGACAGGCGTAAACCTGATTCAGCGCCTACCAGTTTTGACAAACCGTTTAGTAAAGGAATGCCGCGAGAGCCAGCTCCGAGAGTCGAGAAAAAAAGTCGACTAGGCAATCCGCCTTATTATGAAGTGGATGGCACTATTTATCATGTGTTGGATTCAGGTAATGGTTACATTGATGTTGGTGTTGCAAGTTGGTACGGCAAAAAATTTCATGGCCGTCGCACCTCTTCGGGTGAGATCTATGATATGTATCAATATACGGCAGCCCATAAAACATTGCCATTGCCGAGCTATGCGCGAGTGACAAATATTGATAATGGCGAGTCAGTGGTGGTTAAGATTAACGACCGCGGTCCTTTTGTTAAGAACCGATTGATTGATTTGTCATACGCAGCAGCAAATAAATTGGGTTATGACAAACGTGGAACGGCTCGAGTTGAAGTTCAGGTTTTAGCCTCGCCGCTAGGCGATGGAAGTGGCGTGAGTTACGAACGTGGTGAATTGCAGATCCCGCAGATGAAAGAACAAAGCTCGAATCCAAAACTGTATGTTCAAGTGGGCGCTTTTTCGGATGCTATGAGAGCGGATACTTTAGCTGCGCGTTTAAGAGAGTATTTCTTGCAGCCAATAAATGTTAGCCCTGTGCAAGTTAACGGTCAGACGCTAAATCGAGTCCGAATTGGACCAATTGACGATCCTAATGCGGCTGAGAAAATTTTACAGCAGCTTAGTCAATACAGTTTTGGCTCGCCAAAAGTAGTAACCGAATAACTATTATTAAACGTAAATAATTATATAAGTGACAACTATGTTAAATACAATGTTAAAAGCATTTATTAAGTTCAATATTCATTACATAACGGTAGTATTCTTTACTGTAGTATTAGCACCAGCAACGCAAGCTGCACAACCTGGTAATCCATCGATTGCGGCAAAGTCGTACCTGCTCATGGATTATGATACGGGGCAGATTCTTTTAGAAGAAAATGCCGGACAGTTATTGCCGCCTGCCAGTCTAACTAAAATGATGACTAGTTACATCATTGCTGATGAGTTGCATAAGGGAAATATTAGTAATGAAGATCAAGTGCTGATCACTGAAAATGCATGGGCGCAAAACCCTAAGCTCAAAGGTGGCTCTTTGATGTTTGTGGAAGTGAATAAATATGTTTCAGTTGAAGATTTGCATCGTGGTATTGTCATCCAATCGGGGAATGATGCTAGCATTGCTATGGCCGAGCATATTTCGGGCACAGAAGATGCTTTTGCTGATCTAATGAATAAGCATGCCGAGCGTTTGGGGATGAAAGATACTTTCTTCGTGAATAGTACAGGTCTTCCTGCCGATGGACATATTACAACGGCGCGTGATTTAGCAATTTTGGCGCACGCTCTGATCAAAGATTTTCCAGAAGATTATGGATTGTATGCTGAAAAAGAATTTACCTTTAATAAAATTACTCAACAAAATCGTAATGAATTGTTGAATGATAAAGGTTTAGGTGTTGACGGTATTAAAACAGGGCATACCGAAGAAGCCGGATATTGTTTAGTGTCTTCAGCTGAAAAGGGCAATATGCGTTTGATTTCAGTGGTTATGGGCACTGACTCAAAGGCTGCGCGAGCTAGCCAAAGTCGCAAATTACTCAATCATGGTTTTCGTTTTTACACCAATGTTAAGCCTTTTACTGCTGGTCAGGAGTTGAAAAAAGCGCGCGTTTGGAAAGGTGACAAAGAGGAATTCTCCGTTGGCTTGGCGCAAAATGCTCACTTGACCATTTTGAAAACTCAGCAAGATCAATTACAAGCTAATTATACAATCAATAAGCAAATTATGGCTCCGATCAAGAAAGGACAAATTGTGGGTGAAGTTTTCTTCAAAATTGGTGAGCAAGAAGTTAAACGTATGCCAATGGTTGCCCTAGAGAATGTAGAGGAAGCTGGATTCTTTGGCCGTATGTGGGATTCAATGAAATTGTGGTTCGAGGATTGATGTGTGCGCTCACTGTTAAAGTGTGTGCGTTAGGAGAGCTAAATTGTCGATTGCTTACTTAAATGGTGAGTTTTTACCTTTGGAACAAGCAAAAGTCCCGGTATTAGATCGGGGCTTTTTGTTTGCCGATTCGATTTATGAGGTTATCCCTGTTTATGCGGGTGCATTGTTTCGCTTTAAGCAGCATATTCAAAGACTTAATAATAGCTTAGCCGCAATAAAGCTGCCATTACAGCAAACCGAGCAACAGTGGCGTGAGATATTGGAAACATTGATTGAGTGCAATGATATGCCCAATGCGGCAATTTACTTGCAAATTACTCGTGGCGCTTATCCAGAGCGTAATCATGACTTTCCGCAAACGGTAGTGCCCACCATTTTAGCCACTATTTCACCTTTGCCAGAAGTACAAACTGATTCAAAACACTCTGATATTAAAGGTATTTCTGTTATTACTGCCGAAGATATACGATGGCACCGCTGTGATATTAAGTCCACTGGTTTGTTAGCAAATTGCTTGCTGAAACAACAAGCGCTTGAATCTGGCGCAGATGACACCATATTAGTGCGAAATGGTCAGGCTGGTGAGGCGACATCGAGTAACCTGTTTGTGGTCAAAGAGCGAACCATCATTACGCCCCCACATAGTGATCATATTTTGCCCGGCGTGACTCGTGACTTTGTGGTAGCTTTGGCGCACCTTGACGGTATTCCGTTGGTTGAGCGAAATATTCAAGCCAAAGAATTGTCTGGGGCTGATGAAATTTGGCTGACTAGTTCGACCAAAGAAATCCGCCCAGTGACTCAATTAAATGGTGTTACAATAGGTAATGGCCAAGTAGGCCCATTGTGGCAACGCATGAATGCCTTATACCAGCAACTGAAAAAACAGTTGTTCAGTGGTGAGGTCAAAGATTTAACGATTAATGGCCGTATAAAACATTAGATGTGTGCATCTATTGCGTTAGTCTAAAGTAACGGCGACTTGAGTCATACTGTGACTTATTTAAGTTAAGAGAGATTTTATGAAACATATCAATCCCAATGATTACGACAGAGATGAGTTGTGGCAATTTCCGTGTGAAATTTGCTTTAAGGTAATGGCTATTCATCGCGAAGGTGTTGATATGGAAATTGCTGAAGTGGTGTGTCGTCATGCTCCCAATGATTATTCACCAACCTCAAAATTTAGTCGTGATGGCAAATATGTATCTTTATCTTTTATGGTGATGGTAGAAACCAAAGAGCAGGTTGATGCCTTGTATAAAGATGTTTTTACTGTTGAAGGGGTCAAAATGACACTTTAGTCATCAAGATAAAGTTAATAAAAACATATGAGTATAGATATTCAAACAAAAGATAAATCATCTAATCCAGAAACTGCATCAGACAACAGCTTGAAAGATACGGTGGTTATTCGTGAGCTTGGGCGACAAGCCTATGTTCCTGTGTGGAAAAAAATGCAGGATTTTACCGATAATCGCGATGCTAATACTGGCGACGAAATTTGGTTGGTTGAGCATGATCCAGTGTTTACACAAGGGCAAGCTGGAAAAGCAGAACACGTTTTATTTCCAGGTGATATTCCTGTTGTTCAAGTGGATCGTGGCGGACAAGTAACTTACCATGGCCCAGGCCAGCAAGTAGCCTATTTTATGATTGATCTGCGTCGCAAGAGTATGGGGCCACGTGATCTGGTGTCTGGGATTGAGAATGCCATTGTCGATATGCTCGATGGTTATGGAATTGAAGCTTATCCGCGTCCAGATGCTCCCGGTGTTTATACCGATCAAGCTAAGATATGTTCGTTAGGTTTGCGTATCCGTAAAGGTAAGTCATTCCATGGATTAGCACTGAACGTTAATATGGATTTAGAACCCTTTGCCCGTATTAATCCTTGTGGTTATCAAGGTATGCAGATGACGCAAATTGTGGAGCAGGGGGGGCCAGATAGCCTAGAGCGAGTGAAACCTGATCTGATTGACCAACTGTGTGATAAATTAGGTTATACTAAACGCCTTGAAACTAGCGGATTGCCTGAGTAAAGGCATCCTGAGAAATTATCATGTCTAATTCTGATACGACTAAAAAGTCTAATCCTTCATCCAGTAAAGCGGCGGTTACAGGCCGTGTGACTGGTAAAGTTATTCCAGGCAAGAAAATGCGTGCCGAAGAAAAAATGGCGCGTATTCCAGTGAAAATTGTTCCTACAGAGGAGATGCCTCGTAAACCAGATTGGATCCGTGTGCGTCTGCCAAATGGCAATCAAATCACCAAAATTAAAGATATGTTACGTGATAAAAAATTGCATACGGTATGTGAAGAGGCTTCGTGTCCTAATTTACCAGAGTGTTTTGGTCATGGGACTGCGACTTTTATGATTATGGGTGATATCTGTACTCGTCGTTGCCCATTTTGTGATGTGGCACATGGTCGTCCATTAGCGCTTGATCCAGAAGAACCACAAAAATTAGCCGATTCGGTTAAGTCAATGGGCTTAAAATATGTGGTTATAACCTCGGTTGATCGTGATGACCTTCGAGATGGCGGTTCCGCGCATATTACTGAATGTGTGCGAGTGGCGCGCGAACATAATCCAGAGTTAAAAATAGAGGTGCTGGTTCCTGACTTCAGAGGGCGTATGGAAGTGGCCTTAGAGTTGATGTCGGACGGATTACCTGACGTGTTTAATCATAATTTAGAAACTGTACCGCGTTTATATAAACAAGCACGACCTGGTGCGGATTATCAATGGTCTTTAGATTTATTGAAGCAGTTTAAAGCTCGTTATCCTGGAATACCAACCAAGTCAGGCTTGATGATTGGTTTGGGTGAAACCAACGAGGAAATCATCGAAGTGATGAAGGATTTGCGTGCTCATGGGGTTGATATGTTGACTCTGGGACAATATTTGCAACCAAGTAAATACCATCATCCTGTTATGCGTTTTATGCCACCAGCTGAGTTTGATGAGTTGGGTCGTATCGCTGAAGAGATGGGCTTTACCAATGTGGCCAGTGGTCCTATGGTGAGATCCTCGTATCACGCGGATCAACAAGCAGCTGGTAATAAAATATCTTAAAAAGATTTTTTTATTCGATTGTTTTTTGTTACACACTCAAATAAAAATTGATCTTTTTGCTATGAGTTTGAAAGGGTAATGGCTTATTGCTCATTTCAAATATTTTTTTAATCATAAATATTTAACCTTTGGTTTTTGAGTTTAGCGTTTCGTTCTCCATAACATGGCGCCTTTTTCATTAGCCCGAAATATTTTAGTTTAACGAAGCGATAAGCGAGGAAAATCAAGATAATTATGCAAATTGAACAAGATAAAGTGGTACTGATCGATTACACCGTTAAAACAGAAGAAGGTGTGTTAGTTGATACATCCGAAGGTAATGAGCCGCTAGCGTATTTGCACGGCCATAGAAATATTATTCCTGGTCTTGAGAGTGCTTTAGTTGGTAAAGCTGCTGAAGATGAGTTGACGGTTAATGTTCAACCGAATGATGCTTATGGTGAGCGTCATGAAGAGTTGGTTAAAGAAGTGCCTGTATCAGCGTTCCAAGGTGTTGATAAGATTGAAGCTGGTATGCAATTCCATGCAGAATCGCCAAATGGTCCCCAATTAATTACAGTAACAAAGATTGAAGGTGAAACGGTAACTGTGGATGGTAATCATCCGTTAGCAGGAATGGCTTTAGTTTTTGATGTAAAAGTATTGGAAGTGCGCGATGCAAGCAGCGAAGAGTTATCACACGGTCATGTACACGGACCTGGTGGTCATCATCATTAATTCTAAATTTCACGGTTAATTAAAGGCTTTCTTCGGAAAGCCTTTTTTATTGATGGGAGAGCTACATTGAGGTTTACATATTGCTACAGTTAATGAATATGATTGCTTTTCTAAAAAAATCGTTTTACATTAGAAAACAGATTTTAACCTAGCGTCATCAACCTAGTATCAATTTTATGAGTTCAATCGACCAGCCTATTTTAGTAAGTTTTAAGTTGTGCCCATTTGTGCAACGAGCAGCGATTACCTTATTGCATAAGAAACTGGATTATACTATTGAGTATATTGATCTGAATAATAAGCCTGATTGGTTTGTCGAAATCTCACCGTTAGGTAAAGTGCCATTATTGCGTGTTAATGATCAGGTGCTATTCGAATCGGCAGTTATTAATGAATACCTTGATGAGACTAATGGCAACAACATGCTTTCTAAAGATCCTTTGATAAAAGCAGATCAACGTGCTTGGATTGAATTTAGTAGTAGTATTAATAATGCGCAACACCAGTTAACACAGGCTCGTCGCGAAGAAACTTTTGAAAAAATTGATGATGATTTGAATAAAAAATTAGCCCATCTGGAGCGCAAAATTGACGCAAAAGGTTTTTTCCAAGGTAGCAGTTTTACTTTGGTCGATAGTGCATTCGCTCCTTTTTTGATGCGCAGTCAAATTTTGGCAGATAATACTGGAATTGATGTCCTAGAAGACTTCAAAAAACTCGCCGTATGGCGTGACAATATGCTTTCTTTAGAAGAAGTTCAGCAATCTGTTGTTGAAGATTTTGAAGATTTGTATATGGAATCCATCTATGAAAGGGGGGGATATTTGGCGGATCAGTAACTCAAGTGATATATCTTGATTCTATCCGCCAAGTATGTTCAATACCTAAATAGCTTATAAGCGGCAGTTAGGTCGCTTGCCTTGCGCACGAGCTTGTTGATACATTTGCATCGCGCTATTCATTTTAGCGTTTAAGTCGTTGATGCGAGTTTGCGTTGCTGGGTGAGTTGATAAAAACTCAGGTGGCTTCTGCCCGCCAACTTTAGACATGTTGACCCAGAGTGCCACGCTCTGACGAGGATCAAAACCTGCTTTAGCCATTAAAGTCAAACCAATTTCATCAGCTTCGGATTCGTGTTTACGACTGAATGGCAAAAGTACGCCAATTTGAGCACCCATACCCAGTAGGCCTAACAATTGCTGTTTCTGAGCTGTAGGCTCTCCTGCCGCAACCGCTGCTAATTGCATTCCCGTTTGTGCTAAGAAACCTTGTGAGACGCGCTCATTACCATGACGAGCCCAAACATGGCCAATTTCGTGACCGATTACAGAAGCTAATTGATCAGCATTAGTTGCAACTTTGAACATTCCAGTATGCACACCAATTTTACCGCCTGGTAAAGCAAATGCATTGGGCGAATCTTCAACGAAAACCTTGGTTTCCCAACGAGTCGAAGCCATTTTTGGAGCTACTTTATTAAGCTCAGGGATAATCGCATCAACAATACATTGCACATAGCGGTTATTATTAGCATTGGAGTCGACTTTTTGGCTTTTTTGCATGGAAGTGAATGCTGCCGTACCCATTTGATTCATCTGAGAGTCTGGGAAAAGGGTAATTTGAGATCGGCCTGTCGGCGAGGTTGCGCACGAGGTTGCAAGAACGGTTCCTATTAAAAGACTGAGTGCTTTTTTCATGTTTATACTCCTTGGACTATTCAATTCAATACATATTAGGTGTATTTATCGGTAAGAGCAATTAACTGGCGCAAGATTTAACAAAGGTTAGCAATGTAAAATGTGACCTAAATACTTGCATCATAATAGCAAATTTAGTAATTTTTAGGCAGCGCAATACAATATGTGGGGATAATATGGAAGCGCAACAACAAAAGCTGAAGCAGGATAGGCAGCTGATCTTGTCCGTAATTGGCTCCGATCATCCTGAGATCATTACCACCATCTCAGAGATTCTCTATCGTTTCAAAGGAAACCTCGAAGCGTCTCGTTTTAATCGAATTCACAATAAGTTTAGCGGTTTGTTAGCGATTACTATCAACCATATGTACTTGAAACCTTTTATGAGTTGTCTGGAAAGTTTGACTTCAGATAAGGTAAAGTTCGAATTTCATTCGATGGAAACCAGTACTCCAATTTCAACTTTAGAAAATGAGAAAGTTCATTTTGAAATTAGTGTGTGGGGTCTTAAAGAACGTGGTATTAATATCGAGTTATTACGCGAACTGAATAAACATCATTTGACGGTAGATTCGATCAATACTGAAGCGCATAACGAATTAGGTCAATCCATGTTTTCTTCTCAGTTGGTCGTTTCAACCGAATATGTCATCGATTTGGATGAAGTTGAGCAGGCGTTACAAGAATTGGCGAGCAAGCTGAATATTAATATAATGGTTTTTTCAGGAGAAGAGCGCTTGCAAGAAGCAATGTAGTATTTTGATCTTGTTAAATTTTATATGAAAAAAGGCGCTGATTGAGCGCCTTTTTTGTAGATTGTTGGTGGCTACTCTTCGCTTTCTTTACCATCAATAATAAAGCCAATTTTACGCTCAGGTGCTTCTTCGGGCACTTTTTCCACATAACACAATAACTCAACGTTATTTTGATGCGTTAAAACCATGCAAGGATTTCCGCCCGCGTGGCCTTCTATACGAATGCCGTGGAAAGACTCTTGAACTAAACGTGTTACGTTGATTTGCAAACCACCATTCAAAATAGCCACAATAGCGGGTTCTGCGTCTTTGGGCATATGTTGACGCCAAGCACGAATGGTATTTGCTAGGCTGCGGATCAAGCCACCAGCCGAGCGATAGTCATTGACGTGTTGATTGGCGAGGTTTAATTCATCAAGAGCTAGAGACGGAGGTTTAACATCAGGATGAATATTATGAAAAACCTCGACATCTTGCGGTTGACGTTGTTGGATGATGGTTTGGTATTGTTCACTCATAAAAAATCCAATATTGGGCAATTCAAAAACTTCTCAGCACGATAAACGAGCTAGCCTTAATAAGCAAGTTTTGAGCAAATCTGCTTAGGAATTCTAATCTTGTTACACATTGTATTCGACATTTGCTCTAACATTGGTCATTATTGCCGCCATGGAACAGATGGTCGATAATATTTTGCAGTGGATTTCAGCCAACCCGCATTGGGCTGGTTTGGCGGTTTTTTCTATTGCCTTCTTAGAGTCTTTGGCTATAGTCGGTTTGGCTATGCCTGGCTGGTTGTTGCTGGTTGGAGTTGGTAGCTTGATAGGTGGAGGCTCATTAAACTTCTGGCTAATGACTTTGTGTAGTTTTTTAGGTGCGGTGTTAGGGCAGGGCATTTCATACTGGGTGGGTTATCACTTTCAAGATAAAGTACATCATTGGCCTTGGGTAAAGAGTCACCAGAATTTATTAGACAAAGCAGAAACTTTTTTCAAGCGACATGGTTTTGCCGGAATTCTTATTGGTCAGTTTATAGGCCCGATTCGAGCGGTTATATCATTGATTGCGGGTATCTTAAATATGCCGCCTAAGCGTTTTTTTGTTGCCATTCTCTGCGCAGCAATGATTTGGGCGCCTGTTTATTTGATGCCTGGTGTCATCGTAGGCGCTGCGCTGACTTTTGAAAAACAACATATGTGGGTGCTAATAGCCACCTTAATCTGTTTGGCGACTTGCGGCTGGTTGTTGGCTCGTTTTTTTAGTGATTATTATCAAGCGACAAAAAACGATCTCACTATGCCATTGCGACGAAAGCTAACTGCTGTGATGGCATTTATACTGTTGGTTTCGACAATAATCTTCTTACAACTATCCGAGTATGGCCAATTGATGGTAGAGTTAGCTCAACGTATTTGGCAAGTTATTAGTTAGACGATGTTTGAAGAGCTCATTAGCCATTATTGGCAAGAATTTTTATTGATAGTCTCCGCCCACGCGTTAGCTGTTGCTAGCCCTGGTCCTGATTTTGCAATTGTGATGCGACAAAGTTTAAGCTTTGGGCGAAAATTTGCAGTGATAACCAGTATTGGTATTGGTTTAGCGATTTTGGTTCATGTGGCTTATGCTGTGCTTGGGATTGGTTTTTTGATCAAGAATACACCTTGGTTATTCAAAACCATTCAAATTCTTGGGGCTTTATATTTAGCCTATATTGGTTTCCAAGCCATTCGCTCAACTAAGAAAGAAGCCCAAGATTATAGTCGCGGCAGCCAAGAGGTAATGACTAATGGCAAAGCTTTTCGTCAGGGTTTTATGACTAATGTATTAAATCCCAAAGCAACAGTGTTTTTCTTATCCTTGTTTACCACCATCGTCAGCGCAACAACGCCAGTATCTATTTTGACGTTCTACGGGTTATGGATGGCATTCGCAACAGCCTGTTGGTTTGCTTTTTTATCCTTTATCTTAGGTAGTAAATCTGTCCGTCAATTCTTTGCAAACTTCGGCCATTGGATTGATAGGATTCTTGGAGTTTTCTTGATTGGACTGGCGTTGTTACTAGTGTTTGCAACCTTTGGCTAGAAATACTGTTTTAGGAGTCACTCGAGCCAAAGGTTATTTGAAAGTGGTAAAGTTAATGATGTTTAGGCAAACAAATTGTCACACACAATCCCGAACCTGTTTGATTGCGTGCTTTGACTAAGCCACCATTTGCTTCTACGCCACGTTTTGCAATAGCAAGCCCTAACCCCGTGCCGCCAGAAGTTCGTTCGCGTGCTTCCGTGGGGCGGTAGAAAGGTTCGAAGATTTTTTGAATATGGGCTTCGCTAACTCCTTGTCCTTGGTCGCAAATTTCTATTTCAATAAATTGCTCAGTATTGCGTAAACAGATATCTACATGAGTTTCTGTTGGGGTGTGACGAATAGCGTTGCGCAGAATATTTTCCACAGAGCTGGCCAGTAAGCCGTAGTAACCATAAAACTCTAAATCACCGAATTGTTCAAAATGAACTGATTTACTGTTGGCTTGTGCTTCAAATTGAGCATCTTTGACCAATACTTCAAGCATCTCGTTGATTACAAAACGCGAGCGTTCTTCATAAATATGCCCGCGCTCTAGTGCAGCGACTTGTAATAACTCACCAATCATTTCATCGAGTCGAGTTACTTCTAATTCAATTCTATCCAGGTGATGTTGAGTAGATTCATTGGCATGCTTTTGGGCGAGCCCTGCAGCAATTTGCATTCGAGTTAATGGAGAACGTAGTTCATGAGAAACATCACTTAACAAACGCTTTTGCGATTGTATGATGCGATAAATCTGGTCAGCCATTTGGTCAAAATCTTCTGCTAGATCGGTAAACTCATCATGGCGCTTGTCGATGAAATCTTTTGCCCGCGCATTCAAATCTCCACCTGCAAAAGCGCGAGTAGCTTTTTGCAACTGGTGGATAGGACGGGTTAAATACCAAGCTAATCCAAAGCAGACTAAGAAACTTATACCCAGAGCTGCTAAGAAATGCCATATAGAAATAGAATGATAAAGGTGTGAAAAAACAGTGCTGAAATGCTGCTGACTTTTTTGTTTGATAAAAAGTAAATAGTGTTCGCCGCGGCTAAAAACAATTTCTGGGCCTGTGTAGGCATAATTATCGCGAATAATAGTCGCAGGCTTGCCCTTTTTTTTATAAAACGATTTCAAGCTGTAAATAAATTCTGGAACTTCTTTATCGGTTATTTCACTTCCATGCTTATCAATAATAAAAGTATTTTCTAAACTCCTGCGAGCCCTTGGCGAACGCAATAAGGGACCATTTTGGACTTCTTCAATGATGTTTCTTAGTTGTAATGTAATTGCGGTTTTACGAAGTAATTTGCCTTCTTCCGAAGAAATTGGAACTAACTTGCTTTCTTGACCAGTTAAACTATAGAGGAAAACAACACTACTAAGTGTAATTAAGGTTGCTAACCAGAACCAAAGAAAAATTTTCCAAAAAAGATTGGGGCGAGCAAGTTTACGAATCGATGGCAACATATTGATAGCCAACCCCTCGTACGGTTTTAATTCGCTCCTCGCCACGGCTGTCTAGGCCTAATTTTCTGCGTAAATTACTAATATGCATATCAATGCTTCGATCATAGGCTTCAAGACTGCGTCCTAGGCATTGTTCTGATAAGTCGTCTCGACTAACAAGCTGTCCTGCGTGAGAAAGTAGCAAATATAGAATATCGAATTCCGTGGCTGTTAGTTTCATGACTTCGTTGTTGAGCAGTGCTTCGCGTGAAGCAGGATTGATATATACATCTCCTAGGTGTACGGATTCAAGCTTTTTGTTTTTTGCAGAGTAAATATTCTCTGTTCTGCGCAATATTGAGCGAATACGCGCTGTTAACTCGCGAGGATTACAGGGTTTGCCAATATAATCATCAGCGCCTAGTTCAAGTCCTACAATGCGATCAATTTCATCACCGCGAGCAGTGAGCATGAGGATTGGAATTTGCGATTCTTTGCGTACTTCTTTAAGCACGTCAAATCCATTCATATTCGGTAGCATGACATCTAGAACCATGAGGTCAAAACTATCATCTTGTATGAGTTTTGCGGCAGTTGCCCCGTCGTGGGCGAGTGAAATCACAAAGCCTTCATGGCTTAGGTACTCTTGTAATAATTGGCAAAGTTCGATGTCATCATCTGCCAATAGTAATTTGGCCATAGTATTTCCCATTATCTTTTTATGCAGTGTAGCATGAGCTAATTTGCCGATCTGTAAAGAAAGGTCAGCAAATGTGTAGTAAAGCTGAGTAAGACTGACCTTGTTATTCTTAACGAGGCGTCTTTACATAAACTTTACTTATTATTTACCAAAACATGAAACATATAAACATTTTTGCGGTGTATAGTGTTTAAGTCGAAACGCTATGCGTTATATCTTTAAGGAGACACTTATGAAATTGACACAATTGGCTTTAACTGGTTTGTTTGTTGCTGCTACCAGCATGGTAACAATGACCGCTGTGGCAGGCCCTGAACATAAACATGAACGTAAAGATCATCATGAGATGATGATGAAAAAACTTGAGTTAACAGAAGAGCAACGTAGTCAAGTTGAAGCTCTGCATGACTCTAAAAGCGGTCAAATGCAAGCATTACAATCTCAAATGAAGGATGTTAAGAAACAATTACATCAAGCTATGAAAAGCGACTCTTTTGATGCGGGACTGGTTCGTACTCTCTTGCACCGTCAAGCCGATCTGAAAGCAGATATGATGGTACAAAAAAATAGTCATCGCCAGCAAATGAAAACTATTTTGACCGCAGAACAACAAGCTAAGATGCATGAAATTAAATCTAAAATGAAAGAGCGCCATCATGAGTACAATAAAAAGCGTCATGCTGAGCATTCTGGCGAATAATAAATCTCACTAATTCAAACGAGTTTACTCCTACCCCTCCAAAGAATGAGTTTGAATAATAAACTACCTCCTATGAAAGCAAGTTAGCCACCGCAAGGTGGCTTTTTTATGTTTAGGGGTTATGATAAAAACTTAATCTAATCTTGAGCCAATTTATGTCAGCCTTGTGTGAAACTCGAGTTTATAACGACTTGCGTTGGTTAATTGATAGTCCACAATTGTTAGCCGTTGACTCTAACAGCAGCGCACAATCGTTATTAGATAGAATACCGTTGCCGCAACTTTCACAACTTAACTCACACCAATCTGATCTAGCGCAATTGAAATTGGAGAATCAGTTTCCTAAAACCTATCGCCTAGGAGTGTATTTTGAGCAGTTATGGCAATATGTTTTGTGTTTTGATGATGATTTCGCCAATGCTCAACATAATCGGCAAGTGATTATTGATAAGTGTACGTTAGGAGAGTTTGATTCTTTAATTTATGATAAAAATTCTTCGCAAACTCTCCATTGTGAATTGGCGGTTAAGTTTTATTTACAAGTTGGCGAGGGATTACATTTGTCAGATTGGGTGGGGCCTAACTTAAAAGATCGGTTTGACCTAAAATATCAACGATTGTTTGAACATCAGCTGCAGTTAAGTCGTCAACCGAAAGTACTCGAATGGCTCAAACAACAGCAAATAACTATTGAACAGATTAAGCTACTGACCAAAGGCCGTTTATTTTATCCTTATGATCAGTTCATCAAGCAGCAGTTTGTTTATCCTGAGCAGATGAATCCAGTGCATGATAAAGGCTTTTGGTTGACTGATACGAAGTTGCTGAAGATGCTAAATAATTCTAATTATCAATGGTATGAGTTGCCTAAAATGTATTGGTTGTCGTCAATAACAGCCGATGATATTGCTAATTTGGTTCCTATAAATTCGACCTATCTACAGGCTAATTTAATGCAGATTGTAGCGATGGATAATGAAAATGAAGTGATGCGTGGCTTTATGGTCACCGAAGAATGGTTAGATAAAGCCAAGCAAAGGGTTTTGGACTAGTGATACTTATAGGTGCATTTAATGCATCAGACTCGATCTTTAATCAAATTTTCAACCACCGATGGATCGGCTAAAGTTGAAGTATCGCCTAAATTATCCAGTTCATTTTCTGCAATTTTACGTAAGATACGGCGCATAATTTTCCCTGAGCGAGTTTTCGGTAATCCCGGAGCCCATTGAATTTTATCAGGCTTGGCAATCGGCCCGATTTCTTTTGCCACATGAGCCACTAACTCTGCACGTAGCTCATCACTCATTTCAATACCCGTCATTGGCGTAACGTAAGCATAAATACCTTGCCCTTTAATATCATGCGGATAGCCAACTACCGCTGCTTCAGCAACCGCAGGATGTAGCACTAAAGCACTTTCAACTTCCGCGGTTCCTAAGCGGTGACCAGAGACATTGAGTACATCGTCAATCCGGCCAGTGATCCAATAATAACCATCGGTATCTCGTCTTGCTCCGTCACCAGTGAAATAATGGCCTTTGAATTGAGAAAAATAAGTATCGAAAAAGCGCTGATGATCACCATATACGGTGCGCATTTGTCCTGGCCAAGATCCTTTCATGACTAAGTTTCCGCTTGCTTCACCAGCAAGTTCTTTACCTTCATTATCAAGTAACGCAGGTTGCACACCAAAAAATGGTCTTGTGGCAGAACCTGGTTTTAATGGTGTTGCACCAGGCAGTGGGCTGATCAAGATGCCGCCTGTTTCCGTTTGCCACCAAGTGTCAACAATCGGACTTTTCTCATCACCGACCACGCGGAAATACCATTCCCATGCTTCAGGGTTGATGGGCTCACCAACGGTACCTAATAAACGAATTGAGCTGCGAGAAGTTGATTTTACTGGCTCGTCACCAAGCGCCATCAAAGCACGGATAGCCGTTGGTGCAGTATAGAAAATATTTACTTTATGTTTATCGATCACTTGCCAAAAACGTGACGCATCTGGATAGTTTGGAACACCCTCGAAGACTAAGGTGGTGGCACCATTAGCCAGTGGACCATAAAAGATATAGGAATGTCCTGTGATCCAGCCAGCGTCTGCGGTACACCAGTAAATGTCGCCATCTTGATAGTCAAAAACATATTTATGGGTCATAGCGGCATACAAAATATAGCCACCGCAGGTGTGTAGTACACCTTTGGGCTTACCCGTAGAGCCTGATGTGTAAAGAATAAACAAAGGATCTTCGGCATCCATGGTTTCAGGTGTACACTCGGTTGCCATTTCGGTTTTCAACTGGTTATAGTCGATATCACGCTCAGGATTCCAAGCAATTTCTTGATTGCAGTCCGCATTGCGATGTTTAACAACGAATACTGAATGGACGTTCGGGCAGGCTGCAATGGCAATATCGGTATTGGCTTTTAGTGGCACGCTTTTGCCGCCGCGAACACCCTCATCAGCGGTAATTACCACTTGGCAGTCACTATCTAAAATGCGGCTTTTGAGTGATTCTGGTGAAAAGCCACCAAACACCACAGAATGTACAGCACCAATTCGTGCGCAAGCGAGCATGGCATAGCCGACTTCAGGGATCATTGGCATATAGATACAAACACGATCACCTTTTTTCACGCCACGACTTTTTAGTGCATTGGCGAAGCGACACACTTCATCGTGTAGTTCTTGATAAGAAATGTAGCGTTGTTGATTGGTTTCGTCACCTTCCCAAATAATAGCGGTATGTTCAGCTTTATCCTTAAGGTGACGGTCTATACAGTTATAACTAACGTTTAGTTTCGCGCCTTTGAACCAGCTGATATTGGCACTATTAAAGTCAACATCGCTAACTTGTGTCCAAGGCTCAAACCAATCAATAAATTCGTTTGCCATGCGTGACCAAAAACGATCAGGATTCTCAATCGACTGTTGGTACATGCGTTGATAGGTATCCTCATCAATCAAAGGCGCATGTGCAGGGTTTTTGATGATTGGATAGGTTTTTATTTCAGACACAGCTAACTCCATAATTTATCGTTATGCAGTCAGGATAGAATAAATTAGACCGATATTAAAGTGCTAGAAAGATCTGAGCGATTTATTTGTTAATTTCCAAATTATCTATCAAACGCACTTTACCCATAAAAGCAGCAACTAATATGACTAGCTTGGCATCATTAGCTTGGGCTGGCTCAAGATCATCTTGACGGGCAATATTAAAATAATCGGTTTTGAAACCATTATCATTTAACCTATCTGATGCTTGTTGTTCTAACTGGCGATAGTCGGTTGTGCCTTGTTCTATTTGATGTTTTGCCCATTGTAGGGTTTGTTGGATATAAGAAGCTTGTTCTTTTTCTTGCTCAGATAAATAGCCATTGCGTGAGCTCATGGCAAGGCCATTGTTTTCACGAATAATAGGCGCACCAATAATATCGATATCGAAGTTCAAGTCCAAAACCATGCGTCTTATTATGGCTAATTGTTGAAAATCTTTCTGCCCAAACACAGCTAAATCGGGACGAACCATATTGAACAGTTTTGATACCACTGTGGCAACACCGTCAAAATGCCCAGCACGAGACGAGCCGCAATGGTTTTTGCCTAGTTCTTCTACTCGAACTGAAGTTAGATTGGGCCATTTGGGATAGACTTCGCTGACTTCTGGCGCAAACACAATATCAGAGCCTTGTTGTTCTAGCATCTCGCAATCACGCTCAAGAGTGCGTGGATAGGCATCGAAGTCTTCGTTAGGGCCAAACTGAGTTGGGTTAACAAAAATGCTAACCACCACAATATCGGAATGTTGTTTGGCCACTTCAACTAAGCTCAAGTGCCCGTTATGTAAATTACCCATGGTTGGTACGAAACCAATCTTATGACCCATTTCGCGGTGACGATTGAGCAGTTGGCGTAAAGTATTGATGTGGTTAATAACTATCACGAAACAGATCCTTTATTCGAATGAATGCTCTTGAGCTGGGAAATTCATTTCTTTAACTTCATTGTGATACAGCTCAACAGCAGCTTGAATATTACCATTAGCATCAGCCATGAAGTTACGCACAAACTTCGCTTGGAAAGGCGAAATACCGAGCATATCGTGTAACACTAATACCTGACCATCTACGTCGACTCCAGCACCAATTCCCATCACAGGCATTGAAACAGCTTGTGTAATTTGCGCTGCTAATTCGCTAGGCACGCACTCAAGAACCAACATGCGCGCGCCAGCTTGTTCAAGTGCTTTAGCATCGGCAATCATGGTTTGCGCAGTTTTTTGGTCACGCCCCTGCACTTTAAAGCCACCTAAAGCATCGACAGATTGTGGGGTTAGTCCTAAATGGGCACAAACCGCCACACCTCGCTCGGTCAAACCACGAATGGTATCGAGCAACCATGAACCTCCTTCAAACTTCACCATGTTGGCTCCCGCTTGCATGATGCTGCGTGCTGTAGCGTAGGCTTCTTCAGGCGTGTTATAAGTCATGTAAGGCATATCGCCAATGATTAGGCATTGACGTTCGGCCGCAGCTACGCCATTAGCTACACAAGCAATATGGTACTCCATATCTTCAAGAGTGACTGGAACTGTAGTTTCTTGACCTTGGATTACATTGCCCAACGAGTCTCCTACTAAAATCACATCAACCCCCGCATCCGAAATAACTTGGGCAAAAGTCGCATCATAAGCTGTTAAACAGCTGAACTTTTCGTCTTGCGCTTTGAGTTTTTCAATGTGGCTAATAGTTGTTTTACTCATCATGTGATCCTTGAACGGTCATGTTAAATAGGTCTGTTGTGTAGATTTGTTAAGCGGGGTGCGGATTAAAATAATTTTTACCCGAAGTCGTGCGACTGATTTGCTCAAGCAGCATATTAAAATCAGCTTCATTCTCCACCAAATCGATACCAGAAGCATTGACGATTAATAATGGAGACTGATCGTAATAAAAGAAAAAATCTGTGTAAGCATTGCAAATAGTGTCTAAATATTCTTTAGTGATCGGGTTTTCAGCCGAGCGACCACGCTTTTTGATACGCTCCATTAATACTGGAACTGAGGCTTGTAAATAAATGACCAAATCAGGCTTTGGCGCATCAATGGTTAAATTATTATAAACCTGCTCGTATAAGCGTAGTTCATCATTATCCAATGTGCTCCGAGCGAATAAACGATCTTTATCAATCAAATAATCAGCAACTCGCACAGGGTTGAACATATCTGATTGACGAACTTCTTGCAGTTGGCGTACTCGCTGGAAGAGAAAGTATAATTGGGTTGGTAAAGCGCCCGTTTTCGGATCTTGGTAAAAGCGTTCTAAGAAAGGGTTTTCTTCCGCTTCTTCTAAAATCAAATCACTACCCAAAACTTCGGCAAGCTTTCGTGCAAGTGTGGTTTTACCTACGCCAATAGGCCCTTCAATGGCAATAAAATTATGTGGGTTTGAATTCAAAATATACCTACTTTATGTCGATCCACTTTATTCTAGTTATAGCCTACGTACTGCAAAATCTTGGCATTGAGCAATTAAGTCTTGAATATGGCTACCGTCAGGTAAAACCAAGTTCGGGTTAATCTCAGCCAAAGGCTTGAGCACAAAGTCACGCTGCTTGATGCCATAATGCGGCAAAGTTAAGCGCTCTGTTTGCATGATTGTATGATCGTAGAGCAAGAGATCCAAATCTATTGTGCGTGCTCCCCAACGTTTCTCTCTTTTTCGCCCTTGAATATTTTCTATATTTTGCAGTTTATCCAATAAATCCAAAGGCTTATATGCGGTATAGAGCTTGGCGACAGCATTGATATAAGGTGCTTGTGGCTCTTGGTCTTCAGCTAACTGCATCGGTTGAGACTGATAACAGCTTGAGTAAGCCAAAAGATAGCTTGCTGGTAATAAATCTAGGTTTAACAAGGCTTGTTTAACCTGTTTGAGAGGTTGCTCTAAATTGCTGCCAAGTCCAATGTAAGCTATTGCCATATGCTAGACTGAATCTGAGTTTAATTTTGTGAGTGCGTTTGAGGCGTTGTCTTACGCTTTTTACTACGATAACGACGTTTAGGGCCTGAGTTTTTGTGATTGTTTCTTAGCACCGTGCGACGTTTTTCTGGGCTCATGTCTTGGAATTCGGTCCACCATTGCGCAAGTTCTTGATGTTTTTCTTCGGCTTGTGAGCGTAACACTAAAAAGTCATATGCGGCACGAAAACGAGGATGCTCTAAGACTTGATAGGCTTTTTTACCGTAATTCATGGGTAAGCGTAGTTGCAAAGCCCAAATATCACGAATGACTAAGCTGTAGCGACGAGGAATAGAAATATGTTCACTTTGGCTGGCCAGTACTTTGCCCATGCTTTTGAAAAAGGCATCATTAAAATTCACCCCTTTGCGTTGCATCGATTCAGCATGATCGAGCAAAGGCTGCCACAGCAATACTGCGATTAAAAAAGCGGGATTGACCGATTGCTCTTCGCGGATCCGGTTATCGGTATTAATCAAAGCATGTTCGATAAGTGCTAATATACTGTCTGAGTTATCTTGTATTAAGGCTCGATCAGTCGCTGGGAATAAGGCGTGAAATAAACCATGTTCGCGTAGGGCGGCAAAGGTTTTAAGGCCATGTCCCGATAAAAACATCTTACGATACTCTTCCCATAAACGCGCAGCCGGCACTTGCTTAAGCAAGTTAGACAGCTCATCGATTGGGCGCAAGGTGTTTTTTTCAATGGTCAAATCAAGTTTTGTCTCTAAACGAACGGCGCGTAACATGCGCACAGGATCTTCACGATAACGGGTTTCGGGATCACCTATCATGCGTAACTGACGTTTGCGTAAGTCGGTTAAACCGCCGCAGTAATCGTGAACTGAAAAATCATTAATGTTGTAATACAGCGCATTAATGGTGAAATCACGACGAATGGCGTCTTCTTCAATACTGCCATAGACATTATCACGCAAGATCATGCCTTCTTGGCCTTGTTCGATATTATCATCACAGTGAGCGCGGAAAGTGGCAACTTCTATGACATCGCGTCCAAATAGGATATGGGCCAATTTAAAGCGACGACCGACGATCCGGCAATTTCGAAATAATTTGCGGCACTGTTCAGGTGTGGCATTGGTGGCAATATCAAAATCTTTAGGGTGTAAACCTAGCAAAATATCGCGCACACCGCCGCCTACCAAAAAGGCTTCATAACCACCTTTTTTTAGTCGATAAAGGACTTTCAAAGCATTGTCACTAATGTCTTTGCGTGAAATAGAGTGTTGATCGCGACTGACGATATGCTGCTCAGCGGTGGTTACTGACGACTTGTCGCCAGCCAGCCAGCTTTTGGCGCTGTTTTTAACATTAGCAATAAAACTATTAATTCGTGGGCTCATAAACTGCTTGTTTGAGTGTGAAGTATGATCATAGCACAGCACTTAATCGAAAGAACCTGTTAATCGGAAGAGCGGGGCAAATAGCTAATTTGTTGTTTTTGAGGGATTTTCTCAAGGCTAAACCGCTCTATTGCATAACTTATAATGGTTGTGGGAGTTTCCAAGACCCATTCTGGATCGGGGTTTTGGCCCAAAAAACTCAATGCATCACATAATAAAACACTGGCATTTTCAGCCTCTATCGCTGGTGCATGATTTTGTTTAGAGAGTTTGTTGCCCTCTTGATTAATGGCCAATGGTAAGTGGTAATAGTCGGGAGCTGTTTGGCCTAATACTTCGTATAGTCTAAGTTGGCGTGGTGTTGAATCTAATAAATCACAACCACGCACCACATGATCAATATTTTGCTCAATGTCATCAACTACTACTGCTAATTGATAAGCAATCAAACCATCTTTACGTTTTACGGTAAAGTCTTCTCGATAGAGAGCCTCATCAAACTGGCAATGACCTTGAATGGCATCATGGTAGCTATATTGATTGAGACCATGCCTCAGTTTCCATGCCACAGCTTCACCTTTTCCATCTGCATCTGTACCATCAAAGGCTAAATTCTTATTAGCGCAAATATTGGGATAAAGGCCATGTTTTATGGATTGCGAGTGGCTAAATTCGGCAATTTGTTTACGTGTGCAATGACAAGCATAGAGTAATCCTTGCGCTTTTAACTGGTTAAGGATTTCTTCAAACCGTTCAAGGTGCTGGCTTTGATAAGTAATGTCACCGTCCCAATGCAAGCCAAATGCTTCTAATTGGCGCAAAATGGTATCGCTCGCCCCAGCAATTTCTCGAGGTGGATCAATATCCTCGATGCGCACTAACCATTTAGCAGCATCGGATTTGGCAATTAAATAACTGCCTAAGGCTGCAACCAATGAGCCAAAATGTAAGGGGCCAGAAGGTGACGGCGCAAAACGGCCAACCTGATGTTTGTTCGGGATAGGCTTGTTGGTTTGATTTAAGAGATGAGGGCTACTCATGGCTTTACTAAGTAGCCCAATGCTTGTTCAATCTCTGGCAAATTATAGCCAAGTGTTTGGACAAAAATATAATCATGGTTATCGCTAATAGTCGTCGCACAGGCTAAAACCATAGCGCGTTTGCTAAAACCATAGAGAGTAAAGCAAACGGTTTAGGTGCCGTATTGCTTTTCTTTAATTTCAGCCAGGGTTTTACAGTCGATACACATCTCAGCAGTTGGGCGTGCTTCAAGGCGACGAATACCGATTTCGATACCGCATGATTCGCAGTAGCCGTATTCATCGTCATCAATCTTGTTGATTGACTGAATGATCTTCTTCAGTAGCTTACGTTCACGATCTCGTGTGCGAAGCTCTAAAGAAAACTCTTCTTCTTGTGACGCACGATCCACTGGATCTGGGAAGTTTGC
>JABXIQ010000057.1 GCA_013373015.1 Kangiellaceae bacterium
CACGAGCAGGATAAGGTTGCGCAAAATATTGCGCCATAATTTCATTGACCGTAGCGAAATGCGCCAAATCCAACATAAAGATGTTGAGCTTGGCAATATCGTTTAAGGTGGCTCCTGCCGCCTCACACACAGCCGACAAGTTTTTGAATACTTGATGGACTTGCTGTTCAAAATCTTCTACCAACTCCATAGTTTCTGGTATTAATGGGATTTGACCTGATAGATAGATGGTGCTGCCTGCTTTTACCGCCTGCGAGTAGGTGCCGATTGCGGCTGGAGCATTGTCAGTATGGATAATTGTTTTACTCACGAGAAAATCCTTAAAAATTAGGCCATAGCTATTTACGGTTGGCGATTGACCTTGTTAACAAAAGGGATGACGCGTAGTTTTTTGATAATAGATGCTAAATGTACGCGGTCACGCACTCGAATTTCGAAATTCAGAATATTGATGTGTCCGTCGAGTTCATCAATATTTACATTTACGATATTGGCTTCTTGATTGGCAATAATATTGGTAACTTGCGCCAATACACCACGTTGATTGAAGACTTCAATTTGTAATTCAGCTACAAATTCACCCGTCACATCATCCGCCCATTGCACGGGCACGTATCGGTCATTGCGCTTGTGTGCACGTTGAACGTTCGCACAATTGGTGCGATGGATTGTGAAGCCTTTACCTGCGCTGACGTAGGCAATAATGTCGTCACCAGGAATTGGGCGGCAACAACGAGCATACTTTACGACCATCCCCTCGGTGCCTTTGATGGCTAACGGCGTCGCATCTTTTTTGATGTTAGCCGTATCAGTTGGAGCATCGTTATGCAAATGTGATAAACGGTGTGCTACCAGTACGCTGGCAATCTTGCCTAAACCAATTCCAGTTAATAATTCATTGATGGTGTTGTAATGGGTGACTTCGGCAACCTTTTCCAGTTCTGCTTGAGTATAATCGTCTAGTGAATGTTTTAGTGATTGCTCAAGTAAACGACGTCCTAAATGTTTGGCTTCGTCATGGTGCATATTTTTGACGAAATTACGAATATTAGCGCGGGCTTTGCCTGTTACTACATAACTGAGCCAAGCGGGATTTGGTTTGGCGCCAGGCGCTGTAACAACTTCTATTGTTTGGCCGTTAACTAATTTGGTGCTCAAGGGAGCGAATTGTTTGTTAATTTTACACGCTACACAGCTATTGCCGATATCAGTATGAATGGCATAAGCGAAATCAACAGGAGTCGCACCTTTGGGCAGTTCTATAATTTTTCCCTTTGGAGTAAAAACATAGACTTCGTCAGGGTATAAATCGATTTTTACGTGCTCAATAAACTCGATGGAATCGCCAGCATTTTGTTGCATTTCAATCAAGCTTTGAAGCCATTCGCGTGCTTTTGCTTCTGCAGGATGCGCGCTGCCACTTTTATAGAGCCAATGAGCTGCTACGCCATGCTCGGCCATTTGATCCATCAGTTCTGTGCGAATTTGTACTTCAATATGTACGCCATCTTTGCTGCGTAAAACACTATGTAATGATTGATAACCGTTGGATTTTGGTATGGCGATGTAATCTTTGAAGCGGCCTGGAATTGGTTTAAATAAGTTATGCACTTGGCCAAGAACACGGTAACAAGAATCTTCGGTATCAGTGATGACGCGAAAAGCGTAAATATCCATGACTTCTTGGAAGGTTCCGACCTTATCGCGCATTTTTTTATAAATGCTATAAAGGCTTTTTTCGCGACCGATGACAGTGTGTTTGATATGAGTATCTTGAAGACGGAATTTGAGATTTTCAGTGATGCGTTCAATAATTTCTTTACGATGACCGCGAACTTTTTTGACTGCGTTCTGCAAAATGCGATAGCGCAGTGGATACATATTGGCGAAACCTAATAATTCCAACTGCTCTTTGAGGCGATAGATACCTAATCTATTAGCAATTGGGGCATAAATCTCAAGAGTTTCGCGAGCAATACGACGACGTTTATCGGGGCGTAATGCTCCAAGCGTTTGCATGTTATGCAGACGATCGGCTAATTTAATCAAGATAACTCGAATATCTTGAGTCATAGCCATCATCATTTTGCGAAAGTTTTCTGCTTGTGCCTGCTCTTTAGACTGGAAATCAATCTGAGTTAATTTACTGACCCCTTCCACTAGATCGGCAACCGTATCACCAAATTGCTCTGCTAAGTCTTGTTTGCTGACATCACAATCTTCGATTACATCGTGCATCAAAGCCGCCATAATGGTTTGATGATCAAGATGTAATTCTGCAAGAATATTCGCAGCAGCAACAGGATGGGTGATATAAGGATCACCACTGGAGCGCATCTGACCTTCATGAGCACGCTCGGCAACTAGGTAAGCGCGCTCAATATCAGCAACTTTTTTCGCGTCGAGATAAGTTTCGACTACTTGCTTTAAGCCAGAAAAATAGGTAATTGCCACAAGCTTAACTCAGTTCTTATTCAAACCTGAAAACTCAATGAGAGCTATGCATTAGAATAACACTGGGCGAGTTTCTTGCTCTTGTTCAGCCATTCTGTCATCCGCTTCAACGGTTTCAGAGGTGGTTAAACCTTCTTCAATTTCGCGCAAAGCAACAACTGTTGGTTTGTCGTTGTCCCAATCTACTTTAGGGTCGTGTCCACCAGTGGCGATTTGACGTGCGCGGCGAGCGGCCAACATGATCAAATCAAAACGGTTACCAACTTTTTCAACAGCATCTTGTACAGTTACACGTGCCATAATTTACCTCGATAGTACTTAAATATTAAAATAAGGGTGATCTATTGGTTATTCATCCAGCAGATCGTGAATCAATTGCTGTTGGCGCACTTTTTGGCTTGCAATACGCAAGCGGCGCGCCGTGAAGATAGCTTGTAAATCCTGACAAGCCAGTTCAAAGTCATCATTAATGACTAAATAATCATACTCATTGTAGTGAATCATCTCGGCGTGAGCTGCATCCATCCGCCCTTGAATGACCTGTTCACTGTCTTGGCCGCGCCCCGTCAAGCGATGCAATAATTCTTGCTTGGAAGGCGGAAAAATAAAAATACTGCGACATTCGGGCATCAAATCACGCACTTGGCGTGCGCCTTGCCAGTCAATCTCTAGAATAACGTCATGTCCCGCAACCAACTGTTGCTCAAGCCAATGGCGGCTGGTGCCATAATAGTTGCCGAACACCTCTGCGTGCTCCAAGAAACTGTGCTCTTCAAGCATAGACTTGAAATCATCGACTCCAACAAAATGATAATCTACACCATTTTGCTCACCAGGCCTTTGCGGGCGCGTGGTATGCGAAATCGACAGCTGCAATTCAGGCATACGTTGTAACACAGCTTTTAGCAAACTGGTTTTACCCGCACCTGATGGGGCAGAAACCACGTATAAAGTGCCTTTGGCTATGCTCGATATAGCTTCAATAGGGTTTTCGCTAAGGTTCATTTCGCTACTTTCTACGTTAGTACGACAACTCATTATTCGATATTTTGTACTTGCTCACGCATCTGCTCGATCAAAACTTTCATTTCAACCGCGCTAGCAGTAATTTCAGCTTTGATGGATTTTGAGCCTAATGTATTGGCTTCACGGTTAAATTCTTGCATTAAAAAATCTAAACGTCGACCAATTGCACCACCTTGGTGCAAAAGACGCGAACATTCTGTGATGTGGGTCTTCAAACGGTCTAATTCTTCGGCGACATCCACTTTTTGCGCCAACATGACCATCTCCTGTTCTAAGCGATCTGCGTCAAGCTCAACTTTGGCTTCTTCGAAGCGGTTAATCAGTTTATCGCGTTGCCACTGAATAATATCAGGCATCTGTTGTGCGACTTGTTCGACTTGTGCGCTGATACCTGTTAGGCGTTGTTCAATGATGTCGCCTAACGCTTGGCCTTCACGCTCTCGAACCGTAATCAACTGAGCAACTGTTTGCTTAAAAGTCTCGGTGACATCTTGCTCCATGGTTTTGGTGTCAGTTTCATCTTGCTGCAACAAACCGGGCCAGCGCATTAATTGAACCAAATCTGGAGACTGATTTTCTTGTGCTAACACTTGCAATTCTTGATGAACGGTCAGTAATTGTTGCGCCATGTCTTGGTCTAGCTTGATTTTGCCAGTTTTAGCGCTGTTCATCTCAATCCGTAAGCTACAATCTAGCTTGCCGCGGTTGAGTTGTTTACGCAGTACTTCGCGTAGAGCAAACTCTAAATGACGGAAAGTTTCTGGCATGCGGAAATTGGGCTCTAAAAAGCGTTGATTAACGGATTTAATTTCCCAAGTGACATTGCCCCATTCAGCGCTGAATTGCTGACGAGCAAAAGCGGTCATACTTCTAACCATAAGATGGTGCCTCGATATCGTTTATTGAATGATATCCGCTATTGTCCGAACCTGTACGATTCACTGTTTATAGCGGAATAAAGCGATTGTACCGATCTTTGAGGGGCTTGGCGATTAAAAGATATATAGCCAGATTAAGTGACATACAGTTTTATGATCAATGTGTATAATCGAGCAACTTATTACAAACCTCTACAATAATCGATGAAATGTCTAAACTGCAAAACTGAGGTTGCGGGTAATTTTTGCCAAAATTGCGGGCAAAAAACTAATAGCAAAAGGTTTGAGTTAAAGAGTCTATTAGCAATGGCATTTGCGGCAATCACAGACTTTGATAACAGGCTTGTTAGAACTGTTAAAGAGCAAATAGCCGCGCCTGGATTTATGGTTGCTAGGTATGTGCAAGGGGAAAGAATTCGTTACTATAATCCTATCGGCTACTTATTATTGAGCTTGGCAGCATCTGTAATATTAAAAAATATTGTTATTAGTTTAGGTTTAGATTTCGAAAAAGATGATGAGGATAGTCTTAGACAGTTCTTCAATAACTATCCGTTTGTTGAAATGCTCATAGTTTTGCCTATTATCAGTTGGCTTTTAAAGATTCTAATCACTAAGAGTGAGCGAAATTATGCTGAGCACTTGGTGTTTATTACTTATACTTTTGCCACCAGCATATTGCTCTATTCAATATTGTCATTTACAGGAATAAAGCTATTGGACAACGGTACGCGCATATTGAATTTCGTGACCATAAGCTATATAGCATGGGCGGCTATTAACTTTAACCATGTTAAGCCTCTCTATGGTTTTTTCCGTGCTTGGCTTGCGATCATCTGTGGGATATTAATGTATGCGGTTCCTTATGGATTGATAGCGGTTTACTTCTAAGCCCATTTGCGTAAGGCTTTAACACTAAAGCGTTTCATATCTTCAAGTCTCAAGGCGGTTAATTTGCCGCCCCACACACAGCCGGTATCAATGGCGTGAATATTGTGTTTGCGGGCTTTGCCATTGAGCGCTGCCCAATGCCCAAATACCACATGAACCTGTTGGTTGATATCGCTTAAATGATACCAAGGTATCAATCCTTTGTGCTGTTTGCCGGGTGATGACTTGGAACTAAGATCGAGACTGCCATCATTATGGCAAAAGCGCATTCGGGTTAAGCCGTTGGTGATAAAGCGCAAACGTTTGATACCTTTATGTTTTTCAGACCATTGATGCGGATTATTGCCATACATTTGCTCAAAAAAGGTAATGGCGGAGTTTTTACGGCTTAAAACGGTTTCTAGCTCGTAAGCACAAGCTAAGGTTAATTCTAAATCCCAGGCAGGCGGTACTCCAGCATGGGTCATCAGGCAGTTAAGTTGTTCGTCATAAATTGCCATTGACTGTTTGCGCAACCATTTGCTCAATGTTTTGCACTCTTGATGTTCTAGTAGCGAGTGCAGTTTGTCACGCTTGGCTATTTTTCGACCAGTGTAAAAAGCGGCCAGCAAATGCAGATCATGATTGCCAAGCACTATCTCGCAACTATCTTGTATTTGATAAAGGTATTGCAGCGTTTGTAAAGACTTGGGGCCGCGACTGACTAAATCGCCCGCTAACCAAAGCGTGTCTTGGGCGGGATTGAATTTGATCTTGTTGAGCAGTAAGCGCAACTCATCATAGCAGCCTTGTATATCACCAATTGCATAATTCGCCATAAAAAGGTCGTCAGCCTTAGGTTTTGCTAATGCAAAATACCAGGAGTTGCTAAACTAAACACAGGGATCGGTGTTTTGAATTCTGTACCATTTTGGCCTTGCATGGAGTAACTGCCTTGCATGGTGCCTATCGGGGTGGTCAAGACTGCGCCACTTGAATATTCGTAGGTATTGCCAGGCTCAATAAACGGTTGTTCACCGACTACACCTTGGCCTTTAACTTCGGTAATCTCTCCATTAGCATCGGTGATGACCCAGTGTCGTGAGCTCAGTTTTGCCCCTAAATCACCAATATTGGCAATGCGAATGGTGTAGCCAAAAACAAAGCGCTCGTTCTCGGGTTCAGACTGCTCTGCGATATATTGAGTTTTGACAGTAATTTGAAATTTATATTCTTGAGTCATAGCTTATGCTGTTTCTTGAATTAAAATGTCGTAAGACAGTGTCATCATCTGTAAACCTTAAGTTTATTGTTACTGGTAACTGTCAGATGTGCAAGCCTATGTTATGATTTGTGCAGTTTTTACTATAAATTAAAAGTATCAATTAAGAGTGTTAATCAAGAGACGTATTACAAGATGAGAACAGTCATGGTAACAGGCGCTAGCTCGGGGTTTGGCCGAGCTTGTGCGGAGCGTTTTGCGCAAATGGGCGACCGAGTGATTATTGCGGCGCGTCGCCTTGAAAGGTTAGAACAACTGAAAGCACAGCTTGAACAGTTTCATTCACAAACTAAGGTTCATGTGATGCAGCTTGATGTGACTTCTGAACAGCAAATTGATCAGATGATTGATGCTTTGCCAGCAGAGTTCAGCAATATTGATATTCTTATCAATAATGCGGGTTTAGCATTAGGTCTTGAGCCAGCCCACCAAGCGAATCTTGATGACTGGCACACTATGGTCGATACCAATATTAAAGGCTTATATCTGATGACACGCAAGATCTTGCCTAATATGGTTGAGCGTAAAGTTGGTCATATCATCAATATCGGCTCTATTGCGGGAAATTATGCGTATCCGGGTGGTAATGCTTATGGTGCTACCAAAGCTTTTGTCAAACAGTTTACCCGTAATCTGCGTGCAGATTTACTCGGTACCCAAATTCGAGTGACTAATATTGAACCAGGTTTAGCGGAAACCGAGTTTTCGGTGGTGCGCTTCCATGGAGATCAAGAGAAGGCGGATAAAGTCTATGATGGAGTGCAGCCATTAACCGCGGCTGATGTGGCTGAGGCTGTTTTTTGGGCTGCACAACAACCCGCGCATGTTAATATAAACTCCATTGAGCTAATGCCAACGGCACAAACATGGGCTGCACTTGCTGTTGATAAGGTGCAAGGCTAAAACAAGAAAGGTTCATATTTAGGAGACTTAGTTATGACGCAACCTATCATTTATCCATTAATAGTTATGGCCTTTTTGACCATCATTGTAGCGAGTGTTATGTATCGTCGTCGCGTCAGTTACATGAAAAAAAATCGAATTCATCCACAAAAGGTACAAAACCGTAGTGATATGTTGCAACAGATGTCAGACACTCGCGCGTCAGACAATTACTTGAACTTATTTGAAGCTCCAGTGTTGTTTTATGTGGCTGTATTTACCATGTTATTGACTAACACTCACTCGCATTTGTTGGTTGCTTTGGCGTGGGCTTTTGTGATTTTTCGAGTGGCGCATAGCTTCATACATTGCACATATAACAAGGTCATGCATCGTTTTACGGCTTTTATTTTAAGTTGTTTGGTGTTGTTCGCAATGTGGGTTGTTATAGCGCTCAATATTATTTTTCAGATTAAGATTTAATAAGATTATGAATATTACAAAAAATACTGTCGTAGAATTGGACTATAAATTAATGGACAGCCAAGGAGCTGTCTGGGAAAGCTCAGCAGAGGGTGGACCTTGGGTGTATTTACATGGCTATGGCGATGTGATGCCTGGCTTAGAAAAAGAGCTTGAAGGTAAAGCTATTGGTCAAAAAATAAAAGTCGAGCTAGCACCAGAGCAAGCCTACGGTCCCTATGAAGATGATATGAAAACCGAAGTGCCTCGAGAAGCCTTTGATGGGATCGACGGATTAACTGAAGGTATGCGCTTGGCAGCTGAAAGTGGCGATGGAGTGCATGCAGTATTAGTCAAAGAAATTCGTGATGACGTGGTGGTGATCGATGCTAACCATCCGTTAGCGGGGCAAACCGTTAAAGTCGAAGTTAAGGTGTTAGCCATTCGGGTTGCAACCGATGAAGAAGTTGCTCACGGCCATGTGCATCAACATGGTAGTTGCGGCCACTCCCATTAAATAAAATTTGTAGATTATAATGATGAACAAGAAAACTATTTTATTTCTATGTACGGGTAATTCTTGTCGTAGCCAGATGGCGGAAGGCTGGGGACATGCTTTGAAAGGTCACAAATATGACTTTTATTCAGCGGGAATCGAAAAGCACGGGCAAAACCCCAATGCAATAAAGGTGATGTCTGAGGTGCGGGTTGATATCTCGAACCAAGAGTCACAAACGGTTGATGAGCTGCCTATACAAGAGTTTGACTATGTGGTGACTGTTTGTGGGCATGCAAATGAACATTGCCCGTATTTCCCAGCTAAAACTAAAGTGATTCATGTGGGCTTTGAGGACCCGCCAAAACTGGCGCAAGGTTTGTCTGATGAAGAAGCAATATTAGATTGTTATCGTCAGGTGAGGGATGAAGTTAGGAATTTTGTTGCGAATATAGAAGAGGCTCTTTAAGAGCCTCTTCTATCATTACTTATACCGCGATCGCTTTATTTTGTAGATCAAAAATTTCACGAATACCCTGTTTGCCAAGCTCTAACATCTGCATTAGTTCATCGCCCGAAAAGGTTTCGCCTTCAGCCGTTCCTTGAATTTCGATAAAGCCACCGTTTTCGTCCATAACGAGATTCATATCGGTTTCAGCAGATGAGTCTTCTGGATAGTCTAGATCCAACACCGCATCACCTTTGTAGATACCTACCGAAACTGAGGCAACCATATGCTTTAGCGGATTGGTTTTGATCATACCTTTTTTGCGCATATGGAATAGAGCATCGTGCAAGGCGACACAGGCTCCGGATATAGATGCAGTTCTGGTTCCGCCATCGGCTTGAATAACGTCACAATCCACATGGATGGTGTGCTCGCCAAGTTGACTCATATCTACTGCCGCACGTAATGAGCGCCCAATAAGACGTTGGATTTCTTGGGTGCGGCCTGATTGTTTGCCTCGCGCGGCCTCTCGATCCATGCGAGTATGGGTTGAGCGGGGCAGCATACCGTATTCAGCGGTGATCCAGCCTTGATTTTTTCCTTTTAAGAAACGAGGTACATTTTCAACAACGCTTGCGGTACATAATACTTTGGTTTCTCCAAACTCAATTAATACAGAGCCTTCGGCGTGTTTTGTGTAGTTTCTGGTGATGGTGATAGGGCGTAATTGGTTGCTGCTGCGGCCTGACGGTCTCATAAAATAGTCCATAAAATGAATGCGTTAGCGCAATTATACGGAAAAGCCTTCGGTTTTCCCATGTGTTAGCTCAGAATTAGTTAATTATGACTAGAATTGTCATATTTTATGGTAAGATGAGTTGCTTCTAATATAAATAAAAAGAATATCAGTTAACCGGTAGGGGACTTTCAATGATTGATAATAAAATGAATCGCCGTCGATTTTTAGAAACTGTGGTGGTGACTGTAGGAGCTGCTTCGGTAGTTGGTTTGTCTGGTTGTAGCGGTGATGGCTTAAACGAACCGATTCAAGTTGGTGAAGTCAATAGCGACCCAACTATGTCGATGCAGTATTTTCCTCAATCTGTAGCTTCAGGAGACCCAACTGCCTCTAGCGTTGTGTTATGGTCACGTTTGGTCGATGCCAGTGTCGGTGGTGATTTGCCGGTGATTGTGCAGATTGCAACAGACGAATCATTTAACAATTTAGTCAGCCAGTTCAATTGGCAAGCAATGGCCGTAAGTGATGGCTGTGTTAAAGTAAAGTTTGATGGTTTATCGGCTTATACAACGTATTATTATCGCTTTATTTATCAAAAAGATGGTGAGTCATTCTCATCTCCAGTCGGTCGTACAAAAACTGCACCAGCGGCGGGTGATGATGTTGCGGTCAAATTCGCATATGTCAGCTGTCAAGATTATATCGGTCGCTTCTATAACAGTTATTTGAAGTTATTGGATGAAGATGATTTAGATTTTGTGGTGCACTTGGGTGACTATATTTATGAAACCACTGGTGATCCTCAATTCCAAGTTCAAAATGGTCGCTCAATAAATTTTGATGATCAAGCGGGAGCGATAGAGTTAGGCTCGGGCGATAATGTTTTTTACGCAGCACAAAGTACTGATAACTATCGTCAATTGTATAAAACCTATCGCTCCGATGAGGTGTTACAAAAAGTTCATGAGCGCTTCCCAATGATTGCTATTTGGGATGACCATGAGTTTTCTGATGATTCCTATGGCGCAACTGCGACATTTTTCGATGGTAAGCAAGACGAAACCAACGAATCGCGTAAACGTAACGCAGAACAAGCCTATTTTGAGTTTATGCCTATTGATGCAGGCTCAAGTGGCAGCAAAGTTCTTAATGTTGATCAAAGCCAGCTGTTTCCAAATACGCGAATTTATCGTGACTTTATGTTCGGAAAGAATGTGCACTTGATGATGACAGACTTCCGTAGTCAAAGACCTGATCATCTGATCCCTGAAGATGCTTTTCCAGGAACTATTGCAGTAGATGAGCCAACCATTAAATTAATTTTGGGGACGCAAGGTATTCCATTCGCTGCGGTGAGTGGTAGTTTAATGCCTTACATTAATATTAATGATGCGAATTTTTCTGCTTATATACCAGTATTAATTGGAGTGTTAACCCAAGGTTACATGCAAGCTGGTTTAGATGCTGCAACTGCCCAAGCTAAGGCCACAGAAAAAGTGAATGGTAATTTAGCGGGTCCAATTGTTAATGATTTGATCAGTCAATACAACGCAAGTGTTCCAGCTGCGCAACAACTTCCACTAATCGCTGATGCAGTGTTGGCGGCAATGCCTCGCGGTTTGGCTTATGCTTTAGTTGGTAAAACGCAGTTGTTTGGTGCTGTGGGTTCGCGTTACTTTGTAGTGAAAGATACTTATGACTTATTAGCAGGTGCTTTATACGCCTTTAATTCTGGCTCGCAAGATGCGCTAGGTATCGCTCAAGAATTATGGCTAAAAGATAAAGTGTTAGGTTCGCCAGCTCGTTGGAAAGTCATTGGTAATTCGGTATCTATGAATTCGTTGGTTTTGGATTTAACCAATCCTTTGTTTGGTGTGCCAGCTCCATTTAACCAAAAGTTCTATTTGAATGTGGATCATTGGGATGGCTTTGGTCAAAAACGTGATGAGCTGCTTGGTACTTTTGCCGCTGTACCAGGGACTATTCTTTTATCTGGTGATATTCACTCAAGTTTTGTCGGTGATCATGGGCAAGGTACCATTGAGTTTACCAGCACTTCAGTTTCTTCGGGCAACCTTAAGCAATTGATCCAAGGTACTTTAGCCAGTGATCCTGTTCTGTCTCAGATCCCTGGTTTGGGTGGGCTGGTGGATAATGCCAATGCGTTATTGCAATCTGCTAACCCTAAATTGAAATATGCAGAAACAGGTATGCACGGTGTGGCTATCGTTGAAGCCAATGCGGATACTTTAACCACAACTTACTATCAATTGCCTGCAGACGCGATGTTTGTTTCGATGTACGCTGATCCAGCGCAAGCATTGTCATTAATGACTGAAACTTCATTTACAGTAGATTCAGCGGGCTTACAGAGCGTTTAGTAACTCTCTCGTCTAATTAAGCCGCTTATGTTTCCTATGAATATAAGTGGCTTTTTTATCAAATTATGGGAGAGCGTTTCAACAGTCCAGCTCCAGACTTTATTAAAACCCATAGAAAGAAAAGAGGGAAAAGTAAAGTCTGAACGATAAAAACAGTGATAAGGTCAATGACATTTTTACTCGCTCTTTCAGCCGATTGTTTATAAGAGTCAATTTGTTTTTTTAAGTCAAGCTGGCTTGCAGTTTTGTTGAGCCATTGTTTCGCTTGCCCAAAAACAGAGTCATCGTTTGTTTGTGTTGGATTATTTTGTGGTGTTTGATTTTCTATATCTTGAGTAACTTTTTCAAGTCCTTGGCTTGCTTGTTGGTATTCGCTTTCTAGGAATAGGGCATAAACACCTTGGCTGGTTAAGGCCATTATAGGCGTGGCAAAACGAACCAACAGCAGGAATAATGCCACCTTGCATAACCAAGGATTAATAGTGGTTTTGTTTTTGAGTTGATAGAGTAAATATCCTGCTAGGCCTAACCAGGCAATAATCACAAACACATTAAAGAACTGCCATGCGCTCATGCTGAGCAACAGTTTTTGTACACCTATTGCTGCAGCACTGACTAGCATTACCACTGAAAAGCGTTCAATCAAATCATTAACGGGATCGAGAATTTCGCCTGGAGAGACTGTTAGTCCAACGCCTGCTGGCGACATTGCAATTTCAGCTTCTTGTGCAACTGATATCAGGCCGTTTAGACCGCGTGCAATACCAAAGGCAACTAGGGAACGTTTTAAGGCTTCATCGGTATACTGATAGCCATAATCATCTAACGCTTTACTAGCGGCGAGAATACTTGCAACTACTAAACAAAGAGCATAAATCCAAATAGTATATTTTTTCATTATCATGAACTAACAGACGGATCATGTTTTTATAGTAGCAAGTTAGTTTGAATATTTCCTGAACAATTACGCGAATTGGCATATCTTGGTTAAGAAAAAAGCTGGCAAAGCCAGCTAAAGAGAGCAAATAAAGCGTGAAAGAGTGAGCAACTGTAGAACCGCACTATAACCTGTGTCACCGCCAGAACTAGGAGGGGTAGGTGTTACTGGCGACTAGGTTATAGCTGACGCGGTTCCCAGTCTTGCTCCTCCTTGAGGAGACTTTAGAGCAACTTGTATATCTTATCTTCCTGATGCCAAATTGTTTCTTCTGCGCAATATACCAATTAAGCCTAATCCCAGAATTAGCCAATAATGGAATACGCCGCCACCGCCGCCAGAACTTTCTGGTTCAGGCGTTACTGTTGGTGGATTGGTTGTACCGCCGCCACCAGTAGGCGGAGCATCGTCGCCTATTTGGCTGTTATCTTTTAATACAAACAACCCATTTGAAATATCACTGACTAAAATGTTGCCACTCGGGAGGTAAGGGAAAGCGCCCCAAGCTCCGTCAAACTGTGGGTCATTCGCTTCTGGAATAGGATAGGTGTCGAAGTAACCAATTTCTTTAGGCTCAGTAGGATTAGAAACGTCTAAAACGGTTAAGCCGCGCTTGTAGTTAGACATGTAATACTTATCGCCTAAAGTAAAACCGTTGTGATCGATGGCGCGTGTTGTGCCGACATAAGAGCCAGCAATGGTTGGCGCTTGTAGATCGCGAATATCCATCACATATAACGTGGTGTTGACGCCAAGGTTACGTTCATCAAGCTCATCTTGAATAAAGATGTAGTTCTTATCCGCTGAATACCAACCAGAGTGAGTATAGCTAGCGCCCGTATAACCAGTGCTGCTGATGCGGGTTGGGTTGGCTTTATCCGTAGTATCCCAAATATCAACAGTATTTTCGTTGAAATCCACAAAGATTTCGCAAGGGTTATGACCTGCTGCACATTGATCTGTACGGCTATCATCAATAATCAAATTCGTTGCGTCGTGCACATAGCCAGCACTTGCAGGAGTGGTCACCAAAGCAGGATTGACAGGATCGGTCAAATCGAAAATACGATAGGAGCCACGACTGGAATTTCCACCCGATAAATTAGAGCCAGCAATATATAAATAAGCATCATGGCCAGTTAATGCGGTACCGTTAGCATAATCAATATTACCAAGATAAACGTTATGTGCTGTATCGAATACTCTAATAGTATTAACCAAACTAATGCTATTTGGTGCATCAGTTAGATCAATAATTTGTAGGCCTCCGTTGCCTTCTGTAGTGACATAAGCATAAGCCTTATAGGAATTTTCGCTGCTATCAAGATATTGATAAACCTTAACATCGCGCCATGTGCTATTGACTCCTGAAATGGAGCCCACTTCAGCTGGAGCCGCAGGATCAGTTACATCAATAACTGTAGTACCATTTTGCAGCCCTAAAACAGCGTATTCGCGGTTATTGTTTAAGTCAATATAACCCCAAATATCATTAGCACTGGTTGGGTTTGAGCTTATTTGACTTAATGGTAAATGAGACTGCATATCAATGCTATGACATGGATATTCGCTGGCTTTACCGTTTGCACAAGAAGTTGGTTTTTCAATAGTGGTGGTAATTTTTTTATAGCGTTCTAATAATTCAAGATAAGCTGGTTTGATGCGCTGTTCCGCATTGCCTTTAGTATCTTGTAATAAGCGGAAGCCTTTTTGTTCAAGTCTTTCACGATATTCGGCTGGAATGCCGACAATAGTGGTAATATTTTTGTCGGCTGAGAATTTATGGAAGTTATCATCAGTGGAATAGCCACCTTTTACTGCAACCATATCATTGAGCAAATAAAAGATATCCATCTCTTGTGCATAATAAGTTCCTGACGCGACGTGAATTTTATCTCCTTTACTCGATTGGCTCACCGCATAGGCGATAGATGCACAAGGATTAGATGCTTTAGCACAGTTACCTTGGTCAACGCCATTTTCTGCAATAAAACGAGTGGGATGTGCTTCGCTGTGGGCGAAACTTGATGCTGAAAACCCAGCTAAAAAGATACTTACTAGTGATAAAGAATATTTCTTCATTAACATAACCCCTCGCATGTTCATTTAAGTATAAGTATTTAAGACGTTATTGATAGCAAAAAAGTCACAACTGAACAAAAAGACCAAGCATAGTTACAAAGTGTTACACATAATAGTTAAACTGATAAGTAGATTTTGCTATCCTCTTTTAGGATATCATCTTTGGGGAAAGGTTTATGAGGTGCTTTACAAGTTTATTAAAAAACATACTTACATTAATGTTTTGTTGTATTGCTAGTGCTCTGATTGCAAATGCAGATGCTCAACAGACGCGGCTTAATATACTAGAAAAAGGTCCACAAAAACAAAGCCAGAAACCTTTGCTAATTTTGTTATCAGGCCCAACTGATAACTGGCATAGCGATAGTGCTTGGTGGATATTGGCACAAAATTATTTGGCTGGATATTATGATACTGTGGCAATAGATAGAGCGGGTCACGCAGGAACTCCTTTTGTTGAAAACCCATCTTACCAACAGTTCACTCAAGATCTCGTTAAATATATTGATAGTTCTGAGCGCGATATAATTATTTTAGCTTTTGCCAGTTCTAATCTTTCGGTGCAACCTTTACTACATCAGTCCAAAGCAAGTAAAAAAATTAAAGGTGTCGTGCTTATTGATCCAGATGTTTTGACGACACACTCTATTAAGCATTATTCCAGTGATACCGAAAAATATAAAAAAGGTTGGCAGCAACTAGAAGATTATATTGCTTCGGGTAAGTATGATGAACGTATACAGCAAAAAATTTCTAGCGAAAGAAAGCATCTAAAAGAGTTGATAAAACCAGAATTAGAAGCTTTTATGGATTGGAGCGCTTATGAAGCTATCGAAACAATACGCTCTACGCGCGAATATCAGATTTACAAATTCAAAGAAACGACCAACTACTTGTCCGACTTACAGAATGCAAAGCAGTATTCTTTTGCTAAGGATATGCCTTTGGTTGTAATTGATACTGACTTTGAGTCGGGGTATTTAGCAACGATTAAAGATGAACAAGTAAAAGCATCTATTAGTCAATGGCGACAAGAAGGCATTGAGTGGTATTTTGAACTGGCAGAACATAGTGATTGCGGCGCTTATTGGCCAGTCGCTTCTCAAGAACATTTAATCATGATGGAAAACCCTGAATTAATAAAACGTTCGGTTGAGCGCATTATAAGCTGTCATCAATAAAAAAAGCCCGCGTTAAAGCGGGCGAATAACATTTTCTTCAATAGCTTTTTTCTTTACCGCTTGAGCGACTTTCTGCGCTACGTTGCGGTTAAGTGGATCGGGTAAAACATGATCTGCAGAGATATGATTAACTGCATCGGCTAATGCATGCGCCGCCGCAATTTTCATTCCCTCAGTGATTTTGGTGGCTCTTGCCTCTAATGCTCCTCTAAATATTCCTGGAAAAGCTAGAACATTATTAACCTGATTAGCAAAATCACTTCGTCCTGTACCAACAACGGCGGCACCAGCAGCTTTAGCGTCGTCGGGCATGATCTCAGGGATAGGATTTGCCATAGCTAAAATAATAGGATCTTTATTCATTAGCTTAATATCAGCTTGCGATAATAAATTACCAATTGAAACGCCAATGAAAACATCCGCATCTTTTAATGCACTGCGCAAATCACCGCTGCGATCAAAGCGATTGGTATAAGCTAATAGTTTTTGTTTTTGGCGATTAAGATCATCACGATCATTTGAGATGATGCCTTTGGTATCACACACCAAAACGTCTTCAACAGGAATACAGGAGTTCGCATCGTGACCAACGCAACGTAATAACTTCGCTATAGCAGTTCCAGCGGCGCCAGCGCCATTGATGACAACTTTTAATGACTCAATGGGCTTGCCTGTTACTTTGCAAGCATTAATCAAAGCAGCTAGTAATACGATAGCTGTGCCATGTTGATCATCATGGAATACTGGAATGCCGATATCTTGTAATGCTTCTTCAATTTCAAAACATTTTGGAGCTGCGATATCTTCTAAATTAATACCACCAAATGTTGGAGCAATTGCTTTCACTGTAGTGACAATTTCATCAACACTATCTGAGTTAATGACTAATGGTACTCCATCAATATCAGCAAATTCTTTGAATAAAATAGCCTTACCTTCCATAACTGGTAGTGCTGCCTCTGGTCCTATATTGCCAAGCCCTAAAACAGCAGAGCCATCAGAAACAATAGCAACAGAGTTACCTTTCATGGTTAACAGGTAACTGTTGTTTTTATCTTCAGCGACTTTGTTGCAGACAGCCGCTACGCCAGGAGTATAAGCAACTGACAAATCTTCGCGATTTTGTAGAGGAACCTTGCTTTTGATGGCCCATTTTCCACGTAAGTATTTATGGATATCTAAGGATTTTTTGAAATATTCACTCATAATAGTAAAAGTAGCACATTGCTAAAAAGATAATGTTTGCGATCATACGCGCATTGGCAGTCAATTGTGGTCGGATATGCACAAAAAAGCCAGAAAAATACTGGCTTTTTTTATAACGATTGGTCTTTGTCGAGTAACGATAAGTTATATGCTTTAGATTTGTGCCTTTTCTTTAGAGAATACTTTGCTTAGCCAATAATCCACCGAGAAGTAGCGACCGCCTCCAGTAAACAGCAAGGTTAATAGCATGATGAAGTAGGTTGCGGCGAACTCAATACCGTTTTGCAAAATGGCAAAGTCTCCTTTGCCAGTCAACCAACCATAATGTCCATGTTCTTTCAAAATTGATTTGGCGGCTGATAAGCGCTCGGCAACTTCTGGGTCGGATGAACTTGCAATTGCAGCCCAACCGTTATCCCAATGCACAGTGAGTGCCGCTACTAGCATGGTGATCATCAGTGGAATAGATATCCAGCGAGTGGCTAAACCTACTGCTAACAAAATGGCGCCCAATACTTCTGTCCAGCCTGCCAGAAATGCCATTAAACCTGGTAGAGGCATGCCTAGCGAAGCAAACCAGCTAACAACTCCTTCATAAGGCATCAAGGTAGCAAAATCGATCTTATTGGTGCCAGCCATCCAGAAAACAGGCACTAAATATAGACGGATAAGCAAAGCCGGCAATCCATCTAAGTGCTTTAACTTGCTAAATAACCAGTTGTGGAAGCTGTAATACGATCGAATCAATTTTTTCATCATTTGACCTCAATAGTTGTAACTAACAAGCATTTATTGCTTGAGAGAAGGAATTTCATTTTCTTGATAAGGATGTAACTTATCTAAAGGAGTCGATAATCCTGTTTCTGTTACAACTCGAACATGATGTCTTTTCAATCCTCGCGGCTCAGTAACGCCACAAGAGTGCGCAATCATGCCCACAGCTTTGACCATATTTTTGTGGTAATAAGCAACTCGCTCTGATTTGTCCGTAATATCTAGCCCTTTTTGAAGATCTTCATCATGGGTTGTAATTCCCGTAGGGCAGGTATTTTTATTACACTGCAACGCTTGAATGCAGCCCATGGCAAACATAAAGCCACGCGCGGACAGCGCGAAATCTGCTCCAATAGCTAACGCCCAAGCCACTCCTGATGGGGTAATCATTTTGCCAGAGCAAACGACTTTAATGCGGTCACGCAGACCGTGGCTGGATAAAGTATCAATCACCAAGGGTAAACTTTCTTTGAGCGGCAAGCCTACATAGTCAAATAAAGGTTGTGGCGCTGCACCAGTGCCACCGTCTGCACTATCGATGGTAATGAAATCGGGTGCCGATTCGATGCCTCGCTTGTTAATTTCCAGGCATAAGTCAGTGAGGAATTGATGACTTCCCACTACGGTTTTGAATCCAACGGGTTTGCCCGTCACTTCTCGAATATGGATAAGCATATCCAATAAAGCGCTAATTGATTTCACTTCTGGGTGACCATTAGGGCTGATCGAGTCTTCACCAGCGGGAATACCGCGAATGTGCGCAATTTCTTCAGTAACTTTAGCACCTGGCAATATCCCACCTTTACCGGGTTTTGCGCCCTGACTCATTTTTAATTCAATCATTTTGACCTGAGGGTGACTCGCAACTTGTTTGAGTTTGTTATCATCAAGACCACCATCTTTGGTGCGAACTCCATACTTAGCGGTACCAATTTGGAACACTACATCGCCACCGCCCGCTAAATGGTAGGGTGATAAGCCACCTTCGCCAGTATTGATCCAACAACCAGCTCTGGCTGCGCCTTTGGATAAAGCCTCAACCGCCACTTTCGATAATGAGCCATAACTCATACCTGAGATATTAAAGAAACTGCGCGCCGCGTAAGGTTCTTTACAATAGGGGCCAATTAATACTGGTTGCGATTCAACCGCATCTTCTTCCAATGTTGGGAATTGATCATTTAAGAACATCACCGTACCCGTTGGGCTCAAATTACGAGTTGAACCAAACGCTAAAGTGCGACTGACATTTTTTGCTGCGCGGTAGGCCCAACTCCGCTCAGCACGGTTGAAGGGCATCTCTTCGCGATCAAGAGCAAAGAAATATTGGCGGAAAAACTCCCCTAAATGCTCAAACCAATAACGAAATCGACCAATAACAGGGTAATTTCGGCGAATAGCCTGTTTTTTTTGCGTGATATCAATTAAGTACAAAATCACAACAATGATGATCAATAAAATCAAAGCGAAAACAAAAAAAGCTCCAATCCAATCTATGGCGGTTTTAACAAAAGACATGACCGCAACTCCCATTACAACACCTCAGTTCTTTAATGCGGGCTATAATTTGCCCGTGATAACTAGTAATCGGTAACAAAATGACGTTACACTAGTCTGGTCTATTTTTGACGTTAGTGGCTTTTTTGAATAAAGTCAAAACGTTAGACAGAATTACACAGTAAAAATTACATTTAAGGTTGGGGATGACTGCAACAAAACGAAATGACGGCTTACCTGATGAAGCAGCTTTAGTAAAAGGGTTACTGAATAATGACCAGCTGCTTTTCAATAAGGTTTTTAAGGCCTATTACTCGCCGATGTATGCAGTGGCATATTCGATAGTCGGTAATGCTATTGCCGATGAGGTGGTGCAAGAGGCGTGGGTTTCTGCAATACGCGCCTTGCCTAAGTTTGAAGGTCGCTCGGCACTAAAATCATGGCTTATTCGCATAACTGCAAATGAAGCTAAGACCCGTTTACGCAAAGAATCGCGTTCAGTTTCGTTAGATGCGGTAAATGAATCTTGGGCGACCGATCCTCGATTTGATAATAAAGGTCATTGGAATGATGCCAATCCAGAGTGGGATGCGGCTTCGCCTGACGATTTATTATCAGCAGATGAGCTGAAAGATTGTGTTGAGAAGCACATGGAGCATTTACCTGATAATCAAAAACAAATTCTCAACTTGCGTGACGTGGGCGGTTTGGCGATGGATGAGATCTGTAACATCCTCGAAGTCAGCTCATCTAATGCACGCGTTTTGCTCCATCGTGCGCGTGACAAGATGCAGCAAGTGGTAGCTCATTTTCAGAGGACTGGTAAATGTTAAGTTGTAAAAAGTTAGTTGAAAATGCCAGTGAATATGTGGATGGCGATTTAAGTGGTTGGCAGCGGTTTAATGTGAAGATGCATTTGTTTATGTGTGTACATTGCAAACGTTACATGCACCAACTTACGCAAACCATTGGATTTCTGGGTAAATTGCCTCGTCAACAACCTAGTGAAGAGCTTGAGAAGCATGTGTGTGACGAATATAAAAAGGCCATGCAAGATAAACAAAACTAGTTAGAATTAGCAATATAGATACAAAAAAGCCGCAAATGATGCGGCTTTCTTGTTTGTAACATTTATTGGTTAGTACTGTCATTCCCGCTTCCGCTGGAATGACGGATATATTTGGAAGAAACGCTTATTTATAAAATCTTGTTGAACGTTATTCTTCTTCTTTTTCAGGCTTGATAGTACCTTCTAAACTTTTGAGTACGTCGCCATCAAAATGTAATACCAAACGTTGCTCGGTCTTTTCGCCTTTTGAAGGAATAAGGTAATACAAGTAATACCAAGTATTTTCATCTAAGTTGGTATTCAACACAGGATTACCTAAAATAAAGGTAATTTGCGACTTGGTCATGCCTGGTTCAATTTTATTCACTTCTTTTTGATCAAGAATGTTGCCTTGCTGAATACTTGGCTTATACACACAGCCCATTGCAGCCACAACGAGTAAAGAAATAGTTAAAACAATGATTTTTTTCATGGAAAACCTAATTATTATCAGTGATTTGTTGAAATTCTGCGCAAATACCTTACAAACGCGTTATTTTGCCTGAATATGATCCGATTTACGACTTTTCATTCAATGTCGGCATAGTATAATCATTTTGCAGCGCAAATCTATCAAGAGGATGTATTTTTGGAAAACCAACAACTAAAGCAAGCAGGTCTTAAAGTCACCCTACCGAGGGTTAAGATAATGCAAATCTTGGAAAGTTCCGCAGATCGCCACCTCAGCGCTGAAGATGTTTATAAGCTGTTACTCGAAGCAGGGGATGATGTGGGTTTAGCCACCGTCTATCGTGTATTGACTCAATTTGAGTCGGCAGGCTTGGTAACTCGTCATAATTTTGAAGGTGGCCATTCAGTGTTTGAGATGGACGATGGAGAACATCATGATCATATGGTTAATGTAGATAGTGGCGAGGTTATTGAGTTCTTTAGCGAAGAAATTGAAGAGTTACAGCATAGGATTGCTGAGAGGCATGGGGTGGAGATTGTGGATCATAGTCTTGTGCTTTATGTTAAGAAAAAGAAATAACACTCTTGTCATACCGCGGATTTACCGCGGTATTCAGTTTTAGAATTATTCTTTGTGAAAGTGCATTATCCAGTTAGTTTCCCATGTTACGCCATCATCTAAAGAAAATGCCTGTTCCCACTTGGGAACAGATGGTTCAGTTGCATTCCATATAAAACGAACTTTTATTCCTTTCCCCTTAAATATTTCATTTGCATAAAAAGTACCAATTCTATTTTTGAATGTTCCCACAACAGGAATACCCATTATCTCTGGAAAGCGCGAATCTAGCCACCAAATAGACCAAGTATTCGTTTCAGAGTTATAAGAGCGTACTGCTGCAGCATGATATGTTTGGTTAGGTAAATGGATAACATTATCCTCTAGATTTCCAAAGCCATTCAGGATTTTATTGGTAGAAGAGTTACCTTCAAACATTATCCACTCTTGACTGTTAGATAGAGGGTTGAGCAGCTTTTGATGTTTAACGAGCCAGTTTCCGATTATAAAATCGAAGTCTTTAGACTGATTATGATTTGAGTTAGTTGGCATTATTTAGTCCTTACTTTTATTGGAAAGGACTAAGTATATTTGCCAACACTGACAGCGTATTGTCAGTAATTATGCTTAAGAGTCGATAGAAATTTTTTGAGGCAAATCTGACTATTTGTTTCGAATTTATCATTTAGAGTTTCGAGTTCTGTTAGCAAATCTATTCTGAAGCTACGAAAATCACTTCTTAAGGTGCACCAGCTGGCAATAGTCCACTTTGAACCCCAATATAAAAGTCCTAAAGGGTATATCTTTCTTCGAGACTCGGTGTTGTCTAATGATTGATATTTGATATCAACGATATTTTGATGCTTGATTGCCGTTCTAAGTAGCTCCCAATGATGTCTTTCTTGATGACGATCATCAAATGAAGGTGAAAAAATGGTGGCTGAAAAGTCATTTTTTATATTGTCGGGGATTGCAGCAGCTATTTTGGCATAAAGAGATTTTGCGGAGTTAGATAGATCATTTCCAGTCCAGCTACGAATCATATCGACACCAAGCAAAAGAGCTTCTAACTCATTTTTGTTAAGATTAATAGGTGGAAGCTCAAATTGCTTATCAAGTTTATAACCAAGCCCTGAGACACCGTAAATGGGAATGCCACTCACGGAAAGGTCTTCAATATAACGGTAAATTGATCGAACAGATACATTGAGTTCGACAGCAATATCTTCTGCTGTAATAGGTTGTCTATTTCTAACAATGTTAACTAATTGGAATAGTCGGTCAGCTTTTCTCATATGGTTTAAAACTTTAAAAGTTCTTTTGCATGATTCCTAATCGTTTCTGTAATCTCAACACCACCAATCATTCGGGCGATTTCTTCAACTCTATCATTACCAGAAATATTAACCATCTGATTACTGGTGCTGTCTTTGGTTTGCGATTTAGCGACCAGTAAGTGTTGGTGGCCTTGGGCGGCGACTTGTGCTTGGTGCGTGACGCATAGGATTTGGGCTTTTTTGCCTAAATCAGCCAATAGTTTACCTACGATTTCTGCGGTTCCGCCGCCAATACCAACATCCACTTCGTCGAAAATGAGGGTTGGTAGTTGGGTGGTTTGTGCGTTTATCACTTGTAGCGCCAAACTGATCCGCGATAATTCACCACCAGAGGCGACTTTGCGCAGTGGCTGGGGTTTTTGCCCTGGGTTGGTGGAGACCATAAACTCAGCAGTTTCAAGGCCATTGGCTTTATAACTGTCTTGAGGTTGAGTATTAAAGGCAACCTCAAAAACACCATTACCAAGTCCTAATTGTTTCATCAAGGCGGTAATTTCTTTATTCAGTTTTTTGGCCGAGGACTGACGCTGTTTGCTTATTGCTGAGGCTACATTTTGATAAGTCTTGTGTAATTTAGACAGTTCAATTTCAAGTTGCTCGAAAGATTGCTCATCGCCTGTGAGTTGATCCAGTTCTTGCTGTAACTCTTGTAAGGTTTCAGGAAGCTGTTCAATGGTGACTTGATGTTTACGCGCTAGGCTGTGAAGCGCAGACAGTTGTTCATCAAGCTGTTGAAATTGTTGCGGATCTATATCTAGATTATCTAAGTAGTCGCGCAGCTCATGACTTGCTTCATCAATCTCTACTAGAGCAGATTGCAGTAGATTATGAGTATTTTCCAACTCTTGATCGACTGCCAGCATATCACTGATTTGATGCACAATGCGGCTTAAGTGGCTGGATAGACTTTCATCATCTTCATGCAGGGCAGCTAAACTTTGCTGACCCTTTTCAAGTAGTTTCGATGCATTTGCAGCACGTTTATGCTCACTTTCAATCTGCTCGCACTGATCGATAGGGGCTTGGCTTAATTCTTCCAACTGATAATTAAGCAAGTCTTTACGATCATTTATATCTTTTAACGCTGCCTGAAAAGTTGTTAACTCTGAGCTAACTTTATGAATTTTACGTGCCAGTTGCGACAACTCATGGGATTGCTCGCTTAAACCCGCATAGCGATCAAGGAGTTGCAAGTGTGTTTGTGGCTTAAACAGAGATTGGTGTTCATGTTGGCCATGAATGTCCACAAGGTAATCACCAAGCTCAGATAACTGAGTTAAATTAACCGGTTGGCCATTAATAAAGGCTTTCGAGCGTCCATCATGATTGATTACACGACGCAAAATACATTCCTGCTCTTCATCAAGCATTTGTTCTTCAAGCCATTCTAGGACTTGGTTTAGCTTGCGAATATCGAATACGGCACTGATTTCTGCACGTTTTGCGCCGTTTCTTACCACGCCAGATTCGGCGCGAGCGCCTAAGGCAAAACCTAGCGCATCAACTACGATGGATTTACCCGCGCCTGTTTCGCCAGTAACCACCGTCATGCCTGATTTCAAATCGAGATCAAGTTGCTCAATAATGGCGAAGTCTTTGATATGTATGCTAGTTAACATGAATGTTGATTATGAGTTTATCAATTATGGCTATCACTAAAGCCGGTAATTAGAGCTTTGAGCCCCAACCTAATTTGGTTCTTAATAAGCGGAAGTAATCATAATCTTTTGGATGTAATAACCACAAGTCTTCTTGTCGTTTACGTACACAAATTTTTTCACCGGGTGCGACAGGGAAGCGAACTTGACCGTCACAACTTAAGCGTGCTTCATTGGAATTTGAGGTGCTGTACACAATGTCCACTTTACTATCGGCATCTATTGAAATCGGACGACTGGAAAGGGTATGTGGAAACATAGGTACTAAAGATATGGCATTGATTGAAGGCGACATAATGGGGCCGCCAGCCGACAAAGAATAAGCCGTTGAACCGGTTGGGGTCGAGATGATTAAACCATCACCGCGCAAGCTGTAAACAAAAGAATCATTGATATACACCTCAAACTCAATCATGCGCGATATTTCACCGGGATATAGCACGATATCATTTAAGGCATCACTATAGCGCTTTTTGCCATTCTCATGGTTATCGCCTTCAACATCAGTTTCGAGCAAAAAACGTCGTTCTTCTTTATAATGACCTGACAGCACTTCAGCGACTTTTTCAGTAACCTGCTGAGGTTGTATATCCGTTAAAAAGCCTAAATAACCACGGTTAACTCCAAGCAATGGTTTGTTGTAATTAGCCATTAAGCGCGCGGCATAAAGCATACTGCCATCACCGCCGACAACGATGACCAGATCGCTTTTTTCACCAAGCTCCTGCCATGACTGCTGGTTTTCAACAGGAACGGCAAGCTCGTGGGCAACCGCATCTTCGACCAAGACCTGAAAGCCTTGTTGATGCAGAAAATTAAACAACGTCATAATGGTTTCGCCGACTTCTTTATGTTTCGGCTTGCCCATAATGCCTAGAGTACGAAATGATAGCTGTGAATCCATGCCTTTGTGGTTTTATTACTTGTTTTTTGACTATTGAGCCACATTTAAGGATATATAAGACTAATAGGCAAGTCTTATTAGGTACTTATGGGCGCTTATTCGACCAATCGGTGTTATTTCGCTTGGAAGTTGGCGCTTTTGTCGATAGAGTTTAGCAAAGACACCTATCTTACAAATGTGGATAGGTGTGTAACCGAACCTAAATGAATAATAATTTTAATGACTAAATTTGATCAACGCGCACAAATATTAATGAAAACACTGGTGGAAACTTATATCGCCAGCGGCCAGCCTGTAGGCTCAAAAACCTTGTTAGAGCAGTCGCAATTGGCGGTTAGCCCAGCAACGGTGCGTAATGTGATGCAAGATTTAGAGCAAATGGGCTTACTCACTGCGCCACACACTTCTGCTGGCCGTGTACCAACTGCGCAGGGTGTGCGCGTATTTGTCGATCAACTGTTAACCGTATCAAATGTTGAAGAAGCCTACACCCAGCAATTACAACACAGCTTGGGTAGTTCCTTAGAAACAGGGCAAATGCTGACCAATGTGACCAATATGTTGTCACGTATGACTCAGATGGCTGGTTTGATCCGCGTCCCGCGACGTGATGTCACTTGCGTTAAGCAGGTGGAGTTTTTGCCATTATCACAAAATAAAGTGTTGGTGATCTTGGTATTGAGCGATGGTGAAGTGCAAAATCGTGTGATCAGCCTCGAAACTGCGGTCAGTCGTGAAGAATTGCAACAGGCCGCTAATTATGTCAATCACCACTTTGCAGGCAAAGGTCTTGATACGGTGCGCCGTGAGTTGCTGCAAGAATTGCAAGCCGATCGCGCGCAAATGGACGCGATGATGGCTTCAATGATGGAAGTGGCTGAAAAAGGTTTTTCGGGCAATAAGCAAGAAGATGAAGTACAAATTACTGGCAAGTCGCAGTTACTAAACTGGGTCAATTCGGGTGATATCTCAGATCTTCAATCCCTTTTCGATGCATTTGCTGAAAAAACGCAGATGTTAAGTTTGATGGATAAATGTTTGTCGGCTGATGGTGTTCAGCTGTTTATTGGTGAAGAATCGGGTTATGACGTGCTATCGCAATGTAGTGTGGTCGGTGCGCCTTACTCTATTGATGGTCAAGCTGTGGGCGTTTTAGCGGTCGTCGGCCCAACTCGAATGGATTATAACAAGGTCATCCCAATGGTTGATATCACGGCAAAATTGTTGTCATCGGCCTTGAAATCTGAGGGGTAAACCTTATTATGCCTGCAGAGAAATCTACTGCGCTTGCTGTTTCTTTGTTAGATATAAAATCAAAATCCTCAGGGTCTAGCCCTTTGGCTAATTACCACAAAGTAACTTCTGGTTTTTGATTGATATCTGCCTTGAACCTGCTGCGCTCGTAACGATTTGAATTCATATAATCAAAGTTCCTAATGGAGACGAAGATGTCTGGAAAAGACGTTAAAAATCAATCGGTTGAAGATAAAGAGCTTGTTGTTGAAGAACAGCAAGAGCAAACAGAAGCAGAGCAATTTGTTGAAGAGTTGTCTGAAGAGCAGGCGAAAATTGTTGAATTAGAAGCTGCGTTAGAAGAAGCAGAGGCCAAAGCGGCTGAAAATATGGATCTTGCGTTGCGCACTAAAGCTGAAGCTGAAAATATTCGTCGTCGCTCAGAAAACGAAGTGAGTAATGCGCGTAAATATGCTATCGAAAAATTTGCCGCAGAATTGTTGGCTGTAGTGGACAGTATCGAACAAGGCTTGCAAAGCTCTTCGGAAAGCGAAGAAGCACAAGCCATTCAAGAAGGTATGCAACTGACTTTGAACATGACCCTTTCGACGTTAGAGAAGTTTGGCGTTGAGCAATTAAATCCACTGGGTGAAGTGTTTGATCCTCAGCTACATGAAGCCATGACTATGGTACCAAGCCCAGAGCATGAATCGAATACTGTGATGGATGTGTTCCAAAAAGGTTATTCGCTAAATGGGCGCTTGATTCGTCCCGCTCGAGTGGTTGTTGCCCAATAACGACTTGCATGGGTGTGGAGCTCCTCGATTGATAAGTATCATTGCGCCGCATGAATTCAAGCACCTTGCTTGGAAAAATGGAAAAGGGGTAACCAGCGAGCTAGCCATTAGTGATGGCGGCGATCTTAATAACTTTGATTGGCGTTTGAGTATTGCTGGCGTCAGTGAGGATGGTGGTTTTTCTAGTTTTCCCGCTATTCAACGCTATTTATTCTTACTTACGGGTCAGGGCATGAAGCTAGAACATGCAGCACTAGATTCAAATGAAGTAAGTGTTAACTATCTTAACAAGCCATTAGATTTAGCGGTTTTTGATGGTGGCGCCCAAACTTATGCCAGCTTAGCCAATGGCCCAATCCGCGATTTTAACTTGATGGTAAAGTCTGGAGTCATTGAGGCTAACGTCGAGTGTTTGACAGAAATGTCCGTTAAGGAGCTGCAACTGGCGGATATCAATTTTGTTTACCCGCTTAGCGACGATTGTCGAGTGATGTTAGAATCGCAAGCTCTTGATGTGGAGTTGCAGGCGGAACATTTGATGCGGATTGATAGCCCGCAAGCCATGGCGAGCGAGACAAAAAGAGTTGCAAGGGTTAAGGTTCAAGCAACACAAGCCATTGTGATAGCGCTGAAAAAAGTTTGCACAAACTTGGCATCGGAGTAAACTCCACAACTTTAGTAAGTCCCTTGGTGAATATTGTTCACAAGGCGTAAATAGCAGTTTATCAATATTTGAAAGAGTCATATTGATAACGTAGAACATTCATTTTTAACAAATTTTATAAGATTAAAGGTAACAAATCATGGGTCGCGCGTTCCAAAACCGTAAAGAATCAATGGCTAAAACTTCGGATCAAAATGCCAAGGTTTACAGTAAATTCAGCCGTGAAATTTATGTAACGGCAAAACAAGGCGGTGCCGATCCAGAGGCAAACTTAGCATTACGTGGTTTGCTAGATCGCGCTAAACGTGCTCAAGTTCCAGCCCATGTGATCTCTAAAGCCATTGATAAAGCCACTTCAGGCGCTGGTGAAGATTTCGCTATTGCACGCTATGAAGGCTATGCTCCAGGTAATGTGATGGTGATTGTTGACTGCTTGACCGACAATCCAAACCGTACTTTTGGTGAAGTTCGCCAATGTTTTGTCAAAACCAAATCTAAAATTGGTGTTGAAGGCAGCGTGATGCACATGTTTGATCACAGCGCGATTTTTGTGTTTGCCAGCGATGACGAAGAAGGTGCGTTGGAAGCCTTGATGATGGCAGATGTTGATGTGACGGATATCGAGCATGAAGATGGCAAAATCACCGTTTTCGCACCGCAAACCGAATATTTCAAAGCTAAACAAGCATTACAAGAGCATTTTGCTGGGATTGAATTTGAAGTGGACGAAATTCAATTCGTACCCAAAGTTATGGCTCCGATTTCTGGCGATGATGTCGTTATGTTCGAGAAATTCCTAGAAATGGCTGACGACCAAGATGATGTGCAGAATGTATATCATAATGCGGAGTATTAATTAGTTTTTGTATTTTACAGTTAATGGCGTCATTCCCGAGTAATCGGGAATCTATGCTGTAAAGTGTATTGAAGCCTGAGTGAATCTCAGGCTTTTTTATGGATAAATACACCTCATCGATTTTTCTTATTCATTTTCTTTGTACCTAAAGGTATTCCTTGCAGTCCCTTCTACAAATGACGTAAGTGAGTCCCTTTAGGGAGAAAGTTACTCGCCGAGGGGCGAAAGGCAATGGTTATGGATGGTACTTAATATCAATTGACTCAGGCATGAACCTATAACTTAGCTAGATTCCGCATCAAGTGCGGAATGATGGAACAAATGGAATGGGGAATCCGCTAATAACCCCAAAAATATTAAGTTTTTCCAAAATCCCCCCTTGATCTGATATTCCCTGCCCATATATAGCTTACAAGCAAGATTTAACTATATTTTTCGGAGTAGAAAAATGGCCAAAATTATTGGTATTGATTTAGGTACAACCAACTCATGTGTTGCTGTTTTAGATGGCGACAAGCCTCGTGTTATCGAGAATTCTGAAGGTGCACGTACAACGCCTTCAATCATTGCATTTACTGACGGCGAAACGTTAGTTGGTCAGTCGGCTAAGCGTCAGGCCGTGACTAACCCTGTAAATACATTATTCGCTATCAAGCGTTTGATTGGCCGCAAGTTTAAAGACGATGTGGTACAAAAAGACGTACAAATGGTGCCATATAAGATCGTTGAAGCGGACAATGGTGACGCTTGGGTTGAAGTGAATGGCAGTAAAATGGCTCCACCACAGATTTCTGCTGAAGTTTTGAAGAAAATGAAGAAAACTGCAGAAGATTTCTTGGGTGAAGAAGTTAAAGAGGCTGTGATCACAGTTCCTGCGTACTTCAACGACTCACAACGTCAAGCAACTAAAGATGCAGGCCGTATCGCTGGTTTAGACGTGAAGCGTATTATCAATGAGCCAACAGCTGCG
>JABXIQ010000041.1 GCA_013373015.1 Kangiellaceae bacterium
ACGATAGAAAAAGTACGTTCGATAGCCATTTCGGACTCCGTTTAATCATTACATATATGGGAAAATAAAGGGTTAGCCATAGCTAACCCCTAAATTGCGCGATATTATACGTAAAGGATATAAATTGAGCAATCAAATAAACAGAGATAATAATCATATGAAACTCAAACAATTACTTATAATTATCGCCCTACTACCACTACAAGTTATTGCTTTTGCAGGCTTAACTCCTGAGCAGTCCACAAAATTCAAAGAAGATCTCACTTATTACTTAGATACTATTAAACATAACTATGCTTACTTCGAACAAAAAGAAACCGATTGGCAGCAAGTTTCCAGCTTTGCTTGGCTGCACTTCAACAAAGTTAAGAATCGAACTGATTTCTTAACCCTCATCGAGCGACTACAAATTGAGCTTTATGATAACCATATGCAACTACTAAACAGCTTCCCTTTTTCACCTAAAGTATTACCATCCTCAGCAGATATTTATGCTGAATATAAAGATGGCAAGGCACTCGTAGTCAATTTAATGGCAGACTCAGCTGCCCATAAAGCACTAGAAATTGGCGATGAGATTCTAAAAATCAATGATCAACCTGTATTCAAAGCACTTAGTCGATATGTGGGCAACAGCTTTGCTGAGGTTAATGATGATATTTATAGCTGGGCATTAAATGTCGTTCTTGCTGGCGACAGAGGTAAAGAGCGCTTCTTAACTATTAAGCGCAATCAGAAAACAATTAATATCCCTCTTGCTGAAACACAATTTCTATCTTTTTCGACACCTATAACCAGCAAACGAATCGATGACTTTGTCTATATTCGATTTAATAACTCTTTAGGCAATAACGATATTTTGCAGCTTTTTCCTCAAGTCATTGAAGAGGCGCAAGATACCAATGGTTTAATTATCGACTTACGTACAACGCCAGGCGGCGGCAACAGCTTAATAGCAAGAGCTATTTTGGGACACTTTATTGAACAAGATCACTTCTATCAAATGCATGAATCTCCATATGATCAAAAAAACTTTGGAGTGAAGCGTAGCTGGGTAGAAATTGCTAGTCCATTAAAGCCTTATTACTCTAAACCAGTCATGGTACTCGTCAATCAATGGACAGGAAGTATGGGAGAAGGTATAGCTCTTGGCTTCGATACTATGCAAAATGCAACCGTAATTGGCACTAAAATGGCTCAATTACTTGGTTCAATGCAAGACTATCGTATGCCTAACACCAATATAGGTTTCAAAGTATCAACCGAAAAAATGTTTCATGTAAATGGCATACCTAGGGAAAATTATCGCCCTAAAGTATTAGTCACTATTAGCACTAAAAACGTGGATGAAGTTTTAGAAAAGGCATTAGAGCTATTAAGTCAATAATGACTATTGATAAAGAGTAGGATCATTAAAACCCTGCTCTTTAAAACCTTGTGCTCTTAAAATACAAGAATCACATTCACCACAAGCTAAGCCTTCTTCAGTAGCTTTGTAACAAGATACGGTTTGGCTGTAATCCACTCCTAAGCGTATTCCTTCCGCAATAATTTGTTCTTTGGTCATATTCATAAGCGGAACAGCAATGGTCAGTGCCTGTCCTTCAACTCCTGCCTTAGTTGCTAAATTTGCCATATTTTCAAAGGCTTGTACGAATTCAGGGCGGCAATCAGGGTAGCCAGAATAATCCACTGCATTGACTCCAACAAAAATATGACTCGCTTGTAGCACCTCAGCCCAACCCAAAGCAATCGACAAAAAAACCGTATTGCGGGCTGGAACGTAAGTGACTGGGATAGCATCTTGCTGAGCAATTTCTTCGTTAACGGGCACTTCGATAGAATGGTCGGTTAAAGCTGAGCCGCCAATTTCAGTCATATCAAGATTAACTTCAATATGTTTAATAGCGTTGAAAGCGTTAGAGATTTTTTTTGCTGCATTTAACTCTGCCAAACTTCGTTGACCATAGTTAAAGCTCATCGTGTAGCATTCAAATCCTTGCTCTTTAGCTATTGCTAAAGCAGTCGTCGAATCTAAACCACCAGATAATAAAACCACCGCTTTTTTACGCATCGTCGTTACCTATTAGTCGTCACCCATAATAAAAACAGAGTATAAAGCAGGAAAAAGTTTCTTAGACGAGGCTTTCAAGAAAATAGAACCGCAGTTTACTGTAGTAAATGAGGACGCTATTTTCTTGTATAAAGAAGGATAAGAAGCTTTTAACAATTTATACCCCTGTTTTTTCGCCCCAAATAATTTTATGCAGCTGCACCTGCATTCTGACCTTCAGCTTATCTTTTAAGATCCATTCAGCTAAGTCTTGATACTCTACTTGCCCATAGCTTGGAGAAAATAGAACTTCACATTTATCCGTCAAGCTATATTGCTCAATGGTCATTTTCGCCCAATCGAAATCCTTGCGACTACAAATAACGAACTTAACTTGGTCGCCTGATTTTAGATGTTTTATGTTGGAATAAAGGTTCTTAGACATTTCTGCTGAGTCGGGCGTTTTCAAATCCATCACCACCATAACCCTATTATCAACAGGTTCGATATCATTAGCACCGCCCGTTTCAGTAGATACCTGATAGCCTTTATCACACAGCAAGGTAAAGAACTCAAACACTCGCTTCTGTGCCAATGGCTCACCACCAGTGACACACACATTGGCACAGTTATATTGCGCTATATCATCAAGGATTTGCTCATAGGCCATCCACTTGCCACCACCAAATGCATAGTCAGTATCGCAATACACACAACGCAAAGGACAACCTGTTAGGCGTACAAAAACGGTCGGTAAACCGACTGTCAGGCTTTCACCTTGTAGGGAGTGAAATATTTCTGTGATTCGTAATTTGCTCAAAATCGATAGCCAAAACAGCTGGTTTGAAGACATAGTGCGCGAATTATAGTCTATTGAACCAACAAAGAGAACCTAGAGACATTCAGCGGTTATGAGAAAAAGCCGTCACAAGGACGGCTCTTAGTAAATAAAACTGGCTAGATAAAAATGAGCTAGACTGCTAAAGCGTTCCTAACTTAGCTTTGGCTAACTTACCTGCTGTGCTATTTGGAAACATTTCAGCGATCTTTTGGTAAGTAGCTTTAGCAGCTTCTTTGTTGCCACGTTTTTCGTGAATTTGGCCAATTTTTAACATAGCCGCATCCATTTTGTTAGCTTGAGGAAAGTTAACGTACACCAGCTTAAACTGCTGTTCGGCTTGCTCATATTGTTTATCGTTATAGTACAACTGCCCTAACCAATAATGAGCGTTGGAGGTCAAAGGTTCACTCGGATAGCGCTCAACAAAAGCCACGAAAGCATCTTTTGCTGCCACAAAGTTTTTATCTTTGAGCTGTGAAAATGCTTGGTTATAGTCAGACTGAGCGTCACTGAGCTGCTGCAAACCATTAACATTATTGGCACGCTCTTGAGAAGCAGAATTAACAGTTGAGTCAGCAGCAGAGTTATCCTGAGTTTGAGTAGCAGTGTCATTTACCACACCATTTTCATCAACCTCACCTGATAAACCATCTAATTGTTCATCGTCACTCTGCGCTTCAGATACCACAGAGCCTGACTGCAAACGGCGATCAATATCCAAATACAGTTGCTTTTGCTGTTTCGACATCTGTTTTAAGCGATAATCTTGCTCTTCAACCTGACCACGCAACTCACGCACTTCTTGTTGTAATTGATTAATTTGCATCACCAACTCAGCTATCAACTGATTTTGCTGGTTAGTTTCTTGTGCTTGAATGGCTCGAATATCTTTACCATCAACAATTGGTGCAGCAGCATTTGTTGAGGCGCTGGCAGCCAATAAGGATAGATAAATAATGCTTAAAACAGATTTCTTCACAGCTTTTCTCGATTTTATAATTTACTGAATATCTTACTGATACTTCAATTCAACACGGCGGTTTAATTGGAAGTCTTCTTCACTATGACCAAGACTTGCTGGTGACTCTTCACCAAAACTGATCACTTCAGTTTGCTCCACCGATACACCATAAGTTCTAAGCATTTGCTCAACAGCCTTAGCACGACGCTCGCCTAGCGCCAAATTGTACTCTGGAGTGCCACGCTCATCCGCATGACCTTCTAAAACCACTTGCTTACCCGTAGCTTGCATATGTTTAGCGTGAACTTCTAACATTTCAACAAACTCACCACGAATGGTATCTTGATCATAATCAAAATAAATTGTGGTACTGTTTAAAAGGTTAGCAATACGTTGTCTTTCCGCTTCGGCAGCAGCACGTTGACGCGCTAATGCCTCAGCTTCAGTATCAGAAGAAGAGCTATTTACGCTACTATCTGTTGAGGTATCAGCTGGTTTGGTAGTGCTACAAGCCGCCAATGTCAAGGCTGCAGCTACCGCTAACAAAAATTGAATTGAACGTTTCATTGTTATCCTCCTAAGGATATATAAATCTCAATAAACTATTGATAATTAAATTATTATTTATAAAGTATTCTATTCACAAAATAGTGCCAATGGCAAATCTACTACTCGATATTTCACGACACTATATTTCGTTACAAAATATAAGGCGACCAAGCAGGCGCTTTCACTTCACCGGTGGTGCTTGATATTGGCATACCGAAGCGCCCATCCATAGAAATTGTGCTAAGTACTTTTTGGCGACCTTGCACTGTCGAATAAATTACCATACTACTATTAGGCGCGATAGAAATCGACTCATCTAAACGAGACTTAGTTAACACGTTTATATTACCCGTCTTTAAGTCTTGCGATGCAATATGATAATTACCATTGACCTGATGTACCATGACAATTGCGTTACCATCTGGGGTAAATTCAGCCCCTGCATTATAACGACCTTCAAAGGTCACTCGCTCCGCTTCACCGCCATTAACTGACACGCGATATATTTGTGGTTTACCGCCTCGATCAGAAGTAAACACTAAACTTTGCCCATTTGGATGCCACGAAGGTTCTGTGTCTATAGAATAATGACGGGTTAAACGATTAAGGCTTTTACTGGCTAAATCCATCACATAAATTTCAGGATTACCATCTTTCGACAACACCATAGCCATCTTACGACCATCTGGCGACCAAGCTGGAGCACTATTGAAACCTTTGTAGCTGGCGATCACATCTCGGGTGCCCGTTGCAATATTCTGAATCACAATTTCAGAGCGACCATTTTCAAAACTTACATATGCCAATTTTTCTGAGTCTGGTGACCAAGCTGGAGACATGATTGGACGACGAGAAGCAAACACCCGCTTTTGATTGAAACCATCACTGTCAGCCACGAACAGTTGATAAGGTCGCGCATCACTGCGATTCACTTCTACATAAGCGATTTGTGTAGCAAAGGCGCCTTTCTCCCCAGTAAGTGCTTCATAAATTTCATCAGCTGCAATATGTGCCGCCCAGCGGAAGTTATCGTTGTTCGCCACTTTAGTTTTTAAAAGCATTAAGTGTGAAGCTTGCGGAATGATTGGATAGGTTCCAGATTCGATGTCAGCCTCAAAAATCGCTTTATCGTTATAAGGGTCAATTAAGTCATAAGCGACAAGGTAAGTGCCAGGAGAGGTTTCTTTAACCGAACCATAAACCACCGCATCAACGCCCAGAGTTTTCCAATCATCTAACTTGATATCATTCAAGGTGTTGGGCTTACTTGGCAACTTCGATAGTTCTGTTGGGTTGAACTTACCGCTACGCGCTAAATCATCAGCGATGATTTTAGCAAAATCGTGTGGCGGCTGAAGCACCACAGAACTTGACTCAAACTTGAATGGCACTACCGCAATAGGACGTGCGTCATCACGACCTTCGGTGATAAAAATTTGAATTTCAGCTTTTGCAACGCTAAAAGCAAACAAAAATCCTATAAACAATAAACTTTTTATAAAGTTATACATACTCAACCTATCTGTTCTTTTTACTTGGATCAAAAGTGAATTCAATTTCTCTTAACTCATCAGCCACTTTAGGGTTATCTGAAGAAGGCAAAGGATCTGCTCTATTAATGGCAATCTCACCTGTTCTACAATATTCAGAATCACCACTAATAGCTTGGGTATCCAAAACAACTCCTCCTGGAGCGGTTTTAATCTTAATCACACATCGGCCTTCATGCGCTGGCAAGTCCCAATTCCTTATAATTTTTGCTGCAATTAATATTTTAATTTTCTCCACTTCCGATAGTATCTGACCTTGCCTAACGCTATCGAGTTCCGCTTCAAAAAACTCATCTTCCTGCGCAGCCATTTCTTGCTCAAGACGTTTAATTTCTTGTTGTCGTTTGCGCTCAGCTTCTTCGCGCTCCTTACGCTTGCGATCTTCTTCAGCTTTGCGCTTTTTTTCTGCTTCTTCTTGTTTACGCTTTTCTTCAGCTAAACGTTCTTTTTCTTGTTTTTCTTTCTCAAGTTGTTCTTTTTTCTGCTGTTCCTGTTTTTGTTTTTCTAACTCAAGTCGCTTTTGCTCTTGTTGCTTAAGTTTTTCAGCTTCTTGCTGCTTTTCAATTTCTTTTTCCCGAGCAATTTCTTGCTCACGCTCCAATTGTTTTTGTTGCTCAGCTTCTTTATTTGGCTCTTCTTTCGGCTGCTCTTTTGGTTGTTCTTTTGGCGGCTGAGGTCTAGGTTTTGGCTTGTTAGCATCAGGTTTAGGCCTCACAGGAGCAGTCACCAGCTTTGCCTGTACCGGAGCATCAACATACTGAGTGCTTTGTTGCTCACTATCAAACCAATTAAAGTTCCACACCAATATGCCGATGATCGCCACATGGATAATCACAGAAATAATAATCGGTGTTAGGTTTTTATTGGCCACAGTAATAAATCTTCAACTTACTTTTTGTTAAGGGGTTGTCATTAAGCTGACTTTATCCACACCAGCCACTTTGTTCATAGTGCCCAGCAATTCAACCACTTTTCCATAATCTGAACTTTTATCACCACCCACCAACACCAATAGTTCTGGCTTTTGCTCAAGCCGCGTTTTAACGTAACTCACCACTTCATCTAAGCTATAATAAATTTCATCTTCCGCCAGCTTGTATTCACCTGCGGGACTGACTTCAATAATAATCGAATTCTCCGCGGTAGCTTGCGACGGAGGGGCTTCCGCATTGGGCAAATCCACATCAACACCAGCAGTAATGGCGGTTGCCGTGATCATCAAGATAACCATCAAAACCAGCATCACATCAATGTAAGGTACGACATTAATCTCTGCTTTTGGCCTACGCCTTGTGCGACGAACGAGTTGCGGCATACTTGCTATCCTTAACCTTTAGCTATGTGCTTTACGGTGCAATACACCAGAAAACTCTTCTAAGAAATTCTCATATTGAGTTTCGATGCGCTGCAAACGGTTGGTGAAACGGTTATAAGCAATAACCGCAGGAATAGCGGCAAACAAGCCCATAGCAGTTGCAATCAAAGCCTCCGCGATGCCTGGAGCAACCATGGCTAAGGTTGCCTGCTTTACCGAGCCAAGAGCAATAAATGACGTCATAATGCCCCATACCGTACCTAATAAGCCGATATAAGGAGTTACTGAGCCGACGGTCGCCAAGAATGATAAGTGTTGTTCAAGTTTTTCCACTTCTCGGCTGTGTGCCACTCGCATCGCACGATGAGCACCGTCCATTACCGCTTCAGGACTAGTGCCTTTCTGCGCACGCAAACGCACAAACTCACGATAGCCTGCTAAAAACAAGGACTCTAAGCCGCGAGGTGCTTGTTGGCGTTGAGAGAGATCGTCAGATAATTTACTTAAATCAATACCCGACCAAAACTTGTCTTCAAACTCACGACTTTTCTTTGCTGCACTTTTGAGCACTGCTGAGCGCTGAAAAATCAAAGCCCAAGACACTACCGAAATCAAAAGCAATAACAGCATAATGCCTTTAACAAATAAGCTGGCTTCTAGAAATAAGCTAGCAATCGACATTTCAGCACCAGGCACTGGCAATCTCCTCTTGTAGATATTCTGGCATGGCCGCTGGCGTCATTGTCGCCATATCAACACATGCTACTTTTATTATTGCTGTATTTAATACAGTCTGTTGTTCATCATCTTTGACTAGCTGCTGCTCAAAAACCACACTGGCACGACGTACTTTTGTGATTGTTGTTTTGACCAGCAACTTGTCATTAAAACGTGCGGGTAAGCGATAATTCGCTTCAACCTTTGCTACGGCAAAAGCCAGCCCTTTTTCAATTAAAATATCCTGTTCCCAACCTAAAGAACGCAGCCATTCTGTGCGTGCGCGCTCATAAAACTTGAGATAATTAGCATAATACACCACGCCCGCTACATCGGTATCTTCGTAGTAGACTCGGATTGGTAAGATAAATTCACGCTCGGCCATTAGTTTAACGTTTCAAAATGTAAATAGTGTTAAGTTATTCAAAAATTTGATGTTTTAGTTTGTGCACTGGTTCTAATCAAACAGATCTTTATTGGTTTTGCCATCAGTATCGCCATCGGACTGTTTATAATTTAAGCCAAAGTGCTGATACGCGTGTTGCGTAGCAACTCGTCCTCTTGGCGTGCGCTGAATAAAACCTTGCTGGATTAGATAGGGTTCAAGCACATCATCAATCGTATCTCGTTCTTCGCCAATCGCGGCCGCCAAGGTATCTAAACCCACAGGTCCGCCAGCAAATTTTTCAATAATGGTTAACAATAATTTGCGATCCATCATATCGAAACCTTTATCATCAACGTCCAGCATATCGAGCGCACGATCCGCCACTTGCTGAGAAATCAAACCATCAGATTTGATTTCGGCATAATCACGTACACGACGTAATAACCTATTTGCTATTCGCGGCGTTCCGCGCGAACGTTTTGCCACTTCACGCGCGCCAGCCTCTTGAATATCTAACTGTAGGATATTGGCTGAACGCATAACAATTGTAGTCAAATCTTCTAAACCATAAAACTCAAGGCGTTGCACAATACCAAAGCGATCGCGCAATGGGGATGTCAAAGAGCCTGCTCGAGTGGTCGCCCCCACTAAAGTAAATGGCGGTAAATCAAGCTTGATCGAACGTGCTGCAGGGCCTTCACCAATCATAATATCCAGCTGATAGTCTTCCATCGCTGGATACAAAACTTCTTCCACATGCGGGCTAAGTCTATGAATTTCATCGATAAACAATACATCATTGGGTTCAAGATTGGTCAGCATAGCCGCTAAATCGCCTGCTTTTTCCAATACGGGACCCGAAGTATGTTTGATATTCACCCCCATTTCATTGGCGATGATATTGGACAGAGTTGTCTTGCCCAATCCTGGAGGGCCAAAAATCAATACGTGATCAAGCGCCTCTTTGCGTAATTTGGCCGCTTGAAGGAAAATTTCCATCTGCTCTTTGACTTTTTGTTGCCCAACATACTCATCAAGGCTGGTAGGACGTATCGCGCGATCAAACTGATCTTCATCAGCAATTTCGGCAGGATTTATTATTCTATCGTGCTCAATCATTAACGTTTATCGAATAACCTAGTTAAATTACGGGTAAAAATTGATAACTTATTGATATCATTATTTATTGGCACCTAGTCTAACAAGTGTTTTGACGATAGGGAACTGGCAAACAGCGGATTTCCATAATTGGTCATAATTCTTTGTGGATACCGCGGTCAAGCCGCGGTATGACGGGAGTAAATTTTGTAATCGTAACCAGTTTCGGCTAATTATCTATCAACTCAAAATTAATATAACTGTACCACTTTTGCATAAATTCTGTCATACCGCGGCTTGACCGCGGTATCCACAGTACAGATCTGTACTTTTTTGTGCTCCGGAGTACAACAGTTGATTTAGCTTAAACCTTCCAACTCTTCATTAAGCATCAACCAGTCTTCTTCAAGCTGCTCAATCTGTTGATTGACCTGATTATATTCAGAAGTCAGTTCCAACATTTTTCCTTTATTAGCTTCTTCATACAAACTGGGATCAGCCATCAATTCATCCAACTCAAGTTTGCGTTGTTGTAAGGCTTCTAATTGCTGTTCTAGTTTTTTTAGTTTGTTTCTAAGTGGTTGTAATTGCTTACGTTTTTCAGCATCCAACTTGCGCTGTTCTTTGCGAGAAACACTATTTTCAAGTTCATTAGTAATATTTTCTGCAACCGCCTTAGCGCTATTCTTTTGCTCAAGCGCATCTTCAAGCGACCATTTTGCATAATCGTCCAAATCACCCGTAAAGGACTCAACACGACCATTGGCCACCAAATACAAATCATCACAAACCGTTCTGATCATATGTCTATCGTGAGAAACCAATAGCATCGCACCTTGAAATGCTTGAAACGCCATAGTCATAGCATGACGCATTTCTAAATCCAAATGGTTGGTAGGTTCATCGAGCAACAATAGATTGGGTTTAGAATAGACCAACATAGCCAACACCAAACGCGCCTTTTCTCCACCTGAAAATGGCGCAACAGGCTCCAATGCCTTATCGCCATTAAAATCAAAACCACCTAAGAAATTACGCAACTCTTGCTCAGTAGCATCAGGGTAATCACGCTGTAAATGCTGCAGTGGCGACATTTCGGGGTGCAACTGCTCTAATTGATGCTGGGCAAAATAACCGATCTTGATATTTTTGGCGGCAACTTTTTCGCCAGCCGCAATCACCAATTCATCCGCTAACACCTTGATTAACGTAGACTTACCCGCACCATTTTTGCCAAGCAATCCAATTCTATCGCCCGGCATCAAAGAAAAACCAACGCTATTTAATATTGGATTAAAGCCTTGTTCAGTGTCATAACCTGCTTGTACACCTTTAAGTTGCAATAATGGGCTTGGCACATGTCCCAACTCAGGGAAACTAAAATCAAATGGTGAGTCCACATGCGCTGGCGCAATCAACTGCATACGCTCCAAAGCCTTAACTCGACTTTGCGCCTGCTTGGCCTTACTGGCTTTGGCTTTAAAGCGGGTGACAAAAGATTGCATATGAGCGATTTCTTTCTGCTGACGCTCAAACTGCGATTGTTGCTGCGAGAGATGTTCTGCACGCTGAATTTCAAAATCTGAGTAATTACCGCTGTATAATTTAATGGCTTGTTGTTCAATATGTGCCACGCGATTGACGATACGATCAAGAAAATCCCGATCGTGTGAAATTAACATGATCGCGCCCTGATAAGCTCGCAGCCACTTTTCAAGCCATACCACAGCTTCTAAATCCAAGTGGTTAGTCGGCTCATCAAGCAACAACAAATCCGAACGACACATTAAAGCTTGTGCCAAATTCAAGCGCATACGCCAACCACCCGAAAAACTCGAAACAGGCAATTGCTCCTGCGCAGCACTAAAACCTAAACCATGCATTAAAGCTCCAGCACGTGAACGTGCTGAATAACCATCAATCGTGTCCAATTTTTGATGCAGTTCCGCAACTTTAAGTCCATCTTCCTTTAGTTCAGCCTGCTCAAGCTGCTGCTCAATAGCGCATAATTCCTCATCGCCCTGTAGTACATATTCCAAAGCAGCAATATCAACCGATGGCGTTTCCTGACGTACGCTCGCAGTGGTAATGCCATTAGACATGGCAAAATTACCCTCATCTTCCTCAAGCTCACCGCGCACTAAAGCAAACAACGACGACTTGCCTGTACCATTAGCCCCTGTCACCCCCACCTTATCTTGAGGATTAACAATAAAACTGGCTTGCTCGAACAGCACCTTTTTACCGCGACGCAGCGACGTATTTTCGAAGAAAAGCATGGATTAGCTTAGAAATCTCAAGGATAAATAATTAGTGCAGGCATTATATAAGGCAGTGCTTTTTGTACAAGAATTTCCGTTAGGTTGCTTAATAATTTGATTATTCACCAGTATTTGCATAAATCATTGTTTTTGTTAGTATCATCTAAGTATTAAGGAGTTCCCCACATCTACACTGTTATGCGTAATAATTAATAAGTCAAAGGATTAGATAGTGAAAGAAATAACATTTCAAGTTGATACTAGACTAGCAAAGCTTCTCTCACAAAATTATAGGTCAACTGAAAGAGCTTTAAAGGAATTAGTGGATAATGCATGGGATGCTGATGCAGAATCAGTAAATATTTTACTTCCAGAACCTATGTCAAAAACTCCAATTGTAGTTCATGATACGGGTTCAGGCATGACGGAAGAGGAACTTTTACGAGAGTATTTATTCATAGCTAGTGATCGCAGAAAAAGAAGAGGTGAACTAACCGCTGAGAAAAAGAGAAAGGTCAAAGGGAAAAAAGGTATAGGCAAGTTTGCTGGGTTAATGATCGCAAAAGTGATGAAGCTCGAAACTTGGTCACGAGGTAAAAAGTGTGAGTTTTCGATTAAAACGACTGACTTTGAAAACGCAACAGATATTGAAGATTTGCCCATTGATTTGACTGTTGAGGATTGTGACAGAGAGATAAAAGGAACCAAGGTTACGCTATCAGAGCTTATTCAAGGATTATCGTTTCCAAACCCAGAAAAATTCAGACAACTTTTACTTCAGGAATATGGTCGCGAAGAAGGATTCAAGGTTGAGGTTAATCAAAAAGCTTTAGGGATTGACGATATACAAGGAAACTACACTAAACATCAAGCTGATTTGCCGTCTGCTGGCGCTATAAAACTAGAATTTACCGTCTCTAATCAAAAAGGGAAGCTCAAACAACCAGGTATATCTATTCGCGTAGGCGGTAAAATAGTAGGAAGCCCAGACTTTTTTGGGCTAGATAAAGAGGAAGATTTTCCGCCCAAACTGCTTGAAAAAATCTATGGTGAAGTAGAAGTAGATGGTTTATTCGACCACGTAACTGCTGACTGGGGTGCCCTAGTTGAAAATAGTGAACTATACCAAGAAGTGTCTGAGTATATTCGCCCAATAATTAAGAAAAAAGTGAAAGAAGAATATGGGCGTGAGATGAATCTTGCTCAGGCCAGATTAAAGAAGCGGATAAACGAAAGACTTTCCCAACTGCCAGAATATAAGAGGCAGTACGCCGATAAGGCCATTAAATCAATTCTAGGTAGATATTATGGCGAACCTGAAACAAAAGTAGAGCCCATTGTTGGAGTGTTGTTGGATGCTCTTGAAAGAACAGACTATAGAGCGGTTCTAGACTATATTCACGAGGCGGAACATTCAGATATTGCAAAACTGGCGGAAGCTTTAGCAGAATTTGGTTTGGCTGAGATAGCTATAGTCGGTGAACAGGCGAAAAGCAGACTAGAGTTTCTCGATAGATTTGAAGAATTATGTAAAAACTCAGATACAGAAGAAAGTGTTGTTCACTCAGCACTTGAAAAGAGTTTGTGGGTCTTTGGCGTTAAATATTCTATGTTCAGCAGCAACAAGACATTAAAGCGACAGGTAGAGGGATATCTTGGCAAAAAGTTTACGGGTGAAAGAGCAAACAAAAGGCCAGATCTATTATTAAGTGTAAATTATGCAAATGAGTATCTTCTTCTTGAATTCAAGCGACCGAGCCATAACTTGAGATATAAAGATTATCAGCAAGCAACAGCATATAGGAATGACTTTGTACCCTACACTGAAGCCGCGGAAATGAAAATTATCTTAGTAGGCGGAAAAAGAGGGCAAGATCTTCCACCTCACTACAATAAAGAGCCTAACACCGAAGTTTTTATATTCGATGAAATAATCTCTAGTGCTAGGAATCAATTAAATTGGCTTTTAACCGAGCTTGGTGGAGAAGCTCATGCGTAGAAACATATAACGAGTCAAAGCACACAAACGTAGCCCACACCCTAATGCTGCAATGCTGACTTTAGCTGCTCAGGATTATTGGTGGTTATCACGAGTTGACGTGTTTCACCTTTGATATCTAAAACAATTGCCTCTTTAGCGCGGCCAACAAAACCTGTTTGCTTCAAACCAAAACGATAGCCAAATCCTAAAAAATCAGTCGCTGGGTTGCCTACATAATCGGTAACTTGCTCAATATCAGTTAACTTAATATTCTTTTTCCCAACCCACGAGCCTAAATTTACTAATAACTAAAAGGGTCGGAGACAAAACATAGTGATTCTCATTAATAAGTGGCTCTGCTCCTTTTGAGCATTGTTTTATGGGATCGGATTTCTAAATTTAAATTCATAAGCACCGATATCGCAAAGACTGTCACGACTTATATATCGTTGGTCATATCTCAAATCACACTCAATTACTCCAGCATTATGTGCCGAGCTTCCTGCGCCGATAGGATGAGTTTTGGTGTTCCCGCCGTAATAACCAAAGCTTTGCAGCCCAGGATCGGCGAAGATTAGATTACTTGGGTAATACCAAACTTGAATAATATTGCAATAAGAAGTGTTAGTAATAATGTTATCACCTCTTATGATAACCCCTGCGGAACAGTCGCTAGGATTATTGTTGGCTAAAATAGTATTCAATAGTGTGAAATTAGCTGAACTTGAATTACCGACTAAAGCACCGCCAGAATTCGAGTTATTATTAGCTAATGTCACATGATTTAATAATATTCTAGGATTAGTATCATTGGGTACATATATGGCGGCCCCTCTCACAGCAGAATTGCCAGAAATAGTTGTATTCTCGATAGTCATATCGACAGAATCACCATATACATCAATAGCTCCTCCCACATAATCTGACCGATTGTTTCCAAAGGACGAGTGAGCAATTTTTATTTTCCCAACAGAGTACGATATCAGAGCTCCACCTACTCTATCAGCATAGTTATCATCAAATTCTGTTGTTTTAATGTCTACATCAATTTCATTACCTAAATAAATAGCTCCCGCCTGTAGAGAGGCGCGATTGCCTATAAATTTACTATTACTAATCGCTAACTCTTTATTTATTGCCATCATTGCTCCACCAACAGAGGCAAAGTTATTTCTGAACTGGACAGAAGAGAAACTCGCATAGTCGACATTTGGCGGTATATAAACAGCACCACCAGTACCGGCACTATTACCAATAAAATTAGAATTTTTAATAGTCACTCTCGACGCAAGATTAGAATTATCTAAGGCGTCAGCATGTATAGCAGCACCTGTACCATCTATTGCTTGATTAAAATAAAAATCACTATCAGAAACATCAAGCGAGAAACTACTAGTAATAGCACCGCCCATAGGAGTCGCCTCGTAGTTATAGCGTTCTGCTATGTTGTTAATAAATTGGCAATTTTCTATACTTAGCAAGCTGGTTTTATCGGAATTAAATGATCTCGCTAAAATAGCGGCTCCCGCATCAGCATGCGATGCTTTGACCTTTCCATTAACGAAGCTAAGATTCTTGAGTGTTATTTTTTTATAGCTAGTGGTCCTAAAATAAAAAATTCGACTATTTCCGTTGGCATCAATAATCACCGCATCAGGAGATAAAGCTCGAATGATTAGGCTTTTATTGGAGATATAGATTTGTCCAAGCGTAAGCGTTATCCTGCCACTACCTTTGATGATAATCTCATCTCCAGAACTCGCTTGAGATATTGCGCCTCGTAACGATTTAGAAGAATAATTATCAGAAAAATCAGTAACATAGTGTGTTGCGGCTACCGACATCTGAGAAAAAAGAATTAATAGAAGCGAAAAAAATAGTTTTTTCATACATACCCCAAATTTAAGCAACCCTGCAACTCATCCATGGCAGGTTTTACAGTAAACTAGTAACATTTTACCCCATAATATATAAGCAGACTCATAAGCACATTACCAGAACATACATCCTTTAAGCAATTCCTAGCACTAAATTAGAATAAGCTAAAAACTAAAGGGGAAAAGCTCAAGGAAAAGCTAAAGGGGTCAGAAAAGCTAAAGGGGTCAGAGACAAAATATAACAAGTCTCATTAACCAGTGACTTTGCCCTTTTACCTCAATGCTGACTTTAGCTTCTCAGGATTATTGGTGGTTATCACGAGTTGACGTGTTTGACCTTTGATATCTAAAACAATTGCCTCTTTAGGGCGGCCAACAAAGCCTGTTTGCTTTAAACCAAAACGATAGCCAAAGCCTAAAAAGTCAGCCGCTGGATTGCCTACATAATCGGTAACTTGCTCAATATCAGTTAACTTAATATTCTTTTTCCCAACCCACGAACCTAAGTTTACTAATAATTCCTGGTCAGTAACCTTAATACGAATTCTCAAACGATAAACAAAATAGATAATCAAACCCACCAAAAGACACAACAGCAAGGCCATCTCACTCGATATTGGTTTTTCACCAAAAGGCTTCTCTAAAACTGTTTGTGAATAGAAAATATAAGCAAATAAAAGAAACAATCCAACGTTGATCGCCACCACAGCCAGCAAAACCCACTGCGGCATAACTTGTTGAGATTCATGATATTTAATAGTCATTTGAAGTTTGTTTAATGGTTTCTATAGTTTATTAACGCTAACGATTAATATTTATTCCTTTAATTGATATTAGATCATTCATCAGAACTTTTCCGCTCGGCTTCGCTTTGCTCTAATTTTTCTAGTTCTTTTGTCGCTTCCTGTTCACCATTGTTAGAAGCTCTAGTAAGCCAATGCTTATACTCTTGCATGTTTTTCTCGGTTCCTGCACCTATTTGGTACATTCGTGCCAATTTATATTGAGAATCAACATCGTCAAGCTTTGCAGCTTTGAAATACCATTGAAACGCTTGCGAAAAATCCTTTTTGACACCATAACCTGTCTCAAATAACTTACCTAAATAATACATAGAATAAGCATGCTCTTTTTCTGCGGCCTCCTGCCATAGTTTATAAGCTCTTTTAACATCAACTTTTGATGTTTCTTCATAGGCTAGGATCCTTGCAAGGTTACCTAAAGCATCTAGGTTTTCTTGCTCAACGGCTTTTTCATACCACTCTATCGCTTTTTCAAAGTTTTTTTCCACGCTTAGCTCTGATTCATAATAATAACCAAGCTTAAATTGAGCATCTGAATAATTTTTTTGCGCAGACTTCTCAAAGTATTCAAAGGCCTTTTGGTAACTTTGCTCAACACCGCGTCCTTTTTCATACATCCAGCCAACATTATACAACGCATAATTTAGACCAGACTCTGCTGACTTACTAAACCACTTAAATGCCAAGTCATCATTTGCAGCAACACCTTTTCCATTTAAGTAGCCTATTGCCAAGCTATTCATTGCTTCGGGATGCTCTTGCTGAGCTGCGCGTAAAAACCAACTCATTGCAGAAAAGTCGTCTTTCTCAAAACCATCGCCTTCTTCATAAGACAAGCCTAAATAATATTGTGCATCACCATGTCCTTGGGCTGCCGCCATTTTATATAACTCCATGGCTTTAAAATTATCTTCCTCTACGCCATAACCAAGATCGTATATTTGACCTAAATTATACTGAGCCAACGCATTACCAGCTAACGCAGCTTCATTAAACCAATAAATAGCTTCCTGAATATTTTTTTCTACGCCTTGTCCATCACGATAGAGCACTGCTAGATTGTTCTGCGAGTAAATACTTTCTTCTGCAGACATGGTGTAGTATTGAAAGGCTTTTTTATAGTCAACTTGTCGACCTAAGCCTGCGTCATGCATATAACCTAAATAAAAGGCTGCGTACAATTCTTCTTTCTGAACCAGTTGCTCAAACAAAGCATAGGAATCATCATATTTTTCAGCATCATAAAGATCGTAAGCTCTGTCAAAAAGCTCTTCGTTGGTTTCTTCTTTTCTCTCAATTGGTAAAAAATTCTTGAGTATTTCTCCAACTGTTACATCACTGTTAGCTTCTATTTGCTCTTTTGTTATTACAGTAACAGGCTCAACTAATTTTTGCTGTTCTTCTTCTGTTAAGCGTGTGCCTGTAATGGTTATACCATCTTTCTCAAAAGCATTTGCTGATGAGAATAACGACAGCATAATGGCTAACAATAAAGTTTTATCCATAACTCACCCCGCTAACTGCCTCAACGCCAAACGAATCAGCTCTTCGCTTTTTAGACCCTCTTGCGCTACTTGAGAAATCGCTTTGCTGGCAACTTGCGGTTTATAACCTAATGCAACTAACGCACTTTCTGCTTCTGCAACTTGGTCATTGCTGGAATTAACTGGTTTGCTTGATGTATGAGTATTATCAGAGCTTGGTAAACTGGCAACCGACCAATCTTTAAGGCGATCAGACATTTCGACCAATAATCGCTCGGCAGTCTTCTTGCCAACGCCAGGTAATTTAACCAGTCGATCTACATTGCCATCATGTACCGTCATCACAAATTCGTCAGCTTCCATACCCGATAGAATGGCCAACGCCAGCTTGGGCCCTACGCCATTTACTTTAATCAACTCTCGAAATAAGACGCGATCTTTGCTACTGATAAAGCCGTAAAGCGCATGTAAGTTTTCAGAAATCGACATATGAGTTGATAAAATCGCCTCAGCGCCCTCTTCAGGTAGTTGATAGAAGGTTGTCATCGGCACTTGTATTTCGTAACCAACGCCTGCGCTGGTTTCGATAATAACAAAGGGTGGGATTTTTTCGATTAAGGTTCCGCGTATTCTTCCGATCAACGTAATCGTCCTCTTGCTATTGTGGTTGCGCCCTGTAAATGAATAAGACCTTGGCTGGTGTTAGCATGGCATAAAGCCACGGCCAATGCATCTGCGGCATCCGCTTGTGGGTTAATTTTTAACCCCAACATCATTTTAACCATATGCTGCACTTGGCTTTTATCTGCTGCACCCGTGCCAACCACTGATTGTTTTACTTTGCGGGCAGGATATTCTGAAACAGGCAATGCATAATGACTAGCTGCGACAATTGCCGCTCCTCGTGCTTGACCGAGTTTCAATGCAGAATCAGCATTTTTTGATAAAAATACAGACTCAATCGCAAATTCATCAGGCTTAAATTCAAGAATTAACTCACCAACACTATCAAAAATTTGTTTGAGCTTTAGATCAAGTGAGTCTTGTTTGATGCGAATACAGCCGCTCGTTATATACTTAGGCTTATTGGCAGGAAGACCATTGCCCACCTGAATTATTCCAAATCCAGTAACGCGTGAGCCAGGGTCTATTCCGAGAATAATGGGCATTAATGCTCCATAAATGATTAATATTAACTTATTGTTAGAAGTATCTTATATCATAGCTGACAAACTCAAGGCCAGCCGAAGCTAGCCTTGTTTTGTATGGTTTTGCGGTTAATTCTGCGAAATTATTGGCTATCTGTCGATTTAACTTTTTCTTTCACAGCAATGCCCAGCTCGTCCAACTGAGCTATTTCGATTTTGCTTGGCGCTTGAGTTAATGGGCATGATGCTGTGGTAGTTTTCGGGAATGCAATAACATCGCGAATGGAGTCTGCACCAACCATCAACATGACTAAACGATCTAAACCAAAAGCTAAACCACCGTGTGGTGGGCAACCGAATTTCAAGGCATCCAGCAAGAAACCGAATTTTTCTTGCTGTTCGTTTTCATCAATACCCAGAATAGCAAACACCGCTTCTTGCATATCTTGTTGATGAATACGAACCGAACCGCCACCAACTTCGGAGCCATTTAACACCATATCGTAGGCTTTCGATAGAGTTTCCGTCGGGTTTGCACGAACAGCATCAACGTCTAACTCTTTAGGCGCAGTAAACGGATGGTGCAACGCATGAACATGGCCATCAATTTCTTCAAACATTGGGAAATCAACAACCCACAAAGGTTTCCATTCATCTTGAACTAAACCTAAGTCTGCGGCTGTTTTCAAACGTAATGCGCCCATCGCATCAGCAACAACTCGCTTTGTATCTGAGCCAAAGAAAATTATATCGCCAACTTGTGCAGCAACAGTTTCAACGATTTTAGCCGCTACATCATCACCAATAAACTTGATGATTGGGCTTTGTAAGCCATCATCATTAACCTTAATCCAAGCCAAACCTTTTGCGCCATAAACGCCAACAAACTTCGTATATTCGTCGATTTGCTTACGGCTCAACTCAGCGCCGCCCGGTACGCGCAAAGCTGCGACACGAGAATTATCATCATTGGCAGGGCCTGCAAACACCTTAAACTCAACATCTTTTAATAATTCATCAACAGTAACAAGTTCGGTATCCAAGCGTAAATCAGGCTTATCAGAACCATAACGCTCCATCGCTTCAGCATAGCTCATACGTGGAAATTCTGGTAACTCAATACCTTTAAGTTCACTGAACAAATGACGGATCATACCTTCCATCAAGTTCATGATCTCTTCTTGATCAAGGAATGAAGTTTCAATATCCAACTGGGTAAATTCTGGCTGGCGATCAGCTCGTAAATCTTCATCACGGAAACATTTAACAATTTGGTAATAACGATCAAATCCCGCCATCATCAACAATTGTTTAAACAACTGTGGCGATTGCGGCAAAGCGTAAAAAGAACCTTTATTGACACGGCTCGGCACTAAATAATCACGCGCGCCTTCTGGAGTGGCTTTGGTCAAAATTGGCGTTTCTACGTCCACAAATCCATGCTCATCCATATAGCGACGCATTGCGCTAGTCACTTTATGGCGGAACAATAATTTCTGCTGCATCTCAGGACGACGCAGATCCAAATAGCGATATTTCAAGCGCATCTCTTCCGATGCTTCTAGGTTTTCGTCAATAGGGATCGCTGGCGGTTGAGCTTTATTTAAGATAGTAATTTCTTGCGCAAACACCTCAATATCACCCGAAGCCATGTTTTTATTGACCATATCTTCTGGTCGAGCACGCACCGTACCTTTCACCTGGATAACAAATTCAGCTCGCAGTTGCTCAGCGACTTCAAACAACTCTTTGAAATCTGGATCCACCACCACCTGGATAACACCGCTACGGTCACGTAACTGAAGGAAGATTAGACCGCCCAAGTCACGACGACGATGCACCCAACCTGATAGGGTAACCGATTGATTTTCATTATTTTTTGATAGTTCGCCACAATAGTGGCTGCGCATTGCTGTGCTCATAGAGGAACCTGTACTCATGGAATAGTCTGTCCGAAATTCTTTTTGAATTTAGCTTACGGGCAAGGACCCAGAAAAACGCCATATGGTACGCCACGCGGCCTTTCTAGGCAAGCCGAAAGCCCTGTAATTACAGGTTTTATCATTTCCGAATGATGATACTTGGTCATAATTCTTTCGCTAATTTGACATAAAGTTGTCACCCGTCCGTCATAGCAGGGTCACATAAGAAGAAAATAATGCTAGCCATAGTAAATCTATCAACCGATTACATTGGATATCTATGATCAACAGTGAAGAAGTCGTTTCTCAGTTTTTACCCAGCTTGGCTCGCTCACCACGCCTAAAATCTGGCGCGAGCAGCCTATTGGCTAAATTATTCCACCAACAAGAAATTAACGATTTCATTGCCCAATACCAACACCTTTCCCATGTGGATTTTTTGGAAAGGGTTAATGAGCACTTGGGGCTGAGTTACAGTGTAAGCAATAAAAGTCGTGAAAATGTACCTGTTTCAGGGCGCGTGGTTTTGATTGCCAACCACCCGCTTGGCTCTCTCGATGGTTTGGCCTTGTTGGCGATGGTGCAATCGATACGTCCTGATGTAAAAATTGTGGTTAACGAATTATTAGGGTCATTGTCGCCTTTGCGCCCTTTCTTCTTAGGCGTCAACAATATAACCGGACGTAACAGTCGCGAAAAACTGCAGCAAATTCATCAAGCGCTAGAGCAGGAACAGGCGGTTATCTTTTTTCCTGCTGGAGAAGTCTCGCGCTTAAGCATTACAGGTATTCGTGATAGCAAGTGGCGTTCTGGTTTTTTACGTATTGCAAAACAAACTAAATCGCCTATTGTTCCTATGCATGTGGGCGGGAAAAATTCTAAGTTTTTCTATGGGTTATCATTGCTCGCGAAGCCTTTGAGTGCTTTATTTTTAGTCAATGAAATGTTCAAAAATGTCTCATTAACCTTGCCGATCAAGGTTGGCGAACTTATTCCTTACTCGTCTTTTGCAGGCATGAATCCGGCTAGCAAAGACAGTATTTATCGTTTTAAGCAACATGTGTACCGTCTTAAACATGATAAACAGCAACTCTTTGAAACCGAGCAAGCCATTGCCCACCCCGAAAGCCGTAAAATATTAAGGCAAGAACTTATTGACTGTCGCTTGATTGGCGAAACTCAAGATGGAAAATCCATCTATTTACTAGAACAACCACAAGACTCCGCATTACTGCGAGAAATCGGTAGGTTACGTGAAGCGGCTTTTAGGGCGGTTGGCGAAGGTACCGGAAATCGTCGTGATTTGGATCGATTCGATTATTATTACAAGCATATTATTTTATGGGACGAAAAAGATATGGAAATTGTAGGCAGCTATCGAATCGCCGATATAGCCAGTCTAAATAGCGAGCAAAGCCTTTATTCTGAAACACTATTTAGCTATGAGCATTCTTTGCGCAAGTTGTTTCCACTGGCATTAGAACTTGGTCGTAGTTTTGTACAACCACAATACTGGGGTAAACGTAGTCTTGATTATTTATGGCAAGGTATTGGCGCTTATGTACGCGAAAATCCCCATGTGCGTTATTTATTTGGCCCCGTGAGCTTGAGCAACGAATTCCCAGCCATTGCCAAAGATATGATGATTTTTTATTTCTCAAAGTATTTTGGTGCACAATTGCCATTAGCCCGCTCATTTAATAGCTATCGCATCAAACCCGTTCAAAAAGCAAAACTGGAAAAATTATTTAATCATTTGGATCAAAAAGAAGCTTTCAAAGAGCTCAAACAGCAAATGTCGCAGCTTAATTGCAGTATACCAACGTTGTTTAAGCAATACAGCGAGCTGTGCGAGGAGCAAGGTGTTCAATTTTTTGACTTTGGTATTGACCCCGATTTTGGTGATTGCATTGATTCCATCGTGTGGATTGATTTATTAAAACTCAAAGCGAAAAAACGTAAGCGCTATATTGACGGTTAACGATAATCCCCAATTCTATTATCATTACCATGTAAATGATAATAGAAAGGGAAATGAGCGATTACAATTACAGTTTTTTTCAGAAAGTCGTTAACTTTTGAAACTCAGCAAATATTCATTTGTTAAGCACCAACTCAGTCAAAATCTTCTGATATAAAGAGCTTAATTGATTCAATTCCTCAATATTGACGCGCTCGTTGGCTTGATGAATGGTTTTGTTGCTCGGCCCAAGTTCAACCACTTCGCTAGCAATATTTTTAATGAAACGGCCATCGGAAATACCGCCAGCAGTATTTAGCTTAGGTTTTATACCTGTTTCTTGATGTATCACTTTTTGCAAAGTTTTGCGTAGCTTGCCGCGTTTGGTCAAATAAGGCTCAGCTTCATGCTGCCACTCAATATCGGCATCAATAGCATACTTACTGATCTTTTTATTGACGTAACTTTTGATATGCTCAAAGTCATTACGCGGTGAATAACGAAAATTAAACCATAAGTCCAAACTCGCAGGAGTCACGTTAAGCACTCCACTTTCCGAATGCACTTTCACCAACTGGCAACTGGTCGATGGGAAATATCGGCTCGGCATATCCCAACGTTTATGAGATAACTTGTTGATTAACTTAGCCGTCTTATGAATAGGATTAATTAAATTATCAGGATATCCTACATGCCCCTGTTGACCATGAACCTTGATTTTGCAATTAATAGAGCCTCGACGACCAATGCGGATTGAATCACCCAACGTTTTATCCGTAGTTGGTTCGCCAACAATCGCATAGTCAATCTTTTGATTTCTAGAACGTAAGATATCAACTATGTGCTTTGTTCCATGTTGTGCTTCGCCTTCTTCGTCACTGGTAACCAAAAAGCCAAGATCGTGTTGATGCTCAGGATGTTCAGATACAAACTGTTCAATTGCTACAATCATCGCTGCCAAACTGCCTTTCATATCCGCCGCACCACGACCGTATAAGAAGCCACCCTTGATAACAGGTATAAAAGCTGGAGTCATCCACTTGGCATTCTGCCCTGGGGGCACCACATCCGTATGCCCTGCAAAAATCAACATTTTACGTTTTACACTATTGGCATGACCTTTTTTAATAGCAAAAAAATTCAAAACCGAACCTTGGTTCATAAACTCTATTTCAAAACCAATCTTTTCTAACCGCTCAGCCAATAAGTCACAACAACCTTGATCAGATGGAGAAATTGACGACTTACGAATTAAATGTTGAGCTAACTGCAAAATTTGTTTTTTTTGGGTAATTTCTTGTGTTGGAACGGCAAATCCCAACTCGGGTAACGTACTGATTCGCTTTAACATTATTCACCTCATTTTTGAAGATATTTATAACGTTTTATGATTTCAGGCTGATGACATCAAGGTGTCAATTCAGTGAAATATCATCTGCCTTTTACCTGTCAGTTTGCAAAATTTGGCTAAGTTTTGGAGATACAGGCTTTATATTCGGTTTTGAGTGTATTAGAGTGCTGATTACCGTCCTAGGAAAATATAATAGTGGTTATAACCATGAAAAAGGTATTGTTTTTATTAGCTTTACAACTATTTAGCCTGTCAACTTTCGCTTTGCCAACCCTCATTCACAACGTGAACGGCTATACCTTTGAAGGCAATGAATTAAAACGTTTCGATAGCTTATTATTCGAAGATGATACCGTCATTGCCGCTGGCTCAAAAGAAGACTTGGCTAAACTGGTCAGCTTTAGCGTCCAAATTGATGGTCAAGGCAAAACCCTACTTCCAGGACTTGCTGACGCACATGGCCATTTAGTCAACTTGGGACTTAGTTTGATGCGCGTTGATGTACGCGATATAGAATCACAATCTGAAACCATTGCTAAAGTTGTAGAATATGCCCAAAACAACCCTGAACTTCGTTGGATCCAAGGACGAGGCTGGAATCAGGTACTATGGCTTAATCAAGAATTTCCTGACAAGTACTCTCTGGATGTCGCGATTGAAGATCGCCCAGTATGGTTGGTACGCATTGATGGTCATGCAGGATGGGCTAACTCAAAAGCGTTAGAGCTTGCTGGCATCGATAAAAACACACGCGATCCTGACGGCGGAAAAATCATTCGCAATGCTGAAGGCGAGCCCACAGGTATTTTAGTGGATCGAGCCATGGAGTTGTTAACCGCAAAAATCCCCACCATCAACAAAATGGAACGACAAACAGCATTGGAATTGGCTTTTGATCATTTATTAGCGCTCGGCATTACCTCCGTACACGATGCTGGAGTAGATTATGAAACCTACCGCCAACTGATGGATATGACCAATAAAAAGCAAATTCCGTTGCGCGTTTATGCCATGTTAAGTGCTGATGATGCTAATTTAGAAGGCATGTTACGTTTTGGCAAAGTTGACGAACCATTCCTCAAAATTCAGTCGGTAAAAGTCTATTCTGATGGCGCGCTTGGCAGTCGCGGCGCGGCATTACTAGAACCTTATAGCGATGAACCCGATAGCAAAGGCTTGCTCCTTACTGATAATAAAAAGCTGGCTAACCTGCTCAAAACGATTACCAAATATGACTTTCAAGCCAATGTGCATGCCATTGGCGATGCAGCTAATAGGCTAGTGCTCGATAGTTTCGAAAAGCTGCCGAAAAACAAATCAACAAAAGTGCTTCGTCATCGTATCGAGCACGCCCAAGTCCTTGATGTTGAAGACCTTTCGCGACTTGCGGAATTAAGTGTAATTGCTTCAATGCAACCCATTCACGCAACCAGCGATATGAACATGGCTGGAGATCGTGTAGGCAACGAACGTCTCGCAGGAGCTTACGCGTGGCGAACTTTGCTTGACCATGGAGCCATAATAGCCGCTGGCTCTGACTTTCCGGTAGAGCTCGCTAATCCTTTTTTAGGAATACATGCAGCGGTAACTCGCCAAAATACAAACAATGAACCACCCGAAGGTTGGATAGCTGACCAAGCATTAACCAATAAAGAAGCACTAAAAGCCTTTACTATTGATGCAGCATTCGCTGCGTTTTGGGAAAGCAAGATTGGTAGTCTAGAAGCAGGCAAAAAAGCGGATTTTATTATTGTTGACCAAGATATTTTTGAAATAGAAGCAACAAAAATCCACCAAACCCAAGTATTAGAGACTTGGGTTAATGGAAGATTATTATTTAATAAATAATTAAATTAATTATCCTTTGCTTTCACTCTTTTAAGAGGAGGATTAATCCATACAGTCTGCACATTTTGACTAGAAGTTCTGTTTGCTCTTTCTATAGCAACCATATGCTTTTTATCCAGTTCATATTTGTATTTCTCACTTTCAAACTTCTGTCCATCATGGCTCATTTGGTGTGTAGTTGTAGTACAAGCTGCCAAGCAAATAGCACTAAAACTTAGTACGAGAGTAGTTTTTGCAACATTTTTCATAAAGTACTCCTAATATATATTCAATATTTAGACAGCTTTTCGTGTTCAATAGTGACAAATTTATAGAAAAAAGGTGCTTTAGAGCTTGCAATAACCTTGTTACAATAGCCCCAATATATTAATAACTTCAAAAACATAGAGTTTACAATGCGTAGCAGCCACTATTTATTATCCACTTTGCGCGAAGATCCAAGCGATGCAGAGCTAATTAGCCATAAATTAATGCTTAGAGCAGGCATGATCCGAAAAATTGCTTCGGGAATGTACACATGGCTCCCATCAGGCTTGCGTGTTTTACGGAAAGTGGAAGCCATTGTTCGAGAAGAGATGAACAAAGCAGGCGCTATTGAAATGTTAATGCCTGGTGTACAACCAGCTGAGTTATGGGAAGAATCAGGCCGCTGGGAACAATTTGGGCCTGAATTGCTTCGTTTCCAAGACCGTCATAATCGTGATTTTTGTCTTGGCCCGACCCACGAAGAAATCATTACGGCGTTAATGCGTGATGAATTGAACAGCTATAAACAACTACCAGCCAATTTCTACCAGATACAAACCAAATTTCGTGACGAAGTTCGTCCACGCTTTGGGGTCATGCGCGCACGCGAATTTTTAATGAAAGACGCCTACTCTTTCCACGCTGATCAACAGTCTCTAGAAGACACTTATCAAGTCATGCATCAAGCTTATTGTAATATTTTCGACCGTATAGGCTTAGAGTATCGTCCAGTGCTTGCAGACACTGGCGCTATCGGTGGTAGTAATTCGCATGAATTCCATGTATTAGCAGAATCTGGTGAAGACGCCATCGCATTCAGCACTGAAAGCGACTATGCAGCAAATGTTGAAAAAGCAGAAAGCCTAGCACTAACTTCAGCACGTCCTGAGCCACAGGTAACGTTAGAAAAAGTTTCTACGCCAAACTGTAAAACGATTGCTCAAGTTTCAGAATTTTTACAAGTAGCAGAATCTAGCACTGTTAAAACATTACTAGTCAAAGGCGAAGATGAGAGAAACCCCGTTATTTGTTTATGTTTGCGTGGTGATCATAACTTAAATGACATTAAAGCTGAAAAACATCCGTTGATTGCTTCACCACTTGAATTTGTTAGTGATGAAACCGTTAAACAAATAGCACAAGCAAACCCTGGTTCTGTAGGTCCTGTTGATTTAGACATTCCTGTGATTGTAGATCGTGATGCAGCAATATTGGCCGATTTCGTTTGTGGCGCAAATCAAGACGACTTTCACTTCACAGGCGTTAACTGGGAGCGTGATGCAAAACTTGATGATGTCTTTGACTTGCGTGAAGTTGTTGCTGGAGATCAAAGTCCAGATGGGAAAGGCATTCTTGAGATTAAACGTGGCATTGAAGTTGGCCACATATTCCAATTAGGCACCAAATATTCTGAAGCGATGAACTGCACCGTGCTTGATCAAAACGGAAAATCTCAGGTGTTATCCATGGGCTGCTACGGTATCGGTGTTTCTCGAATTGTAGCCGCCGCTATTGAGCAAAATCACGATGAAAATGGCATTATTTGGCCACAACATATAGCACCGTTCCAAGTAGCGATTATCCCAATGAATATGCACCGTTCAGAACAAGTTCAGCAAGTAGCTGAAAAACTATATACGGATTTACAAAACCTCGGTGTCGAGGTTATATTCGATGATCGTAAAGAGCGTCCAGGGGTTATGTTTGCAGACATGGAACTGATTGGTGTTCCTCATCGGTTAGTCGTCAGCGAACGTGGACTTGCTAATGGAACCATTGAATACAAAGATCGTAAAAACTCCCTAAAAGATGATATTGCCCTTGAAAATGTTGTCGGTTATCTACAAGGTTTATTGAGTCAATAAAGCTGGTTTATTTAGAGTAATGATAGTTAAAGCATTAATCCTATCTATTGTTATCGCGAGTAGCTCGCTTTACTCGACGCTTGCTTATGCACAGGAAAAACCCGACCAATCATTCAAGCAAGAACTTAAAAGCTTGATGGAGTCAGAGCATTACTTTGTTGATAAATACGAAGCAGAAGTATGGCTAAAAGACATGTCAGGTCGTTTAGCCAAACGCGCCAAACATATTTCTGAAAAAGAACGCTTGACCATATTAAAGCTGGTGCATAAATACGCGAACGCAGCCGACATCAACCCTCAGTTGGTTTTAGCCGTTATGGAAGTGGAAAGTAATTTTGATAGGTTTGCAATTTCAGTCGCCGATGCTCGCGGATTGATGCAAATCATGCCTTTTTGGAAAAAAGAAATTGGTCATCCTGAAGATTCTCTTTTCGACATGGAAACCAATATCAAATACGGTTGTTATATTCTTAAACTTTATCTGGAAAAAGAAAAATACAACCTAACTTACGCTCTTGGGCGCTATAACGGCTCACGTGGGCGCGCTAAATATCCAATGAAAGTCTATGCTGCGCTACGTAAGCGCTGGGCGCTATAAGAGTCGTTGCCGATGATAGGTTTTCACTCCACATCGGAACAAAAAAAATCCCATAATCAAACTGCAGGACTGGTGTTAAGTGGCGGTGGAGCTCGTGCGGCTTATCAAATTGGCGTACTACAAGCCGTTAGTGAAATTATTGGCAAGCCACAGCACTCTCCTTTCCAAATTATTACCGGAACCTCTGCTGGCGCTATTAACGCCTGTGCTCTAGCCAGTAACAATCATGATTTCGCTACTGGTTTAGACCGTTTGCAGTCGATCTGGCATAATTTCAGCCCAAATCAGGTATATCGTACAGACTTAAAGTGCTTGCTGAGAAATACTTTCCGCTGGGGTTGGAACATCATAAGGCCTACAGAACAAACGAATAAGCCTTTATCATTACTAGATAATAGTCCGCTGCGCCAGCTATTAGAGCAAGCGATACGCTTTGACGACATCAAAAACAATATTGATAAACAAAACCTAACCGCAGTTTGCGCTACCGCCTATAATTACAACACAGGTGATTCCGTTAGCTTTTTTCAAGGCAATAACGAACTTGGTCAATGGCAACGCTTTAGACGTTTTGGTAAAAAGACTAGCCTATCAGTTTCGCATCTTTTAGCATCTGCCGCGATTCCAATGATATTTCCTTCAGAGCCAATTGATGGCACCCATTATGGTGATGGTGCTATGCGTTTTTTAACACCGCTAAGCCCAGCATTACATTTAGGTGCAAATAAGGTTTTTGTCATAACAGTAGAGCCGCTAAGAGGTGAAATAGATCATAATATTGAAGTTCCCTCAATAGGCGATATCAGTGGCCATCTCTTAGACAGTATTTTTATTGATAGTCTCGAAAGCGATATCGAACGTTTGATGAGAGTTAATGAGTTACTCGCTCATATACCCGTTAATGATATTGTTCGTGAGCAGTTGACCTTAAAACCGGTTGATAGCTTCATCATATCACCAAGCGTTGATCCAGCTGAACTAGCGGGACAATACTTTAAGGTGCTACCGAAAGGTTTACGTTTCTTCTTTAAGCGAATTGGAGTAGATGATGAAAATGGTGAAAGTATTTTGAGCTATCTTTTATTTGATAAACATTTCACCCGACAGCTAATAGATCTCGGTTATCAAGATGCTGTAAAACAAACCGCCAATATCAAAAGTTTCTTTTTATACGATGAATAAGCCGCATATTTTTAATCAATACCCGCAAACAACAGCCCCTTTTATGCACCTAATGTTTGAGCAAGCTACTGAGCTATTACCATTAAAAGGATTATCTATTGCTCATAATGTTCCTTTAACTCAAACAACCTTACTTAAGATTGCGTGTTTACAAGCAAGCGGCGCCGAGCTAACAGTAACTAATCCCAGCTTTATGCAGCATGATCAAACAACACTTAATTGGCTGGAACAACACTCAATTCCTTTTAAAAGCATTAATTCAATTCAGGGTGAGTTTGACTTTTTACTCGATTGTGGCGCCGAGTTAGACGAAAACTGTACTGCGCGTAAAGGCATTGTGGAGTTAACTCGAACAGGTGCTATTCGCTACCAACAACACAGTCGCAATCAAGTCCCTATAGTTTCAGTAGATGATAGCCGCCTAAAATGTTTAGAAACCTGCCTCGGAACTGGCGAAGGCGTTTATCGTGCAATAACTGAACTATCTCAATATGCTCTTAGTCAAAAAAATATTCTAATTTTTGGCTATGGTAAAGTTGGTGTAGGAATTGCTTATTATTTTTCCAAAATAAGCTCATCCGTTATCATCGTCGAGCCTTGCATCAAGAAACATGACATTATCAATGAGCGAGGATTCACCGCCATTGATGGTGCAATTAGATCGCAAGTCGAACAAGCGGCTCTTGAAGCCGATGTCATTATCACAGCAACTGGGTTAAAAAATATTATTAGCGATAATTATAATCACCAATGTTTTAGCAATGCCATATTAGCCAATGCTGGTGCAGAGGATGAGTTTGGTTATGCCTTCGAACCCAATCAAGTATTGGCGAATAAGATGCCAGTAAACTTTTCACTTGTAGAGCCAACCTTGATGGCTTTTCTCGATCCAATATTTTACGCGCATAATTTAGCTTGTTTAGATATCCTACAAAATTCCACGCATGGCTTTCGCCCTTTTAATTCTCAATGGGATAAAGACATTGTTGAACAATGGGCGCGTCACCATGACTGGGCTTCATCAGAGCTTGATGCTATCTTTTAATGCTGATACCTTAATCAATAATGTAAATTGCTTTAATCACACCTTCAAAACAAATCACTAAAACGCGATCGCGAAGCCAAGGTGCAATTTTCTCTTGTTGGAAATAATTTTTTAAGCTTATTCCATGCTTGCGATTTCCAATATAAATTTTATCACCTGACTGCTTTAAACGAACAGTCAGCAGCAAATCAGTTAACTCTGGATGATTATCGGATAGCCATGATTTAGGAATAATTAGTTGACCGTTGATTATTAAATCTTTTTTACTATCCCAGTTCAAAATATCTTCTTGAGTAATTTTTACCTTTACCGCCTGTGGCTTATAACAATAAATATGGTTCTGATAGCGTCTGATACGAAAACCATCAAGCTCTATCATAGGCTGAGCATCTTGTACGGCTGTTATCATCTGTATTCTTATTTGCTCTAACACCCTTCGACTAGGCATGTCACAACCTTGTTGCTCCAACCAATACCGCAATAGGTTATTTTGTCTCTCTAAAGATAACTGTTGCAAAACTTCTAGCTTGATAGTCTGATCGAACGCACGTACGCCTTTTTTATAATCAATCAAAGCCAACTCATCTAATAAAAATTGGACATCAGCTTGATGACTTGCAGCTTGGCTAATTTTTTCTACAGCACTTGACCAACGCTTCTCAATCATAGGTAAAACTTGATTACGGATAAAATTACGCCGAATAGAATCATCAAAATTAGTTTGATCGGTAACATAATCAAGTTTATTAAGCTGAGCATATTTTTCAATCTCTGCTTTGGCCACCATTAACAACGGTCGAGCATGATAGCCACTAGCAAAATTTGTAAGGTAAGGCATTGAGGACAAACCTTTAACGCCTGCACCTCTGAACAATTGCAATAAAAAAGTTTCCGCCTGGTCATTCTGATGTTGTGCTGTCAGCAAACAACTATCATTATCATTAATAAGCGTTTGCAATGCTCGATAACGGGCTTTTCTCGCTTCATTTTCAGTGCTGGCAACGGTTGTATCTACAGTCACCTTAATACAATGATATTCAACATCTAACGAGTGGCAGAACGATTGATTCTGAACAGTCCACTCAGCTGAAGCCGGCTGCAATTGATGATCTATATACACCGCTAAAATTTTCGTTTTATCGACTTGTTGCGATAGCGCATGCAGTAGAACCATCGAATCTACGCCGCCACTTAAAGCAACAATATATTTTTGAAAAGGTAACGTAAGAGAATTTTCTGGATACTTTTTTGAACTAAGAGCCAGAAATTCTGCAATTGCATGATTTACTGGCTCAATTTTTGACATACTAAGGGAAGCCTAAAAATTACTCTTCGCTTACTGTGCCGAAAGACATTAATTTATTGTAACGCTGCGCGAGTAATTGCTCTGTACTCAACTGCTGCACATCGTTTAGATCTTGCATCAAACGCGCTTTCAAATTTTTGGCCATTTCTTGATAGTTACGGTGTGCACCACCTAAAGGTTCAGCAACGATGTTATCAATCAAACCTAATTCTTTGATACGATTTGCGGTAATACCCATTGCTTCAGCAGCCTCTTCGGCTTTTTCAGCACTTTTCCATAAAATAGATGCGCAACCTTCTGGTGAAATAACAGAATAGGTCGAATACTGCAACATATTCACTCTATCACCAACACCAATTGCCAAGGCACCACCAGATCCACCTTCACCAATAACGGTAGCTACTAAGGGTACTTTCAAATCAGCCATGATTTTTAAGTTACGGGCAATGGCCTCACTTTGACCACGCTCCTCTGCGCCCACTCCAGGGAATGCTCCAGGAGTATCGATAAAAGTAAACACAGGTAAGTGGAAATGCTCTGCCATTTCCATCAATCTTTTGGCTTTACGATATCCTTCAGGGCGCGACATGCCAAAGTTGTGTTTGATCTTTTCTTTGGTATCACGACCTTTCTGATGACCAATAACCATCACAGATTGATTATCCAAACGAGCAATACCGCCTACAATTGACGCATCATCTGAAAAAGCACGATCACCAGCCAATTCATCAAAGTCAGTAAAAATATGTTCGATATAGTCGCGGGTATAAGGGCGCTGAGGATGACGAGCCAATTGTGCTACTTGCCACGCGCTCAAATCAGAAAAGATTTGCTTGGTTAAGTCTTTAGACTTCTTTTTTAACCGTTCAATCTCTTCACTAATGTTAATTTCGCTGTCTTCGCCCATCAAGCGCAACTCATCAATCTGCGCTTCTAATTCTGCAATGGGTCGTTCAAACTCTAAAAAATTTAAGCTCATATTCTTGTCTTAGTTTCGACTAGGTTTAGTTATTCGCGTAAAGGTCGCTATTCTACCCGTATTTTACTGATATATGAATGGTAACCTTACTGGTCTAAACTGTCACCCATTTGATCTTATATCACTGCGATGACACTTTTAACTCTGGGAAAAAACGAAAATGCCCAGAAATAGGGAACTCAAACAAAATATCATCTTCTTTTGGCCCTGCACCAATATTATGAATAATTAGGTAATTATCGCTAATATCAGACTTTTCATCACTAACTATACCGATATGCGGTAAGTTACCAGGTAAGCGCCAACTCACCAAATCACCAGGTTTATAATCATCGGCACTATCAGCAATGGGCAATTGTTTTCCGTAACGCTGTAAAAAAACCTCAAGGTTTGGTACCCGTCGATGATCAATATTGCTATCAGGACGCTTTAATCCCCATATTTTAGGATATTGCTCAAAATTTTCACGCATATCCTCATGTACCAATTGCTGTAGATCTATTCCTAACTGACGGTAACTTCGGATCACAACATCGGTGCATACACCAAGATGTTCTGGTACATCACCCATAGGATAATCAATACTGAGATAACGCCCATCATAAGTTATCTCAGCCTCTAGCCGCAGTTTCGCCGCCTGCACCAATTGCTCAGCTGTTATCAATTCCGCTTTTATATACCAACTGTTCAGCGTAATCAAAAAGGTGAAACAGCACATCATCAGCTTACGAATTAAATTCATTTCCTACCAATCCATTGTATTTCTTACTAAAGTTCTATTCTATATGACTACAGTATTTGTTTGGAGTTCAAGCAAAGCTTGACTCAACATTCAGTTCCGAAAATGGCTGGCTAAGCTCAAATTAATTGTTATGATTGTGCTAAATCAACTTACTGAGTATTGCTGTTCAACAGCGCTATAAATCAATAAGTGAAACATTATCAAACAGCGCGAAAAGCAAGAGATGTCCGCTATGACGGCAAATTTTTTGTAGCGGTAAAAACCACTAAAATATATTGCCGTCCAGTTTGCCCCGCACCCAGCCCCAAGGAAAGCAATGTCAGTTACTATTCCTCGGCGATACAAGCCGAACGCGCTGGTTATCGGCCTTGTTTGCGTTGTCGCCCTGAATCAGCTCCCTATTCCGCTGCTTGGCTAGGTAACCAAGCCTTATTGCGAAAAGCCATGAATAAGATTGAAGCAGGAGAATTAAACCAAAGAAAATTACCGCAACTTGCTGAATCGATGGGAATCAGCGACCGTTATTTGCGTAAACTTTTTCAGCAACACTTAGGTGTGTCACCTATTCATTACGCTAATCATGTCCGTTTGATGTTTGCTAAGCAGTTGTTACATGAGAGCGAACTATCCATAACACAAGTTGCTTTTAGTTCAGGCTTCAATAGTTTACGTCGCTTTAATGATGCCTTTAAGCAAACCATGCGCATGTCTCCAAGTGCATTAAGACACAAGTTAAACAATTTGGCGGTAGATAAAGATAATAAAATTGCGCAACACAATGCTATCAGGTTGAAGCTTAATTACCGGCCTCCATATAATTGGCCAATGATGCAAAATTTTTTGCAGCAAAGGGAAATAAACTGCATTGAGAATATCACTCGCGATAGCTATCAAAGAACATTTCGCTATAAACAAGCAACGGGGCAATTCAAAGCAACTCATATCCCAACGAAGCATCAATTTCAAATAGAGCTAGAAATTGATAACCTCATACACCTGATGGCTGTTACCAATAAGATACGGCAAGTCTTAGACTTAAACTCTGATCTTAATGTCATCGAGAAACACCTCACAAAAGATATCAAACTGAAGCCTCTGATTAAGCAAGGTTTACGTTTACCTGCCTGCTGGGATGCCTTTGAAGCAGGAGTTAAAGCTATTTTGGGTCAGCAAGTTTCAGTCAAAGCTGCTTATGGACATACCAGTCAATTAATAGAAGAGCTTGGCAGCACACTTAACGATAACTTCAAACTATTCCCAACCGCACAACAGGTTATGGCTTCTGAACTTGACTTTTTGCGTATGCCGCAAAGTCGTAAACAAACCTTAAAAAACTTTGCCCAATGGTATATCAACAACCAAGGTGAGAATCTAGAAAGCATTCTGAATTTAAAAGGCATCGGCCCCTGGACATACGAATATATAAAACTGCGATCTGGTACTGATAGCGACGCTTATCCCGAAAAAGATCTTGGAGTAATCAAAGCGCTGGAAAAATATCAATTATCCGATCCACAGCAATGGTCACCTTGGAGGAGCTACGCAACTTTACATTTGTGGAATAGCATTTAAGGAACAGTTATGACGATTAATACTCTTTATTTTCAAAAACAATCATGCCCATTTGGCAAAGTTTATATTTATGCTGATCAGCATTCACTTAAAGCCCTATTGTTTAAGCCTTGGCAAGCAACAGAAGCAACCAATGTAATGAACCAAGCTAATCCCATTATTGATAAAACTTTAACTCAACTTGAAGAGTATTTTGCAGGCAGCAGAACTCAGTTTTCCATTCCAATTGCAGCACAAGGCACGAGGTTTCAACAAACGGTCTGGCAAACCCTACAAAGCATCCCTTATGGAAAAACATGGAGTTACGGCCAGCTTGCTTGCGCGATAGGTAATAAAAACGCTAGCCGTGCCGTAGGTGCTGCTAACGGAAAAAACCCCATCTCGATCATAATTCCTTGCCATAGAGTTATTGGTGCTAATGGAACGTTAACCGGTTATGCAGGTGGATTAAGTGCTAAAGAATGGTTACTTAGGCATGAAGGTGCTTTGTAAAAGCAGCCAATTCACCTTTATAACTTATTGATTTTAAATACATGTCGGGTAAATGCCGTTATTAAGTCGGCTGAAATCCGCAGACATGCCGTGGTACAATAAGTTTACTCATTCAAAATAATTTCTCCATAAACAAGCAGCAGTAAACATATGATTGTTCGAAAATTAAGATTAAAACGTGGTTGGTCGCAAGAGCATTTAGCCCAATTAACAGGATTGAATGTCCGCACCATCCAACGTATTGAAAGAGGTCAAACACCTAGTCTTGAATCTAGAAAGTCATTAGCTGCTATATTCGAAGTCGATATTGCTACTTTTGCGCCTGAATCAGCTCAGAAAATTGAGTTTAAGCAGACAAACCAAAGAGCGGTATCTCTATCAGCAGGAGATGCAAAAATGAATGAGCAAGAAAATACTACAACTGAAACCATAAGCACAGAAGAAAAGCATGCCATTGAATATGCTAAAGGAGTTAAAGAGTTCTTAACTCACCTTCTAATGTTCTTAATCTTTGTTCCATTTATTCTATTTAAAAATGGAACTGATGATTTTAACCTTTGGTTAGTTATCCTCTGCTGGGCAGCAGCATTGATAGTCCACGGTTTAAACGCCTTTGAAAAAATCAACTTTTTCAAAGTGGATTGGGAGCGCAAAATTGCCGAAAAGAAACTAGGACGCAAACTCTAATACGACTGTCTTATTTGAGTTAATAGATTAATAAACCACTCGATAGTCAACACAGCCTGGAAGATGTTTTAACGTAAATACCAAAGCATCAACAGGCTGCACTTTCCACTCTTCAGAAAGCATAAAATCGCCAGCAATCTGTTTTTGTTGATACTGTAACTTAATAATTATCGGGCAAATACCATCTTTATGATGCGATAGCTTTTCAGTAAGCTCTTCAATAGTATCAGGACCAATAATTGAATCAGATAGCGTTAACTCGATTTTTTTACAGTATTTTTCACGAGCTTGCTCAAATGACATCACATCTCTTGCACTAACACTTGTGCCGCCTGAATAGTCATCATGGCGGGCCTCACCCTCAACTACTACCACATTATCTTTGCTCAATAAATCACGATATCGCTCAAAAGTTTCTGCATACACAGTAACATCACAGCGTCCAGATTTATCATCCAGTGTTAGAATAGCCATCTTGTCACCACGCTTGGTATTCATTACCCGCATCGCAACAATCAAACCTGAGACTCTTGCAACCCTATCGCGTCCCGTTGGTTGCAGATCACGTAAACGCACAATATTCATCTGCTTGATTTCAGGAATATAACGCTCTATCGGATGGCCAGTTAGATATAAACCAAGCGTTTCTTTCTCACCTTGTAACACCTGCTCGTCGGTCCAAGGCTTAACTCGTATGTACTGATGTTGCTGGGTTGCGGTTTCGGTGACTACTGAACCAAACAAATCATCCTGCCCCGCCGCTTGACTTTTGTTAAACTGCTCCGCCGCCTTAATCGCTTCATCAAGAGAAGCCATCAAGGTTGCTCTATTTGGGGCAATTCTATCTAGCGCACCCGCTTTAATTAACGATTCGAGGACACGTCGATTGGCTTTTTTCAGATCTATACGACTACAAAAATCGAATAAATCTTGATAGGCGCCCTCTTGCTCACGATTATGAACAATACTTTCTATCGCCGCTTCGCCGACTCCTTTAATAGCACCAATCCCATACACTATTTGTCCTTCATCATCGACAGTAAAACGATATTGGCCCTCATTCACATCAGGTGGACGAACGGTTAAACCCATATTGTCGCAATCTTCTTTATAGGTAACCACTTTATCCGTATTATCCATATCCGAAGACATAACCGCAGCCATAAAAGCCGCAGGGTGATGCGCTTTCAACCAAGCGGTTTGATATGCAACTAACGCGTAGGCCGCAGAGTGAGATTTGTTAAAACCATAACCTGCAAATTTCTCCACCAAATCAAAAATTTTCATGGATAAATCACCATCAACGCCATTATTGATAGCGCCTTCTTTGAAAATGGCTCTTTGTTTTTCCATCTCTTCAAGTTTCTTTTTACCCATTGCGCGACGCAAAATATCTGCGCCGCCCAAAGTGTAACCCGACAAAACTTGCGCAATCTGCATCACCTGTTCTTGATATAAAATAATACCGTAGGTTGGCTCAAGAATTTCTTTTAATGATTCGTGCTGATAGTTAACATCTGGATAGGATATTTCTTCACGTCCATGCTTACGATTAATAAAGTTATCCACCATACCTGACTGCAACGGGCCAGGACGGAATAAAGCCACCAATGCGACAATATCTTCAAAGCGGCTTGGTTGTAAGCGCTTAATCAAATCCTTCATGCCACGCGATTCTAGCTGAAAAACCGCTGTAGTATCAGCACGTTGCAGCAACTTGAACACTTCGGGGTCTTCAGTATCAATCTTACTGATATCAATAATGTCCTTGCCTTGCTTGTGCTGGATCTTATTGGCAGTTTCTAATGCCCAATCAATAATGGTCAAGGTTCTCAAACCTAAGAAGTCAAACTTAACCAAGCCTGCTTTTTCAACATCGTCCTTATCAAACTGGGTAACGATATTATGACCAGTTTCATCACAATACAGCGGAGCAAATTCTTCTAAGTCATTAGGAGCAATGACCACACCACCAGCGTGCTTACCAGCGTTTCGTGTGATCCCTTCTAGTTTTCGTGCTAAATCCCACATTTCACGCACATCATCGTCTTCATCATAAAGACGAGGCAATTCTGGTTCTTGTTCGAACGCTTTTTCTAAAGTCATGCCAACTTCAAACGGGATAAGCTTTGCCAAACGATCGACAAAGCCATAAGGATGACCTAGAACACGTCCTACATCACGGATTACAGCTTTAGCAGCCATGGTTCCAAACGTGATGATCTGAGAAACACTGTTTCTGCCATATGTTCGTGCGACATAATCAATCACTCGATCACGCCCTTCCATACAGAAGTCAACGTCAAAATCGGGCATTGACACACGTTCAGGATTTAAGAAACGCTCAAAAAGTAAATCATATTCTAGCGGATCGAGATCAGTAATTTTTAATGCATAAGCAATTAATGAACCGGCACCAGAACCACGACCAGGGCCAACAGGAACTCCATTATTTTTAGACCATTGGATGAAGTCAGCAACGATTAAGAAATAGCCTGGGAAGCCCATCTTATTAATAACGTCGAGCTCAATTTGCAAACGCTCGTCATAAGCCTTTCTAGTTTCTGCGAAACTCTCAGCAGTACGATCAAATAAGTGATCCAGCCTTTCTTCTAAGCCTTCTTTGGATACCTGTTCAAAATACTGCTCAATGGTCATCCCTTCTGGAATAGGGAAGTCGGGTAAAAAATATTTACCCAATAACAGATCAAGATTGCAACGTTTGGCAATTTCAACGCTATTTTCAAGCGCTTCTGGAATATCCTCGAACAAGTCACACATTTCTTGTTCAGTACGGAAATATTGCTGCTCACTATAAGTACGAGGGCGTCTAGGATCAGCCAAAACACGGCCTTGATTGATACACACACGAGCTTCATGTGCGCCAAAATCCTCTTTATTAATAAAACGTACATCATTGGTAGCCACCACTGGAGTGTTTGAACCTTGTGCCAAACCAACCACTTGATGAATATATTCGTTTTCTTGCGGGCGCCCCGTTCTTTGCAACTCAAGATAGTAGCGATTATTAAAATGATGAGTCCAAAAACCCAAGGCCTCGGCCGCTTGTTGCATATTGCCCGCTAAAATCGCCTTGCCAACGTCGCCCTCTCGAGCACCCGAAAGCACTATAATTCCAGCACTGAATTCAGGAATCCAATGCTTTTTGACCAGAGGCAAACCACGCTGCTGATTTTTCAGATAAGCTTTTGATATTAAGCGTTTTAGATTCAGATACCCCTGCTCATTCATACACAGGGCTGTTACGCGGAAATACTCATCTCCATCATCTGGATTTTGCACCAGTAAATCAGCGCCAACAATAGGCTTAATACCTGCTCCAATTGCTCCACTGTAAAACTTCACCAGACCGCACATGTTCATTTGATCGGTCATGGCAACGGCAACCATTTGTTGCTCTTTACACTCAGCAATCAAAGGTTTCACACGAACGATTCCATCCACCATCGAATATTCGGTGTGTACTTTAAGGTGGACAAAACGTGGATTCATGGGCTTCTAATACTTATATGGTGAACGGTTATTGTAATTTTATAAAACACTTCAGATTATTATAAGTGTCGCTTAATTTGTTTCCAGCACTTTCTGCAAACTTACTCGCAATGCCTATAACGCTAACTGTTTTTGCACTGGAGCGTATGAACGGCGGTGAATTGGCGTAATCCCTAATTGTAATATAGCTTCACGGTGCTGCTTGGTAGGATAACCTTTATTCTTCGCAAAACCGTAACCAGGATATTGATTGTCCATTTCCACCATTTCATTGTCTCTGGCGACTTTCGCTAAAATCGAAGCGGCGCTGATCGCAGGCTCTTTACTGTCACCTTTAATAATAGCTTGCATATCGCAATCGAGGTTAGGGCAATGGTTACCATCAATTAACGCCAAAGTTGGCTGTTTTTGCAAAGATTCAACTGCGCGCTTCATGGCTAACAAACTGGCTTGTAGAATATTGATTTCATCAATTTCTTCAACTTCCGCACGTGATATAGCCCAAAAAAGTGCTTTTTGTTTGATTTCTTCTGATAATAGATTACGCTTTTTTTCCGTGAGTTTCTTAGAGTCGGCCAATCCTTCTATTGGATTATTGGGGTCTAAAATTACTGCCGCAGCCACCACAGGGCCAGCTAAAGGACCTCGCCCAACTTCATCAACGCCTGCAACTAGCTGTGGTTTATCTAAAGACATTTTCTTTCCACCAATGCGCAATAGAGTTTGCTGCATATACGTCCGCATCTTTGCGTAATTTTTTATGCCAATCCATAAACTCAACTTCCGTTGCTGACCATTTGCCTTGATTATCATCAAGCAATAAACGAGCTTCAGCAAACAAGTTATCAGGCGTACAATCTTCTTGCATCAATTCAGGCATTAGATTTTTTCCAGACAACAAGTTTGGTATAGCAAAAGTATCAATCACTAGCAGTTTCTTAAACAGCCAATGACTAAAAGCACCAACTTTATAAGCAACTACAGTCGGCCTTTTGATCAGCATCGCTTCTAAGGTTGCGGTACCTGAAGCCATTAGCACTAAGTCGCTTGCAGCCATACAGTCACGAGATTGACCGTCAAACAAAGTTATTTGAGGCGCATTTTTGACTTGCAGGATCTGAGCGGCAAATTGTTGACGACGCTTATCATTCGCCATTGGAGCAATAAAGCTCACGTCTGGGTAAAACTCTTGTATTAACTTTGCAGCCTCAATAAAGTCTTTTCCTAAAAACTTCACTTCACTACCGCGACTCCCAGGCATCAAACAAATTACTCGGTTACGACTGGTAATTGATAATTTTTCTCGTGCTTTCTCTTGGTCGCTTTGCAAAGGAATTTGATCCGCTAACGGATGCCCCACACAAAAGTTATCAATCGCTTGTCTTTGATAAATGTTTTGCTCAAACGGAAACAAGCATAGCATTAAATCGGTTGCTTGCTTAATTTTATGTATACGCTTGGGACGCCAAGCCCAAACTGATGGACTGACATAATGAACTGTTCGAATGCCCTTTGACTTAAGTTTTTTTTCTAGTCCAATATTAAACTCAGGAGCATCTATACCTATAAACAAGTCAGGCGGAGACTGTATCCAGCGTTTGGCTAAATCTTTACGCATTTTCAACAATTCGGGCAAACGCTTTAGGATTGGCACGATACCCATCACCGCCAATCGCTCCATTGAAAACAACGAGCCACACCCCTCTGCTTGCATCAAATTGCCTGCTATCCCTTCAAACTCTGCATCAGGGTAATGTTTTTTTAACTCTCTAATTAATCCGGCACCTAAAATATCGCCGGATGATTCTCCGGCGATAATAGCGATTTTATTTATAGGTTTTTCTGTCATGATTGCTTTCGTTTATCTCAAAATGCCTCGGTTAGCTTGCTGCAAAAACTCTATCATCTGTTTGACATAAGGGTCTTGGCTTTGCGAGAGTTCTTCAATAGCTTCATCAAGTTTCAATGATTTACGGTAAACAGAGCGATAAGCTTTTTTCAACTCGCTAATATTCTCTGCACTAAAGCCACGTCTTTTTAAGCCTTCTGAATTTAAGCCATAAGGAGAGTTCTCAGCTACCAATACAAATGGAGGAATATCTTTACTGATCGCACAATCCATACCTACAAATGCGTGAGCACCTATTTTGCAAAACTGATGAATTTTAGCGAAACCAGAAAGAATCACATGGTCTCCTACCACCACATGACCTGCTAAAGTTGCATTGTTAGACATGATAATATTATCGCCCAATACACAATCATGTGCGATGTGAGTATAAGCCATAAACCAACCATTGTTACCAATCCGTGTTTCTGACTTATCTTGAATCGTTCCTCGATGCACAGTACAGCATTCGCGAAAAACATTACCATTGCCAATGATAGTTTTAGTAGCTTCACCAGCGTATTTTTTATCCTGATTTTCTTCGCCGATTGATGAGAATTGAAAAAATCGATTATCTTTCCCAATTTCCGTGTAATCACCAATAACAACATGAGGACCTATATTAGTCCCTGATCCAATTTTTACCTGTTTACCTATAATCGAGTAAGGCCCGATGGATACTCCATCTTCAATTTCAGCGGTCTCATCAATGATTGCGGTTGGGTGGATCATAACGCCCCTTATTTGGTAATTAGAGTTAAACTTCTGATTTAGCACACATTAATTCTGCCGAACAAACCACTTTGCCGTCAACTCTTGCTTCAGCTTGAAAGCGCCACAAGTTACGTTTACGTTTTAACAAAGTAACTTTCATCACCAACTGATCACCCGGCTCAACGGGTTTTTTGAATCGCGCATTGTCAATGCCAGCAAAATAATACAAAGAGTTTTCATCTGGCAGTTCTTCGGTAGTCTTAAACGACAAAATTCCAGTTGCTTGAGCTAAAGCCTCTAGCATTAGCACACCAGGAAAAACAGGTCTATGAGGGAAGTGCCCCGGAAAAAACGGCTCATTAACAGTGACATTCTTAATAGCGGTTAATGTCTCGCCAGGAACATAATCGATCACACGATCAATTAATAGAAAAGGATACCTATGCGGTAAATGTTGCATTACTTCATAAATATCCATTGAATTCATTGCTGCATTTGATTCTGTTGTCATGTCATTCACTCATCATTATCTTTGTGAGTCTTGCAACTCTTTAAGTTCTGCTAATTCTTTTTCTAACTGTTTCATTTTACGCCACATATCATCCAACTGGCGGAAACGAACTGCACTTTTGTGCCAATCTTTATTGCTTTGGAAAGTAGTTCCAGAGGAGTAGGCTCCAGGTTCTTTAATAGACTTATTTACAAAAGTACAAGCGGTGATATGAGCCTTATCGCATATTTCTAAATGTCCAATGATACTAACTCTACCAGCAATCGTACAATATTTACCAATTTTTGTACTACCAGCAATAGCGCTGCAACCCGCAATAGCCGTATAGTCACCAATTTGGACATTATGGGCAATGTGAATATGGTTATCCAAAATAACCCCTTTACCAATCACTGTATTTTCTAATGCACCCCTATCGATTGCCGTATGGGCTCCGATTTCAACATCATCACCAATAGTAACACTTCCCACTTGTGGAATTTTTACCCAAGCCCCTTTTTCATTAGCATAGCCAAAACCATCAGAGCCAATTACCGAATTCGCATGAATAATACAGCTTTTGCCAATTTCAACCGAGTGATAAATGACCGTATTAGAATAAACGCGAGTGCCTTGTCCAATAGTTACTTTTTTTCCAATAAAAACGCCCGACTCGATAATCGCGTTATCTCCTATTACCGCCCCATCTTCAATAACGGCATTAGCGCAAATAGAGACATTTTGCCCGATAGTCGCAGCTTTAGAAATTACAGCAGTAGCATGAATACCAGGATCGGGTTTTGGAGTGCTATCAAACAATTGCGCCACTTTGGCATAGCCTAAATAAGGATCATCAACAATTAGTAAATTGCCGCCGATACTCTCAGCCATTCTCGTATTCACAATCAAAGCCGAAGCATGACTATGCTCTACATGCTCTAAATACTTAGAGTCGCTAATGAAACTCAATTCTCCTTTTTGAGCCTTATTTAACGGCGAAACCGCAGTAATAGATAACTGCGGTTCACCTCTAAGTTCAGCTTGTAAATAATCAGCTATTTCTTGAAGTGTTTTTTGCAAAACGACTCCTTAATCAACATTATTTAGCTAATTCAGCCATCACTTGCTGCGTCAAATCTGGAACAGTAGCATCAATATATGGAGCCGCTTGACGGTCAATCAACATATTATAACCACCACGTTTTGCAACAGCATCAACAGCTTGCTTAACTACTTTTCCTAATTTCTGTTGCTCTTCACGGCTACGACGAGCAACGTCTTCTTGGAACGCCTTTTGTTTTAATTGAAAATCAGAAACCTTCTTCTGAAGGTCTCTTTTTTTAGTCGTTGCTTGAGATTCAGACATTGTAGCAACATTGTTAATGTACGAGGTTCTTTCTTTTTCGATTGTTTCGCCTAATCTTTTAAGCTCAGATTCCCGCCCCGAAAACTCATTTTTAAGCCTGTTAGATGTTGCCTCTTTTTGCGGTGCTTTTGCTAAGATGTAAACAGTATCAATAACTCCAATTTTGCTGTTTGCAAAAACTGAAATCGGTAAAAATAATGCTAAAAATACTAACCACTGTAACTTGTTTTTCAAAATAATATCTCCAATTAAAATGTTCTACCTATAGTAAAAGAAAACGTTTCAGTTTGATCATACGATTCGCTCTTAATAGGTCTTGATAAACTAAACTGTAATGGGCCAAATGCTGACAACCACTGTAACGAAATGCCATAAGAGGCTCGATAATTCTTATAGTCAGAAAAGTCAGGTACTTCTAATAATACACTCGTTGGATGAATGCCCAATGAACTAAACTCATCTACATTAAATTTTGTATCCCAGACATTACCCATATCAACAAAAAAACTGGTTCTGACATTTGCAGAATCCTCTACAAACGGAGTTGGGAAAATCAACTCAAAAGAGTTTAAAAACCTAGCATTACCACCAATTGAATAATTCCTGACTGATATTAAATCATACTCAGCTGGCAAAACTACTGTACCATTACCTTGTCCTGGTAACGGACTCGAAATTGTTTGAGTGGTTCTTATACGCTGTATATCTCTGGGGCCTATAGTATTAGTTTCAAAACCACGCATTGTGCCACTACCACCGGCATAAAAATTAGAAAAGTAAGGCAACTGAGAGGTTTTCCCAAAGCCTTCCCCATAAGCTAATCCGCCTCTAACAGAGAATATCCAATCATTTCCCTTCGACAAAGGAAAGTAATAATTATAGTCATAGGTAGCTTTATAATATTCTAAATCACCGATTTCGGTTGCTACTTCCAAACCTAAATTGTGACTAAAACCATTTGTTGGGAATATTGCTCTATTAAGAGTATTATAGCCATAACCTAAGTTTAGTGAAAACTGATCAAAGTCAACCTCATCATCTACTGATGAATCAGCGCCAAGCAATTCAAAGAAGTCGATGACCCTTTGCGAACTAGTTGCTGGCGAAGTTAATTTGTTAGTTGAGGCCATAAAACCGGCAGAAAAGTTTGAGAATTCCGACAATGGGAAATACAAAACAGCTCCCACACCTAGCGTATCCAAACTTTGAGAGATAAGGTTTAATTTCCCATAGTCTGTTTCTGTATAATTTAAGTTGGTGCTTAATCCTATACCTGAATCGGTAAAATAATTGTCTGTATAGTTTACTCTGAGCGTTTTTACGGCTTTATTAGTATTGATGTTTATTGCAACTGAATTACCTGTTCCCATGAAATTACTATGCGATAACTCTCCATTAATAGATGTACCATAAAAATCGTTATAACCAATTCCCCCACCGATTTGCGCAGCGCTTCTTTCCTTTACCGTAAAATTTAAATTAGCTTTACTTGGCTCGTTTTCAACTCTAGGAGTATCAATAGTTACTTCTTCAATAAATGGTAATCTTTGCAATCTTAATTTTGAACGTTCAATTAATGATGAGGATAGCGCACTCCCTTCATTAATTCTTAATTCTCGACGTAGCACATTTTCGTCAGTAGTAACATTACCTTCAAACGTTATATTATTAACATATTGGCGCTCACCGGGATCCACAGCAACAATCAGTTTAGCTTCGTTAGTGTCCTCTATAATTTCTGTAACTGTACGAATAGAGGGGAAAGCGTAACCATAAATACCCAACACATTTTTTATTTGTTCTTCTCCAAATGAAATAGCGGCGGCCGAATAGCTATCACCTTCTGAAATTGGTATTACCTTTCGTATAAGCTCTTCATCTACTTTGGAATTACCTAAAACATTAATTTCACTTATTTTATATATTTCACCTTCATTCAAAGCAATTGTCACATAAACAAGCTCTGCGTTATCAGAAAGTGAAATGTCAGTATTTGATATTTCAAATTTCAAATACCCTCTATCTTTATAATATGAAGTTAATGTCTCTAAATCTTTTTCCAAAACAACACTAGAATATTTGTTATCATCGGTCAAAAAAGAAAAAAGACCGCCTACACTTAATTCAAATTGAGCTAATAATTCTTCATCACTAAAAACATTATTTCCTATGATATTAAACTCTTTTATTTTTGCCTTACCACCTTCTTTAATATCTATTTTTAATTGTATTCGGTTTCTAGAAAGCTCTATAATCTGTTTATCTACTTCAATATGGTAATGTCCATTTGAGAAGTACTGATCTGTAATTCCTTGCTCTATTTTTTCCAAAACAAATGAATTTAAAACTTCACCTTTTACAACACCAGCATTTCTCATGCCATCTTGTAGTTGCTCTGTTTTCAATACTCTATTACCAGTAATGATAATATTAGAGATTACAGGTCTCTCAGCAACAATAACCTTCAACGTATTACCTTCTTTTTCTAACTTTACAAAGTCAAAATTTCCAGTTTTGTATACAGAGCGGATAATTGAGGGTACACGGGCATCATCAAGGGTTTCGCCCACACGAATTGGAAGAGCTGTAAAGAAGGTTCCAAGCTCCACCCGTTGCAGACCTTCCACTTGAATGTCTTCGACCACAAATGACTCAATGGCATTTGCCTTGGCAAAAAGTGCCGATAATACTAATGCTGTTACAGTTTTTGTTATAAAGCGCATTGATTGTGTCTCTATAAGTTTATATTCGGTTTATATCGTTAAATAGCGCAATTGCCATCATCGTTAGCACTAATATGATGCCAACTCTCATGCCAAGTTCCATTATTTTTTCAGAAACTGGCTTGCCGCGCACTAGCTCGGCTAAATAGTACATTAAATGACCACCATCGAGCATAGGAATAGGCAGGAGGTTTGCGAACCCTAAATTGACGCTTATCATAGCGAGATAAAGCAAGAATGCAACCATTCCTGCCTGTACAGTTTGCCCAGCTCCTTGAGCGATGCCCACAGGTCCTCCAAGATTCTTAATCGACAGTTTACCTGTTATTAATTTACCAAGGAAGCTGGTAATGCGTTCAATCATCAGCCAAGTTTGCTCTGTCCCTTTACTAATTGCTTCAAAAAGGCCGTAATCAATCACATTGTAGCCAATAAAAACAGGGCTCACTCCAAGATAACCAATCTCTTGTTCACCTCTTTTACTGCTCTCAGGAGTGATTGTTAGCGGGAATTGTAGACCATTACGTTCAATTAAAGCGTTGATAGGCTTATTCGGGTTATCGACAATAACTTGAGTAAATTCGCTCCATAAATTAATGGCCTTGCCATTCAACCGAACAATACGATCATTAGCTTGCAATCCCGAGCGTTGTGCAGCCGAATCTTGAGTCACTACACCAATGCTTGGCTCACCATCCATGCGCCCAAATTCAAGCCCTAAACTAGTGAAAGCATCACCTTCTTCCGGCTCTTGCCATTTACTGACATCAATTAAAACCGCCTTTTGAGGTTGGCCAATCGGTTTTACTTGAACCCCAATGATTTTGTCATCACCAATATGATCGACTAGTGAAAACACCAAATCTTCAAAACTTTTTACAGTGACGCCATCAACTGACAACACTTCACTGTTCGCTGGGAAGCCCGCTTGAGCCGCAACAGAACCCTCTTTAACATCACTGATAAAGGGTTTAGGTACCGCGATGCCCATCATGTATACCGCCGCGTAAACGATGATTGCCAACAGGAAGTTCGCCATTGGCCCTGCTAATACAATTAAAATACGCTTCCAAACTGGTTGACGGTTAAAGGCATAATGCAAGTCTTCAGGCGCAACATCACCTTCTTGTTCATCGACAAATTTGACATAACCGCCTAATGGAATGGGTGCAATAGCAAATTCAGTGCCTTCTTTGTTGAAACGACTCCAAATCGGCTTACCAAAGCCTACGGAAAATCTTTTAGCTTTTACGCCAAGCTTTTTAGCCACCCAATAGTGCCCCCATTCATGGAAAGTCACCAAAATGCCTAATAAAACTAATAAACCGAAAATGCTATAAAAGAAGCTCACGCAATACCTTAACTGTTTAATTCTTGTATTATTGTTTCTGCCACTTGCCTTGCTTGGCGATCAGCTTCAAGCACAGACGCTAATGTCTCAGCCTTATCATAAGCGGTTTGGCTTAATGTTTGCTGAATTACCAAGGCAATATCTGTAAATCTAATCTGTTCATCTAAAAAGGCTTGTACTGCAATTTCATTGGCTGCATTCAAACGCGCTGGAGCATTGCCGCCTTGCTGCATAGCTTGTGCAGCCAACTTGAGGCACGGATAACGCTCATAGCATGGTTTATCAAAGGTTAGCTGTGAAATCGCCATAAAATCCAAAGCATCCACACCGGCTTCAATGCGCTCAGGAAAAGCCAGCGCATGCGCTATTGGCGTGCGCATATCCGGATTACCCATTTGTGCCAACACAGAGCCATCCTGATAACGTACCATCGAATGAATAATACTCTGCGGGTGCAACACCACATCAATATCACTTGGCATCACATCAAACAACCAGCAAGCTTCAATCAACTCAAGCCCTTTATTCATCATAGTTGCCGAATCAACCGAAATCTTACGTCCCATATCCCAATTGGGGTGGGCGCAAGCCTGCTCAGGAGTAATAGCGCTAAATTCATCAAGCGGCTTTGTCAAAAATGGGCCACCAGAGCCAGTCAGTACAATGTTTTTAATGCCGCAAGACTGAATACCCTGCTCTACAAAATGCTCAGGCAAACACTGAAAAATCGCATTATGCTCGCTATCAATCGGCAATAAAGTTGCACCATGCTCTTTAACGGCTTGCATAAATATGGCGCCCGACATGACTAAGGCTTCTTTGTTTGCCAACAAGACTTTTTTTCCTGCTTTGACCGCAGCCAAGGTTGGTAGTAAACCTGCCGCACCAACAATAGCAGCCATCACGGTATCAACTTGTTGATGGCTCGCCACAAACTCGAGCTGGTCTTGCCCCCATAATACTTGAGTATCAATCCCTTTTGCTGCAAGGGATTGCTGTAATTCTTGAGCTAATGCTTGTTCAGGTAGCACTGCATATTGTGGTTTGAATTGCTGGCACTGCTCAATCAATAACTCAATATTACGATTGGCAGTTAATGCAAATACTTGATATTTATCCGGGTGTCGCGCTAACACATCTAAGGTGCTAGTGCCAATTGAGCCAGTAGCACCCAAAATAGTGATATGTTGCAAGCTGTTATGCGGTAACGATTGACTCACAAATAAACCGCCTAAAGAGTGCCGTTAAGCCATAACAAAGCAACTAAGAAAAAAGGTGCTACCGATAAGGTGCTGTCTAAACGATCCAGCAAACCGCCATGTCCAGGCAGAATATTGCTGGTATCTTTAACACCCGATTTACGCTTGAGCATTGATACAAACAAGTCGCCTATAATTGAAACTAATACTAGAATCAGAACAACTGGAATAAAGTATTTCAATTCAAGTGGTAAGCCAATGTAAAAACCTAGTGCGCTGGCCGCGATAACCGAGAATAGCACTCCTCCAATCACACCTTCCCAAGTTTTATTAGGGCTAACCACTGGCGCTAACTTGGTTTTACCAAAGTTTTTGCCAGCAAAATAAGCACCAACATCGGCGCCCCAGATGATGAAAAACATCAATAGCAACAACCAGCCGCCATAAAAAGGGTGTTCGATAATTTGTGCGCTACGAATAAAGACTACAGCAAGCCAAGCCACCGACAGCATAACAAGGCCAAAGGCGATTCTCAGCCACGGGCCAGTCGTCCAGACTTTAGTATTTTTAGGGTATAAAATGACAAAGACAGCTGCCAGTCCCCAGCTCATCAAGCCAACCAGCAGTCCCTTAAATGGATATTTATTGAACCAATCAGCTGGGATGTGTGGTGCTGTGAAAAAGCCTTTCGTTTCAAGCAGATAAAAGAAGTAACCCAACACGCTCAGTACAATTAGAATAAACACACTGCGGATGGCGGTATTGGTTTCTAATAATTTAGACCATTCCCAAGCCATCAGACCAAAAATAGGAATTAGGATTGCAGCAAACCATTGCAAAGGCGGGTAAAACAACAAAGCAATTGCCAATGGCAATAACAACAATGCAGTTATAATTCTTTGTTTTAGCATAAAATTCTCTTTATTATCAGAGGGTTAGTTAGGATTCACTAACTCACCTGCTCCCCTGTTTGACCAAAACGACGCTGGCGACGGTTAAAATCATCAATGGCTTGCTTGAGCGCTTGCGCATCAAAGTCAGGCCATAACAAGTCACTGAAATACAATTCTGAATAGGCCGCTTGCCACAATAAGAAGTTACTAATTCGCTGCTCACCACCTGTCCGAATCAACAGATCCGCTTCTGGACCATCAGCTGTGATCAACTGCTGACCTAACAAGTCTTCTGTAATCTCAGTTACGCCTTGCTGTGCCAGTTTGCTAGCAGCTTGGGCAATATCCCAACGACCACCATAATTTGCCGCAATCTGTAAGTTTAACCCATCATTATCACGGGTCAATTGCTCTGCATTGTCAATCGCCTTTTGTAAGCGCTTATCAAAACCCAGTTTATCGCCAATTACGGTCAATTTAACATTGTTCTTGTGCAGCTTTTTAGATTCATTTTTCAAGCTAGTAGCGAACAAATCCATCAAAAAACTCACTTCTTCTTGTGGACGTTTCCAGTTTTCGCTGCTAAAAGCAAATAAAGTCAAATACTTAACACCCAGCTCACCGCAAGTTTCCGCCATTTCACGGGCACGCTCCATGCCAGCTTTATGACCAAACACGCGCTTTTTGCCACGCTTTTGTGCCCAACGGCCATTTCCATCCATAATAATGGCGATATGGGGTGGTATTTTAGCTGTGTGTTGCATTGCTTGTTCTGTTACTTGCTGATCTGGCACTGATAAAACCTTTTTACTTATTTTTCAATATCTTATAAATACAACAAAGCCGCATTTATCTGCGGCATCTTTCAGTTAAGGCTTTAAGCAAATTTAGCAAATTATGGCAAGGCAAAGCTTTTATCGAGAAGGCGCAGTTTACTGCAGTAAATGAGCATTCGAGCAAAAGCTTTAACGAAGCCATAATGCACAAAATTTGTTTAAAATTAAATCTCCATCAATTCCTTTTCTTTCTCGCCCAAAACCTCTTCAATCTTAGCGACTTTTGAATCGGTCAACTTTTGGATATCGTCTTCAGCACGACGTAATTCATCTTCCGTAATTTCTTTTTCTTTTTCTAAATCTTTCAAAGTACTGTTGGCATCACGGCGAATATTTCGAATCGCCACACGAGCATTCTCCGCCTCACCTTTAACCACTTTGATTAACTCTTTACGACGCTCTTCGGTTAACGGCGGTAAATTAATACGCATGACTTGACCGGCTACACTCGGTGTTAAGCCAAGATCTGACATTAGAATTGCTTTTTCAGTCGCTTGGATCGCACCTTTATCAAAAACTTGTAAAAGCAAGGTACGACCTTCTTGTACACTGATGCTCGCCACTTGGTTGATTGGAGTATCGACGCCATAATATGGAACCATAATATGCTCAAGCAAACTAGGATGAGCGCGGCCAGTACGAACCTTAGCTAAGTCATGTCTAAACGACTCAATGGTCTTGTCCATACGTTGATCGGCATCTTGATGAATTTCTTTAATCACGTCAGGTATCTCCTGTTTTGCTTAAATCTTACTATACTTTATTAAGGCCATAATACGGTTGTTGTTCAATATTATAATAGCTTAATGGCCTAAAACTTGGGCTATTATGCCGATTTTACCTCGACTAGCAATAGTCTATCCAGTCTTGCGACCAACTACTGCCGCATAATAATGGGGGTATTATCAATAATTACAACTAGTTAGTTACTAATAAACTACTGTATTAGTTAAATTAAGGATGAATCAAAGTTCCTTCTGAACGACCATTAACCACACTATCTAATGCACCAGCTTTGGTCATATTAAACACACGAATAAACTTACCATGATCACGCGCCAAGCAGAAAGCCGTCAAATCCATCACCGCCAACTCTTTATCCAGCGCTTCTTTATAACTCAATTGGTCATATTTCACGGCATTCGGATCTTTGGCTGGATCCGCAGAATAAACTCCATCAACCTTAGTCGCTTTTAAGATTAAATCAGCTTCAATCTCAATACCGCGCAAGCAGGCCGCCGTATCCGTGGTAAAGAAAGGATTACCTGTACCAGCGCAAAAAATGACAACCTTACCCTTTTCCAGCGCATTAATAGCACCACGGCGCGAAAAACCTTCACACACGCCATCAATCGGCATAGCCGACAAAACCTTAGCAGGAACATTATTGCGCTCAAGAGAGTCCTGTAACGCCAAAGAATTCATCACAGTCGCCAACATTCCCATATGATCGCCTGTTACGCGGTTCATGCCCGCCTCAGACAACGCCTGACCGCGATAGATATTGCCGCCACCAATAACCACACCAACTTCAACGCCTTTTTCGCTAATGCTTTTAATATCATCCGCCATTTGCTGCAAAATCGTCGGATCGATACCAAACGCCTGCTCACCTTGTAGGGCTTCACCGCTTAATTTTAAAAGAATTCGTTGATAGGCAAGTTCAGACATGATGCCTCCTTATAATTTGGTTGACGGAATTATAGTGGCCTATGCTGTTACTCGCAATCACTATAAATAGTTTAACGTTATCCCCGCGAAAGCAGGGATCTATCTTTTTACTGTAAAACTACCTGAGCTAATCGGTATTAAGTGCTGCTCAATAAACTTTGAGCTATTTTACTGGTTCATTTTATTTGCTTATCCACAGAAAATGAATCAAAAGAAAAGATACACGCAAATTAGGTGCTAAAACGCCTTGAAAATCAACACTGTCGCCCGATTGTCAGGTCATTTTCGTCACCGTCAATGCTATAATCGAGGCAATATTCTTTCACAGAGAAGCCTCACAGAGTGTTGAGACTTTATTACAATGATAGTTAAGCGATTAAGACAAAAGAACAATTGGTCACAAGAGCAACTAGCAACCATGTGTGGATTAAGTATTAGAACCATTCAGCGGGTTGAAAATGGCCAAAGTGCAAGTTTAGAAACTTTGAAAAGTCTTGCCTCTGTATTTGAAACTGATGTATCAAAACTAACAGAGGAAATAACCGTGATCGATAAAACATCTGAGAAGTGGCAAGAGCAACCGGCCTGGCTAAAATTCTTTTTCTTTGGAGTTCGCTCAAGAAAAGTAGCGCTAATGATTGAATTTTCATTTTTTGTTATTGCTGCAATTCTGATATTTGTAAAAGCCCCAAGTTACTTTATTACTGTAACCGTATTAACAGCTTACATTCATTGCGCGTTGGTGAGGTATGCTGATAACAAAGGGATTTGGGATATATAACTAGACACAAAAAAGCCGCTGGTCTTTATAAGAGAAGCGGCTTTTCTATTTCTCGAAAGAAAAGTTCAAGTGTTGCTTAATTAAGCACCTTTTTGAGCTGCAGCAACTTCAGCAGCAAAATCTTCAACTTTCTTCTCGATACCTTCACCCACTTCAAAACGAGTGAAAGATACAACGTCAGCACCAGCAGCTTTTACTAACTTACCAACTGTTGTTGAAGGATCTTTAACGAAGTTTTGACCTTCTAGCGTGATCTCGCCGATGAATTTGTTGATACGGCCACCAATCATTTTTTCAACGATTTCTTCTGGTTTACCCGCCATATCTGGCAATTCACGAATGATTGATTTTTCTTTTTCAATCACGTCTGGATCTACGTCAGCCGCTTTGTTGAATTGCGGGTTAGAAGCAGCAACGTGCATCGCTACGTCTTTCGCCAATTCTTCTGAACCGCCAGTCATGTTAACGATAACACCGATACGACCGCCGTGGATATAACCACCTAAGTTGTCGCCTTCGATTTTAGTAACACGACGTACAGTGATGTTTTCACCGATTTTTGCAACTAAGTTTTCACGAGCTGTTTCAACTGATTCACCTGATGGTAATTCAGCTGCTTTAAGCTCGTCGATGTCGCCAATTGCTTTTTCTAACGCTAAGTCAGCAACTGAGTCAGCGAAAGCTTTGAAACTTTCGTCACGAGCTACGAAGTCAGTTTCTGAGTTGATTTCTACCAACACACCAACACCGTTAGCTGTACGAGACAAGATCACACCTTCAGCAGCGATACGACCAGCTTTCTTAGCAGCTTTAGCAGCGCCAGATTTACGCATATTGTCGATTGCAACTTCGATGTCACCATTCGTTTCAGTTAGAGCTTTTTTACACTCCATCATGCCAGCGCCAGTGCGCTCGCGTA
>JABXIQ010000031.1 GCA_013373015.1 Kangiellaceae bacterium
CGGTCTCCAAAACCGAAAGTTGGGGGTTCGAGTCCCTCGTGGCCTGCCACTTTTTTTGCTACTTTAATAATAAAGTAAAGCATGTAAGTGGTTGAAAATAAAGGTTAAGTTTAATGAGCGCAGAAGCGAGTACATCTTCTAAATTAGACGGTTTGAAATGGTTAGTAGCCATTGCTTTGATCGTTGGTGGTGTTGTGGCATACAACATGCTTGGCGAGCAATCTGTCTTGATCCGCGTAGGTGCGGTATTGGCTGCGGTAGCGTTAGCTTTATTTACAGCTTTAGCTACCAGCAAAGGTCAATCTTTTTGGAAGTTCGCAAAAGAAGCGCGCACTGAATTACGCAAGGTTATCTGGCCAACAACCAATGAAACGGTTAGAACGTCAATCATGGTTATTATCATGGTTATCATTCTTGGTGTCTTCTTATGGTTATTGGACTGGGTTATTGTTAAACTATTAAGTTTGGTTACAGGTTAGGAGTTTACGGCATGGCATTACGCTGGTACGTAGTACAAGCCTTTTCTGGCTACGAAAATAAAGTCAAAACCATGCTTGAAGAGCGTATTCAGCTTGCTGGCTTGCAGGAAATGTTCGGTGAGGTTTTGGTACCAACCGAAGAAGTGGTTGAAATGCGCGCAGGTCAGAAGCGTCGTAGCGAACGTAAATTCTTCCCGGGCTATGTTTTGGTCCAAATGGATATGAATGAAGAGTCGTGGCAAGTGGTGCGTAATACGCCACGCGTTATGGGCTTCATCGGCGGTACTTCAGACCGTCCAGCTCCGATTTCGGAGAAAGAGGCAAATGCTATCTTGAATCGTATTGAAGATAGTGGCGATAAGCCAAAACCAAAAACTTTGTTCGAGCCAGGCGAAATGGTTCGTGTTACAGATGGTCCTTTTGCGGACTTCAACGGTGTAATCGAGTCTGTGAACTACGAGAAAAGCCGTGTACAAGTGTCAGTTTCTATTTTCGGTCGCTCAACTCCAGTAGAACTAGAGTTCAGCCAAGTCGAAAAAGGCTAACACTACATATAAGAATTAGCGCATCTCTGTTTAGTTTAGGCTAAGACAGAGAAGGCGTTTTTGTCTTTTGTAAAAACGCATTATTTGTGTCATTACAAATGATTTGTTAAGTAGCATTTTTAAATGTTTGTTAAGCGGGGAGCTAGTTAAAGCTGGCGTTTGCACCCAAATAGAGGTAACTAAAATGGCTAAGAAAGTCGAAGCATATATCAAGCTACAAGTAGCTGCTGGTATGGCTAACCCAAGTCCACCAGTTGGTCCTGCTCTAGGTCAACATGGTGTTAATATCATGGAATTCTGTAAAGCATTCAATGCGGAAACAGATAAGCTGGAAAAAGGTTTACCTACTCCAGTAGTTATTACTGTTTACAACGACCGTAGTTTTACTTTCGTAACTAAAACTCCACCAGCTGCAGTATTGATCAAAAAAGCACTGAACTTGAAATCAGGTTCTGGTGAGCCAAACAAGAAGAAAGTTGGCAAGATCACTCGCGCTCAGTTAGAAGAAATCGCTAACATGAAAGAGCCAGATTTAACAGCAGCCGATATGGACGCTGCAGTTCGCACTATTGCTGGTACAGCACGCTCAATGGGCGTTGACGTAGAGGGTTAATATCATGGCTAAAATTTCTAAGCGTATGCGCGCAATTAGCGAGAAAGTAGCGGGTCGCACTAACTTGCCAGTTGCTGAAGCAATTGATCTATTAAAAGAAGTTTCAAACGTTAAGTTCGGCGAAACTATTGAAGTAGCTGTAAACTTAGGCGTTGACCCACGCAAATCTGATCAGGTTGTGCGTGGTGCTACAGTTCTTCCTAACGGTACTGGTAAAGATGTTCGCGTTGCAGTATTCACTAACAATGCTGATGCTGCTAAAGAAGCAGGTGCTGATATCGTGGGTATGGAAGACTTGGCGGAAGAAGTTAAGAAAGGCAACATGGATTTTGATGTGGTAATTGCTAGCCCAGACGCAATGCGTGTGGTTGGTCAATTAGGTCAAATTTTAGGCCCGCGCGGCTTAATGCCAAACCCAAAAGTGGGTACGGTAACTCCAGACGTTGCAACAGCTGTTAAAAATGCTAAAGCTGGCCAGGTTCAATACCGTACAGATAAAAACGGTATCGTTCACGCTGGTATCGGTAAAGCTGATTTTGAAACAGGTGCGCTTGTTGAAAACTTGAACACTTTATTGATTGCATTGAACAAAGCTAAACCAAGCTCTGCTAAAGGTACTTATATGAAGAAAATTTCTGTTTCTTCAACAATGGGACCTGGTTTGGTTGTTGATCAGTCAAGCTTAAGCTTACGCGATTAATAGTTAATAGGCAGTTACTAGTCTAACTAGCACTGCACGAGGTCGAAGTTGCCTCATTAAATAATAACTTCGGGGCTTTGGGTTTCCTGGGATGTGTTTCGCAATTCAGGGAACCGTCAAAGACCGTAGGTACTGACGAATCGGGCATCTGTTGAGCAGGTTTCTGTGCAACGAGTTCCTTCATGAGGAATACGATGAGTTGGTTTAATGCAAGCCTACGCAGACGGTGAGACCTTGATGAGGCGTTTACGCTGAGTCGTTCACCGTAACTCAAAGGATAAAATTGAAGGCTGCAAAGCCAGAGGTTTTATCAAATAGTAACTCGGACGTTGTGAAAGCTCTGTCCGAAACAATTGGAGGTGAACTAGTGGCACTTAGACTTGAAGGCAAAAAAGCAATCGTTAGCGAAGTAAATGCAGTAGCTAAAGATGCGCTTTCAGCCGTTGTAGCTGAGTACCGCGGTTTAACAGTTGAAGACATGACTGCTCTACGTGTTAAAGCGCGTGAAGCAAATGTTTATGTGCGTGTTATTCGTAACACATTAGCACGTCGTGCTGTTGAAGATACCGAGTTCGCTTGTATGCAAGAAGCCTTAACTGGTCAGCTAGTTTATGCTTTCTCTATTGATGCGCCTGGCGCAGCAGCTCGTCTTTTCAAAGACTTTGCAAAAGAGAATAACAAATTAGCAGTAACTGGTATCGCCATTGGTGGTGAATTACACGGTCCTGAGCGTTTAGACGCTGTGGCTGCGTTACCAACCAAAGACGAAGCTATTGCATCTTTGATGATGGTTATGAACGGACCTATCACGAAACTTGCACGTACTTTGAACGAAGTACCAACCAAGATTACTCGTGTTATGGCTGCAGTTCGCGATCAGAAACAAGCGGCTTAATACTCTTTGTAGTACTGTTAACCGTAGTTAATTTAATTTTTATATTTAAGAGAACCCAGGAGACTGAAAATGGCTCTATCTAAAGACGATTTATTGAACGCTATCGCTGAAATGAGCGTTATGGAAGTAGTTGAACTAGTTGAAGCTATGGAAGAAAAATTCGGTGTTTCTGCTGCTGCAGCTGTAGCAGTAGCTGGCCCAGCTGCTGGCGGCGACGCTGGTGGTGCTGCTGAGCAAACTGAATTTGACGTAGTAATGAAAAGCTTCGGCGCAAACAAAGTAGCTGTTATTAAAGCTATCCGCGGCTTCACTGGTC
>JABXIQ010000032.1 GCA_013373015.1 Kangiellaceae bacterium
CCTGACAAACTTTAGCCATTATAGCCTCCAAAAAATAACTCTTTTTCACGACTCAAATGCCCAAAATCAGGGTGATTTGGCCGCAGCTCTGTAAATAGGGCGCACTTTATACCAAAAACAGGCTTTGGAAGCAACAAAAGGAGTGAATTTAGGTTGGATTTTTGTGTGATCTTAGTTTAGCAACTCATTTTCTCCTTAAAGATATACTTTTGGGAGCAAGGTGTATATGGATATGAATTATAAAAGCCCTCGTTCTGCAAACGAGTAACACTGATTGCCAGCCACAATAATATGATCAAGCACTCGTATATCCAGTAGTTTTAGGGCTGCGACAATTTGCTGGGTGATATGTTTGTCGGATTCGCTGGGTTCAAGCACGCCACTGGGGTGATTGTGGGCGAGTATGACGGCGGCAGCGTGATAATGAAGGGCTTTTTCTGCAATCACGCGAGGGTGAACTTCGGCACTGTTAAGAGTTCCTGAAAATAAAACTTCTGTGGATAGTAGTTGGTGTTGGTTGTTGAGAAATAGCACCACAAATTGTTCCCGCTTTTCGTGCGATAGCAGGCTTTTGAGGTAGGATTTGACTTCATCGGGATTGGTGAAGCCTTGTCCGAGCTGGAGCTTTTGTTGTAAATAGCGCTTGGAAAGCTCCAAACTGGCTTGAAGTTGACAATATTTGGCAGTTCCTAGCCCTGGATATTCGGTGAAGGTTGCTTGATTGGCTTCCAGTAAAGGGCGCAATCCTGAAAAATCGTTGAGTAAGTGACGTGCTAAATCAACGACATTGAGTTGGCGTGTGCCTGTGCGCAAAAAAATCGCTAATAGCTCTGCGTCCGATAAACTGTGGGCTCCGTCTCTGAGTAGGCGCTCTCTTGGCCGTTCTTGGAGTGGCCATTCCATGATTTTCATATTCGTCCTTGAATAGTGTTTTGGTTTACAGTTGATAATAAGTGTAAATCCTGCCTCTGTATTTAGGATTTTGACTATAAATTTCGTGCGCAAAGGCGTAAACTGTGGCAAGCATTATGAATTAAATCAATTGGTTAGCTGATGTTTGAACTGTGATTATGTTTGCGGTTCAAGAGCATGATAAGAATATGAATGGAAAAAAGATTTTATTAGGCATCACGGGTGGCATAGCGGCCTATAAAAGTGCAGAGCTGTGCCGTTTATTCAAAAAGGCTGGTGCAGAGGTTCGAGTGGTGATGACTAAAGGTGCGCAAGCCTTTATGACATCCTTGACCATGCAAGCGCTTAGTGGCAACCCTGTACATGATGATTTGCTTGATCCTAGTGCTGAAGCGGCCATGGGGCATATTGAGTTAGCACGTTGGGCGGATTTGATTGTAGTTGCGCCAGCGACAGCTGATTTTATGGCACGGTTAACCGCGGGCATGGCGGATGATTTGTTGGCAACCTTGTGTGTGGCAACCGATAAACCGATCGCTCTTGCTCCTGCTATGAACCAACAAATGTGGGCGAATGCGGCAACTCAAGCTAACGCTAAAACACTCCAGTCCCGAGGCATTGAGCTTTGGGGGCCTGCTTCGGGCGATCAAGCCTGTGGCGAAGTGGGCTTGGGTAGGATGTTAGAAGCGCAAGAAATTTTCGACGAGGCGGAAGGTTTTTTTAATTCACCATTGTTGCAGTTGACGACGAAAAAGCCCCTGCAAGGTCAACAATGGTTAATTACAGCAGGACCCACTCAAGAAAAGATCGACCCCGTTCGTTATCTAACTAATCGTAGTTCTGGCAAGATGGGCTATGCAATTGCGGCGGCAGCTGCTAAAGCAGGTGCAGATGTGGTATTGGTTTCAGGACCTGTGAACCTTGCCACTCCAGCAGGAGTAACGCGAGTTGATGTACAGTCGGCGAATGATATGCTGGTTGCGGTGCAGCAACATGCCGATCAATCTCAAGTGTTTATTGCTTGTGCCGCCGTATCTGATTACCGCTCAAAAAATATTTCCGATCAGAAGATGAAAAAGCAAGGTGATACAGGTTTAGTCATCGAATTGGAACAAAATCCTGATATTCTGAAATGGGCTGCGAGCGAAAGCTCAATGTTCTGTGTGGGTTTTGCAGCAGAAACCCAGAATGTTGAAGAATACGCTAAAGCCAAAATGAAGCGCAAAGGGATTAAGGTCATTTGTGCGAATGATGTGAGTAATGACAAGATAGGCTTTGGAAGTGATAGCAACGAAGTGTGTGTTTACTTCGAACAAGATGATAAGATACAGATGCAGCGTTTGGGGCCTGCGTTAAAACAGCAGATTGCGCAACAGTTAGTGCTGTTTTTACATCAAATTATCGAATGACAATGGTAATAGAGTGGTAAATAATCAATTGTTTTCAACAAAAGAAATAAAGCAACCGCATAAAAATATGGGTATGAGGAGTCACGATGGCAAAAGGTAAAAATATAGTCAGCTTTTTTGTTCCTGCTTTGCTAATTGGATTGGCGGTGTTATTGGCTGTCAGTGCGGCATTGTATCTATTAGGTATTCAACAGCCGTTAGAGCAGCAAGCTAAGCAGCTGATGGGTACAAGGATTGCTGAGCGAGCGCGTTTGGTTGAAAGTAAGCTGGATCAAATACAACAAAGTGTCGCCTTAGCTAGCCAAGCGGTTGCCAATCAGTCTGACGCCACTATTACCACAAACATCAAGCAACAAATCAATGATATTGATCAGGCGGTTATTTTTACCGAGCCGCAAGTTCAATTAAACCTTGAGGGGCAACCTGTCATCTCGCATGTCACTGTTGATATGTTGCGCAAGGCGTTCGCTGGCGAAAAGCCCACCCCTGAGTTGATTTTGAAAAATAATCAAGCCGCTTATGTGGCTTTCGTAGAGCCTTTATCGCAAGGCAAAGTGCTGTTGGCAACGGTTTCACCACAGCATATGCAAAGCCTGCTGGGTAGCGCTGAGCAGGGTACTTTCATGGAGTTACGTCAAAATTTTGACGGCTCACAACATCGAGTGGCAACAGCCGGTCAAGGCGCGCCGCAGGGCAATCCGCTGGTTGAGTCGCCTAGTTTTGGTACCAATTGGTCTATCGCTATGTGGCAAACTGGCGAGACTTTCCTTTCAAAGGCTGGAACTTTACCGATTTTACTGTTAATTGGTGCTGTTCTTGCGTTGTTAATTGCGGGTTTGATGCCCTATTTCAGCTTGCAGCGAATCTTAAACCAAGATGCTCGCGGGTTTATTCAAGGTGTCAGCAAAGGCCATGTGCCTAATAATTTCAAACTGAGTTTTTTCAATGATTTGGCTGCTAGCTACAAGCGTATTCAAGGGCAGGCAACACATAATGATGGTTTGCCCGAAACGGCAAATTCTGACTCTGAATCGTTGCGAACTGAGCCCAAGTCTCGTGCTAAAGCAAATAAGAAAAGTCAAGGTAATGGCAAGCTGGAAGTCGATGTGATGCGCGTTGCGGAGAATATCAATCCGAATATGTTTCGTGAATATGATATTCGAGGTGAAGCGGATAGAGACTTGACGGCTGAAGCGGTGTTCACCATTGGTAAAGCGCTGGGTAGTGAGGCTTACACGCGAGGTGAACAAAAAGTAATTGTTGGCCGTGACGGGCGCCTTTCAAGCCCAGAGTTGCAAGCGGCGCTTATTCAAGGCTTGCAAGCCAGTGGTCGCGATGTGATCGATATCGGTATGGTGGCCACGCCATTAGTCTATTTTGCGACCAATACTTTGGGAACGCGTAGCGGTATTATGCTAACTGGCAGCCATAATCCTGCCAATCATAACGGTCTTAAAATAGTATTGGCGGGCGAAACTTTGTATGGGCGCGATATAAAAAATATTTTACAGCGCATCAAAGATAACGATTTCTTAAATGGTCAAGGCAGTGTTAAGCAGATTGATATTGAGCAAAGTTATCTAGAGAAGTTGGTTGCTGATATTAGTTTAGAAAAACCGATGAAAGTGGTGGTGGACTGTGGCAATGGTGTCACGGGAGCTTTGGCGCCACGTCTGTTTCAGGCTTTGGGCTGTGAAGTAATAGGCTTATATACTGATGTGGACGGAAACTTCCCCAACCACCATCCCGATCCAAATACTTCGAGCAACTTGAAGGACTTAATTCGTTCAGTCAAATCTGAAAATGCTGATGTGGGAATTGCTTTTGATGGTGATGGCGATCGTCTTGGTGTGGTGGATAATCAAGGCAAAGTGATTTGGACGGATCGTTTAATGATGTTGTTTGCGATGGATGTGTTGTCTCGCAATAGTGGTGCAGATATTTTGTATGATGTGAAATGTTCGCGTCATTTAACTGACATTATTAAACAGCATGGAGGCGTGCCTGTTATGTGGAAAACTGGCCATTCGTTGATGAAAGCTAAGATGCGTGAAATTGGAACTTTGCTCGGTGGCGAAGGGTCGGGGCATGTTTATTTCAAGGAGCGTTGGTATGGTTTTGATGATGCCTTTTATGCTGCTGCGCGTCTGTTAGAGTTACTGGCCAAGGATCCGCGTAGCGCTGGTGAAGTGTTTGCTAGTTTGCCTGAAAGCATATCCAGTGAAGAAGTTAATGTGCCAGTCCCTGATAATGTTAAGTTTAAGTTGATCGAAGCATTATCGAATAAAGGTGACTTTGGTCAAGAGGCTAACCTCAATACGATTGATGGTGTACGAGTAGAATACGAGGATAAGTGGATGTTGGCACGAGCCTCAAACACCACTCCAAGTATCGTGGTCAAGTTTGAAGCGGATGATGAATTAGCGCTGGAGCATTTAAAAACGATATTGCGTGATCAGCTGCTAGCGATAGCGCCAAAGTTAAAGTTAAATTTTTAGATCAAGACAGTCGATAACAAAATAAATTAAGTTCAAAGAGAAAAATATGCCAATTAACAATAGCAAATCAAAACGCAAGGATGAAATATTACAAGCGTTGGCTTTAATGTTGGAAAAGGACCCTGGGGGTAAAATTACTACAGCGAAATTAGCCAAGCAGGTCGGTGTATCAGAGGCGGCCTTATACCGTCACTTTCCAAGTAAAGCGCGTATGTTTGAAGGCTTGATTGAGTTCACAGAAGAGGCTTTATTTTCGCGTATTAACAGCATCAGTAAAGAGCACAGCGAATTAAGTGTTCAGTGTCATCAAATTATGACGTTGATTTTAACTTTTGCTAGTCGCAACCCTGGGATCTGTCGCTTGTTAACCGGTGAAGCTTTGGCGGGTGAAAATGAGCGTTTGCGAGGTCGAGTTAGTCAGTTGTTTAATCGAATAGAAACTCATGTTAAACAACTTTTCCGTCAGTATGAAGTTGAACAAATGGCAAAATTACAGCCTGATGTAGCGAGTCGTGCCAACTTACTAATGGCGGTGGTCGAAGGACGTGTGCAGCAATTTGTGCGTACTGACTTTTTGCAGTCTCCATTAGCTAGCTGGGATGAGCAGTGGGCGTTATTGCAGCTAATTACCAAATAAGCTCGGTAATAATTTGATGGTAATATGAAAAAGCAGCCAAATGGCCAAGGCCTGAACCCTTTCTGGGCTTTTCTGTCATTCCCGCGAAAGCGGGAATCTATCTTATACTACAATAGAAGCCTTTGAATGGATTCCCGCTTTCGCGGGAATGACGCAAATATCTTTTTGA